>JBEKIG010000001.1:0-195735 GCA_050011875.1 Nitrososphaeria archaeon
CAATTCTTTGGAGCGTAGCCACCAACCTTACAGCCCCAACTCTCCAGTAGACTTCCAGAAGACCTGTTGGAGGCAAGGATAACACCATCTTGACTTAAACGAAGTATTGGACTGGGGTTATCATCAGAGAACTTCGCTAGGCTTCTGATCTCCTCCTCCATCCTCCTCTTATCAGATAAATCTGTGACAAAAGCTAAGACGCCAGCGAAAATTCCTTTCTCATCTAAAATAGGCGAGACGGTAACATTAGTATAGATCTTTTTTCTATCCTTCCTAATGTATTCGAGTTCATAGCTTTCACTAATACCTATTTTACGCCATGCCAATTTATTTTTTGCAATTACTATACTCTTCTTGTCCATGAACTCATATATTGAGCGACCAAACATTTCCTCTATAGTGTACCCTAACATTTCTGCTGCACAAGGGTTAACGAATGCTACCTTCATGTCAGTATCTATTGCCCAAATACCTTCGTGCGCATTTTCTACAAGCAGCCGATATTTTACCTCACTCTGACTTAAATCCTCCTCCATCTTCTTTTTCTCAGATACATCTCTAAAGATGCCTTGAAAAAGCAACCTATTGTTAACTAAAACGGGAAAAGCAGATAGGTCGACAAATTTAACCTTTCCAGACTTGGTTATAACTTCTTGATCGGCCATCATGAATCCGCCTTTCATAACACTTCTAAATAGGCCCAAATAATATTCTGCCTTTTCTGGCGAAAGAACTCTCGTTAGAGGATGGTCGACGATTTCATGTCTTTCCTTTTCTAGGAGCAACTCCGCTGCCCTATTGCAATTTACGATTAATCCAGTTTGAGGATCAGTCCACATGACCGCCTCATGGAAATTCTCGATGGTGAAATTGAGCCTTTCCTCATTCTCCTTAAGAGTCCGCTCTATTTTCACATCCTTTAAATGGTGGTCCACAATGTTCAGAATAGCGGAAATACTGTCTCCCAAAATCTGAACCTCTGGAATAGAACTGGGGTCGAGACCAACAGAGGAGACCAATAGTGCACCCATGACCTTTGATTGCGAAGTAAGAGGTACAACAATCGAATTGCCTAGATCTAAACTGCGCGTATCATTATAGATTTCAGGAAATATTTCTTTTAGGATGGGATATGTATCATCGTATACTGTTTCTTTTCCCATTAGAACCCTGCAAAATATATTGTTTTCCATTACTGCGAAGGTCGTCCCTTCAAGCTGTTGCTTCCGATCCTCCCATCTGCTAAGTTGAGTCGAGAATTGTTCCACCCTCAGATTGTTTGCTTCAGGAAGGTAAGAGAATATGATTGTAGCATATCCCCTTGGCTTTGAAAAGATGTCTTTGAAGAGTTTGAAGGTTTCAGCCTTTTCCTTAATGGAAAAGATCTTTAAAAGCAATTCTTCATTTAAAAAGTCAATAGGGATCAAATTAATCATACTTACTCTTTAGAGAGCTACTTTAGTTCCATTATTAATACAACGAATATATAAAGCTTAAAAGTATCTACATCAAAAAGCATATGCAACGCTTTATGGAACCTTTCCAAGTTATTGAGAATTTTTTTCTTTAGTCAAACCGTGTTCCGATTCGAGATAGTAATAACTAGAATTTTTCATCTAGTATTAAGACGGCTTCGTCAATAGCTTCTTGTATCAATATAAAATTGTTGGCTTTTAGAGTAGACCATAGCTTATCCTTGTTCTCATTATTACTCACAAGATTGAGGTATCTGCACTTAATTAAGGTCAGAAACCCCCAGGCCTGCAATTATAGCGGTCTTTAAATGATGATCTAAAAAATAGTTTATCTTACCCTAAAAGAGCGAACGAGATAGGAATCGTAGAATCTTGGCTAAGCTGTTTGTTTCTGAGGAAATTATTGGAGGTTAAAGTAGAATTCTCTTGGGCACAATTCTCTGTAAGCGTCCGTCAGAGATACAATATGTCTTCTTATATCCAAACAGAGATGGCATTTAGAGATGTAGCCGTCTTTTATTTCTTTGTAGCCGAATTCTTTAACCCCGAAATCGTACAACTTCCTAAGGTTTGTAGCTAGCATACCAAGAATAGGGTACTCTTCAAAATCTATGCCATTAAATATCGACTTTGCCCCAATTGCATCGCCTAAAGAGATGCCACCGCAGTAGCCAGCTATGTAGTTGCAATAGTTGTCTATGTGAACGTGCCAGTTACGTGTCAAGCTCTCTATACAAGATTCTTTAAAGAATTTTTCTGCCGGAAACTTCCTGTAAAGGTTAGCAAATTTGTATACGGCTCTACCCATAGGTATGAGCTCGATGTAGCTCAAGCTTTCGATGCCGACTTTTTGCAGATACTCTTCAAAAGACATTTTTTCTTCAACGCTGATTCCTTTGAACTGGGTATAGAAGTTGTCTTGGTAAACCATCATGTTCTTTCCAAAAATTTCGCTGCCAACCCTGATCGCATTTTCTGTCCTTTTAAAGGACACGTTCTCAAGTATGAATGGGTTCACGCTGATAAGAATACCTTTTAGCCCCGAGTTCTTTAATGCGAGCATCCTATCTTTTGCTGTCTCCTCGCTGACGCACCAGAAGGAGTTGGTTTCTACAAAGGTCGATGGAATGTTGAGGTCATTCGCTATTTTAACAGCTTCGAGTAGAAGGTCGAAGTTAAGAAATGGCTCTCCACCTGTAAAGTGTAAGCCATAGTTCAAGCCTACTCTGTCGGGGCCGAATGGGCTCGGCGAAATATCGTTGGAAAAAAGTGTCAGAATCTTCTCTAAATCCTTTATTGGTATCCAATCAGCCGCCCATTTGGGCGAACACGCGTACATGCAATGTCTACATTCGCTATTGCACTTGTAAGAAAGTATTACGCCGACAGAAACAGGCCTAGGTATATAAAGTTCCATTTAAAGCGCCTTATGTACACCCAAACATTAAACTGACCCGATAGATACTTCCACATGCCATAATCGTTGGAGCATCCCACGCTTTTTCATTTTCTATACTTGTCTGCAATAGTAAAAACACTATTTATATCATATATTAGCTTTATTCTATACAGATGAAAGTTAGGCCGAGCACGGAGTGCTTCGAGCTTACCCCATCGTTACAAGATGATGGGGTAAACTGCCAAGTAAAGATCCTCCTAAAACGGAAGAGACTTAATAATGGCTTTGACCAAAATACTAAAGATGCGATATGAAAATTAGAATAAGCCCAATCCTGAAAATTCTTTTGTTTTACAATTAACATGACATACTTCGTTAGAGACTTTTATGTGAAATATTATTCGTAAATCTTAGCTTGATTGTGAATTTATTTCGAGGGCGTTATGGGCATTAAGCCGAGCTGTTGATATAAGGTGAGTGCGTTATAGTAATCGGTCTCCCGGTTGATTTTACCCCTGTAAACTTCGATTATTGATACACCTCTGACCGAAAAGCGTTTTCCGGTCGCCCGTATCGATGGATTACTGCTGCGGGCTCGAGTACCTGTCATCGTCCATTCCCAAGCCACCCAATTGCCAGCGTTAAACAGCAACTTCGACTCGCATCGAAGGTCAGGAGTATCAAAAAACGTCCTTTTAAATAAGGCAGCTAACTCCTCCTTTCCGTGGCAGACTACACCAAGACCCAAATCCTCTAAAACACATTCATCTGTATAGAACGAGACCGCCTTATCCACATCATGTAAATTCCATACGGCATCAAAATCTTTCAGTATCTTTTCTATATCATTTACCATCTTTAGGCCTCAAATTTACGATTCCCTAAAGGTAACTAATAAAGGTAGCTTGGAAAGCTTTTCTTTTCTCCAGCATCTATCAATGCACATTACTTGAATACATATTAATTATCAAGAATTAATAATCTTTGCCTTACGATCCAGGCAAGACGTACTTTTTATCATACGGTTTAGGTATGTCTCCTTTGGTCATCAAGTTCTAAATATTTCAAATTCTCTTTTCCTCTTTCATGGATGCTCTAACACATGAGAGCACTTATTATTTTATCCTTATATAGCTAATATAATTTATTACTTTTCAGCCTTATCTGGAACTAATTTTACAATCTTTACTTTGCACCCAACTCTTTTCTAATTTTTATAAAGTAGTTAAACCTTAATTATTATTATGCCTGAAGGGAATATTCCTCCAAAGCTTGAAGGTTTAAAGATCACAAATTGGTACAAATACGTGGCTTATGTTGCTGGCGTTATTCTTATTCTTTCTTTCTTTTTACCTTCTCAGATAGCGACATCCAAACTTCTTAACTTTTCTGTAGTCAGCATTGGAATTGCACTATTTCCAGTGCTAGGAATCTTGGCATATGCTGGTCTATTCTACTTAATCAAAGACAAACTAAAGAGAGCACGCGCTAATTTAATTACGCATGCGTCTTCTTGATTTGTTGTTAGCTAGTATCGAAGTTTTTGCAATTCTTCGAAGAGCTTGGGCAGAAGCTCAAAAGAAACTATAGGCTGTATGTCCGGTTTGGCAACATCGAAGAGGGGTGCAAACCATTTCCACAAATCTTCAGCGGTTTCCGCCTCGATCAGGAAGAATACTTTTCTATCAGGCATTACTCCAGAGGCCTGAACCTTTCCTGTCTGCATTATTTTTTGTATCGCGTCTGCAATCCTGTTTTGTACTCCAGCTATCTCAGAAAGAGAAATTGATTCCCTTAAAGTGAATGTTACATGAAATCTCATACATTTACTTCTCTTCCGTCTGTGTTATAAAAATATTTCCATCAACGCTTTAAAGAAAATAAAGTGAGTCCAGTTCTTGGGCTCCTAAGACGGGCAACGTTTTCCCTAAGCTGTCTATCGCCTTCTATGAATAAGAAGCCATAACAAGCAGAGGTATGGCAGAGGGAAACGTTCCCTGCATATAGCTTCCAAAAGCCTTCACTACCGCTCCAACTGGAGTCATTTGACAAAAATTCTAACTGTATGGTTCCGCGAATAATATGGCACTATGCGGGCTAACTTGGTCCAGTCCGCAGTTGACAGTGGTGGGTATTAGGGTCAACCCTTGTGTCTAGTATGTTGAATATTGACCACTTATGACAGTTTGGGCACTCCATGTATCTTGATTTTCCGAGTCTTAGTGAAAGGATTGAGGCAGTTGGAACCCATTCATAATCGAACTCTGCTCCACATTTCTTACACTTCAGATGCGACACCTGAATCAAGCGCATGAGACCGAATGGATTGTTGGAGGTATTTATACGTATTACCAACTCGCACTGTGGACGAAAGTTAATAATATTACAGTAAAGATTTAGGTCTAAGTGTATTAATCTGTAATTAATTATAAAACTGAGAGATTGGATTGATTTTAAATTAACTAAAAGAAAGTACTATCTATACGTTAAAGAATTTTAAGTATAGAAAAAGAAAAAGAAATTGGAATCCAGAAATCAGACCTGTATGAGCACCAATCCCCCCTAGGCCCGCTAGTATAACGGTATTTACAGGCATCGTGCGTGCTCACCTCTTAGATTTTACCCTTTCCCAAATCAAGTGCGCACTCTGCATTTTACTGTAGACTAACATTGGTGCGGTGCTAAGAGTGAGTCTATCGCCTTCAAACTTGTAGAACCGTTCCTGCCGGCTTCCCACCCAGTTTGGGAAAAAACTAGCTTCCACTCTGTGAACAACTAAATCCTCTGATACTTCAAAACTTCCACAATAGCTTATGAATGTGTCTGCTGCAGCTATCTTCTCATCTGCTGTGCCACCCATCATGTCCGCAGAACCAAACTTTATTCTCCTCTTTGGAGCTAAAAAAGCAGCCATATAGCCATCAGGATTGTATATGATGTAACCGATAGCATCTTCACCGAACGGGTAACTCACCTTATCACCAAGTTCTAGCTTATAAGATACCAGTTTCCAGGTTCCGATAAATTTCTCAAAACTCATAGTTTTAGTTAACCAAAAGGACATATATGTGTTTTCTATATACAAATGCAGGTAATTTTGAACCCATTTAGGTATAAAGCCCATGTCATGTTATCAATATTCTGATTTCACGTTATTAAATTCCTGACAACTTATTCATTATGTGGCAGTAGATTCTAGTCTTCTGCTTCATTCTTCTTCATTCGGGCTTTCATCAGCTTCTTTATCAACGGAACCGGAATTTTTCTGTCCAATGGGAGGTGGACGGATGATTTAGTAGTCTCGTAACCAGCTAGTTCATTCTTGTGTTCCTCGATAACCGGAGGACGTAGGTAGAGTCCAATGTGCGCTTTCTGAAGACCGAACCAAAGCAACCGCCCTTTGTAGCTATAGTAAGGCATTCTGTAACTGATACTTTCGTGGGCAGTCGGTGCCGCTTCCCTGATTGCTGCTCGAACCTCTCTCAGTTTAACTTGCACTTCTTTGGGGGCTGCCGATATGTATTCGTCTACATTCTTCGCTGCTTTATTCATAACCGGAGTACAGGCTTAAGATTCCTTTAACCCTTTTTGCAAAGATCCTTGCCGACGATCACTGTCACCGTCATACCTGTCACCTTGGATACAATGTTATAGGCGACATAGGAGAGTAATAGTTGATCATATCGCCTTAGGGTGGAGGGGTAAGAATGTCCAAGTTTGAAGAAAAATGGGTTAGAGAACAGAGGCAGTTAAGAAACTTTGACATAATTACGGATTAAGCGAAAGAAGCACAATTGGTGAAATGTCGTAAGTGGTTTATGATGTGGAACAATATCGAACTTATCGGTCAATGTGATATAAGTTCTTGCTGAAACCTAACTTACACAGGGTTTTTCGCCAAAAATTAGCACAGACAAAAAATCATTTAGTTATGTGGAATTTCTATTTTAATGATTAATAAGGACGAAGGCTATTATGATGACGACAGACAAGGATACTTAAGTTAGTTGACCCCAAGCCCTTTTCTGTGAGTTCTTTAATTACCTTATCCATTTTTCCACCTTTATTTTTTGGTCAATTTGACTAATATTGGTCATTTAATTCTGAACGTCTCATTTTCTCTTTCCCTCTCTCATGGATGCTCTAACACATGAAAGCATTTTTTAACCAATCTTTATATATAGCTTAATAAACTTTACTTACATTTTTTCAGATTCCTTTGAACAACCTTGCCGCAAACACTGTCGGAAGCCCTGCCTGAACAATCTTTCTCGCCGAAAGCTCACGATCGTAGTCTAATTCGAAGATTTTAACGCCCAAAGTTTCTAGGTCAAGATTACAGTATCTTGCTAAAGGGTTACCATCCCTAGGTTGCCCAACGCTACCTGGATTAAAAATGACCTTATCGAGTTTGCTATAAACGTAGGGGACGTGTAAGTGGCCTAATCCTATGACAGATTCCTCGAATTCTGTAGCATATGAAAGAAATTTGAATGGATCTGTTTCTGGATGAATATAGTCGCCGAATATCGGATCTTCCGGCAAAGCGTGGGCAAGCATGATTTTCCTATTTTCTTTTTTGAAGCGTAATATTTTTGGAAGAGAGGAAAGAAAATCCAAGTTTTCCTTAGTAATCATCTTTCTCGTCCATTTAATAGCACTAATAGCTCTTGGATTGAAAGACGATATGTTACCTGACTCAACGGCGTAATCATGGTTACCGATAATCGATTTAATGTTACTTGAACGAATGATGTCCACGACTTCGTTGGGGTTCGCTCCATATCCAACAAGATCACCTAAACAGTATATGGTCGAACCTTTCACGACTTCCAGTACAGCTTCTAAAGCTTCTAAGTTGCTATGTATGTCTGCAATGAAAGTAATTTCCAATCAGCTCAACCACTTGTATATAGTTACATTTATTTATTTGTTAAAAATATAAAAATTCAATAACGCGTTTTCTTTAACATTTGGGGTGCGGATGAATCTGCTAGAGTAGGAAACAGAAATGTTAGAAGCTAGCTATCAACCTAAAGAAATGGAAGAACAGATAAGAATCTACTGGGAAAGCCATCAAATACGTAAAAGGGTCGAAAAAAGAGACGACCAAAAAAAAACTGTGGGATATGTCGAAGGACCTCCAACATTGAATGGAGAACCACATATTGGACATATCAGAGGGCGCTTCTATAAAGATCTCTGGTTTCGGTATGCAACTCTTTCTGGAAAAAATGTCATCTTTAGAGGGGGATGGGACACCCAAGGTCTGCCAGTTGAGCTGCAGGCCGCAAAAGAACTTGGGATAGCAGGGGGCAAACAGGAGATCATAAACTTTGGAATGGAAAAGCTGATCATGAAAGCTAAGGAAATGATAAAGAAATACTATTTGTCATGGATTACTTCAGACAGACTTCTTGGAGTGATGATGGATCATGATAAAGATTATTGGACTTACAAAGACGAGTTCATAGAGAGAGAATGGCAGATCCTGAAGGCCGCTTGGGAGGAAGGGCTAATGGGGGAAAGTTACCGCGTCGTCGGATACTGCCCAAGCTGTCAAACCGCGTTAAGCCACAGCGAGGTAAGCTCTCAATATGAAATGCTGGAGGATCATTCCCTCTATTACAAAGCAAAGCTAGAAGGTTATGGAAAAAGGTTTATCGTTCTCTGGACCACTATGCCCTTTACACTTATAACGGATGAAATGGTTGCCGTAAATCCGAGCGCAAAATATTCTATTGTTGAAGTAAATAATGAAGAATGGATCATTGCATCGAGCAGGCTCAATAATTTAATGAAAGAGTTGGGAATAGAAGTTTTTCACACTGAAAAGGAAATAGACGGAGGCGACCTTAAGGGGGAGAAATACTACTACCCACTGTCAGAGGAGGTCCCTAAGCAGGTTGAAATGGAAGAGAAATGTAACACTCATGTTATAATTCTAGATGATTCGGTCGATATCAGTACGGGAACAGGGCTCGTGCACATGTCACCATCTAACGGAGAAGTAGATTTCGATATAGCTAAACGAGAAGGACTTCCGACATTTAACCCATTTGACGAATCAGCAAATTTTACTTCAGAAGCTGGAAAATATTCAGGAACCTTTGTTAGGGACGCAGACGCAATCGTAATTGAAGACCTTAGAAAGAAGGGCCTTTTAGTCTTGGACTCAAAAATTGTTCATGAGTACCCTACCTGTTGGAGGTCACATCATCGCCTTGTCTGGCTGGCTAGGAGAGAGTATTTCTATTGGGTTGATAGGATAGGTGAAAGCGCACTTGAGGCTGCAGAAAATGTGGAGTACTTCTTTGATGCCCCAAAGCACAGATTCCTGAACATAATTAAGGAAATGAAGCCATGGTGTATATCAAGAGAAAGGGTGTGGGGTAATCCACTGCCGATATGGGCGTGCAGTGTGTGCGGGGAAAAGAACGCTCTCTTTAGCAGGAGGGAAATAATTGAGAATTCCTTAGAATTACCTGATGGGAAGAACTTTGAGCTTCACAGGCCCTGGATAGATCGAATCGTGATAAAATGTAGAAAATGTGGTGGAAAAGCGTTCAGAGAGCCCTTTGTACTCGACACTTGGCATAATTCTGGATCATCTCAGTACGCTGCCTTCACAGATCAAGAATACGAAAAATATGTTCCGGTAGAATTTCTTACAGAAGGTATTGATCAAACAAGAGGGTGGGCTTACAGCCTCCTTATACTTAGTGTCATATTCAACAAGGCGCCTAAATCGGCATACAAATCATTCCTCTTCCAGGGACACATACTTGGTCCAGATGAAACAAAGATGTCAAAAAGTCTTGGTAACATCATAGATGGCAACAGGACGCTAACAGAGAATTCAGTTGATGCCATAAGATTCTACCTTGCCTGGAAAATATCTCCAATATCCACACTCGTATTTAACCCCAACGAAATCTCTGGGAGACCATTTCAAGTACTAAACACCCTATACCATCTACACATATATTTCCAGCAAAATGGAACCATCGACCACTTCGACGATAAAAAATATGGTATAGATTGGGCGCTAAATAAGGGTAAGATCAACTTTTTAGATAAATGGATACTTTCGAGAACTCAAAGAGCGGTTGATAAAACGCTTAACGCCTACAGCAAGGCGGAATATAATGAGGCAGCAAGAGTTATCGAATGTTTCATAATAGAAGAGCTTAGTCAAAAGTATATTCCTTCGATTAGAAAAGAACTCTGGACCGATGATCCTAAATCTGAGAACAGAAGGATGACGGTGTACGCTGTTTTATCATATTGCCTAAAAACACTAGATTTACTGCTGCATCCTATTTCACCTTTCATTACAGAAAAACTGTACATCGAATGTTTTAGAGATAGAAGGGATTCGATTCTGATGGAAAACTTTCCAACAGTAAGAAGGGAGTTAGTGAAAGAAGAAATTGAAGAGACATTTCTTTTGATAGATAGAATGATCTCTGAAACAAATGCGTTGAGGATGAAGGCAAAGCTTAAAAGAAGATGGCCTGTCGGGAAGGTTGTCTTTGTATTAGAGAAAGAAGTTAAGTTATCTCAAGAAGAAGAGGACATGCTAAAAGACGCGATAAACGCAAAACAATTAGAAGTACTTGGCAACATTGAAAAGGCACCTATTCAGGAAAATCTTAAGCCCAACATGCAGACTTTGGGAAGGAAACTGAAGAAAGACCTACCTAAACTGTTAGAGTATTTAGATAAAGAAGACACGGTTAAGCTATCGAACAGGTTAAAGAAGGAAAAGGAAGTGGTCATATCGTTAGGTAGAAACGAAGTTAAATTAGAAGAAAATGACTTCCAATATGTTATTGAACCTAAGAGAGGGTTTGAATTCAAGGACGCAGCGGATATAAAGATTTTCATGGAGACAGAGAGAAACGGGGCCCTGATCAAGGAAGGAGCGTTAAGGGATATCGCAAGAAGGATACAGGCATATAGAAAAGAGATTGGCCTCAACCCAACACAAATAGTAAAGAACGTTCAGATATGGAGCGACGATGAGGAACTCATAGAAACGATAAAAGAAAAAGAGGACGAACTTAAGTTCTTGGTCAGATCGGAAAAGGTTTCAGTCGAAGAAGATTTTGACCCAGATTGGAAAATGGAAGAAATAGATGACAGAAAAATAGGAATACACGTAGAGTACTAGTAAATCTAACCATACATTCCTTGGAATTCGGTGGAACCTTCTTCTGCGATGGGAACTTTTGAAATCACATCAACTGTGTACTCAACATCTTTCTTGCTTAAGAACCAAGAAATTGAAGACATGAGCGAAGAAGGCAAATCCTTCTCATAAATATTGCTCCCTCTTCTTAATTCACCAAATGCTTCATTAAAGTCGCTATCTAGTTGTTTCAGACTTTTCAAACAAACTCGGCGCCATCGAGCTAAGGAAAGAGTTGAAGGTCTGTCTATGATTCTCTTAAGCATTTTTCTCTCAGAATCGTTATCCAAATTTAATTTACTGGATTTCTTTCCTATTTTCTCGCAGTAAACTAAATAGACTAAAGAAATTTTTCTCCTTATTTCACTTATTCTGTACAGAAGGCTTACGCCAAAGAAAGGTATTTCATCCTTTCTTGAAATCTCCAGATTTGTTTCAAAGCCTAAGACAAGAGGAATAAGGAGATTTTCGGGCAGGCTTGGGTTGAATGCTGGTTCGACGGAAAAGGAGTTGATTTCAGAATAAACTGATAGCATGGTGCTTAAAATATCCGAAATTCGGGAATTCGTGTATATCATCTCCTCTGAAGAATCATCTTTAAGCTTAGAAGCCAAATATGCAGCAGCAAAACAAGCCGATTCAATCGATGACACAAGTTTCCTTCTCATCTTAATTCTCCAAGCGGTATCCTGAAACCAATACCTCCTATATCGTCTTCGGATAGATATCTGCTCTGTTAAACTCCTATCTCTGTAGATCATATCCATTATTCTATCGGCTCTATTTTTTCTGACTTTCTCCAACAATAAAGAAGATTCTTGGAAAGAAATGACTTTTTTATAGTATAGCAACTGTATGAGAGAAGAAACTACCAACTTCTTTTCGTGCTCGTTGTGAAGAGACATTTTTACAGTAAAAGAAAACCCAGACAGTCATTTAAATTAATTAGTCAAAAAATATGCTTCAATTTAGGAAAAATTTAAACCTCAATACACGGTTCAGCAGCGAAATGCACCTTTTTGAAACTTTTTTAGAATAACTTATCAAAACCTTTGGAACATAAATAAAGTCTAAACAAAGAAATCGATAAGTGGGCTAGATTCGATCATTATGGGAACTAAAATCTGTAATGTTAGACTGGCTTCCGGTTAAAGCTCTAGCCTCGTATCCCATGCTTCTTAGGATGCTTGCAAACTCCGATGAGAAACCGTGAACCGTATACACTCTCTCCGGATCAACTTTCTTGACTATCTTAATTAGGTCATTAAAATCACAATGATCACTTAAGGGCAAATGATAGTCTTGTCCATATAGATTTCCAAATCGCCCGTCTACAGCCCATCCCGTAAATGAAAAAGTTACAGCACCATATTTCTTTTTAAGATATGAAATCATAACGTTATTCGAAGAGTTTGATGGTGCTATCATAACCCAAGGCCTCTTCCCCAAAAGACCCTCCTTCTTTGCTTCTTGATAACTGATAAAGGATTTCAGAGGGACACCTAAACTAGAACAAATACCGTTCATCTTTTTAATTGATTCAGAAACATATATGGGAGACCAAGAAGAGAATAAGTAAGATAAAACTTGTGCTTTTCCGAGAACATATCCACAGAGGATAACAGGCATTCCTTTTGAATACATCCCTGAAATCAACTTATTAGCTTCGTCAACTACCGTTGCTGGAGAAGGAAAAGAATATCTACTACTGCCATAGGTTGTTTCTATAACTAAGGTTTTAGCCTTCGGAATCTTTGGCGCATTTAGAAAAGCTCTTGGTCTAAGAGCAATATCGCCCGTATAAAATAAATCATCTGAAATTAATATCGACTTTGAACCTACGATATGACCGGAATCAAACAGTTCTATGCCTCCAAAATCTATTGGGTCAGGAAGATTGAAACCCCTTTCCCTTGCAATGGTAACTGTTTCTTTTGACGATATTAGATTGTTCTTGATATTGCTGCAAACGTGGTCGATGTGGGCATGTGAAATAAATACGTAGTCGGCATTGGCTGGAGAACGTGGGTCGAGAGCGAAAGTCTTCGTTCTATATTCGACAACGATTCCATGATTCATGCTTACGGTTGTGTTCCCCAACAAGATGCCACCATAGGTGTTGAGCACTAAAGCTGTTATTGTTGATGTAATTAAATCTAAGCTTTCCTTATTTGAAGTTAGTGCACAGATTTAACATTTTGGGAATAGGAAAATAGAATAAGGAAATCCTGATCGATGCCACCCGTCTTTTCCGTTTTAACCCAGTCAATTGAGCGTTTGAATATCAAAGAGAATAGCATGTAAATATTAATTCTCGCAAGCAGAAAGAAATAGGGGATAAAAAGTAAAAACATCATAATATAAACCAATTAGATTTAAAACTCGTCAAATTATGATTTATTTCTGTTATAGATAAAATATAAAATAGTAGTTCTCCACATCTTAAGATGCAAATGCCAGTAAAAATAGGATTAATCGGAAAGACTAATACGGGGAAGACGACTTTCTTCAATTCAGCTACGCTTCAAAGTGCTGAAGTTTCGACATATCCCTTTACTACAAAGACACCCAATATGGGCATAGCTAATGCGGTAACCTTATGTGTTCATAAGGAATTAGGCGTAAAGGATGATCCGAAGAATTCAAGATGCGAAAACGGATGGAGATTCATTCCCGTAGAACTTGTCGACTTACCAGGTCTAATTAAAGGTGCGTGGATGGGCAAGGGGTTAGGTAACCAGTTCCTCACTGTAGCTGCACAGGCAGATACATTAATTCACATAGTCGATGCTTCAGGTTCAGTCGACTCGGAAGGCAGAATTGCGGAGCCTGGAACAGGAGATCCTGTCGCAGACATAGGTGATATTGAAGAAGAAATAGTTATGTGGTACTTAAAACTTATTTTAGCTAATCAAGATCGGATAGAAAGAGATCTAAAAAAGGAAATCGATTTACCGACTTCAATCCAAAGTTTCATGCAGGGGATTGGAGTTACAAAAGATCATGTGACACAGGCTCTTGAAAAAACAAACCTTGCAAAGAAAGAATATCTTAATTGGGGGGAGGAAGAGCTTAAGGATTTTGCGTGGATGCTGCGTGACATTTCAAAGCCCACCATAATACTCGCTAACAAGATGGACCTTCAAAACGCGGAAGAAAATTTTGAACGGATACGGGAGGAGTATTCGGACATGATAGTTATTCCAGCAAGCGCGGAAGCAGAGCTGACTCTAAGAAAGGCAGAGCAGAAAGGCTATATAAAATATATTCCAGGAGAGGAAAGATTTATGATACTCAATTCAAGTGGCCTGACCGATCAACAGAAATGGGCACTGAACTTCATCAGAAAGACCGTGTTAAGTCAATATCTTCACACAGGGGTCCAGTTCGCTCTCAATGTTACAGTCTTTAAGTTGCTTAAAATGAGTACAGTGTACCCTGTTTACGATCCGAAGACTCTAAAGGACAAAGATGGAAATGTGCTTCCGGATGTGCATCTGATGCCCTATGGTAGCACGATAGCTGACCTTGCGGGGGAAGTGCATACAGCTCTTGCGAGAGGACTACTTTATGGCATAGACTGCAGAGATGGAATCCGTTTACCTGCGTCATACAAACTTAAAGATCGGGACGTCATATCTCTAGTGTCGGCGAGCTCTAAAAAGAAATAGGTTCACGATCGTAAACTTTACCTTTAAGGACAATTAGCTTCTTACTGCTCTTCTCCATCTTATTCCTTCCTTAGTGTCCTCCACAATTAAGCCGTACTTCTCTCTTAATTCGTTTCTGATTTCGTCCGAACGCTTGAAATCCTTTTTCTGTCTAGCCTTATTTCTTTCTTCAATAAGATCCCTTACTTCTTTGGTAAGTTCATCGCCTTCTTCGAGGAAGTCTTTTAGTTTTAATCCGAAAACGTTATCGAACCAAAGAATAAGCTCTATAGCTTTTTTAGCATCATCTTTTGATAGCTTCTTAGCTTCCAATATTTTATTAACTGTAGTAATAAACTTGAAGGTGACGGCAAGAGCTTTTGGAATATTAATATCATCATTTACGGCTTTTAAGAAATCTTTTTTCGCTTTAGACAGTGAGGAAGAAAGACTTTTATGACGGATGGGCGCTTCAGCTTCCTTTATTGTATTAAGAAAATTGGAAATTCTTTCAATGGAAGCTTTTGCCCCGCTTAATCCGGTAAAAGTTAAGTTTAATTGGTGCCTATAATGTGAAGACAAAAAGAGATATCTGACTTCACGCCAACTGTATCCCTTATCTAGGATGTCCTCAATTGTGTAATAGTTTTTGAGGGACTTGGACATCTTATTTCCTTCAACTAATAGGAACTGGCAGTGGAACCAATAGTTTACAAATTTTTTACCTGTTGAAGCTTCACTCTGAGTGATTTCATTTGTATGATGAATGTAGATGTGATCGACACCACCGCAATGTATGTCAAATGTATCGCCTAAGTACTTCATACTCATAGCGCTACATTCTATATGCCATCCAGGAAAACCAACCCCCCAAGGGGAATTCCATTCCATCTGCCTTTTCTTATCTTTAGGTGAAAATTTCCAGAGAGCGAAGTCGGTGATGTTCTTTTTTCCTTGAACCAGTTCCACCCTAGCACCGGCTTTCAGGTACTTGTTCAACCTTCTGAAACTCATGCCCGTGAGCTTGCCGTATCCCTTAAACTTTGAAGTGTCAAAGTATATTCCATCTCCTTCAATTTTGTATGTATACCCTTTTTCTTCAAGCCTTCTCACCAAGGCTATCATTTCATCGATGTTGTCGGTTGCTTTGACAATTCTGTTGGGCAAGAGTATGTTAAGTGCTTCCATTTCTCTGCAAAAAATTTTCGTGAAGAAGTCTGCGATCTCCCAAGCGTTCTTGTTACTCTCCCTAGCCATCTTCTCCACCTTATCTTCTCCCGTATCAGCCTGACTCGTCAAGTGCCCAACGTCGGTGATGTTCATTACCTGGGTCACCCTGTATCCGTCGAGTTCAAGCACCCTCCTTAGAACATCTTCGTTAACATAGGTTTTCATGTTACCAATGTGTGGATAATCGTACACGGTAAGACCGCAGCAGTACATTTTAACTTCATTATCATATATAGGCTTGAATATCTGTTTCCTTCTACCTAAAGTGTTGAAAAGCCTTAACACCATTGCCTTTTCCTCGCATCTTTGATAAGACAAAAATTTAATATACGTTTTCTTTAAGAATGGCGCTACGAAAACCATTGCTTAATTAGAGCAGTCCTATTTTCACAAAGACTGGTAATATTCTTGTAGAGATTTGACTTTGAGTTCCTTAACACTTGATATGCCCTTCAGCAGTTCTTCTAACACTTTTGGTACGGTCACAACTTGAATGCCCATTTCCACCGCTTTCCTCCTTATTACATATTCGTCTTCCATTACACTTTCATATTCTTCGACATTCTTGGGTTCAGGAATATTGATTACTAGATCTATTTTTCTATTGACTAAGTAGCTTAATATATTTGGTTCCTTTTTATCACTAACCTTGTTTAGTACGTTCACTTTAAGCCCTTTATCCTTGAAATATGCTGCCGTTCCAGGTGTGCAATAAACATCACAGCCCAGCCAAAGCAGTCGCCTAATGAGGGGTTCTATCTCAGCTTTTTTCATATCGGTGCCAGCGCTCACGAAGATACTTCCCTTAGAGCTCAGAGTAGGTATCTTTAGTCCGACAGCAATGGATGCCTTAACAAGAGCCTCGTAGAAGGTGTCTCCTATACATGCTGCTTCCCCTGTCGATTTCATTTCTACACCAAGTATGGGGTCAGCACCGTCGATCTGCATAAAAGAAAACTGTGGCGCTTTGACACCTACGTATGGTACGCTCACATCGTCCATGTCTTCTATTCCCATGTTCAACAGCGCTTTTGCAGCGTAGTCCATTAGGTTTATTCCCTTGATTTTTGATACGAAGGGCATAGATCTGCTTGCCCTTAGGTTACATTCTATGACGCTAACATCATAGCCTTTAACCAGATATTGAACATTAAATGGACCAACGATCTTAAGCGCCCTAGCTATATTTCTACTGTAATCCTTGATCCTTTTTAAATGGAAGCTAGAAAGCCTCTGGGAAGGTATTACCATTGTTGCGTCCCCAGAATGTATTCCAGCTTGTTCCAAGTGTTCGATAACCGCACCAATGAGCACATTGTTGCCATCAGAAATCCCATCCACTTCAACTTCCATTGCACCGCTGACAAATTTGCTCACGGTAACTGGGAATTCCCTCGTTACTTTCGCAGCTTTCTTGAGAAACTCCTCGAGTTGGTAGTGGTTCCAAGCCACCTTCATGACTGCACCACCTAAAACATAAGATGGGCGAACGATAACAGGATATTCGATGTCTTCAGCAAATCTTTTTGCTTCCTGTATGGAACTAAACTTAGCCCATTTGGGTTGGTGAATATCCAAGCTATCAAGCATAGAGCTAAACTTAACTCTGTCTTCAGCTCTATCTACGTTTTCTCCTGTTGTACCTAAGATCTTGATATTCGCATCAGATAGTTTGGGAGCTAGATTGTTGGCAGTCTGTCCCCCTACGCATGTGACAACACCTATTGGATTCTCTTTTTCGTAGATGTCTGCAACTCTTTCAAATGATATCTCTTCAAAGTAAAGTTTATCGCTCATATCATAGTCTGTTGAGACAGTTTCCGGATTGCAGTTTACAACGATGGTTTCATTTATCCCAAATTTTTTTAGAGACCAGACTAAATTCATGGTGCTCCAGTCAAATTCGACGGAACTTCCTATTCTATAGGTTCCAGCACCTAAAACTATCACCTTCTTCTTCTCATCTTTAAAGTCTATATCATCCTTATTGCCTCCATATGTTAGATAGAGGTAGTTTGTCTTAGCAGGCCACTCTGCCGCAAGAGTGTCTACCTGCTTGACGACAGGTATAATACCAAATTCTTTTCTGAAAGACCTGACTTCCTTTTCACTTGTGTTAGTTGACTTGGCTATCTGATTATCAGAGAAACCCATCTTCTTCGCTACTCTCACTAAATCTGCATTCCCTTCAAGCTTGCCTAAATTTTTAAACTTCTGCTCTATGTCGACTATGTTCTTTATTTTGTCAACAAACCATCTGTCTATCCAAGTCAGCTTACATATCTTATCAACACTTATCCCAATCTTAAGTGCTTTGACGATGGTTAGAAGTATAGAGTCTGTTGGCATCGACAAAGCATTTTCGATATCTTCAACCGATTCCCCTTCCAGTTCTGCATGGAGCCCGATGAGACCTATGTCTAGCATTCTCATCGCCTTCTGTAGCGCCTCTTCAAATGTCCTACCTATTGCCATCACTTCCCCGACAGACTTCATCTGGGTCCTTAATTTTCTATCCACATAGCCAAATTTCGATAGATCCCATCTGGGGACTTTAATTACAACATAATCGAGTGCAGGTTCAAAGAAAGAGCTCGTAGCATTTGTCACCTTGTTCGTTATCTCTGGAAGAGAATAACCTATTGCAAGTTTTGCCGCTATATACGCGAGCGGATAGCCTGTTGCTTTAGAAGCAAGCGCTGAAGAACGCGAAAGCCTCGGATTAATCTCAATTATGTAAAACTTGTTAGATTTCGGATCTAAAGCCAGCTGTACATTGCATTCTCCAACAATCTTGCTTGCTCTAGTTGCTTTTATACACGCTTCTCTTAAGAGATGGTACTCATCATTCGTTAAAGTTTGAGAGGGCGAAACTACGAAGTTATCACCTGTGTGCACCCTCATACCCAAGACATTTTCCATATTGCATACGGTTATTGCGTTATCGTCGTAATCTCTTACAACTTCATATTCAACCTGTTTGTAGGGCCCAATATATTCTTCAATCAGAACTTGACCAATATAGCTGTTCGCTATACCCTTGCTCACAATTTCATCTAATTCCAGTTGATTATACGCTACGCCGCCACCACGTCCACCAAGATTGTATGCAACTCTTATGATCACTGGGTAACCGATTCTGTCAGCAATCTTTAAAGCGTCTTTGACGTTTGTAACCGCTTCACTTGCTAGAACAGGAAGATTGTTGTCTTCCATCGTCTTCCTAAATAATTGTCTGTCAGATGTTATGTTTATACTTTCTACACTCGTGCCGAAAACCCTTGTCTTATATTTCTCAAAAATGCCTCTTCTATACAGTTCGAAACCACAATTTAGAGCGGTTTGCCCACCAAATCCAAGAAGCACGCCATCAGGTCTCTCCTTTTCAATCACTTTTTCAACAAACTCTGGCGTAGTAGGAATAAGGTACACTCTGTCAGCCATTTTAGGATCGGTCTGTATTGTAGCGATGTTAGAATTTACAAGAATTGTCTCAATCGACTCTTCCTTCAAGGCCTTCAAAGCCTGCGTTCCAGAATAATCAAATTCACCAGCCATAGAGATCTGGATTGGACCGGAACCTATGACCAGAACCTTCTTCACAAAATCGAATTTCGCCATTCTACCCTGTCACCATCTTAGCGAAGATATCGAAGACGAATATCATATCATATGGGCCAGGGGAAGCTTCAGGATGGAACTGCGTTGAAATTATTGGTTTAGTTCTATGTTTGAGACCTTCGATTGTGCCATCATCTATGTTTCTCAGCCAAGGTTCAAAGTTTGTGCCAATTAGGGAATCCTTTGCAACCGCATACCCATGGTTTTCGCTGACGATATAGCACTTTTTACTGGAAATGTCCAAGGCTGATTTATTTTGACCCCTATGCCCGAACTTTAGTTTGTACGTGTCTGCACCCGCAGCCAACGATAAAATTTGAATTCCTAAACAAATGCCCAGGATAGGAACATTATATTTTTCAAGCAGTTCCCTCACCTCAGAAATTGAAGTGGCTAACATCTTAGGATCGCCGGGGCCATTGCACAAAACAATTCCATCGGGATTGAAGCTCATCATTTCTTTAGCTGTACATGTATACGGTACTCTAACTACCTTAAAGCCTCTAAGGAGTAGATTTCTTAGTATATTATATTTTAGCCCATAATCGACTAGAACTACTGTTCTTTTTCCGGCTCCATAGATTTTCGGCGATTTTATACTAACTTCATCCACGAAGTTTATTTCGCCATACTCTTTGCTTTTTTCGAGCATTTTGAAACCCCTTTCTGGACTTTCATCCAAGACGATTGCGCCCATCATTACACCCTTTACTCTGATCCGCTGAGTCAGGCTTCTTGTGTCTACATCGAATATCCCCGGTATCTTTTCTCTGAAAAGCCAATCATGGATGTTCTTAACCGAAGCCCAATGGGAAGGCTTTTCACAAAATTCATGAACTATTACACCTTGAACCTTTATCGAATCCGATTCAAAGAACTTAGGCAACCCAAATTCATCGACATTCTCATAGCTTGCAACACCATAGTTCCCTATTAGAGGATATGTGAACATTAATATTTGCCCTTTATATGAAGGATCAGTAAGAGATTTCGTGTAGCCAACCATACCTGTAGTAAAGACCACTTCTCCTACAACGCTTTTATGATAACCGAATGACCTTCCTTCGTGTGTTGTGCCGTCATCGAGAACAATCCAAGCCTTTTTTCCTACGGTCGTGAACCCTCTCTCGGCTATACTTTTACTGTTTTTAAATCTTTCTTAAATATATTATAATGTATTTAGGAAAAATGCTTTCCTAACGCGCACAACATTGTAAGACTGTCACCTATAAAGCAGCTGACTTGGGATAAGTTAAAATCCCATCGCTAAAGAGGATTAGCGGCGATGAGAAGCAAAATTTCGATTGCAGGTGTTGTTCAAGGTGTCGGTTTTCGACCTTTTGTCTACAGAACAGCTGTGCGGAACCACCTTAATGGCAATATTAAGAACATGGGTGACGGCACGGTAGAAATTGAGGTCGAAGGAAAAAAAGGTGATATTGGACAATTTGTAAAGGAATTGTATTCTCTTAAACCTATTTATTCAAAAATAGAGCGATTCCAAAGACAAGATTTTGATAAAGAACTAGGATATACAAAGTTTGTTATTCTTAAAAGTGAGCACAAAGAAAAGGAAAGCGCTTCTCTTATTCCTCCGGATCTCGGAATTTGCGAAGACTGCGCTAGGGAACTGTTTGACCCTAAAAATAGAAGGTTTGGCTATCACTTTATTACATGCACTAATTGTGGGCCAAGATTCACAATAATTGAGAAGTATCCATATGACAAAAAGAATACTACGATGAAGGATTTCCCGTTATGCAGACTTTGTGGGAGAGAATATGAATATCCGATTGACAGAAGGTTCCATGCGGAAACAATTGCCTGCAAAACCTGCGGACCAACACTTCTATTATATGATAAGAACAGCTACCTGCTTGACTGCGATCCTATAGTTAATGCGGCTAACGCTATAGACAATGGAAAGATTATAGCCATAAAGGGGATTGGGGGTTTCCATATTGCACTTTCTGCTTACGATGACAACGCAATTTCACGCTTGAGACAATGGAAACACCGTGAACAAAAACCATTCGCAATTATGGTAAAAGATATTGATACAGTAAGAAAGATTGCATATGCTGATAAAGAAGAAGAAGAGATATTGCTATCTTCTTATAAACCAATAGTTCTTCTAAAGCAAAAAAAAGAGAGCCCTATATCGAAGCTCGTCAGCCCCGGGCTGCATAATGTTGGCATAATGTTACCATACGCTGGTTTACATCTGCTCATTTTTAACAAATCTAAGACGGATGTTTACATAATGACTAGCGGTAACCTCCCTTCTGAACCGATTGTTTCTGAAGAAAAGGAGGCTGTTAAGGAATTTTCATCGATAGTAGACTACTTCTTGGTACATAATAGGAGAATTCTCTACAAATGTGATGATTCCGTAGTACGGAAAGTCGACGGCGATATTTATTTTTTGAGAAGATCTAGGGGATACACGCCTCAACCTCTGCTCTTAGAGGGAACCAGGGATGTCATAGGGCTTGGGGCAGAAGAGAACGTAGCCGGATGTGTTGTGTCATCAGACAGGGCTTTCTTAACTCAATACATAGGTGATATAGAAAATCTTGAGACACTAGAATATTTTAAGTATGCACTCAACAGAATGATCAAGCTGACTTCATGCAAGCCCAGAGCGATTGCTCATGATCTTCACCCGACATTAAATACAACTGTTTTTGCTGAAGAACTTTCGAAGGAGCTGAACATCCCCTCTTATCCTGTACAACACCATCATGCTCACATATGTTCTGTCATGGCAGAGAACAACCTAGAGCAGACGGTCGGCATAGCAATAGACGGGTACGGCTATGGTTTTGATAAGAACGCCTGGGGAGGGGAAATATTATTCTGTGACAGAGAAAAGATTGAAAGAGTTGGACACCTGGAAGAACAGCCATATATAGGGGGGGACCTTGCAGCAAAATATCCTGCTCGAATAGTTTTTGCGGTCCTTTCAAAAGTTGGATACGGCAATAAATGGGTCTCATCGAATCTAAGGAAATTTCCGTATTCCAGTGAAGAAGTGAAGATCCTTACAATGAAATTGAAATCGAAGGATTATGTTCTGACATCAAGCTTTGGCCGGATTCTGGATGCAGTGTCAACCCTGCTTGGCATATGTGACGTTCGAACCTATGAAGGGGAACCTGCTATGAAGCTTGAAAGCGTTGCTCTAGGAGCTAAAAGAGATTTTAAGTTCGATCCTGTTATAGAAGGGGACGTCCTTATGACGACACCACTTTTGGAGAAGGTCTTCTTGAACATCAACAGAGATCCAAACACTGAACTAGCTTATGCTACAGAAGAATATTTAGCGAAAGGAGTTGCAGAATTAGCAGTCAGAAAAGCTAAAGAATATAGTATACGAAATATTTCCATATCTGGAGGAGTAGCGTTCAATGAACATATTTCTAGAACGATTAGAAAACATATAGAAGCAAGCAAACTTAAGCTCCACAAGAACAGATATGCGCCTCCAGGCGATGGCGGCATATCTCTAGGGCAAGGTTATGTGGTCGGAAAATGGCTTACTAAATAGATGTCAAAGATAAAACCGAAAGATCTTTTGCAAAACTATGACCACTAATAGGAGACTAAAATATTGAAATATTGGGAAATTTATATATAATAGAGTGATATTTATACGGATGTAGCATAATGTGCCTAGCAATTCCAGGAAAGGTCGTAGAAAAGGACAGAGATCATGGAAAGATAGATTTTGGAGGAGTATTTAGAGAGGTAAATCTTTCTCTAGTTAACGCGAAGGTTGGCGATTACGTGATTGTTCACGCAGGATTCGCGATTTCAAAGATAAACAGAAGGGAAGCCGAAGAGACTTTGAAGCTTGCAAGGGAAATTTTTTCGTCTTAGGAAAATGATATAGCTTGGAGTGGCTCAAAGACTCTAACCTGATTAGAGGCATCGTAGATAAAATAGGAGAACATAATGTTAAACTAAATTTTATGCACGCTTGTGGCACGCATCAAGAAACTCTTGTTAAATATGGACTTGACAGCTTGTTCTCGAAAGTGGGAATAGCGGTACGATCGGGTCCCGGATGCCCAGTCTGCATCACAACCGCAAAAGAATTTGTCGAAATCATGTCTTTAGGTGAGAGGGGGAAATTGATAACGGCGTACGGAGATTGCCTAAGAGTCCCCGTGAACCAGAGGTCGTTGATGAGCCTAAGGGAGGAGGGGTACGATGTGAGAATCGTGTACAGCATAGAAGATGCAGCGAAAATAGCGGAGGAAGAGAACAGGGATGTTATTTTTATGGCAATAGGTTTCGAAACTACCGCTCCAAGCACCGCCTCTATTTTACTTAGAGATAATCTGCCAGAGAATTTTTATGTTCTTAGCTGCCACAGGTTCTTCTTACCTGCGATGGTAAAACTTCTAGAAATGGGTGAAATAAAACTTCAAGGATTAATAGAGCCTGGCCATGTTAGTGCAATTATCGGAACGTCGCCGTATAAATACATACGGGATAGGTTTTGTATTCCACAGGTTATTTCTGGTTTCGAACCCCTTGACATGGCTCTTTCGATATATGAGCTTGTTAGCCAATACTTAGATGACGAACCGAAAGTCGAGAATGAGTACAAAAGGGTCGTTCCTGCAGAAGGAAACGTGATAGCTATGAGAAGAATCGAGGAGGTGTTTGAAAAAGCAGATATCGAATGGCGGGGTTTTCCGACAATATCGAAGTCTTCGATGAAGATCAGGGAAAAGTACTCTGCTCACGACGCGTCCAAACAATTCGAAGATATACTTAACAAGATAAGATATGAACCTTCCAAGGTTGAAATGGATTGTAGATGTGGTGAAGTATTACGTGGTCTTATTGAGCCAAAAGAATGCCCATTATTTAGTAGAGCATGTTCGTTAGAAAATCCGATTGGTGCATGTATGGTTTCAATTGAAGGTTCTTGCAGAATACAGCTAGAATTTGGTCAAACTAAGGAGGATCGATCACAATAGAATAATTTTTCAAGGATAAAGTTTTTGAAGGTTTTTTAAGAACGTTTCTAAGTCTTTTTTATTTAATCCGACCCCTAAAATGGAGCCTTTTCTTTCTATTTCTTTGCCGTCTTTGAATGCTACAATCGTGGGAACCGCTTTGATATCATAAGTCTCCCAAAACGGATTGTCGTCGTCTGTGATATCTGCCTTCGCAATGACATATTCAATGTTTCTTGTTTGCTTTTCGAAGGTGTCTGAGAATTCTGAGCAAAATGGGCAGTACGAGGCAAAGAACACCACAACAACCAATTTTCCTTCTTTAATGATATTTTCATCAAAGTTCAAAGATATTGAATCGAACATGGAGATGATGTTTAAGCAGCTCATTAAAATCTTTTTGCAAGATTCAATTATCCGTGTTACAATGCGTCAACAGATTCTTGGAATAGGGTCTCCTCTGGGTTTTTGAAGTATCCTTCTCCCGCCCACTTCTGTCTTCATCACCACTTTGTTAAATGAGCTTACCGCATTCCCTATTATCTGAGCATCCGAGCCCTCTGCAGTCTTCTGGAGTGCTTCAAGAACGGCTTCAGCCATTTCTGGAACCGTCGCTATGATAGCTTTTCCTTCATTACCTATTTCAAAGGGATCTATACCCAAAACTTCACATGCAGATCTGACGCCCCGTCTAATGGGAATCTTCGATTCGTCAACTTCTATGCCGACTCCACTTTTTTCACACCATTCGTAGAGGGCGTTACTGACCCCTCCCCTTGTCGGATCCTTCATCGCAACTATTCCACCTATCTTCAAGATTTTTTCTGACATATGGTTTAGGGGCTGCATGTCAGATTTTACTTCTACAGTTAATCCATACTGTTGTCTCGCACTCATCACAGCAATCCCATGATCTCCAACATAGCCGGAGACGATGATTTTGTCACCCGGTCTAACTTCAGAATCAAGAAGCCACTTTGAGCGCGGTTTTCGATAATTTGTAACAATTTCAAGGTTATGATCTAAGAAAGGGCTCCTGGAACCGATAGCTGAAGTATTTATAATCATCTGCTTCAAACCGCCATGTTCTACAACTTTGGTATCGCCTGTTGCTATCTTTACGTCCGCCTCTTTACAAGTTTTCTCCATGCTGTCTAACACCTTCTCTAAAACGGACAGCTCCAGTCCTTCTTCCAAAACGAGACCCATTGAAAGGGCGATTGGCTTTCCCCCAACCATAGAGACATCGTTAACAGTGCCGCAGATAGAGAGCCTTCCAATATCGCCGCCGGGGAAAAACAAAGGGTACACCGTGTGTGAGTCCGTCTTAAATACGATGCCATTGACGACGGCGGCATCATCTAAGGCTTCTAAGGGAACCTCGAAATGGCTGCCCGAGAAACGTGTGAGAATCATTCTTTTAACTAGGTCTGCAGCGACACTTCCACCTGCTCCATGAAGCATGCTAATATGCTCAGTCATAGTCAGCCCCCCTTAATTGGTGACACACTAATAACATTTTTGCTGAACCCTATAAAATCAGCATGTTTTCATTAAAGTTTATCTTCCATATCGGGGAACAACCCTATATTGTAAACGGTATTATATTTTAAAACCAAGACATTTTTGCTTTGGCGTATTCAAAAAAGATATGCTGTTTGGAGCATAAAAGAACTTCCGTAAGGCCTGAGATAAATCAAAGCTACTTGTTCAGTACCTTTTGTATTCTATTGGCTTTCCAAGTACTTGGTTATAACATCTCTGACTTTTTTCAAATCCTTTAACCAGACAAATTCATTAACACCATGATAGTGTGTGTCTTCAGCCAAAGGCCCATATGATATTGTAGGAATTCCTTTTCTGTTAGTGAATTTTCCGTCATTCGCACCGAGTTCGGCTGCGAGAGGGAGGTTTTCTCCTGTGACTGTTTCAATAGCCTTCTTAAATTCTTGTACCAGAGGCAGTCTCGGGTCGGTATAGTAGTTTCCCCCTGTCAGATCGAATTTCAAATCAATCCTGAACCGTGGATCGCCTAGGTCTGCTTTATTTAGAAAATCTTTAAGCTCGTTTTGGGCTCTAACGGAGTCTTCTTCTGGCAAAAGTCTCATATCGAATGTTGCTTCCGCCTCACCTGGAATTATATTGCTTTTCACACCCGATTTTAGCATAGTTACAGAGAATCTGCCCCATATCTTTTCCTTTATGGACCCTGGTGGTGCATCTAGACTGGAGAGTTTATGCTCCCTAAAATCTTGAAATTTCTGTAGTTCGACAATAAGCCTGCCCATGCCCTGCAAAGCGTTTAGACACTTGTGTGGGGAACCTGCGTGCCCTTGGATGCCTTTAACAGTTACGGTACCATTAACTATGCCACTTGCACCTATGGAGAGGAACTCCGTTCCAGCATCGACAATTAGTGCTCCATCACCCTTTATTCCAACGTCGTCAATCAGATATCCGAGGCCCAATTCTCCGCCAACTTCTTCGTCCTGAGTTATCAATATTTTAAAATTAATCTTCGAATTCTTGCCAACCTTTCGTGCGGCGCCAAGTAAAGCTGCGATAGATCCTTTATCGTCAGCTGTCCCCCTCCCATACGCTTTATTGCTATCAACTTTCATTTTAAATGGGTCGTAGTCCCATCCTTCACCAGGAGGTACTATGTCGTAATGAGCTATTCCTAAAAATGTCTTGGGAGCCTCAACGTTCAGGGTTGCAACAACATTTGGTCTAGCTAATTTATCTGAACTTTTTGCTTTAGAATCAAAAATTTCCACTTCCAGCCCTAACTTTTCAGCTTCATCAGCGATGATATTAGCACATTCCTTGTAACCAGATTTGGTTATAGAATCACTGTTCACCGCAACCATCTTTTTTAAAACATTCAGTTCAAGGTCAATATCTTGCATCGCTTCTGATATTTTCTCCTTCTACTAATAAGTTTTGTTAAGTAGAGAATGTGAACCGTCGAAGGTTAGGGAAAAATTTTCTCTGTCAAGAGTTGGGATATGCTTAAACAAGATTTCTTTAAGTCTTCGGTAAATTTTTTGGCTGTAAAAAGTTGGTTAATTAACTTAGTTGGGATATTTCTATGGCTTCTAGTTCTTATTCATTGGGGTTTTCTTTGAACAACTTTATCATATCTCGAATTGTCGATTCAGATTATTTTGTTCCTTTCAGTGTGTCTTCAAGTTCAACCACTCGCGTCCGAGAAACATCAAAAGGTAATTTTTGTGTTTTACTTATTATCATAATCACAGGTTTATCATACGCGTGAGAAATCGCTAATTCATAAAAAACATTTGGGTTATAATCTGTAAGATCAACAATAATGAGCGAGTCTTCAAGGATATGACTAATTATCTGATTTGTGATAATACCTGAAGCATTTATTTGGTCTGCTCTAATCACTTTATATTCGAACTCTTGACATAGAGGTTTTATAAGATATTCAAAGCGCAGAAAATTTAAAAGTAAGTAGCACAAAAAATTATATTAGTATGGAATCCCAGCGTATTAAGAAAGCGACAAAGAATATGGATGTCCCAACAGACGATCAGGACACTCTTGCCGTCGTGGCACAAGTCTTCCGAGCAAATAGTCAAGGAAATAAGACTGTCACTGTGGAACTAACTGCGGATGCGTAGATAATGTCAGTGTTCATCGCTCCTCCATTAGACTTCGAACAAATCAGAGAGCAGTGGAATAAATACGAGCTAGCTGACGGAACGTTTTTGAAGGTCAAAATTGTTCTTACGAGAGTGACAAGGTCGGCTGCACAGGCAGGTGTGAACACGCCATCGCCTATCAGCGCAGACTTCCAACATATTTCCATCATTCTCACGAACGAGCGCGGTCAGCCTGACACTACAGTGCGCACTCCACAAGACATAGCGTCCCATATAGTTAGGGATAACATCCGCTTCCGAACTGTTGAACAGGATTGGAGCGAATATCTTACCGATGACAATGTGAGAATACTCATTCAACCATTAGTAATGCGGGTCGCAAAAACATCACTCTTCAACAATAAGGGTGAACCGATTTACCATGTAGAGATACAGGCGACGGTTCAAATACAACCACCAGACACTTCCTCACCACCGCAGCAGCAATAGAAGCTAGGAGCCGAATCTTCAAGTCGTGTCAGTCTGGTTAACACAGAGAATCATGCGAGGTTAAGTTAACAGAACCTCCGAAAAGCATATATTTTGGGTGATATCAATTTAAAATAAATGTTACTGATAGATTGAGTAAGGTATTTTCCTGACAAGTATAAAGATGAAAAAGCGTGTGATCTTTTGGAAAGAGAATAGTTGTAAATCCTAGTGTGGTATCAAAGTCGAGTAAGAAAGCAAGTAGAAAATAATAATCCAAAATGTAAGTCATGTCCCGATTCTCACGACAAGACTATAAAATTAAACATTTTTAAACTCGGATAAAATCTATTGAGCCTTTGGAGTAAGTTGTTTTGGCTCCTTTGACAAAACGCATTGTTATTGTTGGCGCAGGACCTTCTGGCATATTTACTGGATTAGAACTTTCAAAGAAAAGCAACTTCAACGTCACTATCATCGACAAAGGAAAAGATATCGAGAAAAGGATAAACGACAACGGCATCTATTACGGTTGGGGTGGCGCTGGCGCATTTAGTGACGGAAAACTGAATTATTCGGCCGAGATAGGAGGCTGGCTTGGAGACTACTTGGACGAAAAAGATCTCATAGATATCATGGGAAAGGTCGATAAAATCTTTTTGGCCTACGGGGCCACTGACAGGATTTTCGGAACAGACGAGGACAGTATATCAAAGTTATCACGCGAGGCAGCTAAAGCTGATTTGAGACTTATACCAAGCAGGGTTCGACACCTTGGAAGCGATCAGTGCCCGAAGATACTGCAGAACATAAAGAAAGATTTGGAGAAAAAAGCAGATATTATTCTGGAAAACGAGGTAGAGAGTGTCATCGTAGACAACGGAGTCGCAAGGGGAGTGATGACAAGGGGTGGAAAGAAGATACCTGCCGACTATGTTATATTAGCCCCTGGCAGAGGTGGGGCAGACTGGCTAAAAAATGAGGCGGAAAGGCTTAAGCTGTCATCCAGCAGGAATCCGGTGGATCTTGGCGTCAGAGTGGAAGTCCCGTCGCAAGTTTTAGAGCCAATGACTTCAATATTATATGAACCCAAATTAGTGTATTATTCAAAATCTTATGACGATAAAGTTAGAACGTTCTGCGTCAGCCCATACGGTTATGTAGTTGAGGAGAAAATCAATGATTTAATTACGGTCAACGGCCACAGCTATCTTGAAAAACGCTCGGAAAACACCAACTTCGCTATTTTAGTCAGCACACAGTTCACGGACCCCTTTAGGGACCCCATAGCGTACGGTAGATATATTGCAAAGCTCGCTAATCTTTTAGTCAACGGCGTTATGGTTCAAAGACTTGGAGATCTAGATGCAGGAAGAAGATCCACATATGAGAGAATATCAAGGAGCATAGTTCAACCCACTTTAAAGATGGCCCATCCTGGAGACCTAAGCTTTGTACTTCCAGGAAGGTACCTCACAGATATTAAGGAATTTTTAAAGGCGATGGATAAATTGGCTCCAGGGGTATATTCTAATCATACCCTGATTTATGGGATAGAGGTAAAGTTCTATTCCTCTAGACTTAAGCTTACACGGAATCTCGAAACCGAGGTTAAGAACCTTTTCACAATCGGAGATGGAGCTGGAATATCGAGGGGGCTTGTGCAGTCCTCAGCTTCAGGTCTCATTGCGGCTCAGGAAATTATAAGAAGAGAATCTTGAATCACTCCACTTCAGATGAAATTTAAATATGAAGTAGACCAAAATAGTTTATTTAACTGACGAATCCATGGTGCACTCTTTTAGGATCTGAAACGCTTTCTTGGGATCAACTAAGCCAGCTACCATTTTTTCGAAAGGGCACGTATCATCCTTTCTTCTATTCAATATTTTTGCAGTAGTCCTATCATACATCAGTGAAATCGATAAAGTACTAGCAAGCTCAAGTGCCGGAACGCTTAACAACTTTGCATAAACTGCACCGATTTTCGCTTTAGCAGCAAGCAGTATTGCAGCCCTGCCAACAACCTTGTCCGCTAAAGCTGCACCGGCCATATTTTCCTGAATTATAGCGATAGCGTCAACAAGTGCTTTTATTCCTGAAGACTTTGATTCAGCAATAACCTTCCCATTCTTTACGATCACAAAGGAAAACCTATTCCTCAGCAAGCGGTCCCTAGCTACGGAGACGTCATTGGCAGCAGACATATTACCTCACCATAAAGTACTCGCTAAAAGGTTTTAATACTTATTAGTTAATCTCTTGCTTTCTTTGTTTGTTAGTTGAGTTTAGTTTATTCCTAGCCTTTTCTCTAAGTTCTTTAACTATCTTCTCTATTTCTGAATCTACATCGAATGTAGCAAAAACAAATAGACTTATTGAAACTGCTGCTATGCGAATATTTTAATTAAGTTTCAAACCCAATTAATTGTCAGAGACTTTCATGCTAGACTGCTTAGAGCCCCAAGAGTATAGTTTTCGATGTAAGAAGTTGTCAGTTTTTGTTAGTACAAATGCTATAAATAACATAACCACTATGTAACTTAACAGAATTATTAGGTAAGACTGAATCGGGAGGTACATGAAATTATATGGACTTCCAAATATTGGTCCGCTCCAGGAAGCGGCATAATTACTCACTAAATCAAAATATTTGTGTATGAAAGGCAGATTGATCAGAAAAAGGGCATAGGAATTGACCCCGACAAAAACGAAAGCATTAGTAATAATCTTGAGAGACTTCACCTTGACAAGTAAATTGTATAGAGTCCAAAGAAATAACGTTAGAGAAACACCATACAGTTGTCTTCCTATAGGCCAAACTACAGCAAAGTTCGCCAAGTAGAAACCTATAAAATAGACTGGAACAAGAAATATCATGAACTTGAAGCTGGACAATATTTTCTCGAATTTTTCAAATCGATTCGCTAACACCATTCCAAATGCGAACTCGAAAAGCCAACATCCTGCGAAGTAACCTGCAAGCGGACTTGAATTCATAAATATGTATAGAAAGATAGTCGATAATGCTCCCGTAAGAACCAAAAACTTTACATCCTTGACACGAATCAGAAGGCCACGCAGAAGTGGAAAGAACATGAAAAGCTGTATTACCATGGTTATGAACCACAGGGCTGGATTAAGGACCCAAGCATTCGTACTATTATCATAGAAGCCTAGATACATCCCCAAAATCTGCATATTTGTTGCCCCCCCCAAATGCACTTCTGCGAGCTTTCCGTACACAAGTACATCAAACGCTATTACCCCTGATAGGGCTATCCAGTATAGGGGATATATTCGTGAAAACCTTCTCCCGTAGTATCTGTAAGGTTCAAATGCGACCTTATTGGTTGAATATATTGCAAGGAAACCAGCGATTATGACGAAGACATGAACACCTTGGTAACCCATTTCAGTCAATTTCAAAATACTCTGTGAAATGGACGATAGTGATCTAAGGTCGAATCTGAAGTAAGTGGTGAAGAGGCCTGGAAAAAATGAGAAAAGGTCGTGATCAGCAGAAGTGCCATAGACGCCTTCATAGGCATGCTGCATGATAATTCCAATGATCGCGATGCCCTTAAGAAAATCTGGTGCTTTCATTCTATCCATGAAAGTCATGTTTGGATACAGTTTCACAGTATATATATATTTCAAGAAGGTGTTGTAAAGTTATCAGTTGATTTTTCTTAACAGTTTTTCTTGAGTTCTCCATAAAGTATATTATTCACATTTGAGAAAAATAATCTAATGCACAGAAAATTAAAAAGATTATTGCATAATGCAACTGGCAGATCTGAGCATATCATGGTAGTTAATTTAGACATAAGGGGATTCACTCCTTTTTGCCAAGCTCAAGATTCTCTAAATGTTGCAACATATATTAAAAAAGTATATATGAAAATACTAGATGAATACTAGAAAAAAGAGTTGAAGAAAAGGAATCAAAAATCAGTTAATGGTTAACTGATCTCTAGCCTTTTCTATCAAGGAATAGGGGTTTAAAAAAGAAGATAGTGGCTAGTTGACTGGTCTAATGATATTTCCCTATCACTATCAGCATTTTAGAAGGCTCTTAAAATCGTTTCATGTAATTAAGACTCAATAAATCATTAGTCATAATAATAAAAGTTAACTATCCTTTTATACTTATTAAAAATAATTTAAACAATTCACCTAACGGTTTTAACACTTGTTCATCCGGAGCCTAAATATTTTAACAAGATCATTGCATAGATCTTAGATGCATCAATAATCTGTTGAACTGGCAGGTTTTCATTAATCGTATGAGCCATCTTTATGTTCCCACATCCCAGAATGATAGTAGGAATCCCTGCCTTAACAAAATGTGACATCTCCGTTGTCGCAGGCATCCCTTCCACTCGAGGCTCAATGTTAACGGTTTCTTTGATAGCTTTCTTCGCTATTTCTACTATCTCTTCTGATAAATCAGTCTCTGAAGCTGGTTGAGAATTATATAGTTCGAGTTTAAACCTGAATTGTGGATCATCATTAGCGATCTTTGCAAGTTCCACCTTTAACTCACCTTCAATACCCTGTGGAGATTCATCTGGCAAAAGTCTTCTATCAATAGTTATTTCACAGGAATCCGGAACAATGTTATCTTTGGCACCTCCTCTTATTACACCGACAGAAAGCGTCGGCTTACCAAGGAAAGGATGTGAGTTGCTTGAATGGGAGTAGCTTGCTGCTATTTCTTCAAGCCTGTTGATGGCTTTTGACATTTTGTAAATAGCGTTTACACCCTCATCCGGATTGCTCGAATGCGCAAGCTTCCCGTATGTTATCAGATTAAAACGCGCAAACCCCTTGTGTGCGATGTTTATCTGTAGACCACTAGGCTCCCCTACTATTGCGGCTGAGGCGTGATACCCTTTTTCCAGTATATCTTTTGCACCAAGGCATGAATCTTCTTCATCGGAAGTTAAAGCAATAACGATGTCGCCTGCTAGTTCGACTTTTGACCTTACAATCGCCCTGAGAGCGCTTATGAACGCAGCAATTGAGCTCTTCATGTCGGCAGATCCTCTTCCATACAATCTACCATCTTTAATGTCGCCACTTAGGGGGTTAGTTGTCCATTTTCCGAGGTCTCCAAAGGGAACAGTATCCAAGTGTCCATTGAAGATCAAGGATCTCACATTTGAGCGAGAGTGATAGACGCCGACGACGTTCGGTCTGTTAGGTTTGAAGTCATATTCTACGGTTTCCAACCCTGCAGCTCTGAGAATATCTGCCATAAAGTCCGCAAGTTCTTTTTCTTTCCCAGGTGGATTCTCACTGTCTATGCGGATCATCATTTGAGCTAATGAAATAGGGTCTTCTTTGGCGAGTTGGTTGAAAACCTCAGATTTAGGGTCTACTAGCATATTAAAATAATTGAATGAGCAATATAAAAATCTTTTAATCCAGAGGCGAAGACTAGGAAATACCTAAAACAACTCAAGTCAAGTGAATGTTTTGAGAAAATCTGGCATTGCTGACCTTCCACTTCATGGAGGAAGATGCCCAAGGTGGCTATTTCCAAAAATGGTGAAACTTTCAAAAGAAATTTCAGAAACAATCATCCTAGAGTTCGGTAAAGAAGAGTTCCTAAGAAGGATTTCAGACCCCTTTTTCTTCCAATCCTTTGGATGCGCCGTAGGATTCGACTGGCACAGTTCAGGTCTAACAACTACATTAACAGGAGCACTCAAGGAAGCAATAAGTGTAGAAGAACATGGAATTGCAGTCTGTGGAGGTAAGGGAAGAATGTCTAAAAAGACTCTGGACGAACTAGACGAGGCAGGTCAGATCTTCTCTTTTTCAAGCGATAGGATTGAGAGACTAAAGTATACGAGCAAAATAGTCGCTAAAGTAGACAATACTGCAATACAGTCTGGTTATCAACTTTATCACCACGTTTTCTTCGTTGATGAGAAAGGCAAATGGGCCGTTGTCCAACAGGGCATGAACCCAGCAAACGGCTACGCAAGAAGATATCATTGGCTTAGTGATGAGGTCAAAAGTTTTGTTGTTGAACCTCATTCGGCGATTGTTGGAGATAATGTAGAAAAGAAAGTCCTAAATCTGACTTCTGTTAAAAGCACTGAAACACAGAAGACTATAACCGACGTTTCACGAGAGAAACCGCATAAAATACAGAACATGTTGCAAGAATTGCACGATAGATCCTGTATCACACTACTAGACTGGATAAACCCTTCAACAAAGAAGCTCGAAGCAGACCATCTTGTTATGCCTAGGAACATTGATTGGGAAGCGGTTAGACAGCTTTATGACAAACAGCCTGAAAACTTTGAGGAAGTTCTTATGACCAATGGGGTTGGGCCGAACACTTTAAGGGCACTTGCATTGATTTCAAACCTAATTTATGGAACTGAAATTGACTGGAAAGATCCCATTAAATATAGTTTCAGTGTGGGAGGAAAAGATGGAGTTCCCTTTCCAATAGATAGACAAGCATACAGTAATTCTACCAAATTTCTTAAGGAAGCCATAGAAAATGCGAGAATAGGGAAGGATGAACAGGTTAAAGCACTGAGAAGATTAGGGAATTTGGTTTGAAATAAGCTTTAATAGACGCAGGACGGCGTCAATTTACAATGCCTGAAGACAGCAAATATGATGTAATCATAGTTGGTGCGGGGGTTTCAGGACTTACAGCAGGAATTTATACGTGTCGCAAAAGCCTTAAAACGCTAATAATATCCAAAGACGTCGGAGGACAGGCTCTGATCGCCAAGGAGATAGAAAATTATCCTGGAGTCGAGAGAACGGGGGGCGCAGATCTTGTTCAGAAAGTCTTAGCGCAGGCACAGAGCTTTGGTGCTGAAATTATTTTGGACGAAGTTGAATCCGTACTTAAAAAAGGTGAGGGAGAATTTCATATTCAAACATCTCATGGAGAGTATTTGGCAAAAGCAGTCATTATCGCTTCAGGAAAGATTCCTAGAGATCTGAATGTGCCAGGTGAAGATAGGTTCAAAGGTATGGGGGTATCTTATTGTGCTATATGCGATGCTCCATTATACAAAAACAAGAAAGTGTTGGTTGTTGGTGATGGGAGCTATGCTTTTGACGCCGTAATTCTTCTTTCAAAATATGCTAAAGAAGTTCATTTTGTTTTAAAGAGAAAAGATTTACCGAGAGATCAAGAGGACATCAACCTTTTTGAGGAAACTAAAAACGTAACCATATATTATGACACGATTGTCAAAGAAGTGAAGGGGACTTTTAAAGTCGTTTCTGTGGTTCTAGAATCGATTGGGAAAAACGTTTTTGAACTACCCGTTGACGGAGTTTTTGTTGAATTAGGGTACGAGATCAAGGTTGAACCGTTCAAGAATCTGGTGACATTAGACGAGAGAAAACAGGTTGTCGTAACCGGTAAGAACGAGACGTCTACGTCGGGAGTATTTGCCTCAGGAGATGTTACAAACACACCCTTCAAACAGTTTGTAATATCAGCCTCAGAAGGGGCTAAAGCAGCTCTTTCAGCCTACGAATATGTGCAGAAGATATCTGGTAAACCTGCGGTAACAATCGACTGGCATAGTTGAATCAATGATAAACCGCAGTTTTTAGTAAATAGTCCTAATCAAAAGATTTTTATCTATTAGTCATTAAGACGTTTTATGGCTAGTCTAGAAGAATTTATTCAGAACATTTGGATCATGGATACGCATGAACACACTGTTCCGGAGCAGGAAAGGATCAGTCAACCGGCTGACCCACTGCGGATATTTTTATCACATTATGCTTCATCAGATCTTATTTCAGCCGGACTAAGTGTCGATGACTACGGAAGATCAATCGACCTGAATATACCGCTTATCGAGCGATGGAAAATCATTGAACCCTTTTGGCTCAAAGCACAGAATACTGCCTACTTTAATTCTCTCAAGATCGCAGCTAAGGACATTTATGGAATTGAAGAAATAAACGGAGGGACAATAGAGGAGCTTTCACGAAGAATGAAGAGTATGAACAAAAGTGGACTTTACAGGTCTATCTTAAAAGACAGAGCGAAGATCGAGCGCTCGATTTTCGATGGAATAAATGATATCATCGACGTGGACAGAGAATTTTTTTCACCAGTTGTAAGACTTGAAGACTTTATAATTATACGTAGCAGAGAAAACATCAGAAGTTTAAGTCTTACGTTAAAGACTCCTATACATTCCCTTAGAGACCTAGAAAGGGCGTTGGAACTGAAGGTCGAAAGTATTTTGGACAAGATCGTGGGCTTCAAGATCGCCTTAGCATATAAAAGAAAGATCTACTTCGAAAAGGTTACGTTCGATGACGCAGAAAAGGTGTTTAACAAAATAATTAGTTCCAAGGACACCTATGTAAGATGCACGAGACCCGACGGAGTTAGGGTTACCTTATCAGACGAAATTTCGATAGAGGAAGGACGGTGCCTTCAAGACCATATGGTTCACAAGATGCTCCAGCTTGCTTCCAAATATACCCTGCCGGTTCAGGTTCACACAGGTATACAGGAGGGAAATCTTAATTTGGTCAGCAACTCCAACCCGATCTACTTAGCCAACCTTTTCATGGAATATGATGACGTCAAGTTCGATATCTTCCATGGATCATACCCCTATACTAAGGAGCTTGCAACAATTGCTAAGAACTTCCCTAACGTTTACGCCGATCTGAGTTGGCTACATATAGTTTCACCAACTTCGGCGAAGGAAGTGCTGAGAGACTGGCTGGACACTATCCCATCGAATAAGATACTGGGATTCGGTGGAGACTACAGATTTGTAGAAGGAATATATGCTCACTCGAAGATGGCTAGAGAGGACATAGCAACCGTACTAAGGGAAAAGGTGGATGAAGGAAGGTTCAGTGAAGATGAAGCAAAACTTATAGCAAGAATAATTTTAAGAGACAACGTCCTAGAAGTATTCAACAGAGTAAAAGTTTGATTTTTATTCAAACAGGTATACAACAAGTCTAGTAGGACTTGTACCAAAATGGATTAATGTTCTTATGGGATGATCTGGGGATATGGCGTTTTAGCGTATTCAAGTTCATACTATTTATTCTCCAATTGCTCTAGTGCAGATTGAAGATTTTCGACTACTTCTCTTGCTAGTATGTCTAGGGAGGGAAGGTTTTCAGTGTCTTCTAGACTTTCGTCTTTGAGCCAAAATATGTCTAGGTTTCTTTTATCGCGTTTTATGATGCCCGATCAAGTCGATGAACGCAAAGAAACCAAGGAAAGTCAAGGAAAGCATAAGGAAAGTAAGATATTGGAGGAATTAGAAAAGAATACTCAATGGAACGTTATTGCGCAAAGTATTTTATACAACTCTATTTTATACAACTTATTAAATTTGCCAAGAAGGTAGGCCCTGATTATCTGCACATCGGTATCGGAGGTATCCTTCTAGCCCTACTAGACTTCCGTCAAATGCGTCAAAAGGGCCGTCAAATGCGTCAGATCACATGTTACAATGCGCCAGTTTTGCCAGCGTTCAAATTATACCATATCATTTACCATATGAAACCCTTAGCATACCAGTTATTGCTAGAGGATAATAAGTCAATCAGCATACTTCACTATCATATAGGTAGCCTAAGACATACACAGGGACTGCGGATTGTACTGGGATGTCTGGTGTTGTAGAGGGTTTAAACCGTTAATTGGTGCTCAATAGGGTACCCTAAAGACGCTACCCTTAAGAGCGCCCATGACCAACCTTATTGGACTTGACGTTCGTCGTATGTCCCCTGTGCGGTAAGATGACCAGCTTAAGGGCGTTCAAACCTCAGTTATTGGACCTCGATATCTACGCTCAGGATGTAAAGGGGCTCGGTCGGGGTAGAGGGTTCAAGGTCGTCGGCAGAGGTTCGGCCCTTGATAAACCGTCGGTTACTGAGCCGATAAAAGGTAGGCTTCTTGACCTGTCCCTGATGCTGTACAGAGAGGGATTGTTATCCAAGGAGGAGCTGGTTAAAAGATTTGACTTAATCCTACCAAAGGATTATCAGGCGCTCGAAGAGGAACGTGACGTATTGCAGGCTGATCTTGAAGAGGCAGAGGAAGGATTTTCAGGCAAGCTGAACGATTTGACCGATCTTATAGCCGACGCGTTGGGGGAAGACAGAGAAGACTGGGAGGCCGAAATAGAAGGAGAAGGGAAAGATAGAGCCTACGCCACCCTCAGATATGCACTAGAAAGGTTAATAGATGAGTATCAAGCAATTAAAGCTATGCAGGAGGAGAAATCATAGATGTTAGAAGAATCGAGCAAGACAGGGGATCAAGAGAAAATATCAGCATGCAGCTTAGATAGTCTTGGGAAGCTGTACGAGAAACATCCTAAAGTTCTCTTCATCGCTACAAAGGAGGATAAAATGTACTTCGCCCAAAAGTTTGTGGATGTCGTTTCGCCTGATGGTGTCACAATCGTTCCAGTGCAGGCGGGTGGATCTTGCGAAATTATCGAAAAACTTGGGCTCGACACACCCACAGCAGTACTAGTAGAAAAGGGAAAGGTGAAGGACCGAGTTACCCTGCAGAACGACGACGTTAAAGATACGATTAGTTTAATGAAGGTTTTGTCGGAGAAGCCATCCGAGGTTAGATCATGCGAGGCCAAGCTTACCGTCGATGGCAAGGGTTGGGGGATTAAACTTGAACCAGGCTCACCGTGCGAGAGGGAAATATCCAACCTCTCCAAGCTGCCGCCCTCCGTCCAAAAGTATGTAACAAAGCACATAGAAACGGCCGATAAGTGAACTCTTGAGCGATCGTGCTCGTAGCACGCACACGTTATTAGGAATTATGATTTCCCAGTTTATTATGGGTTTAGCCTAGAAATATTTGATTAGCAGCACCTATTCTCATAGATAAATCAGATGTGCAAGAACGTGAAAGCCTTATCGAAAAAGTCATAATTGAAATGAATATATGCAATTATTTACATGAACTGTATTTGCCTATAAAATTGAACTTTTTTTAAAGACTTAAACCTAAAGGAGGGTTCAAATCCCACCGGGCCCGCCTATAATTAAGTGCGAATACTTTATTTAGCAGATATTAGATAGCAGACTTAAGAAAATGCCGCACAAGGAAAATTCAAAATACGATAGTATCGTGCCTGATATTAGACGGTGGCTTGATAACATAGAGCGTGGAAGTCCCCTCACCGCCGAAGTCGCGTTCAGAAGGCTTGGAAGAGCATGCGAACTGCTGAAACTCACTCCAAAGGAAATGGTCGCGCGCGCAAGAGAAGACCTTAAAACATTCCAAGACAGCCTTGAAGACCTAGTCAACAGACTCGAAGAAGAGAAGAAGGCACCCCAGTACATAGCCGGCATACTCAAAAACGTCCGCTCATGGCTGAGATACAATGATATTACTCTTACTCGCAAGATCAAGATTAGGAATATATCATCTACGCCGACCATAGAAGACGAGCAGGTGCCATCGCAAGAAGAGTTAGCGAGAATATTCAGAAATTCCTCAAACAGAGCAAGATTGGCGGCTGTGTTGATGGCGTTCGCGGACCTAAGACCTGAATCAATAGGGAACTATAACGGCTCTGACGGACTAAAATTGAGCGACCTACCTGAAATAAGGATTGAGAACGGACAGGTTGTTTTCGATAAGATGCCAACTATGATAGTTGTTAGGGCGTCGTTGAGTAAGGCAAGACACAAGCACTTCACTTTCCTTTCAAGCGAAGGCTTCACCTACTTGAAGGAATATCTTGAAGAAAGGATCAGATTGGGAGAGAAACTTACTGCAACTAGCCCGCTTATCACACACGAGAGAGTCGAAGCAGCAACAAAGCCATTCATGCTCACGAGAAAGATTACAGAACTCATTCGGAAAGCAATGAGGAAGGCAGGTGTGCGCAAGAGGCCTTATGTTCTCAGAGCGTACGCTGAAACACAGCTGATTATCGCGGAGTCAAAAGCAAAGATTTCTCATCCATATCTTCAATTCATAGCCGGACACAAGGGAGACATTGAAGCAAGATACTCTACTAACAAAGGTAGACTACCGCCGAACATGATCGAGGACATAAGGGAAGCATATAGGTTATGTGAGCCGTTTCTATCTACAATAGCACAGCCGATAGAGCAGATTACGATAATCAAGGAAGCGAAGATCGAAGCGTTGAAGAGCATTGCGAAGACCATGTTTGGGATAGACCTTCTTGAGGTGAAGATAGCGAAGGAGAATGAAGAAAACAAGGAGCTGACACAGGATGAAACAATCGAGCTGTTCGAATCTGAAATGAAGAAGACGAGGGAGCAGCCTGATCCGCAGGTAATAGTTGAAGAGAAAGAGCTCGAGAACTACCTCAAAGATGGATGGCAGTTCGTCAGCGTACTGCCGAGCCGAAGAGTACTAATAAGAAAGTAGCATGATATTTTATAGCAATCTCTTTGTGCTGAGATTTGATATCATGTATACTAAGATCGGTAACCTAAACCACCACCTCTAGTGCATGATAAACTTAGTCCTTCATTACTAATATAAATGATAGGAGGTAGTATCTATAAGAGGAGTAGCTGGTAAAAGCAATAGATCATCGATAACAAGCCCTTTGTAGTAGTCTTCTGAAGTTCGAGAGAAGATAAGACTGTTCAATTCAACCTATGAGACCTTGCAACAGCTGAAGAATTCCTTCAAACTTGGAATAGTCTCAGACTGCCAAGTAGACTACGCTATACCAGAACTCAAAATACTTGAAGTTCATGACTTTTTCGATTCAATAATCATTTCAGGAGACTACGGCTTTCGAAAACCTGATACGAGACTTTTTAACCAATGTCTTTCAAACCTATGGGTTTCAAACAATGACGTGATATTCGTCGGGAACGATTTCTTCAGGGACATAAACAGAGCAAAGTCTGCTGGTTTAAGAACAGTACTGTTTGGAGACCAAAAAAGACCTTTTGATAGAACATTGCCAGAGCCAGAATTTAGAATCAATCGACTTTTCCAGCTATGGGACGTCATCCAAAGATTGTAACCATGAAAAAGGTAATCCGATAATCAAAACATCTCCAAAAAAAGTTTAGAAGAAAAAGTGTTTGCCAACTTGCTTGCTTAAATGTAGCTAGTGTCACGCTCTTTTTATGTGAAGATATTACTATGCTTAAGCAGTAAAGTTAGAAGGGCGTTTTCAAGCGCGCGAGCGCGTGACTATTTTAAAGAAGAAACACAGAACATAGTGGGTGGTGTGGAGAATGGAGTTCATATACACTGGTATTCGTGTCAAAGACCTAGATCGTTCAGTGGAGTTTTACACGAAGACAATGGGCATGAAAGAAGTGCGCAGAGGAAAAATGGAGGCGGGGGGAATCTGGGTAGAACTGAAAAGCAAGAATTCAGATCATCCGCTTGAGTTGAACTATTATCCGCCGGGAAGCAGGTTCTATGAGATGTATGTTGAAGGCTCAGAGTTAGATCACTTAGCGTTCGCATGCGATGACGTTCGAAAAAGCTACAAGAAAGCACTCGCAGGAGGTGCCACAGCGGCCATTGAGCCTTGGGATGAAGGCGGATCTACTCTGGCTTTTGTGAGAGATCCAAGCGGCGTCTGGATCGAACTGCATAGCAGAACCTAGCGCGCATTGTATAACATCACTGAGTTGATATCAGATGGTAGACAAGCAAGATTTCAAGAAAACGATAGTGCTATTTAACAAAAGTATTATATGATAGCAGGAACTCAAAATGTCTTAAACTCATTGAGTTGTTTGAATACATTCATGTCGGTCGCCCCTAATGATTCAATATTTTCTGTAGCAAGCATAAAAATCTCTTTTGTAATACACTTAGCTCGAGATCCTATTGTTAATTTTTGTGCGACTTGGGCAAGGTATGCAAAAGAGATAATCAGTGCCATAGGAAACCAAATAAGCTCGTCGTTCGTGATCTTACCATCAAAAATACATTTCTTCCTGAATATTTAAAAGATGTCTCCTACTTTTGCCTTCTTGATTAATTCAATTCTCGAGCATCCTCCACAAAAAAGCAATTATCTTTAATTTGACTGAATATAATGATTCAAAATGCCAGCCAGTAATCAATATTTCTGCCTTTTTATAACATAATGCTCTTTAAAGTGTTTAAAGTTTATAATTAGAGTACTTTTTTAGATGAGGGCTGATGGAAGGATTCAAAGCGTGACAGGCTTCAACAACAGTCTGAAGGTCGATTGGATCCCAAATGAATTGCATTACGTTGAACATTTGCATGCATTTATCTATTTATATCTTGCTACTATTGGCTTAGCTATTACTGTTTATTGTGGTACTGCCTTTTTCTGCGTCTGGTGCTTCTTTCTTCTAGCTGTTTATGCGTAACCTTCTGTTATGGAAGCATTTTTTTCTCTTCTAATTAGCCTGCTTGACAAAATCAACAATACAATTGACAGCGCACCAACTACGCCAGCAATAAGCAGCTCAATTAAGACACCGATAAAAAACGGTAAAATATAAGCAAGTAGGAAAGTGTGAAAGACAATCCACGAGCCAAGCATTAAAGCAAGAGGACTATTGGCACCTACTCTCTGCTTTTGTAACGAGCTGAAAGCAACCATAGCAACTGTAACAAAAGAGACGACTGAGAAACCTAACGCGGCAGTGACAGCTAACACCACTAAACCTAAAATGATGGTAACTTGTGTTCCTATAACCACACTTATTACGACATTGACTGTAAATTCGGCAATGAAAATAGTAAGCGCCAAGAAGAGCGCGGCTTTTAAGTAACGCTTAAAGATGTCGCCTTGATTCCACCCAAGCGAAAGCAAGTACTCTAAAACACCGTTATTTTTGTCATAAACATACAGCAGAATAACAGGCATTGCGAAAAGAAGAATTCCCAGAACCAAAGGCGTAACAGAAGCAAGCGCGACCCTGCCATTTACAAGGACATTTATAGTTAAAACGTTGCCGAAATTTAATACCAAGATCCCAATGGAAGCAAGAACAATCCCCATTACATATTGTATTTTGTTTAAACTGAGGCTTCGCTTAGCAAAAGTTAATGCACTATTTGGCAATTTGCTGTGACTCCTTTTGAGTTTTTTCCACATTTCTTTTGGGTATCTCGAAAAGTTCTTGCAACGGATTATCAAGCTGACGCATTTCAGTGACCAAAACACCATTTTCAACCAATTTTCTTAAAGCAAGCCCTGCTTCCTCAGGGCTAGACACATTCAAAACAAAGTAATCGCCCTCACCACGTCGGGCATCTATAATCTTAGATATGTCCGTTGAGGCTTTAATGCCTACTCGGTACTGTTTCGGTTTAATGTTTGAGATTTTATCAAACAATGTTACCGAACCATTCTTGATCAGAATCAGGTAAGTTCCAATGTCAGTTGCTTCATAGAGGTTATGTGAAGAGTACAAAATCATTTTGTTCTTACTTAATTTTAGGATAATATCTCGAATTTCCTTTGAAATTGACGGGTCTAAATTCGCAGTGGGTTCGTCCAACAAATACAAATCTCTCTCGAAAAGAAACACTTTTGCAATGGCAGCTCTCTTTTTTTGTCCTTGCGAAAGGTCAGAGAACCTTTTATTTTTCAGTTGACCAAGGTCCAGCAGATCAATCACTTCGTCTGGATCTCCGCCTTCTATATCAGAGTAAAACTTAAGCGCGTTATACACAGTCATCTCTTCAGGCATTGCATTGTACTGTGAGAGATAGCTTATTTTTGTTCTCGCCTTGCCTGATGTGGTTATGTTTTGGTCGTCGAAAAGAATCTTGCCGCTAAATGGCTCTAGTATGCCAGCGATTGTTCTAAACAATGTTGTCTTGCCTGCGCCGTTTGGTCCTAAAACAACGTATATTGACGGCTCTTTCAGTTTAAAGCTGATATCGTGCAAAACGGCTTGCCCATTGTAACCAGAAGTTACGTTATTCAATTCCAAAACATGCACTTCTAATTCACCTCATTTATTCAGGGATAATTTTAAAAATCTCCTCCTTTGGAACACTCATCAAACATTAAACTTGTAGACAAACCGTGCGCCCTATGAGGGAGATAACAACGATTGCAAGAGTGGCTAGTAGAGCAAGCACCTTACGACCATAACGAGGATCAAACTTGTCTGAAGCTCTAGCTGAAGTTGAAATTTGTTCCATGCTTTTTTTCACTCCACGTAATTCCATGATGCAAAGCCACCGGATTAAGGTTATAGCGAGCATATTCGCCTTTTTACACAAACTTATTTATTGTACCAAATCAATTTCTATTTATGCGCAGGATCGTTTTAGAGTGGTCAATAAAAGACCTAGAAAACCTAAAGGGCGTTGACAAATCTGGGGTAGAATTTTCGAATCAGGAAATAAAGTCACTTGGGATACAGCGGGGTTTAAAGATGCTTGAGATGCTACAAAAGACAAAGTCGTTTGAGGTGCTGCACATTCTCAGAACTGATCAAGACGAATTCGCATACATATTCAAGGTAGAAACCAAAGACCCTTCTTTCAACATTAAAGACCTATTATTAGAGTTGGTTCATGGCACCGAGGTCAAACTGCAGCTTCTACAGCAGGAAAAGGAAGGAACTCGTACCTACTTCATCAAGGGAAAGCTTCCCCATCCAAGTCCTGAAACAAACAGCAAAAGAATTAATATGTATCCACTCTTGCCATTTAGTTTCAGAGATGGAAAAGTTAGGGTTGCTTTGCTTGGAGATAATAACCAAGTGGAAGAGTTCCTTGAATTTGTCGAAAAAGCAGGGACTTTTAGGGTGGTTTCGCTTATGGATGCGAAGTTTTTGCCTAGTTCACCAGTTAACCGCTTAACTGGAAAACAACGAGATGCCATTATCTTAGCATTCAAACTTGGGTACTTCGATACGCCTCGGAAGATAAGTTCAGAGCAGCTTGCAACGAAGCTGGGTCTTGCTAGTTCCACTTTGGCAATACATCTAAGGAGAGCCGAACGCCGCTTACTCGCTGAGATGTTAAACGAATAACACCTAGCTAGCCACCTGACCAATCAAAGGGATTTCTCGCATTTTCTATATCTACTTTTATATAGATCTGACAGGATCCAGTATTCGAAATTATACCTCTTTTTCCATAAGTAATAATCTTTGATCTCATTTAATAACGCTACAAGTTAGTAATCATAAGAATTTTATACGACGATGTTTCCTATTCTTTTGTGCTCCAGACCCGTTTACCCGTTATCCAAGTATCATCTGAAAAGAAAGAAAATCTTGACAAGAAATTGGATGAAATTTATCAGAACATAAAGAACAGATTCAAGGTTTTTGGAACATTCCAAGACGTGTTAACCAATTCAGCAAACTATTCTTCATCTAATTTAAAGGATGAACAGGCTCCAGAAGAATTCACAAAAAGAACTATCATAGAACCGTTAATCGATTTACTAGGTTTTGAGATAGTCCCTGAAACAGTCTTACCCTCACCCGGTGGAAGAAAAGAACCAGATTACATAATCAGGCCTAAAAACCAACAAAGCCCTGTCTTCTATATGGAGGCCGAACCACTGAATACAGATCTTCATAGTAAAGGAAAAGGCGTCTGGCAAGTAAACGACTGGTTACTATCAAGGGCTTCAAAAACTGATTACGGTATAGCCACTGATGGATTCACATGGATATTGCTCAAATTTGACATCGTTTCAGCTCAAAGTAAGGAAGTCTTAAAGGTGAATTTAAGTACTATTTTAATTAGAAAGCTGAATCCAACCGCATTTATTAGTGATGATGACATAGAAAGAGCGAAGTCAGACTTTTTGACTTTTGATTGTGAATACATTTCCCATTTCCTTGAAGGTTATTTAGAAATTATCGAGAAAGAAAAGGAAGAGATATCGAAAAGATTTTACAGCGACTACGTGAGATATGTCTTTGGATACGACGAAGCTGGAAACGCCATTAAGGGCGTAAGCTTGTTTAACAAAGTTGTACCTCCATCTGCAACTAATGACAATGATATGAAGTTGTTTTCTGTTATATTCATGAACAGGATAATGTTCATCAGATTTCTTGAAGAAAAAAGAATAGTGCCAAAGGACCTTTTGAAGAATTTGATGGACAGGTATAAGTCATCTGGAACTCCAAGCACTTTTTATGATACGTATCTGAAGCCTCTTTTCTATGATGTCTTTAACAAGGGCAAAGAAAGTAGGCCCTCTGCGGTGAAAAGCAACCCATTTTATGCCCAGATTCCCTATTTAAATGGTGGCCTGTTCAGAGAGGTAGTCGGGAACGAAGGGAACTATACCATAGAAAATGAGGGCGTACAGCTTGTTATAGAAAATCTTCTGGAAAAATATAGCTTCGGCCTAGATTCTGGAATAAATCCAGACATATTGGGTTATATCTTCGAAAAGACAATCAACTTCATTTCAGGGACAGGAACTAACCAACAGAAGATGGAGGGAGCTTACTACACCCCTGATGACGTAGTAGAATTCATAATAGATCAAACATTGACTCCAATCATTTTTAACAAGATGATCGAAGGCTTGAAAAAAGCTGGGTGGAATGATGTAGATCTGAAGGGTTACAATTCAATAGAGGATATTATGGATCCACAGAATATTCCGAAGAATCCGATTCATATTAAGAAGATGATTGAGTCGCTTGAGACGATTAAAGTACTGGATCCCGCTTGTGGTTCAGGCCACTTTCTAACTGCTATGCTTTCACAGATCCTCCGGGTCAAAGAAGATTTACTGATTACTATTAAAGAGAATATTGAAAGATATAAATTAAAAAGAGACATTATTTCGCAAAACCTGTTCGGAGTCGACATCGACAAAAACGCTGTTGAAATAGCTCGGTTGAGGCTATGGCTTTCGATAATAGAGGAAGTTGAAGACCCTCAACATGTTGACACCCTCCCCAACATTGATTTCAATATCTTCGTAGGAAATAGTCTGATTGGCTGGTTTGATGAAAATCTTTTGATGCATCCTTTAGTTGGTTTATTGGACGATCCTGACGTGCAAAGTACACTTCATAGCCTTGGTGCGTCCTATGGGACCAAAATAGATGAAGTTGAGGAACGCCTTCGAAAAAATCGCTTGGATGACACAATTGAGGCCTATAGAACACTTTCAGAGATATACGCTTCAGAATCAGGAGAACGAGCTGTAAAGATAAGAGAAATATTGGAAAATATCAGGAATAAATTATATGAAGTAATAAATCGTTCCTATCTTGATTTTATTAATCGAAAAGGTAATCTAAATAAAAAGATATTCTATGAGTTAGGGAAGAACATTTCTAATAGAATGCCTTTTCACTGGAGAATTGATTTCGAACATATAATTAAAGAGGGAGGCTTTGATACAATTGTTGGAAATCCGCCATATATAGAAGATAGAAATTACAACATGATCGATCTTGAAATTATAAAGTGTATGAGAAAGGGGAAGAAAAAAGTCGTAGAACCCCTTTTCTTTTATTCAATAAGTTGTGGAAATACGTATGCCTACTTTATCGAAAGATCGATTGAACTGTTAAAACAAAATGGTAAATTTGGATTCATAGTTCCTATTGCCCTCGTATCCACTGATAGAATGGATGATGTAAGAGAAATTATTTATAAAAATTCATCTGAAGTTAAATACTACAATTTCGATGACCGCCCGGGCAAAATATTCAGTGGAATAGAAGATTGTAGGTCAACGATCGTAATAACGAAAAAAGGAACTGGAGTAGATAAAATAACTACGAGTAAATACCACAGATGGTACACAAGAGATAGACCAAAAGTATTCAAAAATCTCCAAACAAGCGATTGGTATATCGTGGATCCCAAAGGAATCGTACCAAAAATAGGCACCAACATTGAGAAGGCTATACTGAACAAACTCGATCAGAAATCAAAGGGTAAAACAGTGGAGAACTTTGTAGAAGATATCGGTGTCAAAATATGGTATCATAATGCACCACGATATTGGATTCACGCTCATCCAGAGAATTACTTACCATCTGTCGAATATTATGAAAACTATGAAACAAATACTGACACTGGCGAGGTTGTACTAAATAACCTAAAGGAAAAGCAAATATCATCACATTACAAGCCTTTGATCTTTGCGAAGGAAAGTTTTGATGGCATCCTTGGTCTACTTAACAGTTCTTTGTTCTACTGGTGGTTCATTGTCTGGTCTGACGGAAGGGACCTCTTGGCAGATCATATACACAGTTTTCCGATAGATATAAAGAACTTCCCTGACAATTTTAAAGAAAAACTCAAACTATTGGTAAATGGTTTGATGGAAAATTATGATAAAACATCTAACATCAAAATAAACGTGAGATCTGGTGGATATGCTATAAAGATAAAGGAGATAATTCCATCCAAGTCAAAGAATATCATCGATCAGATTGATGAAATATTTGCAGATTACTTTGGATTCACAGAAGATGAAAGAAAATTCATCAGGGAATTCGACATAGAATTCAGAATAAAAAGTGAGTCATAATTTTGCACTAATACGCCACTTTGCTACTCTTTTCTTGTAGACGTCAATCGTTTTGATACTTTCCCCGCTTTCCTTTCTAAAGCTAGATTATGTCAGATACAATATGGATCTACCAGTTGATAGACAGGCTGTGGAAAGTGCTTGACTTGTCCGGGGCAATACTTATTATACTAAATTTGCGTCATAAATTTAGCGGTAAAAACAAAGAATTTGATTTACTGCTTTCTTCCATTAATTTCAGCAATGATATCTAATGTGATATTCTTGCTCCTCGCAAAGGCAGGAATGCGGTCAATGGGAGCTTCGGGTATAGACTATGGAATATTGGGGATAATTCTTGCAAACGTGTTAATGAATAGCACTTCTGGTGTAGAGTTTTATTTTCGAAAAATGTGCCGTGCTATTGTAGACAAATACAAACTACGTTTAACCATAATGAATTTAATTTATATTTTGAGCATCGCATTGTACTTAACTCTTCTCATTGCGATAGTGGGTTCCATCATTTCTCAACCATCAGATTTTCTAAACCTAAAACAAGGTGTAAACCCGATTGCGCACGCATTCAGTTTTATGATCTCGTTTGCTGTATACCTTTTTATTGGTTTCAAGTATAGTAAGAGCCAAGTGATTAAGACATCTTTTTCGGCCTAATGATGACTATCCTATTGCCTCAAAAATCTGTCCATTGTTAAGAACCGCTATTATCTGCACAATACCAACAGGGTAAACGGTTTAGGGTGAGCCTTACCCTAAAAATAGAAAAGCAAGCCGGACATGAAAGCAAATATGCCTCTAAAGCGTCAAAAAAGGCGATTTTTATAGCTCTAAAATCGTCAACATGAGAGGGGGCTTGTCATTTTCTAAGGAATTTTGGGGGGGAACCGTGCGTGTATAATTAATTATAATATAAACCATTAAAATAATAGAATATTAGATTTTGCTCGAACGGTGTCCCATTATGTAATAATGGGACACCGACTGATGCAACATTATAGAATTATGTTGCATCGCTTTAAATAATAGAGCAAACATTCGTCATTTACCGAATATGTATTTATCGGTAATCAGTTAAATATGAGACAGAGGCTGACAAAAAAGGTAGCAAGCGCGAGTTGCCTATTATAAATTTATAGGTAACTCATTAAAGATGAGACAGAGGCTAAACAATAACGATAGAAAAATTGGACTTAATCCTTCCATATGTTATTTACCCAAGGAGATATAACTGACAAACGTAAGTCGTAAGGAATAATGTTCTTATACGTAGCTACCTAGCGTTTGGCGTAATAATCGCTACTGCTCTGAACGACTCCTTGGCTCACACGACGTATCTGGAAGCACCGATATTAAAACAATGAAAGCATTTTATAATGCATCAAAAAGCGATGCAAAACCCTAATTGGCCTAACTGCGGAATAAGCATCAAAGTAATATTGTTAATGCCATGGCAGAAGACGGTAATGAAAGGATTATTGCCAAAGTTTGATAAATAAACCTATCAAGATATGTCAAACCATGGAGAAAAGTTAGGTTTTAGACAGATATCCTCTGGTTATACATGCAAAAAGTTATATAATAAAATGGGTAAGTTTTATAAACCCACCCACCCCCTTATAAACCAACCCCACCCGCCTGAGACCCGCCGTCCACGAGCAAGTTGGCCTAAAGGTGTGATCTACAATATGAGAAAGGAAAGAGAGCTGTTGGATTTAGTTGGGGATGGTTATGAGTAGAACCGTTGATATAACAGTGATTAAAGATTTTGCGATACAACAGGTTTTCTACGGAGATGTTAGCAAATGAAGCACTACCTAATACGCGTGATAAAATATTGTTGGAACCCACTTACAAAAAGCGTGCAGCAAAAGCCCGTAGCCAGCAAAAGCATTTCCATGCCCAAAGACCTAGATGCTAACACCATAAAAAATGTTCTGAACCTATTGACAAAGGAACTTTCCACGCAAAAAGTTGATGAACAATGATAAAGTCCAAGGATCTCTCTAAGGCCCACAAGACAGGAGAGGAAGAGCAGGACGTTCAAATTGAGCTCGAAAGGGAGCTGAGCAGACTTCAGAGCTTAACGGGCCTAAACGGTAATCTAAAGGTCAATTGGATCCCGGATGGAAGCAGAGAGGTTCACGGTGAAGTCATAAGCGACGTAATCCACGTCTACGATGAAGACTTGGAGGAAGCGATTCGAACCCTAAAACACGAGTTCGTAGACTACTGTATAACAAGGGAAGTTGTCACACCTCTTGTCGACCTCGTGAACGCCTTGATAAAGAGCAGGGAAGCTGAAGTCTACAGGAGAAAGGAGAAGTTGGTAGAACTCTTTTCAAGCCTTATATAAACCGTACTTCTCATAGAGACTATAAGAAAGCTGAATGATTACATATTAGATAAATCATGAATAATACTAAGAGTCATTATTAGAAAGAAGTCTTAATCACGTGTTCTTACCATACCTTTGACATGTTCGGTTCTTTTGCCTCTCAAAGCTAGGTTAAAAGTTTAAATCATTTTCTTTTAATTTATTACTGTCAAATTATGCGCATGGAAGTAAGGTTAGAGGTTGACGAAAATTTTCAGGAATTTGCCAGAAAAATTGGTAAATCACCTAAAGAGGTTCTCCAGCAACTGTCTGAGACCATCTGGCTTGCACGTCTTCCTTTGACAGAGAGGCTTAAGAACGGTGTGGATCTTCGAGCCTCTTTGCTTGAGACATACGATTTAGCAGAACTGGGATGGCGAATAGACGACTATATAAGAAAAGCACTTGAATTGAAGGTTGATGAATTTGTTCTAGACGACAGCGAAGTTAATCTTGAAGACCAGCACTATTTTCTTGCTTATTCTGCTAATTCGAACTCCAATGGGAAAGTATCGTCGGTATACGTTATATTAGATAAAGGATCAGCAGAACTGATTTGTGACGGATGCGTTGAGGAAAAACAATTGCTATCCAAAATAAAAGCAGTTACGGAAGATCTTGATGAACACTATGACACTTTTGGAAAACTGGACGGATTTAGTGAACTGATGGATAGTGACCACGAATTCAATTTTGAAGAAGAGGATGAGCCACCGTATAATTATTCGCTCACAGTAAATGCAGACGAACTAGGATACCTACCAACCGTATCCCAAATCTCAAAATTGTTCAGCAAGATAGAAGAGATAGCGTCAACGTAGAAGGTATAGACCTCATTTGTTTCCTCCTTTAATTTCAACTGAATTTCAGGTGAACAATACACGAACCATTGGTTCTATCAATCACGTCCATGGTCATCACCACATCTCGACCCCAGTAATTCTTATTTCCTATCCTTGAGTACAAAAGATAGCTTTCCATAATGGTTATTTCGCGGTATTCTGTTTTACAAAAAGGTTTTAAAATATCAGACTATTTTTTTTCCACTTCCACTTTTGTCGATTTCAAAATGGATAATCAAGAATAAATCTGATGTGTGAAGTGGGATTTCAATACTAATCTACTGGTAAATTATTAGATTCAAGTTCGGTGGGGTTTCTGACCTTAATTAAGTGCAGATACCTAATGAAATTTATGTTTAACCGTTATATTATAATTAGGTTTTGTTGAAATTTTTGATTTAATTATAATAACAGTCAACTGTAGGTTTGCTACCTTAAAATCATAATCTTAACAGTTTAAGCAATTTTATGGGGGTCTATCTTGAAAAAGTTAACCATGACATTTTTAATTATTTAGTCTCTTAATTTAGTGGTTTGAAGGTGTATATAATTAATGGCATTCTGTCTCCTATTCTGGAAAATTGTAGCCAGAGTCGGATGGAATGAATCAATAATAAATTCAACTTTACGTTTTTCTGAATGCGTCGTTAATATAAGATGTACAGTTACACTTCGATAATTTTTATGTTTAGAATCTTAAAAGCCTGCCTTAAACATTCTGAGTAGTCATAAATTGAAAAGCTATGGTAGAATTAATGTCTTTATGGACGTTTGATCAACTATTTCATTCTCAAAAGCTTCCTTTATTTCCTCAAGCTTGTACTTACGATTTAGTAGCGGCCTAACGTCGAATATGCCTCGTTTTATTAGCCTGAATGCATCTCTGATACCAACAACCATCTCTTCTTTTGTTCGGTGCATAAGACATGTGTGAACTATATTAAGCGCATCTTCGTGCCATCTGTACATGTTGACGGTAAACGGTTTCATATAGTGACTATAAATAGCAATGGTTCCGTTGCGCCTGACGATATTTGATGCGATATTTAACCCTTCTCCCGAACCTGAAGCTTCGACAACGACGTCCACACCTCGGCCATCAGAGATGGCCTTTATATCTTCTACATGGTTCTCTTTCTTTGGGTTCACGATTGTGTTTGCACCTAATCGTTTTGCAAGGTTAAGTTTTTCGTCAACAATATCAATAACAACCACCTTTTCTGCACCCCCTTTTCTAGCACCTTGTGCCAGAATTTGGCCTGCAAAACCTGCACCGATTACAGCAACGATATCGCCTACTTGTATGCTCTTACTAACAAGCTGGCTAGCAAAAACGGCACACGTCAAAGGTTCACCTAAGCAGGCTATGTCCATGTCAACGCCTTCAGGAGCAGGCAGGCAGCCGTACGGCATATCAAACAAGACGTAGTCGGCGTAAGTACCTTTCCCAAATGACATCACTTTATCTCCAACCGAAAAACCGTTAACCTTGGATCCTACTTCAACCACTGTTCCACCGCCTTCATGACCCCAGGGAAAGATTGGCAGCTTAACTTCACTAGAAATGTCTCCTCTGAAGGCTATCTTGTCTGTGCCACAGATCGAAGCTTGAAAAGTTTTTACGAGAACCTGGTTAGGACCGGGTGTGAGGTCAAGATCTTTCAGATAAACTTTGCCAGGGCCTTCAAAATAGGCAGCGCGACTCTTTACCATATCTTACATCTTAATTAGCTATTTATTTAATCATTAACCTTTAAACGGCTAGACAACTTTTAGAGGGTAATGACTGAGGTTATTTTTGTTCATACAAATAGCATGAGGTTCAAATTTACTTCATTCAGTGCAACTCTTACGCAATCACTTTAAGGCAAATGATAAACTGTGCACTTCCCATAATCCATAATACGAAATATTATACGATATATCAGCATGAAAATTTCTCTAAATCTTGATATTACATTAGTTTACTCTATTTTATGTGAAGTAGGGTCCTAATGCTGGCGCTATTTGGTCGATTCTTTTAAGATTTTCCTCATTCAGCTTAAGTTCGGTTGCGGCTAGATTTTCCTCAAGCTGCTTCACATTACTGGCGGCTATAATGGGTGAGGTTATTGCGGGGTTAGCTAGCATCCAGGCTAGAGCTATTTGCACCATTGGTTTACCAGCTCCTTTAGAGAAAGTCTCTAAACCTTTGATTACATTCAGGTTCTTAGGGTCCTCCCAGTGAAATCCATGTCTCGGAAAGAAGTCTGGTTTGATGGCGCCTCTGCTGCCTTCTGGAGGTGGACTACCGGCCCTGTACTTACCACTTAGAGATCCTCCGGCCAGAGGGCTGTATGGTACAATTCCGATCCCTTGGTCTACGCAGAAAGGTATAATTTCGCGTTCGATCTCTCTTTGGAGAAGGTTGTACCTGGGTTGGCTGACAACGAATCGCTCAAAGCCATTTACATCGCTTGTCCAGAGAGCTTTACAGTGAAGCCAGGCTGGAAAGTTCGAGCATCCAATGTAAAGAACCTTACCCCATCTGACCAGATCAGTGAGTGCGCCGAGCGTCTCCTCTAAAGGCACAGGCTCGCCGACGATTCCCTTCATCATATCTATGTTGCTTGGTCTATGAAGGTACAGAATATCTATGTAGTCGGTGTCGAGTCTCCTCAGGCTTTCTTGGACTTGGTATATTATATGTTTTCGGCTTAATCCTTCATCGTTAGGTCCAAGTCCCATTCCATGACGAACCTTCGTAGCCAGTATGATGCTTTCCCTCATACCCTTGATAGCTCTTCCTGCAATTTCTTCAGACCTGCCATTGGCGTAAACATTAGCTGTATCTAGAAAATTTACACCTAAATCGACAGCCCTTCGAATAATCCTGGCAGATGTAGGTTCATCAACTTCGTCTCCAAAACCCATGGTACCCAGACATATTTCAGAGACATTCACTCCACATTTACCAAGACGCCTGTATTTCATGTCTATAAAAGTAGAAAAAACCAATATTTAAATTTTAATACAATTTTAACACAAATCTTCTTTTGTCCGAAATTATCATAAATTAGTTAATTTTATGTTTTTGAACTATCATAAATTTGCTAATAATAGTATATATTGTCTATATTGATAAAGTTTATATTATGTTGTTATTTGGACTGTTTTGGCCAAAATTCTCCATCAATTGGTTCTTGAGCCATCAAAGGGGGCTCAACTTATGAGCCCTCAACATTTTGGCCAAGTATAGTGACAAAATTATTAACGTCCCAATGTTTTTCAATATTGATGAAAAGAGTTAAATGTATGCCATGATATTGCCCGAAAGAGAATAATGCCCAAAGGTATCAGGGTTCTCGTAACAGGCGCCAGTGGCCGTATAGGCATACCGTTCCGTGAAGCTTACAGTAACTACTACTCTCTAAGGCTGATGTCCCATAAAAAAACCTTGGAAGCTCTACCGGGAGAAGAAGTCATATCCGCAGATATTGCAGATCTAAATTCTGTTACAGAGGCTATGAATGGTGTTGAGGCCGTCGTCCATCTAGCTGCTGACTCAAAAAGTAATGCACCTTGGGACTTCATCCTTAATCTCAACATCATCGGAACATACAATGTCTTCGAAGCCGCCCGAAAGGTTGGAGTTAAGAAGGTAGTGTACGCTAGCTCAAACCATGCCTGCGGTTTATCTGTAAAAGAACTTGACCTAGTTGGGCCAGACGCTCCCATAAGGCCTGACAGCCTTTATGGTGTCAGCAAAGTCTTTGGTGAAGCACTCGGAAGATATTATTCAGATAACTTCAATCTATCGGTCATCTGTCTGAGAATCGGTTACTGCCTAGGTCCTGGACGGGAGGATCCAAGCAGTTACATAAAACCACTTTTCTTGGGAAAACGCCTTATCTATACTAAGGAAAAGCTTTTCGCGATGTGGATCAGTAATCGCGATATGGCACAGCTGATTCACAAGAGTTTAGAGTCGGATCTAAAGTTTGGCATCTTTTACGGAATTTCTGATAACGTTCACAAAATCTTCGACATATCTGAGACTATTGAGAAGCTAGGATATAGACCACAAGATAGGGTAGAATATTATCTTAAGTAGTATGCCATAGAATTTGCATGTTGCATCAACTTTTTTTCCTTTTCCATTAAGAACCTTCAACCATATTATACCATATTATGATTTTTTTGCACCGCTACAATCATCAGGTTTTCTAATAAAGAACTCTTAAGATATGTTATCTATTAATAAGTTCTATAGGAGAAAGGAGAAACTGGTAGACCTCTTTTCAAGCCTAATATAAACCGCAATTCTCATAGGGACTCTCCCATGATATGTTCAACTTTGCTATTCTTGAGGGGAAGGCACCGCTAGAAAATAAAACCTAAATGTTCCATATTCAATAGCATAGAAAAAGTATTGAATATAATTTTTTTATTTTGCATTAACTTTAATAATCTGAAAAAAGTAACGAAATTTTTTAGGCCAAAATGTTGAGGGCTCAAAAACTAAGCCCCCATTCATCCGTCAAGAACCAATTGATGGAGAATTTTGGCCAAAACACCCAAATAATTAAATAATATAAGCTTTTCTAGTTAAGAGAGTATGTTGAAGTCGATGAGACATAAGGTTGTTTCAAGTATTCTAGAGATCGGTCTAATCCCAACATTTTATGAAGAAGACTTGGAGACCGCCAAAAAAATTGTTGGGGCATGTGCTGAAGGCGGAGCTAAAGTGGTTGAGTTCACAAACCGCGGTGCACTAGCATATCAAGTCTTCAGCGAGCTCGTAAGATGGAGGGATAGAGAGTTTCCGGACGTTGTCATAGGAGCTGGCACAATAGTAGAGCCATCAGCAGCCTCACTCTATATTAATTGTGGAGCAAACTTTATCGTCGGACCAGTATTTAACCTAGATGTGGCAAAGACATGTAATAGATACAATATTTTATGTATTTCAGGATGTAGTACTCCATCAGAAATATCCATGGCAGAAGAGATGGGCGCAGACATAATCAAAATATTTCCAGCAGACGTACTAGGACCGCAATTTATAAAAGACTTGCTCGGTCCATTTCCATGGTTAAAACTTATGCCCTCAGGAGGCGTAGAAGCTACAAAAGAAGGCATTTCAAGTTGGATAGGAGCGGGCGCGGCAGCAATAAACATGGGCTCAAACCTCATACAAAAAGACCTAGTAAAGTCGGGCAACCTTGAAGCCATAAAAAGGAAGGTGGAAGATTGCATACAATGGATAAGGGAGGTAAAAGGCACATCTATATTCTTAGGCGTTGAACACATAGCAATATATCCAACAGAAACCGTGAACGCTACACAAATAGCCGACTTTTACACTGAAACCTTTGGCTTCGCAAAAGAAGAAGGGCCATCGTCGATAATGCTAACAGGGACAAGTATTGGAAAAATAGAAGTCATGAAAGCATATGAAAAGGAAACACGAACACACATAGCAATAAACGTATCAAATTTTGAAGCCGCATACAACTACCTAAAAGAAAAGGACATAGAACTCGAACAGCCAATCATAAAACCGGACTTCAAAGTAGCGTACCTTAAAAAGACAGATCCTGCAGGAAATAAAGTGCACCTAATTTTTCGACCCTAACCCTATTCTTAATATCTCTATCTGAGCAATATTGCTTTCCCTTTCGACTGAATGAACGTCTCAAGGTCTTTCCGTGTTGGCTGGGCTTTTATGTCTCCTCTGACTGTCGCGATTAATGCGCCTTGATCTCTTTTCTAGTTTAATATAGCCTACTTTTCTCATAAGGGCTCTTGAAAAGCTGTAGATTATTGATAAGAAGAGTTAAATGTATGCCATGGTATCGTTGTGATATATTATCTGAAGTAGTGCGCCATAAGATTTGCATGTTACATCAACTTTGTTTCCTTTTCAATTAAGAACAAAGACAAACAAATATTAAAAAAAATACTTCCTAAGGTATGTAAGCTATTTATAATTATGAAGTTGTTAAAAGATAATTATCTATAGAATTCTTCCCTTCCATCAAGTATTTTTCGAACAAGATCATATGTTGGGATGCCCTCAACATCTCCTCTAACAGTTGTAGCTAAAGCGCCACATATGTTTCCTATTTTTAATGCATTCTCTAAATCTCCATCTTTTAGGTAAGTCGATATAAATCCTGCAGCAAACGAGTCGCCAGCACCGATTGGATCAACAACTTCAACCCTTAATGGCTCTACAGAGTACTTCTTCCCTTCTTTAGTTACACAGAAGGCACCTTTGTCGCCAAGTTTTACAACAACCATTTGAGGCCCCTTCCTACATACACTCTGTGCTTGATCAATATCATTTACTTCCAGAACATACTTCATGTCAGATGGACTGGTTATTAGTATGTCAACGTGCTCTAGTATTTTTCTGTATACATCTTTAGCTTCGTTTATATTAGTCCAGAGTTTTAGTCTTAGATTCGTATCAAAAGAGACAATCATATCTAAATTCTTGGCTATCCGGATCGCATGTAAAGTCGTTTCCCTGCATGATGAACTTAATGCCGGTGTGATACCAGTCATATGTAGAAGTTTTGCGGATTTTAGGTAGTCTGGGTTCACATCTTCTGGGCTTAATTTACTTGCTGCAGATCCTTTCCTGTAGTAAAAAACAGCGCTCTTTCTAGGAAGAGGATAACCTCTTTGAATGAAATAAATACCTGTAGGGGATAATGGGTCAACCGAAACCTTAGATGTATCAACACCCTCTCCTCTAATAAAATTTAAAATCTCAATTCCGAATTCGTCATCACCAACCCTACTAATCCAGCCTGCTTTCAATTGCATCCTAACAATACCTATGGCAAAATTTGATTCAGAACCTGCAACATGCTTCTCGAAACTTGAGACGTATCTCAGTGGACCTGTCTGATTCGCATTAAGCTGAATCATTGTTTCACCGATTGTAACAACATCCATCTTAAACAGCTCCCCTCTTTTAGACATTAAAAGCATATAAATTTTTGCAACACTTGAGTCTAAATATTAAAAGCATGTAGTAAAAATGGAGGACTTTTAACCTTCACAATCTGATAGCTTACGCAAAAAGTTTAAATATAATTGAGCTATAAAAATTTTATGAAAGGAATAACGATATATCTTGAGCCTTCTGACATTAGACAATCATCTGGAACGAAACTGATTATTGGCAATTGTCTAGAAAAATATAAGAATTGTGGAATTTATCTCCCTGAATGTCCTCCCAAAACTAATCAAAGTAGAGCAACTATTAAACAAGTTGCATGTGAAGGGGTTTAGCGTTTTTTGAAAACTAAAGGTTAACGTGGTATGATGAAAAGAATATTTGTTTGCATCGGAACGTACACGTCCGAGGGAGGTAAAGGAATATACGTATACAATATGGATTCTGATTCGGCCGGCCTTAAGCCCTTGGGAAAACCAACCATAATCGACAATCCTTCATTCTTGGCAATTGACACTAAACACCAGTACCTTTATGCAGTGAGTGAGATTCAATCATTTGAAGGCGAAAAGTCAGGCGCAATTAGTGCGTTCTCTATAGATCCAGAGACAGGTGAATTGACTTTCTTAAACATTAAATCTTCTAAAGGCGCTTCTCCATGCTACGTAACTGTGGATAAAAACGGTAAGTATGTTCTTGTGGCAAACTACTTAGGTGGTAGCGTTTCCGTGCTACCCTTATTGGATAATGGAAGACTTGGAGATGTAATAGACTTTGTTCAGCATAAAGGATCCAGTGTTAATCCCAAACGCCAAGAAGGACCTCATGCTCATTCAGTTATACTCGATACTTCAAATCGGCATGTTTTCGTTCCTGATCTTGGACTTGATAAGATAATGATCTATAAATTCGATTCTGAACGTGGGAAGTTGACGCCCAACGATCAGCCTTGGGTGAAAACGAAACCCGGTGCAGGTCCACGTATCTTTACTTTTCATCCTAATGGAAAGTTTGCTTACGTAATAAATGAAATTGACTCATCCATAGTTGCGTTTACTTACGATATGTGCAATGGTATGCTTGAAGAGATACAGACAGTTTCTACTTTACCGAAAGGATTTAAAGGTGTAAATTACGCAGCCCATATCCAAGTCGCCCCTTCTGGTAAGTTTCTTTATGGCTCAAATCGTGGGCATGATAGTATTGTGATCTATGAAATTGATGAAGATACGGGTAGGCTCAGTTGCATAGGTTATGAATCTGCACAGGGAAGAAACCCACGTAACTTTACTATACACCCCCTCGGTAATTTCATGTTAGTAGCTAATCTGGAAACTGATAATATTGCAGTCTTTCGAATAGATCAACAAACAGGAGTGCTCGAGCCCACCGAGCTTATTACAAAAGTTCCGGCACCTACTTGTGTAAAAATCCTGTAACTGATATTATTTTTATTTCAGTCTTTCTATTGGGCAATTATTATGTTACAACCTTTGGAAATATTCTCCAAACTAATTCGAAGAAGAAATTAATTCCATTAGCTATGTTTGGATCATTTATCAGTAAACTATTGTCTTTTTCAACATTTAGATTTGTTGAATCGTCCTCTGTAGAGGATATTAACATATACTTACCGTCGAATATATTTATTCGAAATCCCTTTGGGATTTCTATATTCTGTATTTCTCCTAATCCTTCGAAAGCTTTGATAATTTCAGAATCTTTTTTTTCATCAAATTTAGAAATCCATCTAATTCTGACACCTCTCTTTACAGCGTTTTTGTAGGCTATTTCTAATTTTGAGTTTAAAGTCCTTATTAGGCCATTTTTTGTAGTCATAATATTTATTTCAGTTTTAGCATTAGTCGATAATCTCTCGAGCGTTTTAAGAGCCAGTTCTCTACCCTGAATTACATTGAACCGTGGAGCTTGGGGCATAGGTTGGGATTTTGGTATTTTCTCAAGTTCAGATAAAATGATTGTCTTTTCTTCTACGCATTTTTCAACCTTTTCTATCATGTTTTTTATTAAACCGTCCAAGGCCACCGACATTGGGATAGATACAAATAGAGCAGGCTTTTGGAGCGTAGCCTCTATCAATCCTAAAGATTGTAATTTTTTGAGAATCCTATAGGTCCGAGCTCTATCAATATTAGTTAGATTACTTAACTCACTAGCCTTTAGAGGCTTATTAGAGGCTAAACAAACAAGTAATTTACATTCCTCTCCATCTAGCCCAAAAAATTTTAATTTTTCTGTTAGCTCCTGCATTCTTACTTTAGCCAATTTTATGGGAAATATTTAAGAGTTGCTTTGTAGAAAACTTTAATAATAATATAAATTTTATTTAACCCCAGTCTATAGTCATAGACATTAAAATTTAACAAACCTCATTATAAAAAAATAAAAAATTGCCAACCTTATAAATAAAGCTTATTTTTATTATAAAAAGAAAAGGATATATAAATACATTTGTTTGTTCAATTTGGAAACACATAGACTTATAAAACAATTTATATGTTGCACAAAAGCATGTCACAAACGGAACAAAATATTCCGCAAAAACCTAATCGAAGGAAATTTCTTACATACGCGGGTGCTGCCGCAGCTGTGATTATCGTAGGTGGTGTAGCATATTACATTGGCACTTCTAATCGACAAACTTCTACAACAACTGCGACGTCTACTCTTGCTCCAACAACTGTAACGTCTACGTCTACTCTTGCTCCAACAACTGTAACGTCTACGTCTACTCTTGCTCCAACAACTGTAACGTCTACGTCTACTCTTGCTCCAACAACTGTTACAACAACTACGACGTCTACTACTACTAAACTTGCTGCTCCAATAGATTTCTGGTCGCCACCTTGGGGTGACCCAACGTTACAGAAAAATCTTATAAATGGATATGTTGCTGGCTATAACCAGCAAACAGGGAATGCAGCAACATGGGAATATCTAGACTGGACGACAACATTTAATAGAGAGGCCTTGATTTTTGAAGGCGGAGCCGCTCCAGATGTTGCCATCGGTTGTTTTACTTCTACTTATGCCCCACGAAGTACAGCCACACTTGGACTGATGCCGTTAGACGACTATGTGAATACCCTGTTAAACCAAAACGATTACGCCATTGATCTAACGACGGCTGACCCAGGATTAGACTATTACTTTCCGGACTCCATAGCCCCAGGCGGTCACAATTGGTGGGCTGTACCATGGTTTGCAGAGACATGTGCATCAACATATCGAAAGGACATATTTGAACAAAATAATATTACTCCTCCCACGACCCTTGACGAGCAAGTAGAAATTGGTAAAAAATTGACTAACCCATCTGGCGGTGTCTACGCGATGGGTATGGGATGGGGTGACCCAGTAAGTGTGTGTAACAACTGGTCTTATACATTCCTCGCAATGGGTGGTGGAGATGGAAAAGGAGGACCTTATCTGGAACCTGATGCAAATGGAATATATTGGAATAGCACAAAAATGGCCATAAACAACGATGCTGCAAAAGCATCTCTACAGTACTGGTATGATATGGTTTGGACGTACAATATAGTCTCTCCGGAGGTAACAAGCCCTACATACAACGCTGAATCCGACTTTATGGCAGGAAAAGCTCTATGGTTTACTGCCCCAGCATGGGTTGGTGCCGATATCAACTCAAGTGCTCCTCAGCTGAAGGGTAAATTCGATGCATTCATGCTTGTTAAGGATGCCACAACAGGCCTTCGTGGCGCTTCAATCGTCTACTGTCCATATTATATCTACGCCACTACAAAGTATCCTGATGCATGTGTCGATTTCATCAACTACCTTAACGATCCGGCCCGTGAACTCACAATAGATTTGCAGTACAGATTAGAACCTCTTAAGAAGTCAGCAATCACAGATCCGACATTCTTAGCAGACACATATATGAAAGTCTTTGTTGACCAGATTAATACAGGGGAAGTACATGCAATACCTCCAGGGAACCCACACTCACAAGCACTTGTCGCAAGTAGCACAGGGCCAATCTACAACATGGTCATGAGTGTTCTATCAAAAACGGCCACAATTCCTGAGGCAATCGCAACCTGCGAAACAGCAGGCAACGCAATTTTAGCACAACCTGTGTAATAAATAAGAGGGAACTCCCTCTATCTTTATTTTTTTATAATAATGATATATATGGCGACCAAGAAAAGTTGGTTTCCCTACGCAATGATTTCTGTCGCAGTAATAGTTAGCATGGTTATGAACGTTTATCCTTTGTTACTCGCTATATTTATGAGCTTTCAGAACTTTGTCGGCAGTTCGAATCATTTCGTAGGATTGTATAATTATATCAGTGTTCTTACAGATCCGACTTTTTGGTTCGTTTTCGAAGTGACAATAGTATGGACAATATTAGTTGTATCATTCTCTGGTCTTTTGGGACTTGGTACCGCTTTACTTTTAAATGAAGAATACAGATTTAGGGGTATAGTAAGGAGCATTATCATAATACCCTGGGTTGCGCCACCTGTTGTAATCGCATATATTTGGGTCTGGATATATTCTGCTGGATTCAGCCCAATTAGCGATTTCCTTGAGAGAGTACATTTAATAAGTGGGCCAATATATTGGCTTAGTGACCTATCTATTAAAGTAGGTCCCCTCTCGTTTCCTCTTCTCTCACTTGTTCTAGTAGGAGTTTGGGCTGGGTTTCCATTCGTAGCTGTTGTCTTCTTGGCCGCTCTACAAAGTATTCCACGTGAAGTCTTGGACGCCGCAGATATAGATAGCGCTTCCAGCTGGCAAAAGTTCAGGCATATAACATTACCATTAATTGCAAAGGTAGGCCAGATAAGTATATTACTTAGTACTATATGGACCTTCAATCAATTTGTTTACCCCTACTTGATGACTAAAGGGGGCCCTTTGAATTTTACCGATGTTTTATCAGTCTTTATCTACCAAAAGGCGTTCACAGATTTTAATTTTGGATATGCCACCGCTGCAGCAGTCGTAATGACAACTTTCTCAGGAATTTTCGTTGCATTATACATAATCTCCAGCTATAGGAGTCTGTTTGAATAATATTATTAAAGGTGAAAATATATGATTAAAATTAAAATGAGAAAAAAGATAATCCTTGTAATCGCTAATACATTGTTACTACTGTTTGTTCTATTCCCATTCTTTTGGATGTTCAAAACATCGATTGAGCCAACTACAGAAGTCTACGGGTTGCCTTTAACATGGTTCCCTTCTCAACCGACCTTGGCTCATTATGCCGAAACCATTAATCTTGTAAACATCCCATTACATATGCTTAATAGCCTGTTTGTAGCAGGATTCAACACAATAATTGCTGTGTCCGTCACAAGCTGTGCAGGATACGCACTAGGCAGATTCAGTTTCAGAGGTAACAGACCTTTCAGCATATACCTTATAGTAACGAACCTCATGCCAGGGATAGTATCAATTATCCCGTTTTACTTCTTTATGAGGGACATAGGACTCTATAACACATACTGGGCGCTAATTTTAGCTTATCTCTTCTGGTCTCTGCCTTTCTGTACTCTTATGCTAAGGAGCTACTTCAAATCCTCTTTTCCAAACGAAGTGCATGACTCGGGCCTTGTTGACGGATGCAGCGAATTTTCAACATTCTGGCGACTTTGTGTGCCTGTCTCATGGCCAGGGATCGCCGCTGCGGGCATATTTTCTTTCATTCTTGGATGGAATGAATTCTTCTGGGCGAGCATCATGTTGACGAATGCGTCTATGGCGACTATGCCGCTAGCTCTTGCAGATTTCATAGGCGAAATGGGGCGTAACCCATACGTAGCTCAGTTCATGGCCGCTGGTGTTCTTGTTACCATACCTGCGATCATATTGTTCGCTTTCCTTCAAAAGTACTTTGTTATGGGTCTAACTATGGGATCCGTAAAAGGTTAAATAGCTTTTGTACAGGTTGAAGGATGATAAAAATGGCTAAAACTGGTAAAGCGGCCATCGCCGTAGGTTATGGGAAACCCTTAGAAGTTAGGGAGTTTGAGCTACCTGAAGTTGATGACAATTCCATGTTGCTCAAGAATAATCTTTGCGGAATATGCGGAACCGATATCCATATTTGGGAAGGAAGAATTCCTTTCAAGGCTCCAGCCATCATAGGGCATGAAGTTGTCAGTAAAATACAGGTGCTTGGAAAAAACATCAAAACCGACAACACAGGTACACCAGTAAAAGTGGGAGACCGTGTCATGGTAAACGTGGGCGTTGCGTGCAAAAGATGCTACCTTTGCTTATTAGATGAATATACTGAATGCTTGAATAAAACAGGACCCCAACCCCCAGGCGTTCAGACAATAGAACAGAAACCACACTTTGTTGGAGGTTATGCAGAGTATTTCTTTGTCAGATCTGGCATGGAGTTTGTAAGGATTCCTGATGAATTAACTGACGAAGAAGTCGCATCTTTCAGCTGTGCTGGGCCAACTATTATACATGGATTTGAAAGAATAACTTTACGAGCTGGAGATTCAGTCGTTGTCCAAGGTGTTGGACCTGTTGGACTTTTTGCAATCATATACGCAAAAGCTATGGGAGCTGGCAAGGTCGTCGCAATTGGTGCTCCTGAAAGGAGACTGGAAATGGCCAAAAAGCTAGGTGCGGATTCAACGATAAACATTGAAAAATATGGAACTAACGAACGAATTGCTAAGGTAAAGGAGTTGACAAACAATATAGGCCCAGATTTGATCTGTGACGCCTCAGGCATACCTGCAGCAGTACCCGAAGGAATGGAAATGCTTCGCAACAGTGGAACCTACCTGATAGTTGGCCAGTTCTCGGACAGGGGCACAATTCCTATCAAGCCACACTATATCACACTAAGACAACTCAAATTGCAAGGAACAATGGGATATACTGCTCGTGAAATCTATAGGTATCTGATGTTCCTCAAGATGACTAGGACTCAGATCCCATATAAAGATGTGATTTCACATAAATTCAAACTAGAACAAGCGACTGAAGCATTGGAAACGGTTAAGAAAGGGGAAGCAGTTAGAGCGGTTTTCGTTCCTTAAATTTCGGAACATCTTCAGAATGGGAACCCCTACATCTCCCTTTTGTTGGCCCTTTTTATGCTGTCTATGCGTTTAAATAATATCTCTGCGAATTCATTTTTCAAAATTATCGTAATAATTTTAGTATTAATGTTATCTTCTTCATTACCTTCAGCTGGAGCATCCGCCAATAAGGTAGTTAATATCGAATTTTTCTATTCCTACTGTTGTCCCGGTCTATGGAAGCCAGTTGGAAATGTAGATTCGCTGTTATCGCAAATGAAACAGATTTATGGTGATCAAATTAACATTACGGGAATAGATGTGACTACAAATAGTGGGATAGAACAATGGCGTATATACAACTTTACATATATACCTTTCATCGTTGTTAACCACGAACTCGTGATCACCCAAAATAATATAACCGCAGAGAAACTTAAAACAGTAATAGATAGCTATCTAAGTGGTGATACCACCGTTAATCAAACAAAGCCGAGTACCTTAAACGTTAATGTTTTTCTCGTAATTGGTGCAGGACTGATTGACGGAATAAATCCATGCGCATTCGCAGTTCTATTATACTTTGTAACTGTTCTTTTCACATTTAGAAAAGATACAAAAGGAAGAGTTTTTCTCGTCGGCTTGCTCTACATGTTCGCTGTGTTCCTGGCCTACTTGATTATAGGGCTCACACTCTTAAGACTGATGGTAATAGTAAAATACTATGAATACATAGCAACGGCAATTATAGGACTAATCGTTATGGCGATGGGTGCATTAAATATAAAAGACTACTTCTGGTATGGCCACGGTTTAAGCTTAAAAATACCTGATTTCCAGTGGATAAATATCAGAAAATGGGTGCACAAGTTCACTTTACCAGCTGTTTTTGGTATAGGACTTTTGGTAGGTCTTTTCGAATTCCCTTGTACAGGCGCAATCTACCTTGGAATCTTGGCGATGCTGTCCCTAAGTCAAACCTCTGCTTTAGCTCTCTCCTATCTTATTCTTTACAATATTGCTTTCGTTCTTCCGTTATTTGCTTTGTTACTTATTGCCTCCAATAGGGGCATAAAAGAGTTCTCATTTAGCAGATGGAAAGAACATGAGAATAGAAACATGAGACTTGTTCTTGGTATAATAACAATAGCTGTTGGGTTAGTGCTAGTCTTATATGCCTTCAATTTATTGTAAATTTTCTGAAACTATACTCTAAACAATTCCTGGTATCCATCTGAAAGGATGTTTAGCTATTTCGTCCTCATTTAGGTCCACGCCAAATCCGGGCTTTGTAGGTAATTCAAGGTATCCATTGTTGACTTTTATTGGTTCAGAGACAACTTCATCTCTCCAAGGGACATCGTCCACATCCAATTCCAGTATTAGAAAGTTTGAAAGAGTTGCACATAAATGTGCGTTGATAAATGTGGCTAGCGGGCTATGGCAGTTGTGTGGTGCAACAGGCATATAGTACATTTCACACAAGTTCGCAATCTTTTTTCCTCCGGTTATACCGTTCCAAGGAATGTCTAGCATGGCAACATCTATAGCGTGCAGATCCAAGAAAGGCTTGAATTGAACGGCTTGGTAAAGTCCCTCACTCATGCAAATCGGCGTTTTAGTGGACATCCTAACAGTCTTACAAGTTCCAGCATCCTCGATTGGCACAGGTTCTTCTAGCCACAACAAGTTGTATGGTTCTAAAGCTCTGGCAAGTTTTATTGCAGATGTTTCATTAAACATGCAGGCAACGTCTAACATGATGTCTAGATTTTCACCTACTGATTCTCGGAAAGTACCAACTATATCTATGGCATCCTGTATTATCTGATTGTCTATCTGACCTCCGATTTGTCTAGATCTTCCGGTACCATGGAGATCTAGAATATTTGTTTTTAGTCCTGTGTAACCTCTTTGAACAACTTCTTTACCGAGCTTAGCGATATCCTCTTTTGTATTTAGCTTAGGTTTTCCGATAACCTCATTAAACAGAAATCGTGTCCAGCCACAGTGTGTCCAATAGAGTCGAAGTTGGCTGTGGAAACGCCCACCCAGAAGTTCGTAGACTGGTACTCCCAAAGACTTTCCTTTGATATCCCAAAGTGCAATATCGATACCCGCAAGAGCCTTGTGGGCTATACCTCCGATTGCTCTGATGTTTTGGTTGTACATCTTCCACCAGAGTTTTTCTATATTGTTCGGATCTTCTCCGATTACAGTTTGTCCGAGTTGTTTAACCTCTTCTGCGACCGTCAAGGCTTTACCCCAATCTGTGCAATCGCCATAACCTATAATTCCCTCATCTGTACTCACTTTGACAAAAGTCCATGGCCTGAATCCACCGTCACAAAGAATAGGTTCGATATTTGTTATCTTCATACAAAGTTGTCGTTTTTACCTTCCTTAATAATATTTCTACAATATTATTGGGGATTTCAAAACTGAAATACTTGTTTAAAATCAGACCTGGACTAGACTCTACTCTATTACTTTAGAAAATTTATCAAGTATGTCTTCGTTAAACTCAATTCCCAAACCTGGTCTTGAAGATGGTTCAAGAAAGCTATCTTTACATAATATTGGTTCTTTGACAATCCTAGACCTTAGATCAGATGGATCAGTGACATAGTAGTACATTGGAAATTCGAGAGCCAGAAGGTTAGGAATGGCTGCCGATAGGTGAGCGCAAATTGCATCGTAAACTGGACCATACGGATCATGTATGACAACCGGTAGAGTATATGTCTCAGCCATATTAGCTATCGCTATCGATTCAATGAAGCCGCCTGCCCTGAGCGGATCTATCTGGACGATATCTACACAGTGTCCTGAGATCATGTCCCTAAAGGCGTGCTTTGTGCAGAGCCTTTCCCCTGAAGCTATGGGTATACTGGTTTTGCTTGCTATTGTTTTCAGCGCTCCGAAGTCTTCGCTTCCCACAGGTTCCTCAAAGAACCAGGGATCATACTTTTCAAGTTTCTTGCAGATTCTCATTGCAGAGGGAAGGTTGTATTTTGCATGAATTTCTATACCTATTTCAATTTCTTTGCCTACAGAATCGCGCACCGTCTTCAGTTTCTCCTCGGCGTTCTCGAGTTCTGCGGCGTTGATCACCTCACCTTCAGGATAAAACCAGAAAGGATCAAACTTCAAGTATCTAAAACCTTCGTCGACAAGCTTTACGGCATTTTTTATAATCCATTTAGTATCATGTGCTATCTTAGGAAATACTGGTTCACAGTGTGCATATGCCCTGACCTTATCGTTGTACTTTCCCCCGAGAAGTGTATATAATGGCGTCTTTGACTTCTTTCCAAGAATGTCCCAACATGCGACTTCAATCCCTGCTAAAGCAGTGATTTCGAGGGAACCAGGTCCTCTAATATCCAATTGGTTCTTGTAGACGCTGTTAAAGATTTTTCTCATTTCTAACGGGTCTTTTCCTAATATGTAAGGTTTTAGCTTAGCCACCACTTGCGCTTGGGCTTCTTCTCCATAGACAGTACTCACTTCAGATATTCCAACTATTCCTTCGTCAGTAAAAAGTTTTACGAACACCCAATTAACTGCACACCCCGTGCCAACAATGTATGTCTTGATGTCGCTAATTTTCATCCTTTTACTACTTCTCTTTCTCTCTTTATGGATAACGCTATTTAATAGTTATTAATCATGTCAAAAAAAACTAAACAGTCCATGTATATATGATATGTAGAATATATAATAGGTATCTGCACCTAATTATGGTCGAAAACCACCGGACCCGCACCCAATTCTTCTTTGTTCATTATTTACAAGTAAATTAATGCTGAAATTCCAACCCCCGCACTATTCATTTTATATTGGCAAGACTCTTACTGTAAGAGAAAAATATTTGCCCAGAGTCATTGTAGCTTGTAGGGAGAATAGAAGTTTTTCTAAGATTATAATTTCAAAAAAAATCAGCATACAACGCAAAGTCGTTCCGTTCATTCGAATGTCAGTTCTAGAGGTTTCCCTCCTCAAACCTTTTCGTCAGAGATGCCATCTTTACTTGGTAGGAGCTTTCTGATTTGAAGATGGTATGGGCATCTTAATTCGCATTCGCCGCATTTAAGACAGGTTGGAACTAGCTCTTTGGCCTTTTGAAACTGACTTTTAAGGCTAGGTGTCCACCCCATCCGTCTTAGAAATTGTTTTTCAGTGCGTAATACGTAGGATATAGGTATACCCCGCTGACAAGGTTGGCAGTAGTCGCAGCCGCGGCAGTATTCGGTTCCGAGTTCTTTCTTGTCTTTTTCTATGAGTTTCAGCTCTTCGGAGCTGAGTTTATAAGAAGCGGATGCAGTAGCGATGTTCTCTTCTACTTCCTGTAAATTCATCATTCCTGGAATTACTACATCGACATTCTTATCGTTTAGTAGGAATTTAAGTGCTGTCTTTGTATTGCTGAAGGCTCCTCCGCCAAAGGGCTTCATTATTACCGTGCCCACCTGGTTTTTACTACAAAAAGGTAGCAAGTCCTCTCCTGGCAGAGTCGTGAGGTAGTTATAAGGTACTAAGATAGTTTCAAAGATGTTTTCTTGTACGATCTCTTTCAGAAGCAACGGATTATGGCTTGTGATTCCCAGGTGCTTTATTTTCCCATCTTCATGTGCCTTAATTAAGGCTTCCAGTGCTCCACCCGGGGCTTTAACCTGCTTCCAAGCCTCTTTTGTTGTCACATTATGCAGTTGGTAGATATCTACCCATTCTGTTCTAAGATTTTTTAGGCTTGTCTCAAGTTCTTGTAGAACCTCACCTTTGGTTAGTCGCTGTGTTTTTGTTGCTATGATTACATCGTCTCTCACATCTTCAAGAGCTTTCCCTATCCTCTCTTCACTGACCGTGTACGCTCTTGCCGTATCAAAATAATTAATACCCCTATCATAGCAGTGGCGGACGACCTTAACAGCTTCGTCTTCAGAGATTCTCTGGATTGGGATACCACCAAACCCCAGGGTCTTTACCTTTAGACCTGTTCGACCCAGAATTCTTTCTTTCAAAGTATTTATCCTTACCTCTTGCGTTACATTGAATATATAACTCTTCTAACCACGAGAATAGCTAATCCTTTTTACGCTTATACCTTTAACAAATTAATCTTTCTTAGCGCGATAAGTCCTGTTAAGCAGGCTGTTCCCAGACCTTTGCAATTTTTTCTCAAGATATACTTGATCTTACTATTGTATCCAATTGTTCTAGCAGTGATCTCACTTTCAATCTCCATTCATCTTCAAAATACTATTACAGAAATGAAAAGCTAAAATAAACCGTATTTCCTGATTGTTATCATCATTTCTAGATACCCCATTTTTTTAGTATATTCATTATTTTTATATCAAACAATCTTAATAAGACAAACGTGGTTAAAGTTAAAGAGCAGTTTTTTGTTGAGTACCGCACACAGTTTCCTTTTTGCATTAATATTTAGAGCAGAGTCAAAACTTAGACTATTCTACTAATTTACAATTCGATCAAGTAGACATCCTCACTATATTGGGAGATTATTCTGGAATTGCTGAAAAAAATTAATGACAGATAAATAGTTAATTAGACAATAATAAATTAAGGAGTTCAGAGATCTACCCATTTCTAGAAACTGTCGCACAAATAATATATCCAAAAATACAAAGAATATATAATTAAAACGTAAGATTATGGAAAGTTTAATAATTGATTGAAGCCTGCCTTATAACTAGTGATATTTTGGGTCCTCAAGAGGGAATAATTAAAATCCTCAAACAGGAAGGAATTGAATTTTTGAGTGTCATGCCCGTCGGCAACTTAACCCCTCAAGCTAGCAAAGAAAAACTCCGTATCATCATGATGAGAACTGAACGCTTCGCGGTCGGTCTTGCAGACGGCTACTCCAGAGCTTCAAACGGGAAGAAGATAGGTGTATTTAACATTCAAGGAGGAGCCTTCCCTGTAGGAGCTGAGATAGCTCAAGGGGCTGTAGCCCAAGCCTTTGAAGACAGCTCACCAATCCTAGGTATAATGGCTGGTCCGACGCTCAGTCAACTCGGGCAGAACCGCTTCGATATAACAAGACAATATTCAGGGATTACAAAATGGACAGCTTACATCCCTGAAAGTTATCGAATTCCAGAGTTTATGAGGAGAGCATTCACCTACCTCAGAACTGGGAGGCGAGGACCTATCGTCCTGCACTGTTCAAGTGTGAACAGGGGACCTGAAGAACTGAACTGGGGTGACTATGATAACACGAAGTACCCCTACGAACCGGTTAAGGGGTGGCGATATCCTGGAGACCCTCGAGATGTGGAGGTGACGGTTAAGGCCCTTCTGGCAGCGAAGAAACCTGTGATATACGCAGGTCAGGGAATCTTCTATGCTGACGCCTGCCAAGAGCTTGTCGAATTCGCTGAGCTCGTTCAAGTACCAGTAGTGACAACGCTACTGGCTAAGAGCGCCTTCCCGGAGGATCATCCTCTTTCAGTAGGTGTCTCAGGGATTCCAGCGGAGCATTATATTGGTGGCGCCGACTTGGTCTTTGGCATAGGGGAGAGCCTTTCTCCAGGAGATTTCAAGCACTACTTTGACGGCTCAGGTAAAATTATAATTCAAGCTGATATTGATGAAAGAGACATTAACATCCGCTATAAGATCGATCACGCCATAATCGGCGACGCAAAACTTATTCTACAACAGCTAATATCAGAAGTCAAAAGACAAGGAAGACAAGGAATCCGAAAGAATGAGAAACTGCAAGATGATATAAGAGGGCTCAAAGCTAAGAAGATGGAAAAATACAAGCAAGCGATCGAATCAAACGAAAAGCCGATCAATCCATATAGGGTCTACTGGGATTTAATGAACACCATAGATAGGAGGAATTCAGTTATCTCCCACGAGGCTGGGAGCACTAGAGATCAGCTGAGAACCATCTATGAAGCCATCATTCCAAGAGGCTTCATTGGCTGGGGAAACGCTAGCAGCCTCGGCTTCGGATTAAGTGCCGCAGCAGGAGCAAAACTCGCTTATCCAAAGAGGGATTGTATCCATGTGACAGGCGACGGAGGTATCATGTATCAGATAGGCAACTTCGAAGCCCTCGTCAGAGAAAATATAGCAATAACCACAATCCACATCAATAACAGCGGCTTTGCAGGATATGGATCTGGCTTCTGGGGTTCAGGACATAATCCGGAGACGAGCGCTGTTACATCATCCACTATACTGAGTACAAGTCGGATAGCTGAGGGATTTGGCGAACATGCTGAGCGGGTTGAAGAACCCGACGAGATAATGCCTGCCATCAAAAGGGCAATTAAAGTCAATCGTTCAGGAAAGCCTGCGTTGCTTGAGTTCATCTGCTCCCAATACCCAGTCTACGACGATTGGATGCACAAATAAAGAAGTAACCTTTCTTCTCTCTCTTATTTTCCTCTTTCCATTGATCTTCTAATGAGAAATTATAGATGAGGAGGTCATCTTGGTGAACTCAGTAACTCTATCCATGGAGCCGGATGCTGGGGTGAGCGCAACACCAAATACTATGTCTTGGTCCTGCAAACTGGTTCAAATCCCATTGGTTCCACTTAAGAAAGGAAGGGAGCTTAAACACATATAGTACTAGCTCTATCTATCATATTATTTAAAGAAAAAAATAGATGCCTGCTAAACTTAAAAAACCCAGCGTTTGCCTCTACACTAAATTGTCTTCTCTCTTCTAGTCTCTTAAAGGAAACAAAAATGTTAATCTAACAGCTAAAACATAATGTCGGTATCGACCATGCAGGAAGCAAGACTTTACGAAAAGATCAATGACATAAAGATCAAGTGTACAGCCTGTCCGAGGTACTGTAGGTTATCGGAAGGGCAAATAGGATTCTGTGGCGTCAGAAGGAACGTTGGAGGAAAACTCTTCCTCTTAGTCTACGGTAGACCCATTTCACTTAACATGGATCCCATAGAAAAGAAGCCCTTTTCACATTACATGCCGGGATCGAAGGTCTTAAGCCTTGGGACAGTTGGCTGCGATTGGGCCTGCCAGTACTGCCAAAACTCCGATATAAGCCAGAGGAGGTCCATCGGAGGGTTAGAAGCTACGCCGGAAAAGCTTATCGAGTTAGCCCTAAGATATGGTTCAGACGGCATCGCCTACACCTACAATGAACCCACGATATTTGTGGAATACGCTCACGATACAGGCGTTTTGGCTAGAAAAAAGGGGCTTTTCAACGTCTTCGTAAGCAACGGGTACGCTACCCCAGAAAGCGTCAAGATGATGCTCAATTTCCTGGACGCGATTACAGTTGACTTCAAAGGAAATGGTGAAAAGCGTTTTTTGCAGAAGTACGCTATGGTAGTCGATCCAGAGCCGATATATCAGACTCTGATCGATCTAAAAAAAGGCGGGGTTCATATAGAGATCACAGATCTTGTTGTCCCAAAGATAGGAGACGACCTTGGAGAAGCGAGGAAATTGAGCAAATGGATCTTAGAAAACCTAGGCGAAAATGTTCCAATTCACTTTTTGAGATTTCATCCCGACTACAATATGCAAAACCTTCCCCCTACACCTGATAATACCTTAGTAAAGCACTATTCTATCGCTAAGGAAGTCGGGTTGAAGTATGTTTATCTAGGAAATGTCCCGGGGCATTCCTATGAAAATACGTATTGCCCTTCATGCGGAAAGATGGTTGTTGAAAGATATGGATTCGATATTATAAATTGGCATCTCGATGGAGACAACAAATGCCAATACTGTTCTCATCCGGTGGCTATCGTGGGAAGGCTTAAACAATATAGGTCTCAGGAAAGATTTTTTCCAATAAATTTAAACAAGCCATAGTGAATTCCACTGGAGAATAAATAGAAACGCGAACAACTTCCAATTTCTGAAAACCTTTAATAAATGCAATGTTCCGGAATCTTCGGAAAGCAGATGACGGTTGAGCAGGTAGCTCCAGAGAAAGGTTTAGGTTTTTGGAAGTACGCTCTCGGACTGGTGCTGATAGTTTTTTTTGTGTATTCCCAATACTTATTTAATATTACTGGACTCCTCTACGGCGTTATTCTTGTCTACCTTCTGCCTTCAATAGTCGTGTTACTAATTACTGGGAGGAGAATACTCGTTAAGGCAGGTGCTAACTTCAAAAAGGCAATCAGATACGGTTTCGGATATTTTGGTATATTCAGCGCAGCTGGAATCGGCTTGGCTGTTTTTCTTTTAGCATTGCTCTTCGCTTTCGATCCACAAATCGTGAATATATTGAACCGACCGAACCCCCTGCTTGAAGTCTCACCTAATGTAGCGTGGTTGATGATACTTTTTTCCTTTGTTATCGTAGGGCCGTTTGAAGAATTTCTTTTTAGAGGCTTTGTCTTCGGTGAGCTATCGGACATCTTGAAAAACAGGCACTGGATCATTTCAGCTCTTATTGCATCAATAATCTTTGCAATGCTTCATCTCTACTATTTGATAATATATGGGATAGCTTCTATAATACAGTTATCTCAGATCATAATGTTTGGTCTTGGTATGAGTGGAGCCTATTATAAGTCTAAGGGAAACTTGGTCGTACTAGCCTTGATCCACGGTGCTTTTGATGCAACAAGCTACCTGATCATTGCGATCCCCAACAACATATTCATAGGGATAGGGCTTAAGTTTGCGCTGATACTTATCAGCGTGTTTGTGGGTATTTTTTATGTTTTTGGAAATAAGCAGTCTGACAGCTCGATAGCGCCTTAGTCTTTTTTTAGTTCATTATTTTACCTGTATCCTCTGTTGCACTGTAACCTTTGAACATCCGCGGGAGCAGTGTCTGAAACTCCTTTGACCTCAAGCATTTGATGAAGTCTTCTATTCCAGGTTTTTTGAGGCGCTCCCTTAGTACTACGAAGTCGTACTCCTCTTCAGTAAGGAAGGTGAACCCTAGACCATATTTTTCAGCGTAGAACCTCAGCCCTACTCCAGCATCAGCCCTTCCTTGGACAACAGCTAAGGCGACCGCCGAATGCGTTTTAGCTTCATAGTTATATCCGTTTATCTTCTTCACCATCCTGTTAAAGTCTTCTCCACTTTTTGAGGCTATCTTCTTAAGCGCATAGTCGAAGAATGTTCTTGTGCCTGAGCCTTTGTTTCTGTTGATAATAGTAACCTTAGGTTTTAACATGTCTTCGATAGAAGAGATCCTTTTTTGATTTTCCTTTAAGGTTATGATACCCTGTTCACGCTTGTACCCCTTTACTAATACAGCAATATCTTTTAGATTGAACTTGTTTAGGAAAGGAATGTTGTATTGAAGACTATCTTCATCGAGCAGGTGTGTACCGGCGATGTCCGCCTCTTTCTTCTTTATTGCATTCCAACCCGAAAGGGAACCTAAGTTTATGATCTTAGCCGTGCGTTTTATAGGAAATAGGCTTAGAATTAGTTCGACAGCAGGGCAATGGCTTCCTATAATGTTTAGGTCAGGTATCCTTAGCTGATCAGAAAAGAGACTGACGCAGACGTCCTCGTTCTCTTCAATAAATTCGATATTCTCAGGAATATCGATGAAGCCGTCACTATAGTTCAGAGTGGATACAGAGCCCGAGCTTCCAGGCGTCGGATACGCGATGTTTTCGCCACCATTATCTATGACACTCACGGGAATAAGGGATCTTTTACCCTTTGCATTAAATATCCTGAACGGCACTTTTGCAGTTAACGTCCTCCCAGATACGCCTTCGTAACCGCCTATCTTTTTAAGAACAGGCACCACCAAAGCTGTAAAGACCATCATAGCTGACACAGGGAAACCTGGGAGGCCAAAAAGCAGCTTTCCCCCCGCGACTGCGACGATTGTTGGTTTACCCGGTTTTATCTTCAAGCCATGGACAACGACGCCTGGCCTCCCAATCGAATCAAACACCCTGTACATGATGTCACCAAGCCCCGCAGAAGTGCTTCCTGAAGTTAATACCATATCATTTTTATTTAACGCATCACTTACTGCCTTCAACATCGTGTCGTAGGTGTCTGGCAGAATCCCTAAGAAATATGGCTCTCCGCCACATTCACTTATCATCGAACATATTGCTGGGCCATTTGCGTCGTAGATCTTACCTGGGATAAGGCTTTTTCCTTGCTTCATAACTTCGTTGCCTGATGAGAAGAGCCCGATCTTTGGCCTTCTGTATACAATAACTTTTTCGAATCCTAGGGCTGAAAGCGAAGCTATTTCTCTTGATGTTAGCGTAACCCCCTTTCTGAGGAACAGGTCGCCGAGGACATAGTCTGAACCTGCCTGAGCGATGTTTTCGCCATGAACTATTGATCTGTATATGTAAACGTTTGAACCCACTTCCTTTGTGTACTCCACCATGACAACAGAATCCGCTCCCTTAGGCAAAGGGGCTCCTGTCGAAATACTCATACATTCGTTATTGTGAATTTCCTTGGTGGGCATCTTTCCTACTTCTGAGAAACCTATGATTTTCAATTCTGCAGGACTGCCTTCTTCAGCATCTGAGACGTCATCAGCGGAAACAGCGAAGCCATCCACTTCTGACCTATCGAAAGGTGGAGAATCGATTGGGGCAAAGACGTCCTCGGCCAAGACGCGTCCAAGAGAATTTATCAGATCAACCTTCTCTTTTCCCTTAGGTTTAAGATCAACAGCTTGCCCTATGATTTTTTGAGCTTCTTCGATAGATAAAAGGTTATGGAAGATCTTAGCCAAAATTATCCCTCTAAAGGCTGGAAAAGGAGTACATCGACGGATTCACCTTCATCATAGCCTTCCAATCCCTCTTCCATAATAAGTAACCCGTTTCCTCTAGTTAGCGAAGAAAGAAGGCCGGAGCCTGTAAGCCTCATAGGTTCAACGGAAAATCCACCTTTATAGTATTTCTCAACTTTAACCCTTACGAAAGCTTTGACGCCCACTGGTTTTACCAGCCGCCTGGTCAGGCAAGCTTTGATGACAGGATAGCTGAGAGGTTTAGAGCCTCTTAGAAAGTTAATAGCAGGTTTTACAAAGACTTCAAAGCCAGTGAAGGCAGCTACGGGATAACCTGATAGCATGAACACCGGCTTTCCCTGAACAAGAGCTAAACCTGTGGGACGACCGGGTCGCATCCTAACACCATAAAATAAAACTGATGAATAACCTATCTTTGTGACAGCTTCCTCGACCAAATCTGTGGCTCCAACACTTGTGCCCCCCGTTGTAACAATAGCGTCAACGCCTGATGACGCTTCCAAAATCTTTGAACTGATAATTTCAACGTCATCCTCCACAACTCCGAGGTCGACTGGTTCACAAAATTCTTCACAGGACATTGATAGTATAAGGGGTTTTGTCGAATCAATCACGCTTTTGTTCTGAGACGTGGAATATTTCAGTTCACTTCCCGTTGATAGAACGCCGACCCTTAATCTTCTAAATACCTTTATCTTCCCACTTCCTGTTGACAAAAGTGCTGCAAGATGCCATGGTCTGATAAGCACACCTTTTTCAACAACGACTGATCCCTTTACAAAGTCTTCACCCCTTCTAGACACATTCAGCCATTGGGGAACACTCCTGTACACAAGAACCGAGGAGCCTTCTAACTTGGTGTCTTCAACCATGACGACAGCATTTGAATTGGCAGGAAGAGGTGAACCCGTATAGACTATGGCAGTTTCACCATTACATAAAGGCCTAATTTTTTCTTTCAGAGCGTCAATGCGTATTTCCTGTATTACTCTTAATACAGTGGGGTTGGTGGTTGAACTGCTTAATACATCCTCTGAGATAACGGCGTATCCGTCCACTGCACTTTTATCGTACTTTGGAGAATCGAATCTTGAAAGCACATGTACCGCACAGAAATGATGAAGTGAATCAGAGACTGCAATCTCTGAAACACCTAGGTCAGGTTTCTTAAGAGACTTAAACATCAGATCAATAGATTCTTCAACGCCTCTAAGAGACTTAAAGGATCTAACCTTATCGTACATTTTTCCTGTCATATCTCCCAAAGTTCTAACGCCATCCCATGTATCTTTCTTACGCTCGAATATCTAATTAATTTAATTTACGACCTACCTTTTATTTTTTGAGAGGTTTCCGTAATTATTCCCAACGCCTTGTAGATGTCTTCTCTTTCTATTCCCCTATGGGTAACCATCCTAATGTCCTTGTCGCTAACCGACAGCGACAAAACACCTTGAGCCTTTAAAGCTGAGGTGAATTTGCTTGAAGATACACCCAAACTGCTTACATCAAATTTAACCATGTTGGTCTGCACAGCTTTCATGTTAACTGATAAGCCTTCGATCTTTGCTAACCCTTCAGCTAACAATCGGGCGTTTCTATGGTCGTCTTCAAGTCTGCTGATCATCTTTTCTAACGCAATTATACCGGGGGCGGCAACGATTCCAGCTTGGCGCATGCCTCCTCCAAGAACCTTCCTGACCTTCCTTGCCCTATCAATAAAGTCTTGGCTTCCAACAACAATTGAGCCGATAGGACAGCTTAAACCTTTCGAAAGACAGAACATCATGTTATCGACGTACTTCGTAAAGTTCTTCACGTCGACTTTTAGCGCCACTGAGGCATTGAATATTCGGGCGCCGTCCATGTAAAGTTTTAGACTGTGAGACCTTACGACTTCACTTATAGATTTTATCTGTTCGGGTGTTGCAATTGTTCCACCTGCCCTGTTGTGAGTGTTTTCGATTTCGACCAAGGTCGTTTCCGGAAAGTGAATATCCTTAGGCCTTATCGCTGCTTCAACGTCTTTTGGATCGAGAACCCCCAAATTACCTTTGATCGTGTAGGGCACAAGGCCACCGATTGCGCATAGACCTCCTACTTCATAATAAAAAACATGTGCTTCAGCCTCCAATATTACCCCGTCACCTCTTTTGGTGTTACTTATCATCGAGACCAGGTTGGCTTGAGTTCCACTTGTCACCAGCAAAGAGGCTTCCTTACCCATTTTCTCAGCAGCCATTTCCTCAAGTTTTTTTACAGTGGGATCTTCCCTAAAGACGTCGTCGCCGAGCTTAGCGTGCCTAATGGCTTCAAGCATTTCATCAGTTGGTAGGGTTACCGTATCACTTCTTAGATCAATGATTTCTTTCACCATCTTAGCACCACCCATTAACTAAAAAAGGCCTCACATAAATCATTATTGCTGAATTAAACCGTTATTGGTTAAACTTTGATAGGAAGCTCTTTGCAAGAGTCTAAGATTATCTTACTCGCTGTAAGCATCCATAAAACCTCCTCTTTGGAAACAGGTAGATCTGCAATGGATCTTAACCTAATGGAGTTCATATGCTCTACAGATTCATAAAAGGATAAACGGATACCTTTTGAAATTATCACAAAGGACATGTCCACTATATTAAAATCTTGAGGGAATTGGATATTCAAATAGTTCAAAATCTTTGCTAGAACATCTTTTACAGATGAATAGCTGTGTGAAATAGAACTCTTGTAGTCCATAATTTCGTATTCACTCTTGGCCTGATTGTAGGACATCGTAGCTTCATTTATATCGATCGTAACAAAATATTCCATCCCTGAAGACACAGTTGGTGGGGCTGGAGGAGCAGATTTTGACATCTTCTTAACGGCTCCATATGTTAAAGCTACAGCCAACATTACGCCAAACGTTACGGTACTCCATTGAAAGATCACCATATAGTCTATCTGAGACACTTATCAGTCAACGTACAACTTAACATGTTGCTAAAAAACTTTTATACCCTGTATATGTAAAACATAAATGGCGTCGATGAAGAATCAGAGTTATTGAAAACATTAATGATCTTAAGGCATTTGTCCGAGACGCCGCCTTCAATAGTAACTGTCGAAAAATGATGAGTTACTTTTATTAGCGTATCCAAAGCATGGAAGAAGGCTTTAAACCAAACAATATTTTTAGATTTTCGCAGATACTATATCCCAGAGCGTTTTGATGTCATTTAAACATTGTTCCAAAGAATCTTGCGGTGTCTCTATTATTATAGGGAGGTCCCTGATCTCCTTGACTGATAAGAATGATTTGAATCCTTCTAACCCAATTTTACCCGCCCCTATATGCTCATGCCTATCAAGGTGATCATTAAGATCGCCTTTAGAATCGTTTGAGTGGATCATCTTCAGTCTATCTAATCCTATAACGTCTTCAAAATCTTTAATGAAAGAATCGACCTTTTGTGCAGAACGAATGTCATATCCTGCCGCGAAACCGTGGCATGTATCGTAACATATGCCAATTCGCTTTTGATCTTCCACGAGGCTTAGACAGCGTTCCAACTGTTCAAACGTGTACCCAACGCTGTTTTTCTGGCCTGCTGTGTTTTCAAGTAATAACATTGAGTTGCCTTCTGATTCTTTAATAGCTCTGTTGCACGCGCTAGTTACACGCTCTATTCCCTCCTCTTCTGATGTTCCCATATGGCTGCCTAAATGAGTGACAAGGTAGGGGATTCTGAGACAGTGACATTTTTGAAGCTCTTCAGCTAAGATGCTAACCGATCTTTCATAGTTGTTTGCATCTGGTGAAGCTATATTTGGAAGATAGGGCATGTGTGCGATGGGAAAAAGTTCCGTCCGCTTAAGTTCTGAGATAAAATCGTTAAAGTCTTTTTTCTCCAACTTTTTAGCCTTCCATCCTCTTGGGTTCCTTGTAAACATCTGGAAGGCGGTACAGTTGATTGACCTAGCCCTTTCGAATGCATTGCACAACGCACCTTGAATGGAGACGTGAGCACCTATCAGAGGCATTTTATCAAACGACTGAGATATATTCAAAAATATATAGGTTTCGCAATAGAAAAAATTATGGAAAGTTGCCTGAAAGTTTCATCGCTTCAACAACTCTGTTAATGCTCAGGATGAGCGCGGCTGTTCTCATATCGACGTCTTTTGATGATGCAATGTTGTGGACATCAAGGAAGGCTTCGTGCATCTTCTTTTCTAGACGTTTGTTAACCTCGTCCTCTGTCCAATAAAAGCGAGAAATGTTTTGCACCCATTCAAAGTAGCTCACTAGTACGCCTCCACCGTTTGCCAAGATGTCGGGTACAACGAGAACATCCCTGTCAAATAGGATCCTGTCCGCTTCCGGTGTAGTCGGACCATTCGCACCTTCCACGATTATCTTTGCCTGAACCTTGCCTGCGTTTCCCTTATGTATTTGACCCTCAAGCGCTGATGGAATTAAGATATCACATGAGATTTCTAAGAGTTCTTCATTTGAGATACTTTTAGAGCCCGGATAGCCTACTACTGAACCCGTCTTTTCCTTATACTTTAAAACGTCCGACGGATCCAAGCCTTTTTCACAATATATACCACCCCTCGAATCGCTTACAGCTACGATCTTAGAACCGTACTCTTTAGCTATGATCGCAGCATTTGCACCGACGTTACCAAATCCTTGGACAGCAATTCCTCTTCCAGCCAAACTTTTTCTAGTCATCTTAGCAGCTTCTTTAGCGATGACCACTGCGCCTCGTGAGGTGGAAGTTGAACGCCCCAACGAACCCCCTAAGGAGATTGGTTTACCTGTTACAACTGCTGGAACTTGATAGCCTACCATATGACTGTAGGTGTCCATTATCCAAGCCATAGTCTGAGAGTCCGTGTAGACATCTGGTGCAGGGATATCTACATAAGGACCAATAACAGGAGATATCATCATGGTGTACTTCCTAGTCAGTCTCTCAAGTTCGTCTTTTGACATTTCTTTAGGGTTGCAGGTTACACCCCCCTTTGCACCACCGTACGGAATGTTCAATACAGAGGTCTTCCACGTCATCCACATGGATAGGGCGCGAACTTCGTTAACGTCTACGGCAGGATGATATCTAATACCGCCTTTGAACGGCCCACGCGCGTCGTTATGTTGGATGCGATAGCCTGTAAAAACCTTTACCTGCCCATTATCCATTTTGACTGGGAAACTCACTTGTAATTCTCTCTTGGGTTTACTTAGCACATCTATGGTAGCTTGGTCAAGGTCGATGTACTTCGCGGCATTCCTCAGCTGTTCTTTTGCAATATCGTACGCGTTCAAAAACTTCACTACGATGAATTTGAAAATGAGCGGTTATAAGTGTTTCTCGCAGGAAGTTTTCTCCTTGTTTATACGCTATAGTTTACCTATTAGGGGAATGATGTCGGTTAAGCTGGATACAATGTGGTCAGGTCCTTCATTTCTAAGCTTTTCTATTGATGTGAATCCGCCTAATACGACAATAGTCTTTACCCCAACAATCTTAGATGGCGTAATATCTATGATCCCATCACCTACTGTTACGCATTCCCAAGGTTTCAGCTTAAAAGAATCTAATAGGTAGCGCACACCAACTGGAGAAGGTTTCATGAATTCTACATCATCACGAGTTAAGATGATGTCGAAAAAGTCGGTGATCTGAAATCTTTTTAAAACAAAATTCGCAGCCCTTCTACCGCTGTTAGTTAAAAGTGCCAACTTTTTACCGGAATTTCGAAGCTCGCTTAATATGTCAATGGCATCAAGTCTTAGTTCAGTTTTACGCGCTGCCTCTTCTTCAAAAGAATTAAGAACACTATAAACGCGCTCTCGAACCTTTTCGTAAACAACCTTCTCAGCGGATTCTCTTACCCTATCTAACATCATATGGTAGCTTCCCGAGCCGTCTAAGCCCCCCAGGTCAGGTAGAACTGATTTGATCACCTTTAGCACTTCGATTTTCGAGCCATGGACATCTAAATTAAATTCGACTAGTGTCCCATCTAAATCAAAAAAGACGGCTTTAATCATCATCACACATCAGAAGGAAAGACTTAAGAATTTTTAAAAAAAATAATGGTAGCCTATTTCTATTCTATATCTATTTAAACACAAGGGTGATTAAAACACTTAACTTAAGAAGATTTATATAAAGAAATTTGGTTAAAGGCATAAGATGAAAACATGAGCGGAAAGGTGGATAGCTTAAAATACAAACCCGTTACGCCAAACATTTTATCTAAACTGGAGGAAATAGTCGGCTCAGAGAATCTCTCTATAAGACCTGAAGAGCTGATCTGTTATGCGCGGGATTCGTCAATATTTGTTTACAAACCTGATGTCGTATTGAGACCTAGGACTACAGAGGAGGTGGCCGCTATCTTGATGGTCGCCAATGAAAACCACATACCGGTGACACCTAGAAGTGGTGGGACGAGCGCCGCCGGATCGCCTCTAGCTGTTGGTAAGGGAATCCTTCTCGACATGTCAGGTATGACCAAGATTATTTCGATCAATATCGATAACCAGATGGTTGTAGTTGAACCCGGAGTCTTATGTGACAACCTGAACGAAGAACTTGCAAAGTCCGGTTTCTTCTTTCCTCCTGACCCGGCTAGCAGCCAAGCCTGCTCAATAGGAGGAATGGTCAACACAAATGCTTCAGGAAATAGGACAATAAAATATGGCCCGACTAGAGACTATGTCCTCTGGCTCGAAGTTGTTCTTCCTAATGGTAAAATAATTGAGACAGGTTCAAAAACACTCAAATCCGTATCGTCTTATGATTTAACCAGACTATTTGTTGCCTCCGAAGGCTCCTTAGGCGTCGTCACTAAGGTTGCCTTGAAAGTTGTTCCTCTACCGGAAAGCTACTCTACAGCATTCTTCATTTACGAATCAGTTGACGCCTTAGCGCGCGCAGCCCTGAGAATTAGGAGAGCGGGCATGGTTCCGGAAATGCTTGAATTTATGAGCAGGGCGACGACAAAAGTCACCTTCAACTACGTAGGCATAAAGAGCGTGCCAGACGGAAACTTTATGCTGCTGGACTTTGGAGGTGTTCGGGAAGCTGTAGGAGTGCTGTTAGAGAAGGGGGTGACGCTCTGCAGACAAGAGTCTCCTACCTATTTTGAAACAACAGTAGATCCAGTCTACAGACAGAGTCTTGTGAACGCTAGGAAGGCGGCCTTCCCTGCACTCGCTAGACTTAAGCCCACTACGGTTATGGAGGACTGTACCGTCCCCCCTACGAGGCTTCCGGAGGTGGCTTCAAGCATCGAAAAGATACCGGAAAAGATAGGTGTCGCTGGATTTGATTTAGGCAATTTCGGTCATATAGGAGACGGTAACATGCATCCAACATTTCTATTTGACTCAAGAATAGAGGAGCACCGAAAAGCTTTTCTTCGCGCCTTAGACATACTCTACGAGGAAATAGTTTTACCTGTAGGTGGAAGTGTAACAGGGGAGCATGGGATAGGCCTTATAAGGGCCAAATATGTTGGCATCGAACATCCATCAACCGTGTCCCTAATGAGAGAATTGAAACGGTTCTTTGACCCAAATCTTATACTTAATCCGGGAAAGGGGAAGGGAGGCCCCTACCCTATAGATGCATGAGATGATGACTAAATGAACGAAAAACCGTATGTTCTGGAGGACTATCGCGAAGACGTCCAAATGTGCATGTGCTGCGGCTTGTGCCGGAACCTGTGTTCAACTTCTGACCCGAATGACTGGGAAAGCAACAGTCCTAGAGGAAGAATCCAGATTATAAAAGCCCTATTAGACGGGGAAATCCAGGCAAATTCATATATCGCCGACCGAATCTATGGCTGTGCGCTTTGTGGATACTGTCTTTGGCGATGCCCTTCAGGTGTGAGAACAGCAGATGCTATAAAGGCGGCCAGGGCGGCTCTTATTGAAAACGGAAGTTACCCGAAAGGTTTGGATAAGTTAGAAGCTGACCTAGTTAAAGACCATAACCCCTTTGGCCTATCAGATCTTTCAAGAACGGAATGGGTCAAGCTTATAGGCGCCCGGAATTCGGTCCCACTGAAAGACCAGGCGGAATATGTCTACTTTCCAGGCTGTAGTACAGCAATGACAAAAGCAGGGATGAAGGTAGCGGCAGCGACAACGTCAATATTGAATTCAGCGCATCTTGACTGGACGATCCTTGGAAATGAAGAATGGTGCTGTGGAAGCCCCTTGATTCTTTCTGGTAAAGTTTCTTTTGCCAGAGAATTTGCAGATCATAATGTGAAAGCAGTTAAAAATGCGAAGGCAACAACGCTGGTTACAAACTGCGCGAAATGCTATCGTACGCTAAGCCAAGAATATCCAAGACTTTTAGGGGACTTAGGGTTCAAGGTCGTCCACATCTCACAACTCTTGGACAACCTCATCGCTGATGGAAGTCTAAAGCTCAAGGGAAAACTCCAATTAAAGGTAGCTTACCATGATCCCTGTGAACTGGGAAGATACATGAAAATTTATGACCAACCGAGGCGCGTATTGAAGGCGATAGATGGTATAGAACTAAAAGAATTTCCAAGAAATAGAAATACATCCGCATGCTGTGGAGGCGGAGGCGTTCTAAGATATACTAACACCGAAATTGCCCTGAAATTGGGGATCAAAAGATTAAGCGAAATTATGAATTCGGGAGTTGAAGCAATTGTTTCAGCCTGTCCCACATGCGAAATCAACCTCTCCGATGCAGCAGCTAAAGCACGACCTGGACTTAGGGTACTTGACATAACAGAAGTTGTAGCAGATGTTCTAGATTAAAGTGAATATGGAACTAACATAACGCAAATCTCTTACACCTTACGTCATTTTACACGCCAATTGCCAACACAAAGTCTTTGGTACTTTTGAGTCTAGATGGTCCGTTTAGTGATCAACTTTAAAAAGTAGATGGCCGTCAATTCTTTTCTAAGGTATCCCCATCTTCAACTGATACTTTAAGAAATTCGTCCAGTCTCCCATCTGCTTCGCTGATAAAGGACTTTAGCATGTCGCATGAGACAATAGGAACACCGTTAAAGTACTTCTGGTTGGAGGGAAATAGTGTTACGATAACCGGAACTAGCACTGTTCCCTTCTTCAAATTTTTATCGCAAGACAGAATAATCTTTGCCCTTGCTATTTGCTTAATCACAGCAGAATTCAGATTAGATGCGCTGAGAATTTTGTGCCACTGTTTGCAGTCAATAAGTAGCCCATATGAATTTCTTAATGCAAGAATATCGACCTCAATTCTTGGTCTCTTAAGCCTATAGTTCTTAAAAGTCTTATACCCAAACTCGGAAAAAATCATTTCGACGAAGTTCTCAAAATCCTGCCATCTAATAATGTTGAATACCTCATTGAAAGACGCGCCTCCCTTTATCGCCTGAATAGCCAAGGAGATAATCGCTCCCTCCTTAGCCACAAAATTCTCCTTACGATCTTCTAAGAAGCCTTGTTCAATAAGTATACCCATTACTTCAGACACTGTCTGGTATGGCACACCAGTCTCCTTCGAAATATCGTCTATTGAAAAAGATTCTTTTCTCAAATAAGGTAGTATCTTCAGAAGAGTCTTGGAATTCATGCACAAGCAAGTAACTTCCGTTCTGTTTTAATATATTCCTTTAGTTTTTGAAACTTGCACCCACTTCCTTACTATTATAGTGTTAGCCTTCACATCATCACCATCAAAGAATATTCATAATTCTAAATACTTTGAAAGAAAATAATTAAAAAAACCGTCCATTTTATGAGGCTTCAGGTTAAATTTTCTCCTCATCATAGAATTGGAGGCATATCTAGCTCCACAGCTTATAGCTATTATTTGATTTTTAGTTAGCTCGTCAAACAATTTCCTTTTTAGGACTCCCTTTTCCCTGTCAAGTTCAAATCGCTTGTTATTTAGTGTATTTAATTCATCTTCCAGGGATACCTCATCATTCCTTTCCTTATCTAAGATGTTTTTGAGATATCCAACTGTTAATTTTTCATATGTAATACCTAGTTTTCGCGATTTTTCTAATATATAAGGAGGAATAGCCAAATCTTTAGACTCGCTTTCCAATTACCTTATCTTCCTCCCTGATCAGACTCTATCATCTCTTCTTCAGTAGCCAGTTCATTTAGGATGTCTATGACCTTTTGGCGATCTTCAAGCGTCATCGTTATTTTATGCCTGAGCTCATCTATCTCCTTTAATTCAGATGTTATATCCCTTTTATTAAATGAGTTTATTCGCTTAACTAGGCTCTCTTTAAGCGTCCTTATATCCTCGAGTTGATTAAGTAACTGATTTATTTCATACCATTTACTACCAGAAGTCAAGGCTTCTGATCGCCCGCGGCATATAGTAAGCACGAAACCAGCCTTCCATCATGCTTATACATTTTAGGTACCTGATATTGCTTGATCTTTAGCTCCGCACCGTTTTCGTATTTCTCCACCCTGTCGATCGCCATCAAGCTCTTCATTCTTCCCTTTTCAAGATTTATAATCTCTACTAATTTTTTTTCATCCGCTTTACTTACTATCAAGCTGTTGTTTGTGCTGATGGATACGACGGTCTCATCGCTGAATTTATCTGCGTATTTATCATAAACTAAAAATATCATATCGACCATTATCTCATCAGTTGTCCATCCGCATATATCAAAGGCCATCGGACACCGAGGATGAAAGACACAACCAGATGGGGGGTCAACTAGGTTAGGTGTATCTCCCTTTAATATTATTCTGTTTGATTTTATCATCTTGCCAGGAACAGCCGATATTAGCGCTATAGTATATGGATGAACTGGGTTCAATATGATGTCCCTCTTGGGGCCACTTTCTACTATCTTTCCCGCATACATGACATTTACCTGATCTGACATATATGATATTACAGCTATATTATGGGTTATAATGAGCATCCCTATGTTGTACTTTTCCCTGATCCCGCGCAGAAGGGTTAAAATCTGAGCTTGCACTGATACATCTAGGGCACTGCTGGGCTCATCCAGCACAATGAACTTCGGTAGAGTCGCTATCCCTCTCGCGATCGCTACCCTCTGCTTTTGACCACCTGAAAGTTCATGAGGATATCTATATGCAAAATCTTTAGGTAATCCCACTTCATCTAGCAACTGCATGCATCTATCAAACGCTGCGTCGGAATCCATATAGCCGGTGGCTTGAATTGGCTCCTTTATAACATCCAAGACGTTTAATCGTGGATCTAATGATGAATACGGGTCCTGAAATATGATATTCATATCCTTTCTCATCTCCCTTAGTTTCTTTCCCTTTTTCAGGAAAATTGAATAATCTTTTTCTATTGCTGCAGCTCGATCGAGTTCTCCATTTTCGATGTAAAAATCGTACTTGGCGAGGACGTCATCGGATATATTAAATAAGACCACACCATCAGTTGGTTCGAGCAATCTGAGGAGCAATCGTCCCAGCGTACTTTTACCTGAACCGCTTTCGCCCACCACTCCAACGATCTCGCCCTCCTTGACCTGTATATCGACACCATCTACCGCCTTAAGCCTGAGAGGTTTTCCGAAAACACTATTTCCCTTGATCTCAAAGTGCTTTACCAGCTTCCTAGCGGCTATTATCATTTTTAATCGCCATAAAGATAACAGGCTACTGAATGATCCTGTTCGACTTCCCCCAGATGTGGGTTTACTATTTTACACTTTTCCATTACGTAAGGACACCGGGGGTTAAACATACACCCATCCGGCGGATCTCTCATATCTGGAACTGCGCCGCTTATGCCCTTTATTTCGGTCGTTTGAAAAGTTGGCACGGCAGATATTAGCATAGTGGTATATGGATGAAGCGGTTTCTTGAATATCATGTCAGTTTCCGCCACCTCAACTATCCTACCTCCATACATTATGGCTATCCTATCGCACACCTCAGAGAGTACAGAGAGATCGTGTGATATTAGGATGAAGGATGTGTTGAACCGCTGCTTCAAGTGTCTCATTAATTCTAAAATCTGAGCCTGTACGGTGACATCTAGGGCACTGGTTGGCTCGTCCATTATGACCAGCTCCGGGTTGTTTGCAAGCGCGATAGCTATTATTATCCTCTGTCTCATCCCACCCGATAGCTCATGGGGGTACATTTTCACAACTTCCTCAGGGTTGGGAACCTCCAACGTTGAAATGAGTTCCACCGCTTTCCTGTATCCCTCTTTGAACAGGATTGACTTTGGCAGCCTGCTCAAACCTGGTATCTTCATCCAACCACCCATGCCCCTTCGATCCTTTACTCCGTTTAGGATAGCCCTTTCAAAACTACCAAGCTTAGTGGATCGAAGTGAAACGATCATTTTTTCCTTCTTAGCTTCACCAAGGTCGCTTCTACTCCAAATATTCAGAACCTGTTCTTCTATCCCTTGTAACCCCTTGGACTCAGTGAAAACTCTGATCGCTTTCTCATCTGCCCCATTCTTCAGTAGTTCAAGCATGTCCCTCAAATCGATATCCGTTACCCTTGATCTAGCGAGCTTCCGTTTAGCGAGCATCTCTGGCTGATGGGTTACAAGTGTCTCAGATATTTGAAAACCTATCCGTAGGACAGGGTTGAGGCTTGTCATTGGATCTTGGAAGACCATGGAAATCATGCTACCGCGTATGCTGGCCAGTTGTTGGTTCAACTTTTTTATAATGTTTTCACTTTTTCTGAAATTGAATTTTTTAGAATTTCTTGAAGCGTATTCCCTCAATGGGGCTATTAAATCGCGGCCATTAATCAAGACCTCTCCTTCAATGATGGCCGCGTTTCTGGGCACGAGCCCTATGATGGCCAAGCCCAAAGTTGTTTTACCACACCCGCTCTCTCCAGCTAGACCTAATATCTCCCCTTTCTTTAGTTGGAGGTCTACGCCGTTAAGGGCTTTATATATCCCTCTTCTAGTATAGAATTGCTCTTTAATATTTAGAACGTTTAATGTATATTCCAAATCAGCTCCTCCTCCTCGGGTCTATTACGTCCCTCAACCCATCGCCTAATAGGTTAACGGCCAACGCAAAAATAGTAATAACGACCCCTGGAAAGATGACGGCCCAAGGAGCAATCTGAACGTAGTTGAGACCCAGACTAGTCAGGTAACCCAGTTCAGGCACACTTGCATTTGTTATAAATCCTATGAATGCGAGTGTGGAGAAGATCACCATTATGGCTCCCAAGTCCAATGAGATTTGTATAAAAACTGGCGGCAACGAGTTCGGCAATATATGTCTGAATATTATCTTGATCCTGCTAACTCCAGATGCCCTTGCAGCTTCAACAAATGTGAATTCCTTGGTAGACAGAGTTGTGCTCCTCGTGTATCTCGCATATATAGGCCACCAGACCAGGGCAAGCGTTAGTGACATATTCATTAAGGTTCTTCCCAAAATAAACCCTATAGCGAGGGCTAGTATGAGATATGGAATACTGAAGAATATATCGGTTATCCTCATTACTATTTCATCCATCATACCGCCTATCGCAGCTGAAATAACTCCAATTACTGAACCCACTACAGCGCCCACGCCCACTACTAAGAAGGAATAGAAAAGATCTATCCTTATAGCCTTTAACGTGCTCGTATATAAATCCACGCCAGGGTACGTGGTGCCAAATGGATGCTGCCATGAAGGTGCAGTAGGAACCGGGTTCAAGAAGTTGGGGACTAGAGTGTTGGCGTAAGTTATACCTAGCAGCCCTGGATCAATCTGCATAATAAAAGCATCAGCCAGATATACAAGCACTATGATAAGGCCCACCACCGCTGCCGTGTTGGCAAAAAATACGCTGAACGACAGTTTGATATTATCCCACCTCCGCGTGTTAACCGTTCCCCCAGACGTTTTCTTTGACATTTTTTAATATCTAATCCTCGGATCTATAAAAGCGTATATAACGTCGACAACCAAGTTAGCTGCCACTAATATTAAACCGAAAAGTAAAGTAGATGCCATTATCCCGCCCACATCGCTGTTTAGAAACGCCTGAGTAGTCCAATATCCAATTCCAGGATAACTGAATATTGTTTCCACTACAACAGCACCTCCAAGGAGCCCAGCCACTGTTAGCCCAAAGAGAGTTATCATCGGTAGAAGGGCGTTCTTTTGAGCATGAATGTTATTTACAGTTCTCTCTGGTAGACCCTTTGACCTCGCCAGTCTTATATAGTCTTGATCAAGCACCTCCAGCATAGAGGACCTAAGTATCCTGATTATACTGGCTACTATAGCCAGCGCAAGTGTAAGTGCGGGAAGGATAAAGTGAAGGAACGCATCAAAAGCGACTCCCCACGCGCCATGAATTAAGGCGTCTATTAAAATTACGTGAGTAGGATAAGAAATTCCGTTTATATACCATGAAAAAGAAGAAACCAGTGTGGGGGATACAACGCCTGAGAATGGCAGTACCTTAAAATAAACTCCCAACACAATTATGAGGGCAATACCTATCAAATAGATGGGCATTGCGTAAAGAGTAAATGAACCAACCCGCAGTATGTGATCAGCGGCTGAATCCCTGCTAACTGCTGAATAAATCCCTAAAGGGACGCCTATTATCCATATTAATATCGCTGCAGCTACGGTTAGCACCACCGTATTAGGAAGAAAGAGCTCTATCGCAGCAGTTACTTGGCCGCTGAAGACTGGGGTGTTTGTAAACCCCCAATTACCCTCCAATACTTGCAAAAGCCAGTAAAAATACTGAACGTATATAGGCTGATTAAGATGGAACTCCGCTGTAAGCTTCTGGACAAGCAGCTGCCTTGCTGTTCCCGTCAACCTAGGATTGAGATATGTAGCTAGTAATATATTATTCCCACTAAAATGCGAAAGGATAAAAACCAAAAGGGTTAAGCCTAAAAGCGTCGGTATAAGGAGCAACAATCTCCTGATGATGTAGGCCCATATGTTCATAATTAATCATCCCTAAAAAAATGGAAGTGTTGGTGGTGTATTAACCTTTTACCCACCAATAGTAAAGCGAATCAGCTCCTCCGCCGATCATAACATTCTCTTGATATTGTATGTTTTTGTTATAGCCCGTCATGTATGGTTTTAACATCCAGAATGTGTTGGTCTGTTCTGTATATACATACAAGTAGAGGTTTATTGCTATCTGCTCACACTGTTTATAATCCTGCGCAGCCAAGGTACTATTTGTAGTCGAATCAGCCTGTATAATTAGGTTGTTCATTTCATGGTACTGAGCGGCCTCCGCTGGATAGCCTGAAGAGTTGATAAAACTTGTAGTCCACCCAAGGCCTGAAGGATAGGCACCTCCCTGTTCGTACATTGCATTGACGTAGTCGCTTGGATAAGGATAGTCAGGCAACCAACCCAAGTTGTAAATTGGCATTGGATTCGCACCTGGCGCCAGTTCTCCTATGATGGTAGTGAAGGCTTGGTACTCAGGCACAGCGTTTATGTTGGGGTCCATTTGGTGAAGTGCTGCAGCCCACATTTGGAAAGCGGCGTAATCCACTATATCGCCCGAAGCTACTATAATGGGTAGTGTTACAGATGTATTATACTCACCTGACTCCTGCATCAATTGAGTGGCATAGGTAAGGTTGTAGGTAGGAATTCCTGTGAGCTGGCTCGGTGGCACATAGTCAGCCATTCCATTGGGTATAACCCCTGCATAGGAACTTCCAAAGTTAGCTCCATATACCGAATTCCCCAGAATCTCGTCTAGAAAATTGGTTTCATTCCAGGAATAGCAGAATGCTTCCCTGACTAAAGTATTAGCGAAGTAACCGGATGGAATGTTGAAGTTGGAACCGAACACCGATTTCATTAGTGTGGTAGAAGTATTGAAGTTGAATGGATTGAAGAATATATCTAGTGTTGGAAACGAATACAGCGAAGTCTGCCCCTTTGCTACCTGTTGTTTGACTAATGGCATATAACTGCTAGGTAGACCAGTCACTATGTCAGCCTGTCCACTTGTGAATAGATCGTAGGCAGTTGTAGGATCCTTGACCCATTGAATCGATACAGTATCGTTAGGTGTTGGTATACTTGGTACGCTTTGGAATCCTTTGTTAGGTGTCAACACAACTGATTGGCCGGGTACGTAGCTCTCTATTTGGTAAGGACCGGAGGCCACTGTGCTGAATTGAACCTTTAGGTTATAATCCCCTTCATTACCTTGACTTTGATAAGCGTAGAAGCCTGCGGGTGTAAATGTTATCCCAGCTCCAACGTTCTGTAACCAAGCGGAATCCAGTACTCCTGCTCCCATCGGAAATGCCAAAGCCGTAAAGAATAAACCTGGCGCTGTTGACACAGCAAGGTGGAATGTAACCGTATCCGTCACATTGTTATACGACACTCCATTCATTATAGCATTAAAGTCCGCAGTATCATTAGCAGCATTCATTATAGGTACAAAGGGAACCAAGTTCGGTATGAGATATTGTGATAGTATCCAGTCGGCAGTGCCTGGTGCCCCTCCTTGGAATAACATGCACCTAATAGCTGTATACCATACATCGTAAGCGGTTATAGGATCTCCATTAGAGAATTTCATGCCGCTCCTTATGGTGAACGTATATGAAGTATAGTTGGCGTTTATTCCTCCATTCTGAACCGTTGGGACTGACGCTGCCAGCATGGGCAGGAACTGGGATGGAGATGATCCATTATAAACTATAAGCGTCCCCGCTATATTATATATAACCTCAGCCCCCACCGACTCATAATCCACCTGTGGATCGAACGAATATGGGCCTCCGGGAATGTTTTCAACTGTGTTTATAATTGAAGGATTGGGGACATTTCCGCTGTATTTATAGAGAATATACGGTTGAGTTGAGGAACTCACAGCTACCGTTTGCTCAACGGTCAGGCTATACTTCTGGAGGCTGCTTGCGTTTTCCGTGATCAAGGTCAAACTGACTGGATATAGACCTGGATTAGCGTAAGACACGCTCACTGGGTTTGTAACTGGAAGAAATGTTGAACTATCAGCTAAGACGTCTTGAGTTTTTCCGTTGCCAAAGTTCCATACATATTCATATATGCTCATGTTGTTGCCCGTCGGTGGTAAATGGTAACCTCCTGTTAGAACTACAGGTGTGTTAACATTGACTACGGGTTCCGTAGGATTAACGGTCGAATTAAGTACGATAACTGGAATTGATACTAACGGTGCTAAAGTAGAGTTAACTACAGGAGTAACCTGTATTAACGTTGTCACGTTATCTGTAGAAGCTACTACTTTACCGTTGTAAGTTTCTTGTGCTGCGACCAGATATGCACCTGAATTAGCATAAGCATGGGTAATACTAGCGGCTTTAGCCGATTGGCCATCTCCGAAGGATATGTTAAGAGAACCACCAGATACTGCTCCGTACACTGAAAATGTTATACCTACCCCTTGTTCACCTGTTAAACTAGTAGTCGCAAGAGAAATTGCGGTTATAGTAGGTCCATGTGATGTAGACAGATAGAAACCTGCTACAATAGCTATTATCAATATCACTATAATTATTGCTACGATTGCTGATTTCGCGATTGCTTTCCTCGCACGTTTGTCGAAGAACATGTTCATCATCATATCTAATTATTACTATAAAACTCTTTCGCTGCATCATGTCGCTGAGACCAATTTTTATCTTTATGGAAATAATATTAAACATGCCACAGTTCTAAATAACATTTATTAGATTGACATTAAGAGGGACAAAGTATGTCTCAATCTTTTAAAAAGAGAGAGAATTTCTTTCCTTTTAGACTAATTTATCATTTTTGTTTTATGATTAAAGGCGCTAGATAAAATAGTGAATACCATTATGGTTAACCTTTTAAAATCACATTCTAATAAACTCATTATTTTGATCATAGTTATTTGTATAATATTCATTTTAGTTATAGTGCCATTTATTCCCGGCTCTGTAGAGAAGGTCTCTATAAGTACGGTTCAAGAAAAACTCTACCCTGTCTACACAAATAGTGGTTTCGAAGATGCGGTTGGAGAAAAAGTGAACGGCTGGAACCTTTTAAACGGTTCAAAGCTCAGCAGGACAATTGTTTACGATGGGAACAATGCTATCAACATGACTCCTTCGAATCCCTCGATTATCCCTCAGATAATTTACGTAGGAAATAACGCGACGACAAGATACATTATTGGAGGCAACGTGATAGCATCCTTGGCTGTCAAGGCCTTAAACGCACTCAATGGCTCAAAACCATCTTACTTGAATGTTGAATCGGTAATCTTATACATTGGACCAACAAACGTGACTACTTTCCTATTCAACCTCGTATTATACAGGAATATGCCGAACGTAAGCGAGGGTGTGGCGTACAAAAATTACGGTATTATCGCATACAAAAATTTAGAGAATTCTGATGATTGGTTTGAATACTCCCTCCAGATGTCGCAGATGACCGGTGCCTTCTCTAACTACCTTAGCAGTTGGAAAGGTATAGACGCTAAACCAACCGATAGATACGAAATGCTGGGCCTAAGCGTTTGGTGCGATAATCTTGTAGCCTATGTCGACGACGCATCAATTTACTTGATCGAACCGGAATGGATAATTGCCACAATGAAATCTAACTCCATTATACCGATGAACGTGTTCTTGTCTGACGTCGAAATAAACGGGAGCACACCTACACAATTTTACACAAAGCCTAATCTTGTGACACCCTTTTCAACGTTCGACCTCTACACTTTTGTTCCATATACGCCTTCGAATGGTTCCGTAAACATTGTAACAGTTCGATTTGGAACAGGGCAAACAATTCAATTCCAGTTCAAAGAGGAGACTAGAAGAGTATGGGTAATTCTGTAAAAAAGCATTGGAAAAAGATTGAAATCGCTGAAGATATCGTTATTGTAGTCCTCTTTATAACCCTTGCAATACTTCTAATAAATGTTGCATTTGGGAACTCTCCATTCTGGTATGTTGAAGGAATCAGCATGCATCCTACCCTACAAAGTGGAGACCTTATCATAATAGTTCGAACACCTTTCGACAACTTAAAGGTAGGAGACATTATTGTCTATTACAGCCACGTCTACAACTTCAGGATCGTGCATCGAATAATAGAGATAGAGAATATAAGCGGCCAAGAGGCTTTAATAACCAAAGGCGACAACAATCTCGGACCAGACCCTTTATATGTAACAAAGGCCGATTACATTGGAAAATATACTGGGATAAGAATCCCATATGTTGGTTTCCTTTATCAAGCTCTAGCGCCTCCTGTAAACTATTTCATAATAGCCGTTCTTGTAATATACTTGATATACATTGATTTATACACACCCCTAAAAAATAAGCAAAACGCTTCTAAGGCATTGTGAATTTAATTAAAAATATCAATGATGTAAGACGAAAACGTAAGATGGCGTTTACAAACTCTTTACTGTACAAAACTTTCGTTTTTTTATAACCTGTGTAGAAAAGTTTATCGAAGTAGATATAAAACTGATCTTCTATTAACTCTAGAATGATTAAAAAATTATTATTAGATTAGGTTAAGCTCGAACTCATTCAAAAGTTTTATATCATCAAATATAGAAATTGATATGGGCGAATTCTAATTGGTTTCAGTTAAAATCCTTGATAATTTGTTCTGGGTAGGAATTAATGATAATAGAAACATCTTATTTGAAGGATTGTGGCCTATACCTCAGGGCATAACTTACAATTCGTACATTATCAAAGGCTTAGAGAAAACGGTGCTGATAGATACTGTGGACAAGTTCTATTCAAAAGAGTTCTTAGCAAATGTTAAGGAAGTCGTCGAACCTTCAAAGATCGACCATATAATTCTAAATCACTTGGAACCAGATCACAGCGGATCTCTTGAGGAAATTCTAAAGTATGCACCTAAAGCAAAAGTTATTGGATCACAGATGGCAATTAATATAGCAAAGGCATACTACCATCAAGACTTCAATAATCTAGCGGTCAAAGATGGTGAGATAATATCACTTGGTGACCGCACATTAAAAATTATTACTGCCCCTTGGATTCATTGGCCTGAGACAATCTTTACTTATGATGTAGAGGATCAAGTTTTATTTTCAGGCGATGCCTTTGGAACCTTTGGCGCCGTGAACGGAAATTTATTTGACGATCAAAAAAATGTTCCATCTTATGAGATTGAAATGAAGAGATATTTTGCAGATATAATTTCCCATTATTCACAGTTCGTCATCAAAGCAGGTGAAAAGATTCAAAATCTTCCGATAAAAATTCTCTGCACAACACACGGCACAATTTACAGGAATAATCCGAACTATCCTATATCTAAATATCTTCTATGGAGTTCAGGTAAAGATGAAAATAAAGTTCTGATCATTTATGGGAGCATGTATGGACATACAAAAGAATGTGCAGAGTACTTTGGAGCAAAATTAAGAGAAAAAGGGATAAATGTTATCCTACGTGATTTGGGTATAGTTCATCCAAGTTATGTTTTAACAGATATATTAGATTCAAAGGTGGTTATGATAGGATCACCAACCTATGATGGTCAAATATTCCCGCTTGTATCGAATATTATTGAATACATGACGATAAAGCATGTTCGACCTAAGATTTTTGCGATTTTCACAAACTATAGCTGGGGTAGTAATATTATCGATACTCTAAAAGGCAGGCTTTCAGAAATAGGCATGAGGGTTTTAGAACCACAACTGCTGGTGAAAGGTAAAATATCTGAAGAAGATAAAAAGAAAGCCGACATACTTGTCGAGAATATAGTTAATGTCCTTCAATAGAAGAGGTAATTCCCCCTATTTTTATGTGAAGATTATTACGCAGGATTTATAATCCCGGATGTCGCATTTTCTCTTGGAAATTTAACTAATTGAAAAGAGAACTTTCCCAAATTGGTTCAAACTCCACTTACTTTAGCTCTTCTTTTAGATCTATATGTGATCACATAAGCATAGTAAACTTGACTGATTTTGGAATTAACGACAGATCTGGCATTTGCTATTGTCATAGGATTCCTATTTTTTGGTCGGGTTGATATAGCTCTTATGGTTGGATTGGGGGCATTCTTGCCTAACCATTCTATTGATTGATTAATTGTCCTATTCTGTTCCTTTGAGCAATTGTTAACAAGCAACATTACGCCTCAAGTTCCAATCGTTTCTTATCTTTCTCTAGTAGCCAGAAACCAAATAAAGCACCAAAAAAAATAACGCTTACACTTTTTGTATAAAAGGTATTAGGAAATTCAGAAAAATGCTGGTTAAGAATAGTCTGTGTACTCCAATTCATCATCCCATCAATCAGTTCATAGCTGGATGCAGCCATTGTCAAAAAAAGCCATCCCTGAAAATAACTATAAAGTCTTATCATAGGATTCTTCTCACGAAAAAAGAATAAAGAAGTGAAAATCACAAAGGCTAAAGCACTATACGCAAGCAAACTAACATAAAGAAGCCTAAAATTCATTACCCCTGGAATCGAGAACAGATTAAAGAAGTAGTCGTAGAGATTACCGTGAATTAGAGTGAGAATTATACCTGACAAGGCGGCCAAGACCGTTATTAATTCCAAAACTTTTACTTTTTTTAGTTCAGGAATTCTTTTCATCTTGATACACCATTATTAAGTATGGAGCGATATCCAATATGTTAACCTATATATAACAATTGGTGGTGCGCACAATTTAAAGTTCTTCTTAGCGAGCTGACTAGAACTAGTCACACGCCACAACATCGGAGTGAAAGATGGAGAGGAGAAATACAAAAAAACATGCGCCGGTGATTGACTACCTTCCTGCCAGACTATCGATAAGCACCTTCGCTCTCTCTACGTTGAAAATTCCACATGTGCAACACTTCGCTATAGTTCTCGCAGCTTCATCAGAAGAGATTCTGCCCAACTTCACATCGTTAGCTAGTTTTGTAACAAGATTTCTTGAAATCATTCCATGGCCACACATCGTCATTATATCGAGTACCTCAGATTGCTTGGGCAATAGCTCTGTTTTACCCCAGATTCCTAGCGATGTCATTACTGTATGTGGTCTCAATCCGACTTCTTGAACCGCACTTGAGACCTCATCGTATAATCCGCTAACTACTACGGACATTCCGAGATCGGCTTCTTTCAATGCTTTTACAACTTTTTTTACGGTTTCAATTTCTCTGTATACTCCGTGAAAGATGCTTGTGTCAGTTGCTTTTTTAACAATGCTTTCAAAGTTATAGTCTCTCGTCCATATGCTTCCTGTCTTCATGTCACCCATGTTGATAGGATTAAATCCTGCCATTATCTTGAGTGCTTCAACAAGTTTTGGCGTAGCACCAGCATCATTAAATCCTCGACATGACATCACTAGCACAACGTAATCTTTTTTTAGCGAGCTTGTATCTCCAGTTCTATGTAATGTATGAGTCATATTTTACAACCTCATTTTTTCGTGCACCCTTTCAGGGGCTTTAGGTCTACCTAAACCTAGATTGATTTTCATGTTCGGTTTATAGGGTATACCCATTCTATCAAGAATATTAAATATTGGTATTGTGCCATCTACTCGCACTCTACTCGCTAGACCTACTGAAATAACGGTGTTTATCTTCCCAGACACATCTTTTAAAGTATTCAGAGTATTCTCCAATTGATTAATTTTAAACTTGCACTCTATGATAGGTTGAAGTACACGAACTTCCCTTAATCTTTCATCCTTCAGCCTTCCTGTTGATTCATCGAAGAGGCCTGTAAGAGGGTTCTCTTTTTCAAACATGACTCCCAGCATGACCAAAGCCATAAAGACCTTCTCAACATCTTCGAATAATGTGGAGATTCCTGGTCTTCCAAAGTCCAGTGCGAGGGCCACTTCTCCATACCCAAGCCTACCTGTAACTTCATTAGTCTTTACTTCTTCGGTTCCTCTACCAGCCATCCTTGTAGTCGCCCAGTCCTTGGTCGGTACAGCAAAATTCCACATGAGATCTCTTGGAAATACAAGTTCTGCGGGGCGCATAGCGTCAACTGGGCATTGGAAGATTTTATAGCAAACCCAGCACTCTACACATTTTTTTTGGTCTATGTTTGCCTTCTTTTCCTTCATCATACTGATGGCACTTACAGGACACCAAGGAATACACATAGCACAACCTACACATTTATCAGCATTTATTTCCAATTAAATAAACCTCAACGCAAGAGCGATAGTTACCCTTAATAAATATTTTAAAAACCATAAAAACGGAATTTGTTGACCAAGATTGCGTTTAAGGATTTTGGACATCATTAACCGCCCCATCTTTAATAACGGATGCATAAGATAAGTCCAAGCAGTCCGTTGCGAAACCAACAAATTTTTCCCTAGGATATTTCTCAAATAAGGCTTGAAAGTGCTTTCTTAGTCCTCGTTCCGCATCATCCTCCTTCGTTAAATTTACCTTTATTTCGAAAATATTGAATCCGCACTACCTCTTACGCCCAGAACTTTACTACCTAATTTATTCTCTAAATGCCATAATTAATTTACATTATTCAATACTATATCCTAAAAAATATAATAGGATTTTTAGAGTAAACTTTATAGACTATATAAACTCTTTTATATACCTAATTTATACATATTTAACGAGAAGTAATGTCTAAGGGAAAACGAATTGTCAGCATCGAAAATGTTGTTGCTTCAGCTTCCGTTAATCAAAACATAAATCTAATAGAAATCACAAGAAGGTTTACAAATGTTGAATACAGACCGGACCAGTTCCCAGGATTAGTCTTCAGACTTAAAACACCTAAAACAGCTACGTTAATTTTTAGTTCCGGAAAGATGGTTTGCACAGGTGGAAAGTCTGAGGAGCAAGCTTTCAAAGCTGTTCACATGGTCGCTAAAATGCTCAAGGAGGGGGGAATAGAAATTACAAATGAGCCTGTAATAGAGATACAGAATATTGTGGCATCTGCCAGTTTAGGTGGGAGAGTAGATTTAGAAGAGGCAGCAAGGAAGCTTCCTAGATCTATGTATGAGCCTGAACAATTCCCTGGTCTAATCCACAGAATGCTTAAACCTAAGACGGTTATACTACTTTTTGCAAGCGGAAAGCTCGTTTGCACTGGAGCGAAGAAGGAGCAAGAGGTTTATGAAGCCGTCTCTAACCTGCACCAGACCCTTGAGGAGCTTGCCTTAATGGTTTATCAATAGTGAAATTCCAAATAGTTATCCCTTTTTCTTTACAAATCGTTAAATAAGATATGAGATGACCCATAATAAATTTTAAGAATTGCTCGTTTTACCGCATAAGCTATTTTGGACCTATCTGTTTTAGAACCGCAGTATACTCCTCTTCATTTATGATGTCGTTGGCATATAGCTCTTTTGTGAGTTCCGTTACTTTGGCGACATAGTGAATATTGACACCTAATTTCTTAAGATTCTCGATTCCACCTTCCTCTCTGTCTACTAGAACAATTGAATCTTCTATTTCACATCCTTCAGCAGAGATCTTTTCCTTTGAATTAATAAGAGAAGAACCGGTCGTTATTAGGTCGTCTACAAGGAGCACTCGATCACCTGGTTTTATCAGACCTTCAATGTTTCTTTGTGTGCCGTGTTGCCTATCTTCTTTCCTTATATATATAAGAGGCTTCTCCAAAGATAAGGCTATTACAGAAGCAAAGACAAGACCCGAAGTTGGTATACCGCATATGATATCAAACTTTGATAAACCTATTTCTTTAACTATGCTCTTGCAATACATATCTATGATCTTTTTGAAGATTGGAGGATAACTTGGTACCAGTCTGAGATCGATGTAATAGCTGCTCATCTTTCCACTAGTTAACGTGAAAACACCAAATTTTAGAGCCTGAGTCTTGACAAGAGATTTAGCAAGTTCCCTAACAAATGAAGACTTTTCTATTTCCCAGCTCATACTTCCACCACCGTTTCTATATCCTTAGGTATTATTTGAACCCTGACCCTAGGATCTTTTGCTTCCACAAGAGATTTAAAATCATTAAATCTCGTACCATGGATGGGTATTGCGATCTTTGGCTGGATGATATGAACCATTTCACTAGCACTTTTTGGAGAAGCACCGGGAGCGATTCCTATAGGAACAAAGATTAGGTCAACATTTAGCTTTGCTATCTGCGAATGTTCTCCGGCGACGAGAGAATCACTAGCGTAAAAAATCCTTGTACCATCATAGTATTCAATCAGGTAAGTAACAGGATTGACAGCTGGGTGCACGCTCTTATATGCGGTCACAATAATTTTGGAGTCTTTGAATACATCCCAAGGCTTCATGGTCCTTAACCTTTCCCTTGGGATATATTTTTTTAGTCTACTACCTGATTCGATGTCTGCTAAAACCATCGGGGAGTACGTTGAGAGATCGTTGACAAGTCTAATATCGAGGTGATCTGCGTGCTCATGAGAAATCAGTATATAACCTACTTCACCAATTGTTGATGAAGGTACAAGGTAGGGGTCTATAACCAAATTGACGTTGTTATAGGTTATTTTCAATCCAGAGTATTCATTAAACCAAAGCACTTTAATGATCTTTTTGACCATACGACACTGGATACACTAAACCTAAGATAAAGACTTTTAAAAAAAGGAATTTTGAGAAAGAACAAGAATATATTTACAAGCTCATCATGGTTGATGGAGAAGAGGATGCCTGAAGTTTGGTTAAAATATGGTAAAGTCGAAGTGGCACTGGAGATTCAAAGGGAGAGGCTTGGGCAAATTATAGAAGATCCACTTCCTGATATAGAAATAGAACAAATAGAAAAAGAACTTCAACCCTTAAAGGAGAATAAGGAAATCAACTTGCTCGTTGGAGACTTTGAAACGACAACAATAAAGTTTCTGCAATATCTCGCAAACTATCTTGTAGCAGCCAAGGTTAACATTTATTCAAGTGATCAAATTCTAAAGCAGCTTAAGAAAAGCCTTAGGGATTTATTTTACTCATTCCTGAAAATCGAAGAAGAAAGGTTTCCTGTAGGCATCGTTGATGGCGTCCCATTAAAGCTTCCAGCCATCCTCTCAAAGACCGACCTCTATTTGATTTCTTCAGTTGGATATAACCCTCTATTTGGGTTTTCAGGTGGCCCAACCTGTCTGCTGGCATTTTGTGGAGACGATTTAAAATATGAAGCGATAAAAAGAGAAACTGAGCTACAGCCTAATTCGGGTAAAGAAACATCGGCTGGATGGTTTGCTAATCGAGTTTCTGAAGAAGTGAGCGGATTAAAGGGTGTTGAGATTCTTCCCGGAAGCAGCGGGTTTAGTAAAATTTTCTTAGGAAACGTCCAAGAAGTACACAAGATAGCTAGCCAAGAACTCTTAAAGTACTCAATGAAAAAGGTCAGTTCTAAGGTTTCACTCGCCATTGTAGCACCTGGTGAAGAAGAAAAATATCGAACTCTAGATCTTTCACTTAATTCGTTATGGAACGTTCTTCAAGCGATGGAAGAAGGATCCACCGTTATTTTATTGTCAGAAGCGATTGAAAGTCTCGGATCGGAAGCACTTTCAAGATATGTTTACACAGGATTAGACATAAAAGATTTGTTAAAGAGAGGACCATATTTGGAAGGACTTGAAAATCTTTATTATTTATCAGATATTAAAACCAAGTACGACCTAGGATTTCTGACAACCCTTCCTAAAGCACTGATTGAAAAAAGACTTGGTTTCAAAAGCTTTCTTACCGGCAACTCCACGGTAGACTATCTTATAGAAAAAAGTGGGGATAAAAAGAAGAAGATCACGATAGTTACAAGAGGGGATAAAAGTCTTCTAACAGCGGTTTAGATCGGTATCGGCGCGCAAAGAATAACAATGGCTATCATAAGGACGAAAACAATCTTTCTTGATCTTGATAACGGTGAAATTTCATCTAAAGGTCTTATACTGCTTTGACGAGAAGATAAGAATAGAACCAGAAATGCCATAAGTAAAAACCCAAAGATCGCCATTATAATTGCTGATATAAAAGTGGCGATCGTTTGTTGCCTTCCTGAGAGAACACTGCAGGCCATGTGACTGCCATCAAGTTACCAAGCGGGTAGCGTATTCAGAAATGTTATAAGAAAACCGAACCATGCAGCATAAGCTATAGGGGATATGACTACAACTTCTTGTGAAATAGAGACTTTACCTAGCATGGTCATCATCAAATTCATCAACAGTGGAATATTAGTAAGTGTGGCTTGATTGGAACCGGATAAACTATTAAACGTACTTAGAGGAATAGTAACAGAAGACAACACACCAAAAACACCAACCACTATAGTAGTAATGAAACCGGTAAGAGGACCGAAAAGACCGACATCAAATTGAATGTCCCGATTAGGCATCGGATCCGTGGCAAATATGACTGCACCGAAAGTTGGAATCCCCGTACCTGGTATACCTGGGATGAAATAAGGAAGTGTAGATGCCATTCGATGCCGCCTTGCCATTAGAAGGTGACCTAGCTCGTGGAGACCAAGGATTCCGACGAATGCAAGTACATAGGATAGTGTTACAACGATAGGGTTCGATTCTGGAAAGATCTTCAGATCTATCGGCGAAGAAGCTCTTAACCAACCGTCAACCAATAAGGATACTATTGTAGCAGCAAAAAGAGCTAAAGGTATCTTGACGCTGTACTTTTTTTTCTTCACGTAAGATGCAACGTACAACGTGAGGAAGTCGCCTTCTTTTCTTAGTATTGGAACGTACATTTTCTCGTATAAGAAACTGCATAGTCCAAGAAACTTATCCTTTGTATCTTTCTCCAATAAAAGTTTATATTCAATAGCACCATCGGAACGAACATATGATTCGAGAACAGTGAAGTTTTTTTTGACTTCATTTGTTATCTCTTCGAAAGCCGCCACGTTCGACGGCCCAATATTCTCCATCTGAGGGGCATAAAGTATCGAACTTTAAAACTTATTTATAATATTGTTTATGGTGTATATGTGCAAATATCCATCCCCCAAGAATACAGTATGAGGAAGGCCAGAGAAGAGGATATCGACGGCGTCATTAACATTAACAGCGAAGCACTCCCAGAACATTACACACTTTCATTTTATAGTTCTATCTTGACAACTAATCCAGACACCTTCTTGGTTGTAGATTACAACGGTAAAATAGTAGCATATCACATGGGTAGAATTGAATACGCTTTTTCATTAAAAGGAAAGAAATTGTTCATAAAAAAAGGGCATGTCATTTCTATCGCTGTACTCGAAGAGCACAGAAAAAAGGGCTTAGCGAGCGCCTTAATGCAGATGGCACTAGACCAGTTTAGGAAAAACGGCTGTGAAATATCATTTCTGGAAGTAAGAGCGTCAAACGAAAACGCAATAAACATCTATAAAAAAAATGACTATAACATAGCAGAACGAATTAAGGGATACTATAACGACGGAGAAGATGCCTACGTCATGGAAAAAAAGCTTCTAAAACAATAATTAAAAAAGATTATAACATTTATTGATGATCTAACTTTGGATTAATAATAATAATTAAAATCAAGTTAAGTGTTAAAGAAAAAGTCGATTATAAACAATTTTTATATTTGCCTTGTTTTACTTATAGCATGGAAGATGCTTTAAAGAACAGGATAGAAAAAGCGCTTGAACAGGTCTATGACCCAGAAATCGGTGTTCCTATCACAGAGATGAAACTTGTCGATAAAATCGTTATAGAAGGGGAAAATGTAACCATAGAATATCACCTTTCAATGCCCTATTGTCCACCTATGTTTGCAATAAAAATAGGTCAAGATATAAAGAAGACAATTTCAAAATTAGAAGGTGTGAAGTCTGTAAAAGCAATTTTGAAGAACCACTACCTTGCTAATCAAATAACAGAGATGTTGAATAAAGAAGAGTAATTTTCCATTATTATTTTCAGTTATAGCACTAAATTCATCCGATAGAACATTATATAAGATTAATAATTTTAACGTTGATCATTACGCATTCAAAAATAGACAAGTTAATGAAATAGAAAATGTTTATAATAATAAAATCAGATCGTTAGACCAAAGTTCTTTGCAAATTCAGAAAAGTCTTTGTATACATCAAGATATTCTAGACCAGCCGGTGTAATCTTAAACTTTGTAAACTTCTCCATTTTGATCTCCTCAATCAGACCGACACCGACGAGTTCGGCGATGATCTTGGTTGCGCGAATATATGAGAGGTTGGCTTTCCTCATTAACTGAGCTATACCAATACCGTCTTGATGCCCATCTTTAACTGCAAAAAGGACATCAGAAACGATATGCACTTGGTTGCGATAGCTCATCATCTACGATTTAGCACCTCTATAATATATCCATATCGGAAGAGAAAATGCGATAATACCTATTATTTGGAAAATTAAAGAGAAAATCTGATAAAACATAGGGTTGGAAACAAATTCAGCAATCCAACTTAAAACTGATTGAACCCCAAAGCTCATCAGACCTAATGCAGTTGTTAAAACAATCTTAGACCTATTCATGTGATATGAAATCATAGTTTCTAGGGTAGCGTAGGATATAAAGAAAATGGAAAGAGCTTCAAATGCAGCAGCGGGATTGAATATAAATAAAGATAAACCCGCAAACTTTTTTTCTTGTGAGGCTTTAACCATATGAGAAAATGCTAAAAAGAAAAAGCCCATCATTTCGAAGAAAGAGGCACCTATTTGAAGGTAGCCATAAAAAACAGTAAACCCGAAGATTACAAGAACATCCGCAAAAAATAGTAGGATGAAGTTGACGGAGAGGCTTATAAAAGCAAGGGAAAGCCTCGCGAAAACTGGTCTCTTGGTTTCAGAATAACCTTTGTAGGAAACAAACAGCACTGATATAGCCATCACTAAAGCAATTACTTCCAGGACTATCTTTAACTCATCAAACATCAATACGGCCAATCAACCTTTCCTATGACGAATTGTAGTTATTAACTTAATTAATAAAGTGTGAATAAAAGTTAAGCCACAATACAAAAGTTTTTATTCAAAGAATGTGTTTTAAAGAGTATTATCTTTGAGTTGGAGAATAAGTTGAAAACTATGAAAATTGGTTTTTACACTTATCTTTTATAATAGTAGGGTATTATTTCAAAAATTTAAATACGCCTTATAAGATATTCTGCCCAGAGGCAAATTTTGGTGGAGATTTGTTCCGTTTGTGGGTTACCTAAGGACCTTTGTGTCTGCGAACAAATAAGCAAAGAAAGTGCTAAGATTACTGTACGTTTGGAGGTTAGAAGGTTTGGTAAACAGACGACTGTTATTGAAGGCATAGATCCAAAGTATAACGATCTGCAGAAAGTCGCCCAGCAGCTCAAGACAGCTTTAGCTTGTGGTGGTACAGCTAAGAACGGCACAATCCTTTTGCAGGGCGATCACAGGGATGTTATCAAAGGAAGGCTCGTGCAGCTAGGATTTAACGATAATGCTGTAGAAGTTCAATAGGGGAAAAATGTTGAGTGAAGAACCAAAGATACGTAGAGTATCCGTCAGCAAAAGAAGAATCAAATATTGTCCAACGTGTTTGAGTAAGCTAAAACCGGTGCTTGGTCTACACGGTTGGTTATTACCGCAGGAGTACGAATGCCCAGTTTGTGGCTACAGGGGGCCCATAGGTTTAGAAAAAGAAGAATAGGACAATCCGTTCAGAGCTCTGTAAAGGAACCTGCTTAGGAGATTGTCTAATAAATTATGGAAGTATTTCCTATTTACTTCTCAAATTGCAAAATGTTATTTAAGCATTTACCTGTGGTAGATTTGTTGGGTAATCCTGTAAACCAGAAAAACACAGTGGAAAAACTCTTTAGCATAGTGGTTATCATCTTGTTACTCTTGGTTATAGCAACCATGATGTTATCGTTTATCCTAGGCCCATATGTCATATTCAATACAGACGTTGGTCAACAGGTGCAAGGTGAAGTACAAGAATATTATATATTTATCTTAGGTGGGCTGTTGGCCTTACCCTTCACAGTTGGCATTCAGCAACAGTTTGTTTTCGAGTGGGTCATATGTCTCTCAATATTTACAATTCTTGTATTCTCAGGTAAGGAGAATTTATTGGAGTCTTTAAAGGAAGCTTACGCAAATGGAACTAAGAAGCTCTTCGGCAATGATCTATCAGCAGCAACTTTAATCTTCGCTGTCTCAATCGCCATCGTACTTGTAATTGACACGTTACAAAATCAGATAGGAATATCCAGCGGGTTGCCACCCACAACACCAACAAATCCCGCAGAATTCCTAACCCTAGTCTCATGGGCTCCGATATCAGAGGAGATAGGTTTTCGGCTGTCAATAATAGGATTGTTCTCTCTACTGTCAATCCAAGGGTGGCGAGTCAAAATTCCCATCATAGAATATCTAATTGCTCCTGTGCCAACACTAAGAAAAATAATTAATACGGAAGATGGTAAAAGGAGAGTGAGAAATCTGTTCATAACCTTAATCATATCTTCAGCCCTGCTATTTGGCTTTTTACACGTCACCTCCGGATGGGGAATAGGAAAATTTAGTGAAGCGACTGCTGCGGGTGTTATGCTCGGCATAGCTTACTCTTACTACGGTATTGGAGCTGCAATATTGGTCCACTGGGGTTTTAACTATTATCTAACTGCAATTCCTTTTTTTGAGGAGCAAGTTTCTAACCTTGGTCTTTCATCTTTCGTCGAAATCGTTGTTTTAGCGTTGGGTATAGTCATAATAATTTATTACGCTTCAAATTTCCTGATTCATAGAATTAGGTAATAGTTTATATCAGCTACACCTTGTATTCTTAGGGACACAAATGAGCATATTAGGAAAAAGTGAAATCGTTAAGTTACAGGAGAAGTATAGAATATTATATCCCTTCAACGATCAGCTTTTGGACGGAGACGGATATATATTGACGGTTAGAAATAGTGTTGTTTTAAATTATCTTGAACACAAGAACTTGATCTCGAGAGAAATAATCATGCTTCCAACAGACATCGTCGCGCACCTTACAGCGAAAAGTAGATTTGGCAGGCTAGGCCTTTCTTTCCTTAACGCAGCAAAAGTTCACAGCGGGTTCGTGGGAAGATTGGCGTTGGAGATGGTAAACCTATCAAATGAGAGGGCGCCCATAACTATAAGACGGAACGACCCCTTTATGCATATTGAATTCCTTCAGCGCCTAGGAGAGCCCGATCCTTACAACGGAGAATATCAATTTCAATTCATGACATCGAAAGAAGTAGATGAGACGGTTCCCTTTCTAAAAAAGATTTTCCCAGATTTTAAGAGCCATCCTAAAAAATAAAATGGGATAATATAGTAGAAACTGTTTTATCGACTGTCCTAGAATATTTCTAACAGTTAATATATGCCCTACGATTTTCTACAACGCTTAATGCACTAAAGGTCTCTTCTTCTATCTATTTTTCTTTCTTCTAAGAAGGATGTGTCGTTAGTCGGCTTTTTTTCCATCTACTTTAGCAACCGGTACGATCTGTCTATTCGACAATTTTCAATTCTTCAGGCGTTAGAATGTTCCTTAATCCCTTGTACCTGTTTCTTATAGTGACTTCAGTGACTCCTGCTGCTTCTGCGACATCTTTTTGGGTTTTATTTTCTCCTTCAAGAACGCATGACACATAAAGTGCCGCTGCAGCCAAACCCATCGGATCTTTTCCGGCAGAAGATAGGCTTTCCTTGGTTCTTGTAATAATATCAATCGCTCTCCTCTTTGTCTTTTCAGATAATCCAGCTGCGCTTGCGATCCTTGATACGGTCTTTAGTGGATCGGCTACCGGCATCTTTTTTTCCAACTCTCTAACAAGTAAGCGATAGCAACGTGCGATATCCTTCTTTTTGATGTTACTCGCTGCGCTGACATCTTTCAATGTACGCGGAGTCTCTGTTTCACGACATGCAGCGTAAAGGGAGGCTGCAATAAGAGCAGAAATTGAACGACCCCTAACAAGACCTTTATCAAGTGCCTGCCTATAAATGTAAGCTGCTCTTTCAACGACCGCATCGCCGACACTAAGTTTATCCGCTAACCTATCGAGCTCACTGAATGCCTGTCTTAGGTTGCGATCGACAGGTTCATGAACTTGGCTTCTACCGTCCCATGTTCGCAACCTATCGAATGTTGTCTTCATCGCTGATGAAATGCTCTTGCCAGAAGCGTCCTTGTCTATCTGACTGATTATCGTAGATAAGCCCATGTCGTGCATGGCTAATGAAGATGGCACACCTGTCCTACTACGGCTTTCTTTCTCTTCTTTAGAGAAAGCTCTCCATTCAGGACCAGCTTCTTCAATTTTCTCCTTTATTACGAAACCGCAGTGACTGCAGAATATTTCACCTCTCGCATTGTCCAGAATCAATTTAGTACGATTACATCGTGGGCATTTTTCTGTAAGATAAGTAAGGCTTCCCCCAGTAGATTTATCTTCGCTCATAACTTTTCACCAAACTTTATATCTATCAATACGCTAAAATAGGTAATATATAAATTTTTTTATAATTATGATTAAATAAAACTTTTTTTGTCACACAATTCTTACTTAAAATGTGGGAGGCATGTCAGAGGACATAAGGGATTATGTCATTACCAATTTTGCAGAGAACCCTTCCATTCTAGTGGGATGTAGGATTGAAAAATGGAGTTGGCCAGTCTGTGGATATGATGTCATAGTCTTCACGAATAACGTAAAAAACTATCATTTAGTGACTGTGTCAGAGGATATTTTAAACATATACTGCCACTCACTAGAGGAAATTGATAGCAAGAAGAACCAAGAACTTGATATAATATTATCAAATGCCGTAATAATAAACGACCCGAACCTATCACTGGCCGCATGCAAAGAAAAGCTCTTGAAAAGAAAGAACGAATTATATTTGGAAGCTTTTGAAGAACACTTGCTGAAGCTTTTAAAAAATTTGACATATTCCGAGGAGGCATATAACTTTGGCGCTTATGCTTCATCTGCTTTTTGGATTCTGACAGTCGGTTACGATACAGCAGCAGCAATCAATCTTCTTAACAGGACCCTAACTTCACCATCTCACCTAATGCAACAAGTTCGTGAAAACCCCCTTTTTAAGGGGACAAATTTCTTCGTCGATATAGCTGGATTTCTTGCGTTAGAACACGCTACAACCGCTTCATCAAAAAGAGTGTTCTCGCTTCTTGAAACTTTTAAGAAGCTTGCCGATTTTTATAAGTTCGAAGATCTTCCGCCAACAGAATTTCCTAGAACAAAAATACTCTTATCGAATATTAGAATGGAAGAAGTAGCACGCAAGTGTGATTTTGCAAATTCACAGAACATGCCACTTAATGCTTATGTAGCTTCTATAAAATGGTTCATCGACTCTACTGTCGAATTATACCTGATGATCTGTTCGATGGAGAACACTTCACAGTTTAAACCAAGGATCATTGAAGAACTTGAAAAAAGGAGAAACATAATGGGTGGAGGTGTGAGCATTTCTAATCCAATATTATTAGAAATGAACCCGTCCATATTGAGAAAAAAAATTGATGAAGCTAAGAGGATACTTTATTGGCTAAGGAGAAACAAAATTTAGAGCTTGTAACCTATTTTTCTTAGAAATTCTTTTCTCTCTTTTCTATTCTCCTCAGATTCGATCCCAAGCGGAGTGGAGCCGTCAATAACACCTAAAATGCCCCGACCCTGGTCTGTTTCAGCGACTATTACCTGCAGCTGGTTTGCTGTGGCAGCAAAAATACTGCATACTTCATACACGTTCTTTATTTTTTCTAGTACGTTGATAGGATAAGCGTTCTTAAGATAAATTATAAATGTATGTCCGCAAGATAGTTCTAAAGCATTTTTACTGGCTAAAGCTAAAAGATTTTCATCGTTTCCTTCACACCTGATTAATCTCTTACCTGAAGCCTCGCAAAAGGCTAGCGCAAACCTAATATCAGGAACACTGTTGATCAGAGCTTCGTAAATATCCTCGACCGATTTTATAAAATGCGTGGCGCCCAAAATTACGTTTAAACCTTCAGGAACATCTATTCTCACAACTTTTAATTCCATCGTTCCAATTTATGGAGAAATTAAAGAAATAAGTCTTTTGCTTCAGTGACTTATTAATCGTAAATTAATATGAAGGGTATGTTGGAAATATTTGTTAATCTTGGATTAAACCACTTACCTGATAAAATAAAGATTTATGCGGCGTTAAAGCCTGAGCCTTAAAATTCTCATTTAAGAAAGGAATTTATGACGTTGATCCATGCTTGTGAGGTTGTTATATTATTATATCCTCCACCTCCTACAGCGAGGGGGCCGTAACACTTTTTTTCTATAGATAGCTTTTTTAGAAAATCTGCAACATCAGCGTGAACTTTCGGTGTGAGGTTTAAATGGGTTAGAGGGTCGCCTTTTAAGGAGTCGCCACCGCACTGAAAAATGATGAATTCTGGGTTGATATTTGATATGAAATCTATTGCTTTTTCAAATTTAGAGTAGAAAACTTTGTCATCAGATCCTGCAGGTAAAACTATGTTTAACTTTGTCCCAACGGCGGCTCCTTCACCTCTCTCCTCTTCTTTACCAGTACCTGGATAGAGAGTGCGCCAATCTTCGTGAACATCAACTATCCAGACATTTTTATCCTCCAAGAATTCATAAAATACACCGTCCCCATGATGTGCATCAATATCGACATAGAGAAAAGATTCTATGGAGTACTTTTTGCGCAAATATTCAATAACAACGCCGACGTCGTTGAAGACACAAAAACCAGCAGCTGAATCCCTCTTTGCATGATGCAGTCCCCCCATGGGGTTAAATGCTGTTCTAACTTCTTTTCTCATAATCAGTTCTGCACATTCGATTGACGTTCCAACAACGTATTCTGATGCATCAAAAACACCTTTGTAGGCAGGTGTATCACCATAGTCTAGATAACCGTAGCCATTGATAGATGCTTTTCTGACATATTCGATATAATCTTTAGTATGGAAAAGCCCTATAATATTCTCGTCAGCCATTACAGGTGCTACAAGCATGAGATCGTCCATTTTAGGACTATCTTTGAACTCGCTATCGAACGTTCGATAAAAGACTCTTATCCTATTGAAGTTCATGGGATGGTCTAAACCAAAAGAATATTGAAGTAGGGCATCACCATACGCGACTCCAACTTTTCTCATACATGAGTATATTGTTTAAAGGAATTTAACGATTTTCATAATCTTGAAAAAAAGAAGTGTATTAGCGTTAGGTTAATCTAACTGGATCCTTTATAGTTAAGTATTTTGACAATTTTTTCCCTGTCCCCGAAGTTCTTTAACCGCATGAATGAATACAGTTCTGGATCAGAAATTTTGAGTTCATTTTCCACAGAAAGATAAAGGATATCATTAAACAAGTCTATAAAACCGGATGAATAATCTTTAAACATTTTAATTTTTAAAACCTTCTTCAAAGCCAAGGTCTTAAATGATGCCAGGAATTGATCAACACTTTTATCATTCCATCTAGGGATTGCGCATTCAAAATTGCCTATGTTGTAGCCAATTGTGTAGAGAACGCTCGGTTTAAGCAGAGGTCTGTCCCCACTGACGATGAAGATTATAGGGGTATCGACATATTCCAAAGATGTACCAAGCATTTCTAAGAAAGGTTTGTCCTTATTCATTATTATACGTGCGCCAAAAGGATTTATCCTCTCTAAAATCTCAAACGGGGGATCAATAGATGAAATAACAAGTGTGCTGTCGAATACCGTCCAGAGAGCGTCTAACATGTATTCAAGCACCGATGAATCCGAGGTTGTACTGTAGAAACGATTGGGCAAAGGCAAATATGTTAATTCGTTAGCTATGATTATACTTGTTACTCTAGATACATTTGTACTCAAGAAATCACTTAGTAGACGACAATAACATTTCTAATATTATTAAGCTTTACTTCTAATTGTTAAACCCGAACTTTAGTACATTGCCATCTCTAATATGAAAATATTTTGACGCATTACCTGCACTTACAGATATTTCTAAGCATTCAAAACTATCAAATAATGCAAGTGGAGAGCCTTCATTGACCATTGAATATGATTCTACAAGTGGTAGTCTGTATGATCTAGAACCAAAAAACAGTCTGACATAATTTGCGCTATCTAAACGAGATTCACAAAGGAAGTTGTGAGTAACATTAGTAACGATATTACCGAAGGCATCGACAAATGCCACTTCAGCTACGACAAGATCTCCTTCAAAATATGGTTCGCAAAGGACCATAGGCTCTATGGAATTGATTTTTGGACCCAACCTGGTGATTGGAAGACCCTTTGAAACATATCCTGCAACAGGAGCAAAGACCTCCCTCCCATGAAAAGTCTTGGATAAATTATTCAGTATATATCTCGAATTTTCTATAACAACGGCGGCATCGATTACATCTTCACGTATAGCGGGGGACATAAGACCATTATCAGGGCCAATGAAAAAATAGTTACTTGTCTTTACCGCGATAGCCCTTCTATCAGAACCTACTCCGGGATCAACAACACAAATGAATATAGAATTTTTTGGGAAAAACTTGTATGCTGATTTTAAGAGGAAAGCACCCTGTTTTACGTTCTGAGGAAATACGACATTTGAAAGGTCAACGATGGTTGCATTAGGATTTTTTCCTAAGATAACACCCTTCACTTCTCCGATATAAATGCTGTTGCCTCCAAAATCCGTGAGAAGAGCTATGATCCTTTTCATTTAAATTAATTCTTTTACCTTCCTTATTAAAGGATTACTTAGCTTCTCAAGATAGCTTGTAATATACCCTTTTTCTTCCCTTACCTTTGTTTTCGACTTTTTCTATAGTTATACCTACAATCTCTTTGATGTTTGCCACGTGTGGACCACCATCTGCTTGAACGTCAACGTCAGGAATTTCCACGATCCTTAACATATTAATGTTTGGTGGTGCACGCTGTGCAAGTTTTACTATCCCAGGAATCTCCAATGCTTTTTCTCGCGATAGAAAATATATTTTTACTTCCGCACCCCTACTAATAATTACGTTCGTTTCCCTTACTGCTTCATCAAAAACCGATTTATCTGACGATTCTAGGTTAAAGTCATCTTTTGCATGCTCAGCGTCTATGTGCCCACCTGTAACGTATACACCATATTTTTTGAAAAGAATAGATGAAAGAATGTGAGCTGCAGTATGCAACTTCATAAGTTTATACCTTCTTTCCCAGTCAATGGATCCTGTCAAATTTTCGCCTATTTTGATCTTTGGAACCCCTTCAATATTGTGTAAAACGTTTCCCGTCACTTTGTCTTCTGTGACTTGTACGATTCTATAGGTTTCAGATGTTGTGCTAATAGAACCTAGGTCACAGTCTACACCACCCGTTAGAGGATGGAATGCTGTTCTATCTAAAACAACTTTATTTTCTTGAACATCCAATACATTGGCGTTAAACTCCTTAAGATAGCTGTCCTTCTGAAACAATAATTCTGTTAACACTTCTCACTCCAAAAAGAAAAACAAGAACAAGATATAAACTTAGTTTGCTCTATATCGAAGTAACAACTTTAATTTTAATTTTTTTACATTTTAGAAATATATTCGTCTGCTTAAATAGCAGCCTTAGCGCCCTCGCCTATGCTGATAGAAATCTGTCCCCAAGGTCTGTCTCTATTATGAACTGCACAGTCACCAGCGGCAAAAATCCCCTTGATGGATGTCATCATTTCTCCATCGACTTTAATAAAACCTTGTTTGTCTTTTTCCACCTCAAACACTTCAGTACAAGGTGTCACCCCTATGTAAACAAAAACACCGTTCACGTTTAGCGTTAACTGCTGCTCTTCTGTATTTTTTCTGTTTAAGGTGAGGCTTTCGACTTTTTTTGAACCGTTCACTGAAATAACATCTGTAGACCAAAGAAATTTGATATTTTTCATCTGAAAAGCTTTCTTCTGTAACGTCTTCTCGGCTCTTAAACTGTCTCGTCTATGTATGACATAAACCTTCTTAACTAGACGCGAGAGATAAATAGCTTCTTTTACGGCCCTGTCGCCACCGCCTACAACCGCAACGGTACCACCTTTAAAAAATTGAGCGTCGCAAAGGGCGCAGTAAGATATTCCTTTGCCAATGAACTCTTGCCCACCTGTGATCATCAATTTTTTAGGTTTTGTTCCAGTAGCTATTATAACAGTTTTACCACTGTATTCAATGCCATCGGTAACGATTATTTTGCGCTTCCCTTTATTTACTATACGCTGAACCTCCTTTATTTCAATGGGAACATCGTATGCCATAACATGGTCTACAAGTTTTTGGGCAAGATCTTGGCCAGAAATTTTTTTGAACCCTGGATAATTTTCTATTATATCTGTAACAACAACCTGCCCCCCAAGTCCAAGCTTATCGATTATTATACAGCTCCGCACACTTCGTGCCGCGTAAAGAGCGGCGACGAGTCCTGCAGGCCCTGCGCCGATAATTATAATATCAAATTCCCTTATCATCTTTTCTTCTAACATACAACATTATTTGTTTGAATTATCATTTAACTCTTTCCACTACAAAGAAAATTATAATAGAAATCAATATTCCGCCTACGATAAAAGTTGGTTGCGATAACATAAATCATCTAACAATAGCAGTCTCCATTAGATTACGCCATCTTTTTCGAATGATTCTACAAGTTTTACTTCTTTAAGTTCGCTGAATATCCTGTAAAGGTTAGATAAATGTTCATCAAAAGTCTTATCTACATGAGAAGGACTTTGCGATCCACCCCCCTAATGCAATCATAAAATGTGATCGCAATTTTCCACCTACAGCTTCAAAAATGTTTGATAGAGCATCTTTCAAGTTTTCCAACGAGTGCCCTACCCAGAATTTATTAAGTACACAAATTTAAGCTTAGTGTAAACCTTAAGTTTATGCACCAAACTTGGAAAACTAAAGAGACAGAGACAGTTAACTCTGTATACCTCTAATAATGAGGCAATCTTTCTCTGAAATCTTTACAGAATCTGATGACACATTATCACAGATTCTTACTTGTGCGTTCAGAATAAGCGCAAAAGGCGTTCTTTCAGTTGTTCCACCAATCGCTAAATTAGCCATAAAAGTTAAATCATCAATAACGTTTATGAAAGTTATTTTTAACAACTTACCAAAATAGGTGATTACAAGGGCATTTAACGAATCTTGTGATAACTAATTCTTCATAAAGGCGAACGAAATTTTAAACTTGCTCAAACTCATTAAATAAGAGAAAAACAGATTTTCTGGACAGTAACCATTAAAAGTATTAAACATACATTTCGCATCGTCTTACAACTCTAGCAAAATTTTTTAATGAGAACAAGCATGCTCAGTTGAGAAAGGCAGCTTGGTAGATTTGTGTTCGCTAACGAATAAAGAAGCTACGATAATAATCCTAGTCCTTATGCTCACGAATATTATCATTTCAATAAGGCCTTTTGACGGAGATGTTGAAGTAATTGTTTCCTTTAAGGGAGAACCGACTACGTCTCTCGCTATAAAGTATGGGATTAGCTTGAATGATTCAATTATAAATGAAGCTTCAGAGTATAAGTTGCTTGAACTTGAAGGGAATATAAAGAAACTACAGAGCAGCGGAATACCTCTTAGAGTCGTTTCATATATGTATACCGTGATCTTCGGAGCAGTTATAGAAATGCCTCAAAGATTTATTCAAACCTTAAATCAGACTGGAACGATTGCTTCATTAGAAGAAAGCGCGGAATACAAGTTGGATTTAGAGAACAATGTTAAAATGGTAGATGCTAATAGAGTATGGGAACTAAAGGATGCCCTAAATTCAAATATTACAGGTAAAGGAATCAAAGTGGCAGTGATCGATACAGGAGTAAATTACTCACAGCCAATTTTAGGAGGAGGAATAGGATCAAATTATAAAGTGGTTGGTGGATACGATTTTGTGGACAAAGATAATGATCCAATGGATATGGATGGACATGGAACAGCGGTTGCGGCCATCATAGCCGGCAATGACGATGGATTTACTGGAATAGCGCCGGACGCAAGCATTCTTGCATATAAAGTAATAACAGAATCTGGAGAGACGTCAACGGCAGATATCGTACAGGCTATCGATAGAGCAGTATTAGACGGTGCAACTGTGATCAATATAAGCCTTGGATCAGCGATATCAGACGCTTCATTGGGCATTGCTATAAATAACGCTGTGGATGCAGGGATAGTCGTCGTCGCAGCCGCAGGTAACTCAGGACCTAGCGGAGGCACCATAGACTATCCGAGCGCGCTGAACGATGTCATTTCTGTAGGAGCTTCATCGAATATAGGGTCCTCACTTCTAAAAGCTGAGTTTACGATCCCTGAGATAGGAAGATCCTTTGATGCAATTCCCATGAATAATACGATTTCAACAAATAAACCGCTGATATCAAAATTAGTTTACGTCGGCCTTGCAGGAAATGACGATGTTGCTAACCTTAACCTTACAGACGCGATCGCTGTCGCAAAAAGGGGAACCTATTTATTTAGCGAAAAGGCAAAGAATGTTCAGGAAAAGGGAGCCATCGCCCTGATAGTGTTCAACAACGTCACACAAAATTTTATTGGAGCTCTAAAAGATCCTGTATCGATTCCCGTTGCTTCAATTTCGGGTGCAGATGGAGAATACATACTTAACTCTCTATCAACAAAAGAACTTACTGGGAATTTCACTATAAACTCAAACCCTTATCAGGTCGTATGGTTTAGTTCGAGAGGGCCGGTTTCACCATTCTACTTAAAACCTAATTTAATCGCTCCAGGATATAATGTAGAAACAGCGGACTATCAGGGAGGCTATCAAAATGTTTCGGGTACAAGTTTCGCTGCCCCTTGTGTAACAGGCACAGTTGCTCTAATAAAACAGGAAAGGCCAAAACTAAACCCCTATGAAATTATGTCTCTCCTTATGGATAACGCAGAACCTCTCACAACAGGAGTTGAAAAGTATCCTGTTGACGTTCAAGGTGCAGGACTTATGGAGGTCTATAACACGATAATCAGCGATTTCACAGTCTTACCTGGAAGCCTCGTCTTCAATCTATCTCCTTTTAACCAAACAACAACCAATAGGACGTTACAGATTGTTCCACTATCAGGAGAGAACCTCAGCATTAAAGTTGCTCCAGATTGGTCTGGTCCAGACAGTGTACAGATAAGACCGAAGGACAATAACATTATTAATGGAAGCACATTCATTACGATCGAAGCTCAGCTCAATACAAACGATTATGGAACTTACTACGGTTGGTTAAACATATCGAGTGAGAAGATCACTCAAATGATACCAATAGAGGTGCAAGTAAATCCCGTTGGAATCTCTGTCATAAAAGATAATGCAAGTCAGATAGCTTTCAGGATAAATCTGCCTAAAGGTTTTATATCAGCCAAAGCACTTATACAGTTGCCTGACGGAAATAGCCAGATTATATCTTATAGGAGTGACTCCAATAATATTACCTTCCAGTCAACTTTAACTGGAGAATACTGGATATCTGTTCTGGTTGTCACAACAAACAACACCCAAAGTGGATTCGACATTGTAACAGTTGGAAGGTCTACAACACCTCCTAAAATAACTATAGTAACAACGTTGCCTCAGAGCCTGCCTATCAGTGGAATTCCATATCAGGCACTTGAGACGATAGTGTACACGCTTGCTTTGGTAGTTATTTTTATAACGATCTACAGTCTAAGGAAGAAAACAAGAGAAAAAATTTCCTTATTAAATAAAGTGTAGGCCATTTGTAAAAAACAAGTTGATATATTATTTAAATTAGTGGTGGGCAAGTAATTAATAAGGGTGGGTTTGACAGGTCTTATGTTTTGAGATATGGAGGAGTTTAGATTAACCCATCTAATCGAACGCACTCTTAAAAGTGCTCAAAGAGCTTTACTTAAAATTCAAGACAACCCCATAAGAGTTGGAGTGAACAGGTTTGGGGACGTCACATATAATATTGATTTAGAATCCGAGCATGTGATTTTTGAGGAATTTGAAAAAACAGGAGAAGGTTTTACGATAATATCAGAGGAGTCTGGGATAAAGGAAATAAACGGAGGAGGAATGACTGTAGTTGTAGACCCATTAGACGGCAGCAATAACGCGGTTAAAGAAATACCTTTTTACAGCATATCAATAGCCATTTCTAAAGGGGACTTGATATCGGATATATTGGCTTCTGGCATAATTAACGTTATTAATGGTGATATCATATGTTCAGATAGCCATAGCGTCTTCTTCAATGGTGAAGCCAGACATCCATCAAACGTGACCGAGCTTAGCTCTGCTATTTCTACGATTATTCCAAGACTCTTTTACCTAAACAACAAAGAATACGAAGAGAGACTTGTAAAGATGTTTAAGCAGACTAAACACCCAAGATTTCTTGGTAGTGCGGCAATGGAATCGGCATATGTATCGGTAGGATTAATAGATGCTTTCATAGAACTTTATCCAAGACTACGTGTTGTCGATATTGCCGCTTCACTTCATATGGCTAGGACCTCAGGTGCATACGTAAATCTTCTAAACATAGAAGGGGAACTTAACCTAAAGTATGATGGTAGAATAAGTTGTTTAATAGCAGCAAACAATATACTTGGTCACTCTTACACCGAACTTCTGAAATAGCTTATTTATTTTAACTTATAACGTTCCTGTTTTAATATAATAATAATTATATACTTTATTTCCTGAACTTATAGTGACTCCTTATGCAAGAGTTTGTTACAGGAAGATTAAAGAAGATTCTGAGAGAAAACAAGATTTCAGTTGGGATGTGGATTACGCTTCCGTGTATAGATGTGCCAGAGGCCCTGTCCGGACTTGGCTTCGACTGGTTCGTCTTCGACACTGAGCACGCTCCAACAAGCATAGAGACTGTGCAGAGGCTGCTGCCAGCGCTAAACGGAAGCAACACTTCAGCAATCATCAGAGTCGCATGGAACGACATAGTCATGATAAAGCGTGCACTAGACGTGGGGCCAGAAGGCATCGTAGTCCCGTGGGTAAACAACATAGACGACGCAATAAAAGCTGTCAAAGCTAGCAGGTATCCACCCATTGGCATCAGGGGAGTTGGCCCAAGAAGAGCCGCGGCCTACGGCCTAGACCCATCATATTATAAAAGAGCAAATAACGACGTCGCCCTGATTGTCCAGATAGAAACACAGGAAGCAGTAGACAATGTTGACGAGATACTCTCAGTGGATGGTATAGATTCATTCTTCATAGGGCCACAGGACCTTTCATTCTCTTTGCAGGTGCCGCACGACTACGAAAGTCCCAGATTCAGGGCAGCCATCGATAAGGTTCTTGAGGCGGGAAGGAAAGCAGGGAAACCTGCCGGCATATACACGTCAGACGCGCAAGAATCCATCAACTACATGAAGAAAGGTTTCAGGTTCCTTACTCTTTCTTCAGACATAAAAAATTTGGTTAGTCAGTGCAAAAAAGAGTTAGAAACTGTTAGAATAGAAGCCTCAAAGTGAACTCTTTAGTCTATAGGGGAATATTGCAAATACGGAAATCTTTTAATTAAAAGACTGTAGTAATAAAAAATCTACTTTTCTAATAAATTGTCACAAATTCGTACAGTATTGTTTATTATTTAACGCGATATTCTGCCTGCCATAGTAGTAGTTCTTCAAGTCATGGAAATAAATGAGATTCAGCTAGAAGAACTAGATGTCGGACAATTTGTTGAGGATAAAGTAAAGGGGGTCCGTTACAGTGTGGGTAATGATTTGGCTGTCAACGTTTTATCCAGTGGCGTCGATTCTTATCGATGTAAAAAAGAGTTCTTAAACGCTATGGAAGATATAGCTGACCCAGGAAAAAAAAATGGAAGTTATTACTCAGAATACCTTGTCAGCGGTTTCCCTTCCTCAATTAATGTGATTGTCCTTATGCCTATTCTTCAGTTACCGACAATTACTGTTAAACTAATATTTTTTTCTTCATACACCTCTGAAATTGTTTTCGGAGGCTATCTTTGCAGGCAGGTATTTAAAGCACTTCAACAGAATTTAAAGAGTATTTCCTAAATTTTACGCAATATATAACATAAGCCTCCGATGCAACTTTGATTCTTTTGTTACTAGGCAAATTTTAAATAGTAAGGTCTCTGTCTCTTTGAAAGAGAATTAATGGCTACAAAAGGCGATTCTCAGTCTACTATGAAGTTTGACAAGCGTCTCCTATCACTTGACAACGCTCTTAAAACACACAGATATCAGAAGGATTCCCTTCTGGAGGTCCTGCATACAGCACAGGAGTCCTACGGATTTTTAGACAAGGATATTATGGCTTATGTCGCTAAAGCGCTGAAATTGCCTGCAAGCCATGTTTTTGGGGTTGCAACATTCTATAACTTCTTCAAGCTTAAGAAACCAGGGGCACATGTCGTTACCTTCTGTTTAGGTACCGCCTGTTATGTTAAGGGTTCAGAAGATATTTTAAAGAAAGTTGAGACTGAATTTAAAGTAAAGCGTGGAGAATCTACTGTTGACGGAAAACTTTCTGTTTTTACTACGCGCTGCATTGGCGCATGTGCGATGGCACCTAATGCCATCATAGACGAAAACGTCGAAGGTAGAGCAACTAGTGAATCTATAATAAAAAAGATAAAAGAGGTTAAAGGAGATTGAAATAATTGAGACCTGAAGAACTTCATAAATCGGCAGAAATGGAGCAAGAACTCCGTACTTCATATAAATTCAGGATCAATGTTTGCTGTTCAAGTGGATGTGCTCATTTTGGTGCTCTTAAAGTGCTTAAAGCATTTGAAGACGCCGTCAAAGAGTTCGGTGTCGAAAAGATATGTAAGGTGGCTAGGACAGGCTGCATTGGAACCTGCTCCGTAGGACCAGCCGTTATGATCGAACCAGGTGACTACCTATATGAGAGCGTGACACCAGAAATGGCGAAAAAAATAGTTAGCGAACATATAGTTAATGGTAGACCAATCAAAGGCAATTTATACAGCAATTCCGACTTCTTCCAAAAACAGCTTAGGATAGTGTTGAGAGATGCTGGAAAAATCGATCCCCTCAGAATGGAAGACTACATAGCTGTGGGAGGCTATTCCGCGCTTGCCAAGGCTTTAACAACCATGGAACCGGCACAGGTGATAGCGGCAATATCTGCCAGTGGCTTGAGGGGCCGTGGCGGTGCAGGTTTTCTTACAGGTCAAAAGTGGAACTTTGTCGCTAAGTCTTCAACGACCCCAAAATATATTGTAGCAAACTTAGATGAAGGAGACCCGGGTGTATTTGCTAACCGCACACTTGCCGAAGCGGATCCACATTCAATTCTTGAAGGAATGGCTATCGCCGCATACGCCATTGGATCTGAACAAGGTTACATCTACATCCGTAGTGAATACCCTCTAGGGGTCCAGACATTGAAAAAGGCTGTTGAGCAAGCTAAGACGCAAAGCTTTTTGGGAGAGAAGGTTCTCGGCACAGATTTCAGATTCGATGTTGAACTTAGATTAGGTGCCGGTGCATTCGTTGCAGGCGAAGAAACCGCTATTCTTGCTTCCATCGAAGGGCGTAGAGCTATGCCACGCCCACGACCACCTTACCCGGCTGTTTCAGGCCTTTGGGGAAAGCCGACATTAATTAACAACGTAGAAACATTAGCCAATGTCCCATTAATTATATTGAATGGTAGTGCGTGGTTCTCTAAGATAGGTTCACCAGGCTGCAGTGGAACCAAATGTTTCTCTTTAACGGGCAAGACCAATAATCCCGGATTAATAGAAGTTCCGATGGGTACAACATTGGGAGAAGTGGTCTACGACATAGGTGGAGGTGTTCCGGAAGGTAGGAAGTTTAAGGCTGTGTTGGTTGGAGGCCCTTCAGGGGGATGTCTTCCCGAAGATAAACTTAATCTGCCGATAGATTATGATAGTCTCACCAAGGCTGGAGCAATTATGGGATCTGGTGGAATTGTTGTGCTAGATGACAAATCCTGCATGGTGGATACGGCACATTTCTTCACAGACTTCTGTGTTGATGAATCATGTGGAAAATGTGTGCCTTGTAGAGTAGGACTCACGAAAGCTAGAGGAATTCTGGCGGGGATCATGGGAGGTGAAGGAAGAGTTGAGGACTTAGAAAAGCTTGAAAAACTGATGTTTCTGGCCAAGGATGTAAGCCTATGCGGTTTGGGACAGACCGCTGCAAACCCGATTTTGACGACTCTCAACTATTTCAAAGACGAATACCTGAAACACATAGTTGAGAAGAAATGCCCTGCAGGAAGCTCGAATTGTTTTAATAAACAAGGTAAGGGGATGAATACTAAATGAGCTTTCCCAGTATTAAGCTAATGATCGATGAAAGGGAATTAGTTGCCCAACCAAGCACCACGATACTTACAGCTGCGACCGATAACGGCATCTATATTCCAACTTTGTGCTACCTGGAGGGTTTAACTAGCCTTGGGGGCTGCCGTCTATGTGTCGTTGAAGTGAAGGGTTCACCCAAGCTTTTCCCATCTTGCTCTACTCCGGTCAGTAACGGCATGGAGGTTGCGACGGTCTCAGAAAAACTTACTAGATATCGCAAACAACTGGTAGAGCTTTTACTGTCTGAACGAACTCACATCTGTTCAGTATGCGTTGCAAACGGCGCCTGCGAACTCCAGGCTATGGCGACCAAACTTGGAGTCGACTATGTTAATGTGGAGCGTGAATGGACTAGATTTGAGGTGGACTCTACTCACAAACGTTTTGTACTTGACAGAAACAGGTGCATTCTATGCACTCGCTGTGTAAGAGTATGTGATGAAATAGAAGGCGTTCACACTATAGACCTGAAGCATAGGGGTATTTATTCCCAGATAATCATGGACCTAGACGAGCCCTGGGGATCTTCTTACTCCTGTACCTCTTGCAGCAAGTGCTCTGCAGTCTGTCCCGTCGGATCAATCTATGTCAAAAACGAACCATTTTCTGAAACAAAGAATCCTGAACTTCCTAAATTCATTATTGACAGGAGGCGCAGGTGATAGTAAATGGTGAAAGTGAAAGTTGCTACGGTCTGGCTAAGCGGGTGCTCAGGATGCCACATGTCGTTCCTAGACCAAGACGAGAAGCTCATAGACTTGGCAGAAAAGATGGAACTGGTCTACAGCCCGCTTGTTGACAAAAAGGAATTCCCTGATGGCACCGACATTACACTAATAGAGGGTGCTGTGGCGAACGTGGAACAGCTAGAGTTGCTAAAGCTTGTCAGAAATCGCACCAAAATCCTTGTATCCCTAGGCGATTGTGCAGTAACAGGAAACGTTACAGCTCTAAGGAACTGTTTCAGTGACAGTGCGAATTCTGTCCTCAAAAGGGAATTCATCGAAAACACCGATGTTCAACCTCAGATACCGACGGAAGTTCCTGCACTTCTTGAACACGTTCTTTCACTGCATGAAGCTGTTAAGGTTGACTTCTTTATTCCAGGATGCCCCCCACATGCTGACCTCATAAATTATGTCCTGTCAGAGCTTTTAGCAGGTAAAATGCCCACAATGGCAGACAAATTCAAGTATGGTTAGGAAGATGAAAAAATATGGCTGAGAAAATTGTCATAAATCCTGTAACAAGGATAGAAGGCCACGCAAAGGTGTCCATATTCCTTAAAGAAGACGGAAAAGTACAGGAAGCTAGGTTCGAAATAGTTGACTTCAGAGGCTTCGAAAAGTTTACTGAAGGCCGTCCTTTTTACGAAATGCCGAGCATAACTTCTAGGTCGTGCGGAATATGTCCTGTGAGCCACCTTTTAGCTTCAGCCAAGGCATGCGACCAGATAGCTTCTGTAAAGATAACCAAAACTGCGGAGAATCTGCGTCGTTTAATGCACAACGGACAAATGATTCAATCACATGCTTTAAACTTCTTCCATCTTTCATCACCAGATTTAATGCTGGGCTTAGATTCTGACCCAGCTAAAAGAAACATCTTTGGTCTAATAGAAAAATATCCAGAAATTGCGAAGCAAGGGATTAAACTTAGGAAGTTTGGTCAACAGATCATCGAATTTTTGAGCGGCAAAAGAATACATTCCAGTGACTGGATCGTACCGGGAGGTGTAAAATATCCGTTTACAAAAGAGAAGCAAAATAGGCTGCTGGCTGATCTTCCAGAAGCCTTAGACATAGCGACTAAAACGCTAGAAACATTCAAGAAAAGCCTTCCAGAATATGAAGATGAAATAGCAGACTTCGGCAACTTCCCAACCTACTATCTGAGCCTTATAACCCAAGACGGTGGACTCGAGCATTACGATGGGGAAATAAGGATTAAGGGCCCCAATGGTAATATTATAGAAGACAGACTAGATCCGACCAAGTACCTCGAATACATCGGAGAAGCCTGCGAACCGTGGTCTTATATGAAGTTTCCATATTATAAGCCTCTGGGATATCCGGACGGAATATATAGGGTTGGCCCACTCGCCAGATTAAATGTTTCTGCAAAATGCGGAACCCCTATCGCAGATGATGAACTTAATGAGTTCAAAAAACTCGGCAGGAATGGTGTAGTTGAAAGTACTTTCATGTATCACTACGCGCGTTTGATCGAAATAATTTTCTGTGTTGAGAGGACGAAACAAATGCTTGAAGACTCTGACATTCTCAAAGAGAACGTTTGGGTTAAATCTGATGCCAACCAGAATGAAGGCGTAGGTGTTGCTGAAGCTCCAAGAGGGACCTTGTTTCACCACTACAAGGTTGACGATTTGGGTCGGATAACTTGGGTGAATATGATCATTGCAACGGAGAACAACAACTTAGCATACAACAAGGCAGTAACACAAGTAGCAAAGAAGTATGTAGTAAGTTCAAAGCTTGCAGAAGGAATGTTGAACAGGGTTGAAGCTGTTATACGAGCATTTGACCCCTGTCTAAGCTGTGCAACACACGCTTGGGGTGAAATGCCTTTGTCCATCAGCCTTTACAGTTCAAAGGGAAAACTGTTAGATAATGTTACTCGATAAAAATGAACTATATTCTTCTAAATGTCTTGTTCATTAAAGAGAATGTTAACTTTTAGCATAGTAGAAATCATTTTTCCTTTTAAAGAAGTTGCAGATGTTCTAACGCTATTCAATGTTCAATTAAGTGACCTCAGGGTACGGTGTGATAACTATCTCATCCCGCTTCATAATTGTGTATTGATAGAATTTCATATCATGTCTTGTCCCTCTCATTTTTACAACCATCATTCTTCTTTTCAGCTCTCCTTTAACTAGTAGAGTTCCAAGTAATATTATTCCTTCGGCTACGAATTCCTCAACATCGGATCCGAGACCTTTCTCGCCCAAAGGTTTTTCTGATATTAAAAATGTTGTAAAATCGATCTTTCTGAGCAACTTCTGGATTACGGAAATTGTTGTCCTAACCTCTTGCTTTTCACTAAAAGCTAAAGTTAGAGCAGTTATAGAGTCTATCACCATTCTTTTCGCACCAAAAAATTCTGGCCTCTTCAAGTACGGTATCTAATACTGATTGTAAGCCGATTTTGCTCGTTGCGACAAAATCGAGTATTTTAATCATTCCTTCTTTTTCTAGATGATCAAGATCCTAACCCAACGGAAACATGTATTGTTTTAACGCGCTATAACTCCCATTAAATGTTATAATCAACCCCTTGTCGGAGTATTTGGTAGCTCCATTGAGAAGGAACTGTATCGAAAGTATCGTCTTACCGCTTCCTGGTCCACCAGTAATAAACGTAACAAAATCCTTTGAAATTCCTCCTCCCAGTATATTATCTAACTCTGATAACCCCGTCTGTATTTTTTCTAAAGCCATTCCAGTCACCTAAAAATTTCGAAAACAAACCTTTGAGAATTTTCTGTCGTCTTATCATCCTCCAACCTTTTTACTGAAACTCTCTTACCCGAAATCTCTTCTAATCCGCCACAAAATATCCCTCTTAATACGTTTTCAGTCATCTGATTCTTGAACAGAATCTTCGAAATCGTAAAGTTGCCAACACCTTTCTCGTAGTCGATCTAATTAAATACTATTTCTCCCCATTCTCTTGACTGAAAGACCCTTCCAAAGTTAAGCATCAATTCGTTCAAAGATTTAATGGAAACGACTAGATGCCTTACATAACATCTACCAATCGACTGGCCTATGTTAAAAAGGATCACAGAGCCGGATACACCAAATATATCTTTTATTGAAGACGCTATACTATCCCATTCTGCCGTATTTGTTTCTATAATATCCTCCGCATCTATTTTTGGAGCGACTTTAACTAGACCTTTTTTAACTAGCTCTTTGTTAACGTCAACCCTGTAACCCTTTATTATACCAATTTCCTCCATCCTCTTTATTCGTCTAGCTATCGTCCTGTCCGAAAGGCCGACTTTGTCGGCTATAGCTTTACAAGATGCCCGGGTATTCTCTTGAAGTGCTTCAATGATCTTCACATCTAAGGTATCGACATTTAGGGCGCTCATTGATTCTCTGAAAAATAACTTTCCATAAACGATATAAAAGTCTTTCTTCGAATGCATATATGCCAACATTTGACTTATATGAGTTCTGTTAATTTTCTTGCATAATTTGAAAAATATTTTTTTATTCCATATTTCGCCAAAGAGAAAAATTAAAATATAAAGTAATAAATTATATTTAGTATATTATCGTAGGTGCATATACTTGAATCTGGACAAAGTTGTATTAGGCTGTGAAGTAAATGTTCCAAAATATTGGCAAGATTCGTATCTAAACAAAAATAAAACTAGGATTTTGAGGGTTATGTTCGAAGATAAGAAGAATGTTTATCTAATTACAGAGGAAACAATCTTTCATCCAAAGTACGGTGGCCAGCCTTCTGATAAAGGAAGAGTCTATAACGAGAAATTTGTTATAAATGTTAACAAAACTATGAAGTATAAGGGTATCGTTATCTTATATGGCAAAGTTGAGGTAGGTGAACCAAAGGAAGGTGAAGTTACTGAGGAGATTGACTGGTCTACACGTTATCTGATGATGAGACGCCATACGGCTTCCCATCTATTTGATCATGCCCTAGAAGTGGTGACGGGGTCAAAGGTAGAAACGATAGACTCTTGGCTTGGAGATTCATGGTACATCTCTTTCAAAGGCTCCTCGCCAGGTGAAGAATTGCTCAGGAATGCCGTTGAATTAGAAAACAAAATCATAGCGGAGGGCTATGCTGTTTCGACAAGACTTGTTGATAGAAGTAGAATGTTAGAGGAGGCAAAAGACTCACCTAACTTGGCTCGTCTTCCTGAACTCGATTTCTACCGAATTGTCAAGATTAATGGCTTTGAAGACATAGCGTGCAGTGGTACTCATTTAAAAAATATTGCAGAGATAGGCAACATCGAATATGTTAGGTCAGAAACTGTGTCAGAAGGTTTTAAAGTGTACCTTAATCTTTTGTGATTTGCTCCCTTTGATATCTTCCCCAATAACCTACATTAGCCTTCTTTTCGCTTTTAATTAAGATAAACTGGACTATTCTCGCACCCTTTTCTATGGATATGGGATTATCAACTTTCAGCAAGATTCTTGAAAAACCTGTGTATCCAGAGTCCCATAACGCGGCTTCTATGTACGCACCCATTCTTACCAGAGAAGATCTTGGCAGACAGAAGCCGACTGCATCTAAGGGGACACATATTTTTTCTTTAACTTGGAATACGTATACACCTTTATCTAGTGAAAAGAAATTCTCTTCATCCGGGTTAACCTCAACATATTCAGGTAGGACAACGTAGTTTTTGAAGATTTTACCTGATCCAATGATCTTGAAGAGCTTATCTAGCGTTAAGTCAACGCCATTAGGTTGAATCTGGTCCGCCTCTACTCCTAAAATATATTTTGCTGTATCTTCTCCTATCATAGCACTCATTGTGAGCACAAGATGGATTACACAACAGGATAATAAAAAGATAGTCTTTAGTAGGATGGTTTACAACCATAATGCGATAAATATATATTGAGCAAAGAAAACTCCTCCACCTATCGAACCCGGGGTAGCTCAGCCTGGCAGAGCTTCCGGCTGTAGAAGCTTGCCCTGGCAAACCTCATTCAGCCTGTCAGGCGTACAGATACCGGAGCGTCGGGTGCTCAAATCACCCCCCCGGGACCTTTATTATAGAATATTACAAACACTGTCTCAAACTTGATGTAGCTACAAACCCCTAACATTCGGAAAGATCACGGATGAAGATTTCCGTAGAAAAAAATCACCTTACAAATTGAAGGAAATACGTTAATAGGTCGACTTTAGAGACCTGTAAAGCTCGATGTTAAAGCTCCATTTGTCATTATATGTCATGGCTTTCCTGGTGATGCAAAGAACTCAAGACACAGATATTCTCTAATCAATTACACACATATATGACTGAAGAAGTACTTATAAAATTGATGTAAATAGCTTAAAATTATTACGAGAATCTTTTTTTAAAGACTTGCTGGATCGCATGATCTTTTAAGATTCAATAAAGGATTATATTAAACGACTTCTTTGCTGGCTTAAATGTTTTCAACCCCATAAAAGATTTAAATGTGGAAATAGGGACAAACTGCATAGTTAGAGGGAAATATTTGGATCCTACAAACCAACCTCAGATGAAACTTGTTGAATTTATGCGATTAACAGATAACGTTTCCAAAAAAATTCATGGTGTACTAAACGAACGGGAAATTTTTAATATTTTGAAGGAGGAATTTTCTAAATCAAAGAAATATGATATTACAATACTGTTAACAAATAATGACAGAACCAAGCTTGACATGGAAGAAACATCTCTGATTCTTAAGAACCTTAAGAAAATACAAAAGATTACTGGCTTAGGAATCAGTAAATACAATATTGAATTAAATAAATCTAAAATTTTCAATAGAGTCGTAAACGATTGTGAAACATTTGAGGTAAAGACTGGTGATATAATTAGTGAAATTCTTCCTACACCCTTCGCATACCTTGTAACCAGGATGATAGGTCTGGTAGGAAAAAATACTGTGGTAACACCTTTAAATCGAGAAGGAAAAATTGTAGGAGCTTTAGCTATCTCATCTTCTGAGCAAACAGAGCATTTAATGCTCCCTGTAAAAAACCTAGCTCAGAATATTTCGATTTCGCTTGAACTCATAGATAGGCACAACGATCTTTTGAAGACAGAAAAAGCACTAGAACAAGAACGTAACAAAGCTCAGAAGTACCTAGACGCAGCTGGTTTGATCACACTTTTCATAGACGTTAACGGGTTTGTTCAAAGCATTAATCGGAAAGGAAGCGAATTTTTAGGATATACAATGCAGGAAATTGTTGGCAAAAATTGGATAGATAACTTCCTACCTGAGAAATCTAGGGAACATGTTAGAATGATATTCACAAATATTGTTCAAGATCCAACGGAATCGAATTCCCACTATGAAAATTCAGTACTAACGCGCAAGGATGGAGAGCGGTTTCTTACTTGGAATGGCATTCGATTGGAAGATTCCGATGGCAAGGTTATAGGGATATTAAATTCAGGGAACGATATCACAGAGCACAAGAAAACAGAAGACGAGTTGAGAGCAAGTCAAAGGACTCTTTCATCACTAATGAGTAATTTGAGCGGTATGATGTATCGTCGATCCAACGATAATAATTGGACGATGTCGTTCGTCAGTGACGGATGTTTTGACCTTACGGGTTACCTTCCATCTGATTTTGTAAAAAATAAGATATCGTACAGCCAGCTAGTACATTCCAGGGACAAAAAAAAGATTCTTGACGCAATTCAAAAATCCTTAACTGAATCAAAATCTTTTAAAATAGAATACAGGATTTTCACAGCAAATGGTGAAATGAAATGGGTATGGGAAGAGGGTCACGTTATTTCCTCCGGAACTGGTTCATATGCTACTCTAGAAGGCTACGTAACCGAAACTACTGTGAGGAAGAAGATAGAAGAGGAGTTAAAGAAGTCAGAAGAAAGCTTCAGGAAGCTGGCAGAAAACGCGTCAGACATTATCTTTCTGTACGACCTAATAAGAGGTTACGATTATATGAGCCCAGCCTGCATTAAAATAACCGGCTACACTCCCGAGGAATTTTATGCAGATAAAAATCTGACTTATAGAACAGTTCACCCTGACGACGTTCACGAATTAACTAAAATGATGGAGGAAGTTAATAAACAGAGAATCCCCGTTCAATCAGAAATACGCTGGAGGCACAAGAAAGGTAAGATTGTGTGGACTGAACAGACTTATATTCCAATTCAGGATGAGAAAGGTGACCTTATTGCTTTTGAGGGCATAGTTAGAGATATTACAGAACGTAAACAAATAGAAGAGGATAGGAGACGCTTTGAAGATAGACTTTCCGCCCTAAATTTTTATGGTGTTACATTGAACTCTGCTCAAAACCAGCAGCAAGTTTTCGATCTAACTCTTAACGCTGTAGAGAAAGCACTAGGTTTTGAGTATGCGGCATTCTTGATAATGGACCGAGGATACCTCCGACTGGCAAGTCAGAGGGGCATCTCTAGAACTCTTATAAAGGAACTACCTATTGATGACTCAAAAAGAGGAATTGACATTAGAGCATACAACACTCGCAAAGCTATACTCGTAGATGACGTTTGGAAGGATAGAGATTACGTTGAAAATATTCCAGGCATAAGGTCAAAGCTTGTCGTCCCCGTTGAAATTGAAGACAGAGTAATAGGTGTTTTAAACATACAAAGCAAGAAGGTTGGCGCATTTGATGGAAGAGATATGAAGTTACTCCAGATTTTAGCTTCTCATGCTGCTGCGGCTATTAGTAGCAAAGAGAAACAAGCTGAAATAGAGAGAAGATCGAACCAACTCTCTTCTCTTATGAAAAGTTCTGCAGAGATTATTCATACAACTGATCTCTATCAAAGACTAAGTGTGACTGCAAATGCAATAAGAGATTTGGGTTGGAGAAGGGTCGTTATAACGTTAAGAGACGAAAATTTAGAAGTGAAAACTTTAGATGATATAGTGAGTTCTGGTCTTACAAATGAAGAAAGGGACTTTCTTTGGAAGAACACACCTTCACCAAAAGTCTGGCGTGAACGTTTTGGCCCCGAATACAACCGTTTCAAGATAGGCCAATTTTATTATCTGCCATGGAGTGAACCATGGGTTAGAGAAAAATTTTCTGATAACACTGTTGCCAGTAGATTAATGCGGGAGGAAATGGTTGACTGGGATCCACAAGACCTACTTTATGCTCCACTTACCTTAGCCAACGGACGAATAGTTGGCGTGTTGAGCATCGACGACCCTGTTGATGGCAGGAGACCGACAAGTGAGTCGTTGGCCCCACTTGAACTTTTCATTCATCCAGCCGCCGTTGGTATAGAAAATGCTCAGCTAATTCGACAGTTGAATAACGCTACTAGTCAAATTAAGGAATATGCGGATAGACTTGAACAGATGGTGCAGCAGAGAACTCAAGAGCTTTTTGAAGCACAAAATAAGTTAATCAAGTCAGAAAGGCTGGTGGCGATAGGTGAAATAGCTGCGATGGTAGGACATGACCTGCGCAACCCCCTACAGGTTATAATCTATACGCTGTACCTCTGTAATGAAATTCTCAAGAAGGCTCCCCAGGAAGTGGGAAATGCCTTGCAAGAAAATCACCTAGAAGATCTTCTTTCAAGAATTGGAGAGCAGGTGAACTACATGAATAAAATCATCTTAGACCTGCAAGATTATTCAAAGCCCCTAGAACCAAACATTGTCGAGACTAATATTTTAGATTTAATCAAGGACACCATCTCTAATATCACTGTTGCAGAAAATATTAAGGTTGCAATTAAGATTCCAGAAAATTTCCCTAGAGTTCCAATGGATTCTTCTATGATGCAAAGAGTGTTCGTTAATCTTGCTAACAACGCTATGCAGGCGATGTCAGACGGCGGCCAACTGACCTTTGAGTCTTTAATTTCTGATGGGACATTAACAATTAGTGTCCAAGATACTGGAGTCGGTATACCCGCAGAGAACATGGACAAGTTGTTTCAGCCTTTATTTACAACCAAATCCAAGGGTCAAGGATTCGGCCTAGCCGTCTGCAAGCGAATAGTGGAAGCTCACGGTGGAAGTATTTCCGTAGCGAGCGAATCAGGTAAAGGATCAATATTCACAATTAAGATTCCAATTGGAAAGTTAAAATACTCCTAAAGTGATTATAATAGTGTTAAAGAGAAGATCAAAAATGGTGGGATTCGAAAATTCAAAAATCCTAATTGTAGATGACGATAGGGAAATTTTACGAAGTCTAAAGGAGATTCTGGAGTCAAAAGGATACGAAATAGACCTTGCAGAGACGGGCCATAGTGCCGTTGAAAAAGCCAAGGTAAAATACTTCAACTTGGCTTTACTAGATATTAAACTACCAGACATGGAGGGCACAGATCTGCTCGCAAAGATTCATAAGGCTAAACCTGAGATGATGAAGATAATGATAACAGGTTATCCATCGTTGGATAACGCCGTTAAAGCGCTCAATCTCGGAGCAGACGCGTATATAATGAAGCCGGTTAATCCGGATAACCTACTCAAAGTTGTTGAAGAAAAACTGAAGGCGCAGAAGGAGGCAGAAGGTATGACAGAAGAAAAGATTGCGGAATGGATTGAAAATCGCATTCAGAAGCTTGAGCAAAAGAAGTAAGTGTGAAGAATCAATAACAAACATTGACAAGGAAGAAGCCACATATATTATTTTTTATGGAATAAAGAAAGATTTAATTGAGTAAGAATTATCATCGAGCTCAATGGCCATTATTTCCTATCCGCATGTAACTTGGCAATGCCAGCGATGTGCAAAATGCTGCAAGGATCATGGAGAAAGAAAAAGGCGGATACTGTTAACAGATCATGATATGGAACGTATAAAAGAAGCTTCTATTAAAGAGAGATTCTGCACAATTATTAAGAATAATGGCCCATATAGATATCAGATGATACTGGAAAATGGTTCATGCATCTTTCTATCTAGCAATAGGTGTACAATCTATAATAGAAGACCTCTAATCTGTAGGTTCTATCCCTTCTCAATGGTAGAAGATGGAGGTTATATATTCGATGTAGATGCAGACTGTCTAGGTGTCGGTCTTGGTAAATGTGCCACAAAAAAAGTTTTTACTAAGCTTGTAAAGGAGGCCAAAGAATCACTGTGACAGCTTGGGAGGACAGAAAAAAAGAAAAGGGGGAAGTTCACGGTTATATCTTATGGTAACTTTATTTCAGTAATTTGGGCAAGACCGTTTATGTTATTTATCTTTATTATTTCGTCTGATATAGTGTACAGATAATCACCTATATATGGCTCTCTGATCAAACCAAGCCCGTTGTATTGGTTGTCAAAACCTTCATCGTAGTGAGTTATGTTTCCTTTAAGAGTTATTCCTTTATCGGTGGCCAACACCAATAGAGCTACAGCTAAAATACCAAACAGTCATAAGATAAACTGGAAAATTAAAACAGCATAGGGTTCGTTTGATCAAGAATCCTCACTTGCTTGATAGGGTCTTTCATATAACCTATTTTCCACACCATTTTCCTTTGCAGCCTTTTTCCATGCAGCGTCTCCGAACCAGGTGTACATCAGTGGGGATACCAGCGGCCTCTTCATTAGTTTTAGTGCCTCATCAGGTAACGGTTTATCTTCGCAAATTGAGTTTGCGACAAGTTCTAATGCTTTTCTAACGCCGCCACCTATTCTTCCTACGTCTTCGAGGTTTGTTCCTCCAATCGCCCCTCCACCTCCTAATGCAAGACCTCCGATCCATTCAATTTTTGTTTCTGAAGCAAATTTCCTACAGATAGCATGAGCAGTCTCACTCTGGCTTGCTTCTGGAAAACCGCTATTTGATAACGAAAGTATCTTCTGTTTTTTGGGCTCTTTTTGTAGCGAACGGTGTTTAAAAATCAGTTCTAACAGAGCAATGACTTGCGATGGAATGTTGTCCACGTACAATGGAAACGTAAGTATTAAAAGATCAGCATCATCAATAGATTGAAGTATGTGAACGGCATCTTTATCGGTTTTCATGGCATCATAAATGTAGATCTTATCGCTTACAAAACCTTGTTTCTCTAATTTTTTTATGAGATAGTCCCCTAAAGCATTTGATGTGCTAGCGTAACTTTTTGGGCTTCCTATAAGAAGTATTACATGTTTAGACATTTTTAATCAATAACCTCTGCTATAGCTTCAGCAACTTTTTTGTATACGTCTTCTGTGGCGTCGTTGGGATAGACGACTCTTGTTGAATACTTTTCGCTGTAGAAGTTTATGGAATTACGTTCGATCAGCTTTTTGAATATCGTTTCACTTTCTTGGTCAGAACTTGGAAGGAAACCTATTCCAACCATTTTCGGATACTTCTCATATCGCGCACTGTGGTGTATTTCGCCTCCAATTTTCGTATAAAAGGGTAGGATGTTTGGTATCATACGTTCAAGAGCTTTCTTCAACCCTGGCGAATATCCTCCAAAAACGATAGGAGAAAGAAGGATAACTAGGTCACTTTGGACATTTTCCTTTGCAATAGAGCGCCCTACATCATCTATTACGCACATACCCGGCGTCTTTTTCCAACAATCAAAACAGCCTAAGCAACTTGATATATTTTGATCGCGGAGAATTAATGCTTTGATTTGGCAATTTCTTTTCTTTAGAATATCCTGAATCTTGTCCATTATGCAAGCTGATATAGAATCCTCTTTTCTGGACCCATCAAGGATTAAAGCCTTCATATAATCATCATTCGATAATATTGGTAAAACTTCTGCATGACTAGATAAACTTTTCACAAAATAGCAAGAAGCTCTTTAAGATTGTTGACCTCATAATCCGGGATCTCAAAATCGTTTATAGGATTGAGGTTGACCATAACACCTTGCTTTACCCTTATAGTCCTAAAACCTAGCACCTTAGACGGCCCAATGTCGATATCAAGTCTGTCACCGATCATTGTCGAATCTTCAGGACTACATTCCGCCATCTTCAATGCCAGCTGGAATATCCTTGTATTCGGTTTCCTCAGCTTAACCTGCTCAGACAAGACTGTTACACTAAAATATTCTGCGAGCCCAAAAGAGTTTATCCTTTGCCTTGTGTCCACTGGTTGGTTAGCTATTATACCTAACTTAAACCTTCTACTTAGCTCAGAAACCGTTTTTAAAGCGTCAGGATAAGGCTCCATTTTTTCCAGATACCTTTTCAAAGCATATCTTTTATATCGTTCAACAATTTTCAGCATGATTTTCTTATCACTCGAAAAGTGTTCGGTGAGCCTTTTTACAAGCCCAAAATATGCTGCGCCGCCAAAACTTCTCTCCTCAATTATCCTCTTTAAAGCTTCATCAAAATCTTCATGAGTGATCTTAGCTCCTGAACGCTCAATCATTTCATAAACGTACCCAAACAGGTACTTGTCAAATGTCTCCTCATTAACAAGAGTTGACCCAATGTCGAAAAACAGCCACTTCATTTTCCCTGAACAAACCTCCCAAAACAGGCAATTTAACGATTTATTTGATTTATATTTATTTTACTCTAGCTTTTACTAGTACTAGCATGCTAGCTAATAATAAAGTGAAGCTGAATGGAAACATCGATACCAAAGATGCGGATTCTATTAAAACTGCAGCGGGAGGCGGTGAGAGAGCCTATGTGGCCTGGAAGGTAGTCTGAGAGAGGCTGTATGCTTCGTAATATAAATCTTTTTGGGAACCGTTAAATATCTGCTTTTAAAAATAAAGAAAGAGTCTAATGAAGATAGGAGCGTGCAGTATAGCCTGCGAAAAATGTCCTAGTATGGTTCAAAACAAGTGCCCGAGTGGGCAACATAGATGTATGCCGAAGGAAAATGAATTCTGTCAAATAGCAACTTGCGCCTATTATAAGGGAGTTAAACTATGTTTGAATGCCCTAGTTTCTAGGCATGGGCCAATTGATTGCGTATGGTTGATAGAATATGATAGGGTCTAACAGGGAACGTTTTCTTGCAATGCTGGAACATAGGATACCTGATAAGGTGCCGATAACGGATTTGGACATAGACGGCTCAATCGTAGAAAAGATCACAGGAGTAAATACAAGTGGAGGTGGGCAGCAATCTCCTATGATAGATAGAAGAACCGGCTGGAAGAAGGTTCTAAGGGACGTCGACGCACTAATTGATGCGCACAGGGCATTAGACTTTGACGCCTTTTTGCTCACTAACTACAGAATGTCAAGGAAAGGGTATAAGCCTAAATTCCTCGATAAGGAAACTTTTGTTGACGAATGGGGTAGAAGGATGAGGATAAGAAAGGATACAGGTATAGTATGGTATTGTGGGGGAACGATAAACACAGAGGAAGAGCTTGAGGCGTTCAACCCCCCTAATGTGCACGAACCCGGTAGAGAAGAGGTCCTCCTCCATGCAATAAAGAATGCAGGGGAAGAAATGGCTGTTGGAGGAGAGGTGCAAACTGGTTTTGTAATATCCTGGGAGGCAAGAGGCGGCTTGGACAAGTTGGTAATAGACATGTATAGAAATCCCACATTTGCGAAGAAGGTGATGAAAAAGTTCGCAGATGCTTGCTTTGAATTCGCTAAGATGATGTTAGATGACGGTGTTGATCTTTTAGTTTTGACCGACGATTACGCCGACAATCATGGTCCAATCATAAGCCCAGCTCTTTTCAGAGAATTTGAGCTCTCATACCTAAAGCGTGTTATAGAAACTGCAAATAACAGGAATGTTCCTGTCATGAAACACAGCGATGGTAACCTGTATCCTCTATTAGACGACCTTATCGATGCAGGTATTTCAGGATTACATCCCATCGAGCCCGGACCAATGGATATAGCTGATGTAAAAAAGAGATATGGTGATAGAATATTTTTGGGAGGCAATGTCGACTGTAAAAGGATCCTACCTTTTGGTTCAGAATCAGATGTTAGAAAAGACGTTAGAAGGGTAATCGATGCCGCAGGAAAGAACGGTGGGCTCGTACTTACGTCAAGTAATTCCCTGCACTCAGGTGTGAAGGTTGATAACATATTCACAATGGTCGACGAAGCTAGAAAATATGGTAAATATATAACGTAGAATGGATCTTATAAAATCGACATCGAATAAATGGCTTGCTGTCAGCCATATAAATTTATAAAAGAAGAATTCCCATTTTAAGGATGAGGTTTTAGAATTTGAAGGTTACAGATATTAAACCGTTCTCTAGACCTGTTATCGGAAAGGTTATCGGAAAACCGGTTTTTCAAGATGCAATAAATTATGGTGGGAACATTATCCGATGGACATATACTGAAATTTTGACTGATGAAGGGATTACAGGAATAATTCCATACGACATGTCAGCCTATATGCTGGAGTTACTGAAGCCAGCCGTAGTCGGAGAAGATCCAATGGATATTCAGAAGATATGGAATCGAATGTATTGGAGGAGCTTTAATGAAGGACGAAAAGGATCCGCGATCATTGCTATGAGTCAGATCGACATCGGGCTATGGGATATTGTCGGAAAGAAGCTTAAAACGCCTGTCTACAGGCTTCTCGGAGGTTACAGAGATAGGGTTCCGGGATACGGAAGCGGTGGTGTTCTTTCATTAAGCAGGGATCAGCTGGTCAAAGAACAATTAAACTGGGTGGAGGCTGGATTCAGGGCCATAAAGATGAAGGTTGGGCGACGCGATCCGAGGGAAGATTCAGAAAGAGTCAGGGTTGTGCGACAAGCGGTAGGAAACAACATAGACCTGATGGTTGATGCAAACAATGGCTGGACCACAAGCACAGCTATTCAGATGGCTAAAAGACTGGAACGTTTTGATGTCAGATGGCTAGAAGAGCCTGTCGTTGCGGAAGACTATGAAGGTTATGCTAGAGTTTCTGCATCCACGGATATTCCAATTGCTGGAGGAGAAAGCGAATATACAAAATTCGGGTTCAAAGAGCTTTTCGTCAGAAAATGTGTTGACATATGCCAAGCTGATGTAGGTAAAGTGGGAGGAATAACAGAGTACATGAAGATATCAGCCATGGCCGAAGCGTTCAACATACCTATGTGTCCACATGGTCTAGGCTTAGTCAGTGCACATTGTGTTGCGGCAACTTCTAACGGTATGACTGTAGAGTTCTTCGATGGGAACCGGCTACCCAACAACACAATAAGGAAGTTTCAAGAAGATACCGGACGAAAGTTCATGCCAAACAGCATTCAACCAATTAAGGGATGGATTGATCTTCCAAAAGTTCCCGGCTTAGGGTTAGATCCTGACTTGGACGCTATAGAAGAATATCGTAGAAAGTACAAATTCAAAAACGAAGAATTATACGAAGGACCTGGAACTAAACCTCCGTTTAACAACAACATGTTTCTCTCACTATAAAGATAGAAGAAAAGAAAAAAATAGATGTTTCAAATAATGCGACTTCATAGGTAGTTAGAATTTTTTGCTGTGTTGATGATCTCCTTCTGATCTTGGTTAAAGGAAGGATTAATAGTTTTGATATAGAAATGATTAAATCAATCTAGATTAATAAATAAAGTTGATAATCTTGGAAAAGGCTCCCTTTTTAGAAAAGATACTTGTTCTGGCGGACGGTTCTCCATTAAGCAATTTGGCAATGGATACATCCGTGAGAATGGTCAAGAAGACGGATGCAAAGGTGACAGTGCTACACGTTATACCTGACAGAGCGTTGTACTCTGGTTTCTATCCTGAAAACATTCCTTATGATGTGATAACCAAAATTTTGGATGGCTTGGAAGAAAAGGGAAAGAAGATAATAAGTGAAGCTCAAGAACTATTCAAAAAAGAGGGAATAGATGTTGAAGCACGGATCATTAGAGGACCTGACCCAGCAGAAGTCGCGCTCGAATATTCGAGACAGGAATTTGATATCATTATAGTCGGCGCAAGAGGTGAAGACGAAAAAGATCCCAGAATGCTTGGAAGTATTACTAGGAAGGTTGTAATGAATGCCACAGTCCCTACTCTCATAATCAAGAAGGAATGCCCTCTGGAGCGAATTCTCGTTTGTGTCGATGGATCTGAACATTCAATTGTAGCCCTAGACTATATTTCAAAGCTAGCCCAAGAGATGGGGTCAAAGATTTCGATTATTAACGTAGAAGAACGTAAACTCTACGATATGTCGCCCAAGACCGCTGTAGAAGGTGGCCAATTAGTCATCACGCACGCCCTCTCTCGCATCGGTAAGCCTGACCTACCTGTAGACAAAAGAGTTGAATTCGGGGTAACCCCGGATGTCTTAGTTGAAGTCGCAGAAAAAGAAAACATTGACTTAATAGTCATGGGAAGTAGAGGTCTAGGAACCGTAAGACGATTCTTACTTGGAAGCGTCAGCGATGACGTCAGCCAAAAAGCTAGAACTTCTGTCCTGATAGTTCCATGGAGAAAATAGATCCAAGGAGTAGCCACCTTCGTGAATATCCTTTGAAGTGTGTTTTAAAGGTATTTTTGAATGTATTGTCAAATAGCTAATAAAATGTTTCTATACTAAACGTTTATGTGCTCTCCAAACATATCAGCTCTAAGATGCCCATTTATGGAGTACAAAGATTTTGGTAGGGCGAAGGTCAAAGTTTCTGCAATAGGAATGGGTACGTTCTTTGACGCAAAAGGTATAATGGAATCATGGATCCTTGGTCATTATGGGAACGAAAAGGAAAAGATTGATGCATTGAAGAAAGGAATAGAACTTGGCATCAATTTTATAGATACAGCGGAAGTATATCGCACAGAGAAATATATTGGTAAAGTCGTCAAAGCCTATAAAAGGGAGGACCTATTCATCGCGACAAAGGTTTATTCATGGCATCTAAGGTATGAACAGGTCTTAAAAGCAGCCAAACGGAGCCTAAGCAGGCTCCAGACTTCTTACATCGACCTCTACCAGATACATATGCCAAATTCTAGAGTTCCCATTAAGGAAACCATGAGTGCGATGAAGCAACTTATTAAGGAAGGAAAGATAAGATATGTTGGAGTAAGTAACTTCTCACTTGACCAAGTTAAGGAGGCGGACAGCGAATTTTCGAACTCTGAACTGGTTTCCGTCCAAAACAAATACAATCTAGTGGACCGAGGTTTAGAAGTCGACATACTACCATACTGCATTAAGAATAACATAGTTGTAATACCATATTTCCCGCTGGCACACGGCAAACTTACAAAACCTTCTCGGAAGCAGAAAGAAGTTTTAGACCATATCTCCGAGAAGTATGGAGGAAAGACACCGGCTCAAATAGCCTTGAACTGGTTCCTTTCCAAGAGTAAAATAGTCTTTCCAATCCCAAGAGCTTCTAAACCAAGTAGGATCATAGAAAATGTTGGAGCAATAGGTTGGACAATGGAAAAAGATGACATCATCACGTTAGAAAATACTTTCCAATGATAATTAAATGATATAACATCTCAAGCGGAATTCGAATTTTCCTTCGTTTTTTTGTCAAAACATTTTTTCAAAGGATTCCAGTAATAGTCGATCCAGCCTTGCCTATAATATTCCGCTTGTTCTGTGGGAACTTTAGAATGCGTCATATTAACTACTGTGCCACTTTTGGTCTTCTTGAACGTGAGCTTGAAGATCGAAGGTGGATAACCCGACGGCCATTCTGACGTCTTCCATTCCTGCACTATCTTCTTTCCTTTCACAAGTTCTAAATTCTTTCCAGATATATAACCATCGCCTGCAGTAAATTTCTGTCCAACCTCAGGCACCCCCGTAGCCTTGTCACCAGTAAAAGCCGAGTGCACTTCAGGGTTCATAAAGGCTTCATAAAGCTCCTCAGGAGATGCTATTACAATTATCTTCTGCTTCAAGGTTGATGTCTTAAATTCCATGAAATCCACGTAAAATATGTTACGTATAAGCAATAAATAAATTTTACCCGTATATGTTCGGGTTATTTTTTCGCCCGGTGTTATAATTCTTTTCTAAAAAAGCGATAGATATTTACATAAGCGTTCCTCTAATATGTTTGTGAGTACATCTGACTGACAATAAACAGGCTGAGCCCTACCACATAACTATTGAGATAGAGAACAAACAGTGCAAGATACTGAAAATGTTGGAACATCTTAATATACAGCATTTTGAAATGACCGATATCAGGAGTTACGCCCAACGTTCGACCGGACATCTTGTTAAGATGTCCAGGGAACAATTCAACAAATTGCCTAGAAATTTCGTTGGAACTCAGACGGGTAACGTATCTGAGGGAGAAGCATCGGTATGGCTCAATAGTAAAGGTTGTGATGTCTGTGGAACAATATTATCTAATGAATCATTCCTCGTGTCTGGAAGAAACATAGAGGGGTACACAATTGTCTACAGCTTTATAACGCCTAATTTTGACGCTTTCAAGAACATTATATCAACTTTAGAAGATAAGGGTTTTAAACCAAAGATAATGGAAGTTGGAAAATACACACCGAAGGGTAAGATCTTGACGAAAAAGCAGGAGAGCGTGCTATGGTTTGCATTTAACATGGGCTTCTTTGACTATCCTAGGAAGATCAATTCGATAGAGCTTTCAAAAAAACTGGGAATAGGTGTTTCCACGTTTTCTGAAGTCACTAGAAGAGGTATACATAGATTGTTAGAGCACCATCTTGAGACCTTGGACTCCAGTTAAAATCTAGAAAAAGCAATCCAAAGTCTCAGCTAAGTCGATTTAATAGAGGAAGCGATCTTTTTGTATGCTATCTTCTAGTGAGAATTGTTATAACATATATTCCTATCACTATAACTAATATGCCCATGATTATGAAAATAGAGGATAGCAGAAACCATATTCCAAAGCCTTTGACAACTTGTAAATAGAACGCTAAACCTAACAGAACTAAGATTATACCTCCGATTAAGGGACCAATGAACTTGAACCTCCCTCCGCCATATCTGTTCCATCTCTCGTCCCTCATTCTTCTTCTTTCTTCCCTCCATTCCCTTTTCGCGTCCCTAATTTCCGCTTTAGCACGGTCTCTTATGTCTTCATATTGTGAGCCTTTAAGAGAAGTGCCGCACTTCGAACAAAATGCCATTGTTTCATCCACTTCTGAACCACACTTTGGACAATAAGGCATCAAATTACCCCTTTATATCAGAGTCAATATTAACAAGCAGAATATTTAAAGTTGTCAGCGTAAAATAAAAAAATTAAATAGAGGGTGAAAATCACGTACTACGATAAATATTTGAATGACGATAATACTTTGGTTAGGTCAAAGCATTTTGAATATGTGATCGGTATTGTCTCTTTCGGAAGTTTCATAATATTAATTGGGGTCATATCGGTTTTAACTCCGAGCTTATTTGGAAAAATTGAAGATTTCTTTCGAGATTTCCACTTAACTAAGCTTCCCCATACCCAAAATGTCTTTCTTCCAGCGCCGGCAGATCCTGGCGCTCATTTAGCCCTCTACAACGCAGTCGGTCTGTTCTGTCTGTTATGGGGATCCTTCCAAATTTTGGTTTTAGTGTTTAGGCTTCTGCTGAACTTGTCAACAGTTAGCAAGGCTAGAACTGTTTCCGATATAATCTTCTGGCTGGGTTCTTACTACCTAATCAGTGTTTTCCTAAATGGAACCTTAACTTTAACCTCTTGGTTCGCATTTTGGGCAACGATAATAATACTTTTGGGCATCTCACTATTAGCTAGAGCAATTCTTCTAGCTTTCAGCTCACATATATGACAGAACCGATCAGTCTTTAATGCATGTTGCAAAAGAAAATAGAGTCAAGTGTACAAAAAAATTGCCTTGAAGAATTATAATGGATATACTCTTATTATTAATAAATGAACAAGAAGAACGAAATCATGAAACTAAAAAGAGCCAGAAAACTTGGGCTTAGGCTTGAAGAAATATTGAAGGAACGAATATATAGAACAGGAACAAAATTGCTAGAACTACAGCACGAGAGAAGAAAAATGGAAGAAAGAATCATAAAGTTGGAAAGTAAAACAAGTCGTAGGGTTAAAAATTCAACAAATTCTTAATCTAACAATAGGTCTCGCATCCAAAAAATTCTAAATGTTCATTTTTGGCACTTGTTGACCAGAGACAACGTACACAACAGAATCACCTATGTAAGTAGCATGGTCGGCTATTCTCTCGAGATATCGAAGAATAAGGATAGATGATATCGAACATTTAATGTCGGCATTGGACTGCGTAGACACCTGCCTTAAAGCATCTACATATATTTTGTCAATAACGTCGTCCATCTCTCTAACCTCCTTCGCAACTGTTACATTTTTTTCAACAAAGGCTTGGATGCTGAGTTTTATCATTTCCTTCGCCTGCTCACCCGCTTTTAACACTTCAGTTTTATCGCATGTCGAAAGGTTGCCAACGATTCTTAACACCTGTGATATGTCAAACGCATATCTTCCAAATCGTGAGAAGCCATAGCTTATCTCCATGCATGACTTCAAAAACCTAACGTCAGATGCCACTGGCTGATATCTAGATATTATTTCGACTGCCAGCTCGTTTACATCATCCTCCATCTTTCGCAGTTGAAGAGATCGCGCATAGATCATATCCGCCAGGTCTTGTCCCTCACTGTAAGAGTTGATCGCCGTGAACACGGTTGCCTCCGAATAGTCCGCCATTTCCATGATCATACTCTTCAACCTTTCAAGCCCCATATCCATTAATCTGACCATTTCTTTTCACCTTTTAGCCAAACTTCCCAGTTATATACCTCTCCGTCAGTTCTTCCCGTGGAGTACTAAAAAGCGTAGTCGTTTCAGTGTATTCGATAAGTTTTCCCAGATAGAGGAAGGCTGTATAGTCTGAAACCCTAGCTGCCTGCTGCATATTATGCGTCACTATTACGACAGTATATTCTCTTTTAAGGGCTATTATTAACTCTTCAATCTTAGCTGTGGCAACAGGGTCAAGGGCTGAACAGGGCTCATCCATAAGGATAACCTCTGGTTCAACTGCAAGAGCCCGCGCAATACACAGTCTCTGCTGCTGTCCACCCGACAAAGCGGTCCCAGTTTTCTTAAGCTCATCCTTGACTTCGTCCCACAATCCTGCCTGCTCGAGACCCTTCCTGACAACTTCGTTCAACTTCTTTTTATCTTTTATTCCATTCAATTTAAGACCTGCGGCAACGTTGTCGAAGATAGACATAGTTGGGAATGGATTGGGTTTCTGGAACACCATACCAACTCTTCTCCTAACAGCAACGGGGTCGATGTCCTTAGAGTATACGTCAACACCGTCTAGAAAAACCTTACCTGAAACTGTTGCTGAAGGAACCAGTTCATGCATTCTATTAAAACATCTTATCAGTGTAGATTTTCCGCAGCCGGAAGGCCCTATGATTGCGGTTACAGCATTAGATTTTATTTCCATAGAGATGTCTTTGATAGCGTTCTTATTTCCATACCAAGCACTAAGGTTTTCTGTCCTGATCTTGTAGACTTCAGTTATTCCATTTAGTTTAGGTAAGTTAACGCTTCTTGAATCCATCCTCTGTTCTTCTAGCAGAACCTTAAATTCTACTTTTATACTTTCCTCTTGCAGCAAATCTGTTATTACCCTTTCGCCTTTCATAACTTTATAGTATCATGTCAATATTGATTCAACAGTTAGATTGAGTACGATTTCGGCAATGTCAGTGGCATACTCTGCGGTTCTGCGAATGCTTTCAATAATCAATCGAATATACGATGCTTCTTCAACCTCCATCTTTTGAGACGAAATAACAGCTTCTTTTTCTATAGAAATAACATCCTTTGTTTTCTCGAATATGCTTTCCGCGAGATTGAAATCCTGTTTGAAAAGGGTTTCCATGGCTGTTTCAAACATTGAAATCGCTGTATTGCTCATGGTTTCTAGCTTTAGGATTATTTCCGGTTCCAACTGTTTTCTTAGTTGTAGGACGTTTTCTGCGATTTTAGCAGCGTGATCAGCAGTTCTTTCAACCGACTTTGTTACGAGACGATAGCCTAAACAATCACGGGCATTTTGCAAGCCTATTTCTCTTATTAATTTAGGATTTTGAATCGCAGTCTTGAGCTGTCTGACTACATAGAGGTTGAATCTGTCCACTTCATTGTCTGTGGTTATGACCTCTTTGGCCAGCTGAGGATCTAATCCTTTTAGGGCAGTTATTGCGTCCCTGTGCATTGAAGCAGCTATTATGCTTGTTCGTCTGAGGGCGCTTTGAACAGAAAGTTCAGGATAACTCAATAAAACCTGCAACGTTAGCTCTTGTGGTGTGTCCGTGACTATTTCGGTTCCAACAAGCATGATGCGAGAAAAATCTTTTAAGTCATGTCTTTGATTTGCGGATAACTGTCTTTGGCTTTCAGCTTTTATATGTATTATGTTATAGCCCACGAGGTAGGCGGAGACAGTTTTTCTGATTATCGAGTCTGAAGAATCTTTAGGTGTCACTTTGATTGTAGCTTCGTCTAGTCTCTTTTGTTGCATGTTTGTGTCTGTTGGTATGATTGATAATAGACCGCCTTCTTCTTCACGTAGTTTTATCGAGCTCCCTCTTTTAAGATCGTTTTGCCTGATCCAACTTATGGGTAATGAGATTATGAAGGTTGATCCTCCAGTAAACTGAAGTTTTCTCGTTTCTTCATTAAGTCTAGTTTCAAGCATCTAAATACCCCTCCGTAATTATTATAGTTAGCTATTAATATATATTTTATCTATATAGTTTTTAAATAGGAGGACACAAATTATGCTTTGGTTTTTGATACTTTAGTTAATATTATTTGGCAAATAAAACATATAAAAGTATGGTAGAAGGTGGAGGATCGTCAAAACATTTTTATCGATGTCTCATTACTTTTGTTTTTAAACAGAAATCCTACGAGTAGTGTAACAGATAACTAGATGGGTTGTCTTTATAGTCTATATAGTTTATAGAGAGAATATATATATAATAATGTTTGGCAACCACGCAAATAGAGAAAAAATGAAAAATACGTACCTAATCGCCGTAGTAATAGTGGCGATAGTCATAATCGTAGCAGCAACTGCTGGCTACGCATACATCAGCTCCTCAACAAAAACTTCAACAACAACAATTCCAACAACAGTAACATCGACTTTTACAAGTGCAATAACAACCACTTCGGTCATCACCTCGACCATCACACCGACCAGTAATACTACAAGTCCAACAGGAGCACCAGTATCGGTTACCGGAGCAGGGGGAACTCTGATCTACCCGCTCATGTCTGCTTGGGAGTTCACCTATAACCAACTTAATCCAAACGTTCAAGTCAATTATGCAAGCGTCGGCAGTGGCGCAGGAATCCAACAAATCACAGCACAGACAGTCGACTTCGGCGGCTCAGACGCACCATTGACAGCAGCACAATATGCTGCACTTCCCTCAGGTAAAGTTCTCCTCACCATACCAGAATCTGCCAGTGCAGTTGTTCCAGCATATAACTTGCCAGGAATTAGCAATGGCCTAAATTTCACTGGAAATGTCTTAGCTCAAATCTTCCTTGGTAATATAACGAACTGGAACGACCCTGCCATTGCAGCTCTTAACCCCGGTAAAACCCTGCCGAACCATGCCATCGTAGTGATCCACAGATCCGATGGTAGCGGAACCATGTACGCCTTCACCAACTATCTCTCTGATTCGAGCACCCAGTGGGCAACCAAAGTTGGCAAAGGAACTTCAGTAAATTGGCCTGTTGGTCTCGGAGAAAAAGGTAATGAAGGTGTGGCGGCAACCATTATAAACACGCAATATTCGATGGGTCCTATTGAAATCGCATACGAAATCAATAACAAGGGTCTGATTTCATATGGAGCAGTGCAAAACGCAGCAGGTAACTTCATACTAGCGAACCTAACTAATATAGGAGAAGCAATTAATGCAGGCGCTACAAGTCTTCCGGCAGGAAACGCCCATTGGACGAACGTATCTATAATCGACAACATATTTAATGATAAGGCAGCAACTTACGCTTATCCAGTCTCAACGCTAACTTACCTACTGGTCTATCAGCAGCAGACTAATCTAGCAATAGGCACAGCTGTGGTGAACTTCATCTGGTGGATCGTAAACTCTGCGCAATCAGCCGGATCGAGTTTGGGTTACATACCATTGCCAGCAAACATTGTCTTAATCGATGATGCAACCCTCAATTCAATCACGTACAACGGTGTAGCAATACACTAGGGAACCTAATTGTTTATTAGGTTCTTTTTTACCACTTTTTTTTATAATTTCGTGAATAAAAAATGCGAGGTCTAAATTAAGATTGCACCGTGAAGCTTTGAAAGGTGACATAATCTTAAAGGCAGTTGTCGCCATGGCAGCTGTCTTCATCGTATGCTTACTTGGGTCACTCGCATTGGAGTTGTTTTCAGGTTCAAATCTTTCCATCGCCAAGTTTGGCCTATCCTTTGTTATAGGTAGAACTTGGGATCCAGTGCATGAAATTTTTGGTGCATTACCTTTTATTTACGGAACGTTATTGACTTCTGCCATTGCTCTTCTTATAGGACTACCCATTAGTATAGGAGTGGCGATATTTCTCACAGAGAAGCTCAAAACCAAAAAAGGAATTGCTTATGTGCTTGGAACTTTGGTAGAGCTTCTCGCGGCAGTGCCGAGTGTTATTTACGGGTTATGGGGGCTGTTATTCTTAAGTCCTATCCTTCGAGACTATGTCGAGACGCCTTTACATAGTTACCTCAGCTTTGTTCCTCTCTTTTCTGAAACGCCGTTCGGTCTCGATTTCTTTACCGCTGGAATCATACTTGCCATAATGATAATTCCAACGATCTCTGCGGTCTCTAAGGATATCCTGAACGCAGTTCCAAATAGCCAAAGGGAAGCCATGTACTCACTTGGTGCCACAGACTGGGAAGTTACACAAAAGAGCGTTCTCCCTTATGCGAGGTCAGGCATTTTTGGAGCAACAATCCTTGGTTTAGGGAGAGCCGTGGGTGAAACTATGGCGGTGACGATGGTGATTGGCAACGCGCCTAGAATTACGGCGGACCTATTTTCCGGCGGATACACATTGGCTGCTGCGATAGCGAATGAGTTCACAGAGGCATCTTCCCCACTCTATCTTTCTGCTCTCATCGAACTTGGCCTGATACTATTTTTTGTAGCTTTAATTATCAATGTTTTCGCCAGATTTTTGCTTTGGAGGATGATGCGGGGTGTACGATTCAGAGCCTGAGAAAGATAAAGATACAGTGAAGAGGATTAGCCTCGCTACTGGTACAGGTCGCAGGCGGAGGGTAGTTGACAAAGCGATGACGGGCCTTGTCTTGTTAGCTGTAGCCCTTGCGGTAACTCCCTTGGTGCTAATACTAGGCGTAGTCGTCTTGCGGGGGGCTCCCGTCATGAGTTTATCGTTTCTAACTAATCTTCCTAGGCCTGTGGGTGTTCCTGGAGGGGGGATAGCTAATGCGCTGTTTGGCAGTTTCATAATGGTGGGGATAGCTGCGTTGATAGCTGTGCCCATCGGTGTTGGGGCGGGAATTTTCTTTTCGGAGTGGCCAGAGTCTCGGCTTTCCACGGTTTCAAGTTTTACGAATGATGTGCTAGCGGAGTTTCCTTCGATTGTGATTGGGATTTTTGTTTATGTTATAATTGTTTTATCAACTAAGACCTTCTCTGCGTTGGCTGGGGCTGTTGCGCTTAGTATCATAATGATGCCGATAATTGCGAGGACTACTGAGGAGTCTCTTAAGCTTGTTCCTATGACGTTGAGGGAGGCTTCGATGGCACTTGGAGTTTCGAGATGGAGAACTGTAATTAAGGTGGTCATAGGCACGGGGAAGAGCGGGCTGATTACTGGTATACTTCTAGCTGTCGCTCGTGCTGCAGGTGAGACAGCGCCTTTGATTTTAACTGCTCTGGGTAGTGTCTATTTTCCGACTAGCCTTAATCAGCCCACTGCGGCTTTGCCGCTTTTAATTTATACGTACGCGATCTCTCCGTTTAAAGATTGGCAGGCGCAGGCGTGGGGTGCGGCTTTGATTCTTATAGCGATCATGTTTGTATTGAATCTCTCCATCAAGCTTTTTATCGGGAGGAGATCTGTGGTGAGGGCAGAAACTTGATTATTATGAATGGGCATCTATCGTTTTGCTGCTAAATGTAATAATAGAGTTACAAAATCCATATTGACATAAAAATTAAGGTTAACTTTATATTTTTTAATATGATGAACACATTTTAGAATATCGACTTGTACGTAGCAAAAATAGGGAGCTCATCTTTGGAAAAGGCAAGACTAGTTAATTGTGTAACTACATTGAACGTTGTCTTTATCGTTAGGTTTTCGCCTGTAACTCCGATTATCAGCGTGTATGTTCCAGGCGTAACGTCAACTTTGAAGTGTGGGTCTTTACTTGCTTGCCAGTAGAGGGTACCTATCTGTCCCTGAGGACCAGGCAGAGGAGCTTGGGTCGAGTGCCCAAGCTGATACGCTAACCCCCAAACTTGCTGGTTTTGGGAATTAAATACGTCTAATTCCACTTGTGAGGCGTTGACCTCCTGCGCCCCTGTCAGATTGAAGCGTATCCAGAGGTAGTCGTTAGGATTCACGGACGTACTTGAAAGTGTAACCTCCAGTTTCAGCCCTGAGGTTTCGTTAGTCAGCGTCGGACCAAGGAACTCGGTAGGTGGCGAAGTTGCGGTGGTCATCGAAGTAGTCGTGGGTGAAGAAGTTGAAGTTGTTGAAGTAGCTGTTGTAGTAATTATTAGAGGAGCCTGTAGCTCTACCTGTTCAATCTCGTTAAGGTCAATGTTGTAGTAAACACCTTCAACAATGATGGTATAATTACCAGGGGTTTGTTTGTGAGGTGGGTTTCCTGGGCCCAGCTGGTTTGGTAAGTTTGTGCCCGTATCCCACGTGTCACTGAGAGCCCAGCTATAACCTTTGATGAAGTTCGGTGGCGGAGGACCTGTGGGGCCTGTAGCGTAAGGAGACCACTCCCAGTATACAGCGTTACCTTTTTCGTTGTAAATTGTTATGTTAAACTTGCCATAGTATTCGAGTAGTGAAAGGTGTGAGGAGTTGTTTACATTTGTCATGGAAACGAAATATTTGAAGGTGCCGCCAACATTAAATGAAGGAGTGTATGTTAGATTAAGTAAAATACCCCGCTCTTCGACCCACACTGAAACCAAAACACCACCAGCTTGTTCAGAGAAGTTGTTGTTAAAGGGAAACGATGTCGTGAACGGAGTCGTGAGAGAAATGGTGCGAGAGAACTGTGTTGCGGTAGTAGTTGTATTTGAATGGAGCTGTGCTGTTGTTGAAGTTGTATTAGGAGGACTTGTTGAGCCTTTGAATGATGTTGGGTTAAAGTAGATGACGCTTCCAACAACTACAGCCGTAACTATAAGGGCGACAAAAACTATCTTATAGGAGGATTTATCGACCGATTGTTTCATCATATCACTACACCTTTAGATCAGCTGGTTTGAATTGCTACAAAATATATTGTGTTCGATGATAGTGGAGAACTGAAGTTTAGGTTGATAGTTAGAGATGTTCCTGCTGTCACTTTGATAGGTAGGATTGGGTTTGATGTGCCTCCGTTCACGCTTGACAGGGGGTTTCCGTTTACGAGTATGCCTTTAATGGTCTGGTCTGTGCTCCCAGTGTTCATGACGCTAACAAGCACCTGAGTCGGGCTGACGGCTGTCACGTTTGTTACTTCAAGCCTTTCTATGCTCGTAACTGTAGTTGTTAAGGTTACAGTTGTCGTTAAACCCTGCGTCTCAGTTGTTGTTACGGTCGCAGTCGCAGTGCCAACTTGCTGTGTCACAGTAACAGTTACAGGAGGTCCGGACGTTATAGTGGGAGAACCAGTTGCAGTAGATGTAATAGTTGTAACTGTTATAGGTGTTGTAGACGTCGTACCAGACGAAGTCGTACTAAACGAAGTTAACTGTGTAGTAGTAGTACTTGGACCACTGTAGGTTGTTGTGGCTGTGCTTGTAGCTGTAGTGATAGAAGTCGTAGTTGTAGTTGTAGAACTGGGTATTGTGGAAGTCGTCTGCGTCGGCTGCAGTGGAAGAAGGTAGAATGCTGCCCCTGCCAGAACCAACGCTAATACGGTGGCTACGAAAACTCCTACAACTATCTGTCTTTTATATTCCGACATTATGCTCGTCAACCAGTACCTCTGAACCGGATATATTGCTATTAATAGAAAGACAGGAAAGTAGAGTTTTCTAATTTTAGAAAACGTCTTTCTAATTTTAGAAAACGTCTTTCTAATTTTAGAAATTGATAAGGCTTAATACTTTATAGTTTATCGTTAAATTGAAAACTGTTGAGTGCTGAAGAAGAAGATGAAGCAAAGGTTTTGAGGGGTACAACTCTTAGAGTTTACCGTTTCATATTCAAGGCGGGAAAGCCTGTTGGAATCAGCGAATTGCAGGAGGGTCTTGGTTTCAGCTCCTCGTCCGTCGCATCATATCACGTCAGCAAGCTTCTTGAGGCTGGGCTAATCAGAGAGCAGGACAAAGGCTACGTCATGGACAAGGTTGTTTTTGACAACATGGTCAGAGTGAGAAGGACGCTCATACCCTTCCAGACGGCGTATATGGCGTTCTTCGCTGTAGCATTCCTGATTCTGTTAACTTATCTGAGGCCGCCTCAGATAACGTCTACATATGGTTTCGCTTTAGTGGTGTGCTTGGTAGGGGTTGCAACATCGCTGTATGAAGTGGTTAGGGCGTTGAAGAAGGTGTGAGATAATGTCGTCTTCGAAGATAAGAAACAAGTTGTTGATCATGTTTATAGTTCTTACTTTGATATTCGGTTCCCTGTTTGCCTTCGAATTTGTACAGGTAAACAATTTGGAGAAGGAAGTGGGCGAGTTAAAGGGCTCCAACTCTACCACTGTCCCAGAGGAGGGCCTAATCTACTTCTACAAGATGGGCGATTTCTCTTATAAAATGGTGAGCGAGATGAACGAGGGTGAATCCATCACATTCAATGGCGTCACGTTCACAAACCTTCCCCTTAATCTCACCTACACCGGATGTGCTGTCCAGTTCTTCAAGTTCTCCTTCGCAGACGGTTCTTCCGAGATTGCGCAGATTAACCTATGCCCAATGGCCTTCGAGCCAGGTATGTACTTTACAAACCATATGAACCCGAGGGCGGGAGTGATTGTTTCACTTGGAGATTCACCTATTGCCAGAGGAATCTACCTCCTCGTCCAAAACTAAAGGTACTTACTTCCATATATGATAATCTAAAGATGCGGCGTCCGGGATTATAAATCCTACGGTAATAATCGCACATAATAATCGTCTAAAAAAGTTTACCTTTTAAAATCCAAGTAAATCAATTAAAATTTTAATAGATGTAAAGAGGAAAATTGAAGCCAGTGGGCTTCATACCCAAATGGGTTCTAAGCCATTTCCAAGAACGATCTTCCTTGGATAAAATTTTTTCGAGCCAGTCCAGTGGCTCATATTAGTCGGATTCAAACATCTTATGTCGACAACCACCGTCTTTCTTTGGCTTGCCTAATGACCTCAGCAAAAAGCTTGTCAGGGTAGAAAGTCGCGAACTGGCCCAACATCCACCCCTTCCCTCTGTTCGCCCAATAGCAAGCACGGTATTCGACACTCTTATCCTCATCAAAAACGCACTGTTCCAACCCTTTCCAATACTCAAGCCCATTGTGACTAGGCTGATGAACAAAAATGAGATGCTTTATCGTTCCTTTGCGTTTTCCTTCCATCCCGAATACCCAATTCCGATTCTTGTACCGGAGCTTAATTTCCTCCGGGAATCTATCTGGAAAGCAGCTCTCGCACATGCCTAACAAGATTCTATTGATAATCTCATATTAATAAAATTTGTCTATCTAACTGTAGATTCTGTGAGAAATATATTCATTGACATATTAAGACTTAAATGCTCAATTTAATTTTAAACCTTATTATTTAATGGAAATAGAATATGATACCTGCTTAACTGAAATACTTGTCAATCTTGCTATACCCTTTACCGTTCACTTTCCTTATACCTCTAGTTCTGAAGGCATATCTTCTTTCTTTTCTTGAGAACTTTTCTAATTTTCCACAAATCCATTCATCATAGGATTTTCTTATAGGATGGGGTAGTGAAGTAATATCAAATCCAATTTTTTTAAATGTATAGAGTGCTTCCATAATCCACTGTTTCTTGGCTTGAATTGTTTCTGAGTCTATATTACGCCATCCTGGGAAAAGAGACTTCATATTATTATAGATAGCATCTATTTGCAAATCTACAGCCGTACCTTTAGGAAGATTTGAGGAGTATGATGGAAAAACGTGCATTAATAATACTTTCATGGTATATTGGATAGGTGGTTTTTGTACAACGAACAAAAATTTAGAACGCAAATATTGCAATACATCAGCAGGAACAGGTATTCCTCCTGGCTCATTTACAAACTTCTCCAACTCATTATTCTTTGTTTTACCATACTCACAATTTAACCTCATCTCGTCACTAAAGTCCTTGCTTGTTTTCTTTTTCTTAATAAATGCCCAGCTCCAAACTGCAAGATTATCTGGCTTCAAGAAATCGTTATCAGGAGAGCTCGTCAATTCTTTAATTGAATTGACTACAATTTTAGTGTCTTCGACATGGCATATAAGTATAACATCATTATGCTCCAATACGGTAGAAGACACATTTAATTTACAATTGACACTGAAATAACGTTTAAGGTCAAGCAGTTCGTCTTTAATTGTTCTTTGAGAGACCGCCCACTTTAGTTCAAAAAAAATACAATTACGTTCATCATCGTACGTTGCAATGAGGTCTGGAGTAATCTTTTCGTTTGTTAAAGTTGTAATTGTTCTTTCTATCCCAAAGAATTTACCAACACTTGGATTTTTGATCAAAATTTCTCTAATAGCTGCTAAAACGATGACAGCATCAGAATATTTAGCAGAGTCTTCAAGGCATTTTGTAATTATTATGCTTTCAGACAACCTAAATTACCGTTATATTACCTTCCCCTAATAAATCTTGAACTTTTCCAGCTAGTTTCCATAATGCTGGATTTGTAGTCCTAAGCATTGGTGTGATAGTAACTGTATTATCTAACACAGTTAAGCCAAATGATGAACCGTCATAATAGTCTAAGAGATCTGCTGAGAAATAGGGGTTTCCACTATGCGAAATCGATACCATATAGTCAGATCTAAGTTCTTGTGCAATATTTTTTAAATCTTCGATACTAAAAGGCTTAGGATAAGTAATTACGCAAGGATGCAACTCAACTTCTTCCTCAACGACTTTTCTTCTTACTTGTTCATATTTTCTATTTAACTCTATCGAGAGGTTAATAACTTCTAGCAAGACATTTTGGAAATAGCTTGTAAAATTTCCATAGACCAGTTCCGAGAAACCTCTATTAGTTATTATAGCATCTAGCAAAGTCATTTTTTCTTGATTTATTACTTTAAAACGAAGTTTCTTTACCCAAATAGATTTTTCTCTTGCTTCCTTTAATAGTCTATCTCCAGCCTTCTCTCCACGTAATATCATATACTCGACTTCTGGACCATTTCTGTAACCTATGGAAAAACGTGTAATAAATTTCTGTCCTTGATACAAACTCTTTGCTTTTTCAAGAAGATCTAGTATTTGTGAGTAATTTAGATAAATCCTAGTTATTTTTGGGTAAAGACCATCAATTAAACTTCCAAATACTTTATCAGCCAAATAGTGCTTAGCCATCGTGGACATAATCCAGAATGAGGATTTGACATCTAATAGAACCGTTCCCTTCACTATTTTATTTTTTGATATTTGTTTCTCTATGGATAATCTATAAAAATTGTGTTCTAGCTTATTCAAATCCAGAGAAAATTTTTTCCTAAGCTTGCTATCATCCTGAACAAGTCTCCCTATCTGCTCTGGATTCAGATCGGTAAGGACAATCATGTTTTTCAAGAGGGGCCTGAGCTCCCGCTTAGTGTAGATATTATTAAGTAAATCGTCCATATCTTCACGGTTGCTTATCTTGAGGAGCAGGTCTTGCATGTTCTATCATATATCCTTACTACCTTTTAATTAATCTTTTTTTATTGTTTCCATAATACGGTCCTAACTGTTGCTTATGCTGCATCAGCTCTGGCTCTGGGAGACGTTGGAAATATAGGATATGTTGGCGTTGGGAGGGGTGGTTAAATAATAGTAGTATAATGATAATAAATGATTAATTATGGCTACATGTTTAATGTAATGTTAAAATAAATTTGAGGTATTTTCAGCTTCCAGAGAACTTCTTCTATTAATAAAAGTTCTAAAGTGATTGGTATTTCTGTTGATATTCTTTGGATCGGATATTATTTAATTTTTTTGTTGTATTGATTATTGAGTCAACAATACCCGAGTAGTTCATTGGGAAATTCAGATACAAAGTCATATTAGCTTTTGGAGCATAAGGACGTGAGTCTCTCATCTCTAGCTCTAGCGACATTAGTTGAGTGATAAGATAATTATCTAAATCTACATCTATTCCCTTGATAACTGTATTCGAGATGGATAAGCTGAAGTTTCTTAGTTGTTCTAAGTACACATAACCTTGTGTATCCACATTATTGCCCAACTTCAAAGTGTCATTTGTTAAAGTAGAATTGTTTGCAATATGATTTCTTAGAGCTTCTATGGCAATGAGCAAGTTGTTGGCAGAAGCAGTAAGAGGAACAAAATCTGTCATATATGAAAGCCTGGATTGATTCTTATTATAAGCCTTCAATGAAAAAAAATACCCAAGAAATGCGCCGACCAATATGCCAACCAATGTTCCTATTACGCCAATAAGAGCAGATGTATCAAATGAACTTTCCATTTGATACCCGCTGTTCGTAGTCTTTATGTTAGAAGACGCTAGAGCAATGTATGAATTATTGGAGTGTAGTGTTCCAAATACAAATATTAGTAATAGTATAAGAAGAACAGAGATTACTGTATTTTGTTTGGTTATGTTTTACACTTGATTTGGAATAAGTTCAATAAGCAAGATATAAAGCTTATTAAAACGCAGATTCATGCTTCAATATCTTTAATAACTTTTGGTGAACCGTATTCGCTTAATCTACAGATTCCATTTAGTGAGATACTTTTAATTGATTTTCATTTGGTTATCTTTGTGTAATTAGTCTTCCAAAACTATTGAATATTACCTAAAGTTGTAACTTTCTTAATTCTCTTATACTGGGATCTGTTTTAAATTGTTTTCTAATCCAAGAATTATATCTTCCATTTTTTAAAATCATCTTAGAAAAGGATTATTAGCAGATTATACTGTCGTCTCTCCATCATTTTTCACTCTGATTACTTCAAAAACTTTTAAAGGCCGGGGCTGATTTTTATTAATGATGTAGGAAAGGATTGTTAAAATGATGCCTGAAGAAAAAGCAAGAGTAAAGATCGACCAACTCCTCGAGGCTGCAGGATGGAAAGTTCAAGACATTAAGGAATTGAACTTTAGTGTTTCCTTGGGAGTTGCTGTACGAAATTTTTCTTTAGAATCAGGCATCGCTGATTATCTGATCTTTGTTGACAGGAAAGCCGTTGGTGTTATTGAAGCGAAGCCTGAAGGCACAACACTAAGTGGTGTATCTGAGCAGACTGAAAAGTATTTGCTGGGCGTCCCTGACAATGTTCCGCATGTTCAAGAGCCACTTCCCTTCGCTTATGAGAGCACAGGTGTTGAAACTTTTTTCAGGGATACGCGTGATCCAGAACCACGTTCTAGGAGAATATTCGCCTTTCATAAACCAGAGACACTCTACGAATGGCTTTCACAAAGCAGAACTCTTAGGGAAGGACTTAGAAGCATGCCTCCTCTGATGACTGAAGGTTTAAGAGACTGCCAAATCCAAGCGATAAAGAACCTTGAAAGGTCATTTGCTGAAGCAAGACCTAGAGCACTTATCCAGATGGCGACAGGTAGCGGAAAAACATACACCGCAGTGAACTTCTCTTACAGGTTAATCAAGTTCGCAGGAGCAAAAAGAATCCTGTTCCTGGTTGATAGGAGAACCCTTGGCAGACAAACGTTTATGGAGTTTGGGCAATTTGTGACTCCTGACGATGGTAGAAAGTTCACAGAACTCTATAACGTGCAACATCTCACGTCAAACAAACTAGATACAGTCAGCCGAGTGTGTATTACCACAATTCAAAGACTGTATGCCATGCTAACAGGAAAGGAAATAGATGAAGAAATTGAAGAATACTCCCTTTTTGATAAGGCTCCAATAGATGAAAAACCGAGGGAAGTATCATATAATCCTAATATTCCGATTGACACTTTTGATTTTATTATTACTGATGAATGCCATCGTTCTATTTACCATCTTTGGAGACAAGTTCTCGAATACTTCGATGCTTTCATCATAGGTCTTACTGCCACGCCGTCTAAGCAGACGCTTGGTTTCTTTGACCAAAATCTTGTAATGGAATACAGCCATGAACGAGCTGTTGCAGATGGAGTTAACGTTGGATACGAGGTTTATCGGATAAAGACGGATATTACAGAGAAGGGTAGCAGGATTGAGGCTGGATATTATGTGGATAAAAGGGACAAGCTTACAAGAAAGAAGCGTTGGGAGCAACTTGATGAAGATGTAGAGTACAGTCCAACCCAGTTGGATAGAGATGTTGTATCCCCTGACCAGATTAGGACGATCATTGGAACCTTTAAGGAAAAGTTGTTCACTGAAATATTTCCAGGCAGGAGGGACGTTCCCAAAACTCTTGTCTTTGCTAAGGATGATTCTCACGCAGAGGATATAGTTCAGATTGTTAGAGAGGAGTTTGGTAAAGGTAACGAGTTTGCGAAGAAGATAACATATAGGACTACGGGTGAAAGGACAGAGGATCTGATAGCGAGCTTCCGCAACTCATACAATCCACGTGTGGCTGTCACAGTTGACATGATCTCAACAGGCACAGACATCAGACCTTTAGAGTGCCTGCTGTTTATGAGAGATGTTAAATCGAGGGTTTACTTTGAACAGATGAAGGGACGAGGTACTCGAATAATTTCCCCTACGGACTTGAACGCTGTCACCCCAGACGCTCTAAATAAGACTAATTTTGTTATCGTCGATGCTATAGGGGTTTGTGAGAACGATAAGACCGACTCCCAGCCTCTGGAAAGAAAGAGGAGTGTTCCCTTTGACAAGCTCATTCTGTCAGTTGCCTTCGGCAACAGAGACGAAGATACATTGAGTTCTCTTGCTGGACGGCTTGCTAGGTTGGATAGGGAAATAGGCCAAGAAGAAAAGCAGGAGATTATGAAGGCTACGGGCGGATTAACATTGAAGCAGATCGTCAACAAGCTTCTTGATGTAACCGATGTCGACAAGCAGTTGGAAAAGGCAAAGGAGATCTTTAAGACTGAGACACCTACGGAGGAGCAGGTGAACAAAGCCTATGAGGAATTGGCTAAAGAAGCATGTATACTATTTGATAACCCAGACATTAGGAACAAGATTATAGACCTTCAAAAGTTTAGTGAGCAGATTATAGATACTGTTAGCAAAGATCAGACAATCTTCGCAGGCTTTGATGAGCAGGCAAAAGAGAAGGCTAGAACCATCGTCGATACATTTAAGACTTTTATCAAAGACAACAAAGACGAATTAACAGCCTTACAAATCATCTACAGCAAATCTTACGCTAAACGCCATCTAACTTATGAAGACATTAAACAGCTTGCCGAAGCGATAAAAAAGCCTCCATATGGTCTAACTACAGAATTGATTTGGCAAGCGTACGAGCAATTGGAAAAATCAAAGGTAAAAGGGGCAGGCCCACAGAAACTCTTAACAAATATAATTTCTTTAATTCGTTTCACTATAGGAGAAAGCCAAATTCTAGAGCCTTTCTCCCAAACTATAGATAATCGGTTCAATGGTTGGTTAAGTCAGCAAGAGGATATTGGGAGAAAGTTCACACCTGAGCAAAAGGAATGGCTCATTATGATAAAGGACCATATTGCTACATCATTGAATATCCAAATAGAAGACCTTGAATATGCGCCATTCTACGAAAGAGGTGGTCCCTTGAAAGCATCTCAAATATTTGGAAATGAACTAAATGAGCTATTAGAAGATTTGAATAAGGCGCTTAATAAATGATGAATAAATCATCAAATATACCAGAACTCCCTACCGGATGGTCTTGGACAAATGTAGGAGAGATTTCTAAAAAGATACATTATGGGTATACTGCAAGTTCCAAGATTGAACCTGTAGGTCCGAAGATGCTAAGAATCACAGATATTCAAGAAAATGTAGTAAATTGGGATTCCGTACCATATTGCGATATAGATCCAAGAGAAAAAAGGAAATATCTTTTAGGCGAAGGCGATTTAGTTTTTGCAAGAACTGGAGCTACTGTTGGAAAAAGTTATCTAATTAGAGGAAGGATTCCTGAGGCAGTTTTCGCTTCATATTTAATAAGGATCATTCTTTCAGAAAATGTACAAAAGGAATTTGTATATTATTTTTTTCAAACTAATAGATATTGGCAACAGATTCGTAGAGGACAAATTGGAATTGGGCAGCCAAATGTAAACTCACAAACTCTGTCTAAAATTATACTTCCACTTCCACCCCTTAATGAGCAGCATCGTATTGTTTCTAGGATTGAGGAGCTTTTCACCCGATTGGATGCTGGAGTAGAGTCTTTGAAGAAAGTTAAGGTTCAGCTAAAGCGTTATCATCAAGCAGTTCTAAAATATGCCTACGAAGGGAAACTGACAGAAAAATGGAGAGAAGAACATAAACGTGAAATCGAAATGGCTTCTGCACTTCTAGAAAAAATAAAAGAAAAACGGAGAAGTGACCTGAAGACTCAACAATATGAAATGAAACTAATAGACAAAGATAATTTGTTTCGACTGCCAAATAGCTGGTTATGGAGTAGAATAGGTGAAATAGCAGAAATTAACCCACGATTGTCAAGTAGTAGTTTGCCCGATGAATTAGAAGTTTCTTTCTTGCCAATGAGTGCCCTTCAAGAGAAGACTGGGAAGTATGATTTGTCAATTGTAAAGAAATACTCGGAAGTAAAGAGAGGATATACCTCCTTCCAAAATGGCGATGTTCTTTTTGCAAAAATAACACCCTGCATGGAAAACGGTAAAATTGCAATAGTAAATGATCTAAAGAATGGAATCGGTTTTGGTTCTACAGAATTTCATGTCTTAAGACCTGTATTAGGCAATTTCCCAAGAGAATTTCTCTTTTTTTATTTATTACAAGATAGTCTTAGGAGAGATGCAAAGAGAAATATGACCGGAGCAGTAGGGCAATTACGAGTGTCAGTTAAATATATGAGTGACATTGCTATTCCTTTGCCTCCGCTGGAAGAGCTGAGTATCATAGTTAGAGAAATCATGAGTAGATTTTCTGCAACCGATAAAGCTGGAGAAATAGTCGAAATAAACCTCAAAAAGGCAGAACAATTAAAACAAAGCATTTTAAAACAAGCTTTCGTAGGAAAGCTAGTGCAACAGGACCCAACCGATGAATCTGCAGAAAGGTCGCTTGAACGAATAAGAGAGGAGAAATTTTCACATAGTATAGAAGAAAAGGATATTACAGGATCAAAGACCTTAGGACAAATGGAGTTAGATCGTTTTGTCAAGTGATTCTTCTGCGATTGTCCAGAGGGTTTGGAACTACTGCAATGTGCTAAGAGATGAAGGAATAAGCTATGGTGACTATGTTGAGCAACTCACCTATCTACTATTCTTGAAGATGGCTGATGAGCAGACAAAAGCACCATTTAACAAACCTTCAATTATTCCAAAAGGTTTTGACTGGCAAAGTCTTCTTGAAAAGGATGGTGTAGCACTTGAACAGCATTATCGTGCTATTCTTGATTCTTTAGGTAAGGAAAAAGGGATGCTTGGTATAATCTTTAGGAAAGCACAGAATAAGATACAAGATCCAGCTAAACTCAAACGCCTGCTTGAACTCATCAACGACGAAACTTGGGTGGGAATGGACATAGATGTGAAAGGAGAAATTTATGAAGGTCTATTGCAGAAGAACGCTGAAGATATTAAGGGTGGTGCAGGTCAATACTTCACTCCGAGACCGCTTATCAAAGCCATAGTAGAAGTGATGAAACCAGAACCTATGATGACTATTTACGATCCAGCATGTGGGACAGGAGGATTCCTTCTAGCAGCACATGATTATATCTCTAAGAACTATCAGTTGGACATAGAACAGAAACGTTTTCTCAAATACAACACTCTGAAGGGGAAAGATATTGTAGATAATGTGGCAAGGTTGTGCGTCATGAACCTTTACCTTCATGGAATAGGGGGAGAGGAAAGCCCAATTGAAGTTGGGGATTCTCTTATCTCTGATCCAGGTGAACGCTTCGACTTTATTCTTACTAATCCACCATTTGGCAGAAAAAGTAGTATTACGATATTTAATGAGGAGGGTGGATCAGGAAAAGAATCACTGCCATACGAGAGAACTGATTTTTGGGCAACAACCTCCAATAAGCAGTTAAACTTCCTCCAACATGTAAAAACGCTCCTAAAAATCAATGGGAAAGCAGCTATCGTTGTGCCTGATAATGTCCTCTTTGAAGGAGGAGCAGGAGAAACTGTTAGAAAGAAACTGCTTGCGAATTGCGATGTTCACACATTGTTAAGGTTACCTACTGGAGTCTTTTATGCTCAAGGGGTAAAAGCAAACGTCCTATTTTTTGATAGAAAGCCTGCAAGCGAAAAGCCTTGGACAGAAAAATTATGGATATATGACCTGAGAACAAATCAACACTTCACGTTAAAGACAAATCCTCTAAGTTACGAAGACCTTAAAGACTTCATTAAATGCTATAACTTGGAAAATCGTCGCAACAGAGAGGAAACAGAAAGGTTCAAAGCCTTTACTTACGAAGAACTTGTCAAACGTGATAAGGCGAACCTTGACATCTTCTGGCTTAAAGACGAAAGCTTGGAAGATACCGAAAACCTTCCAGATCCAGACATATTAGCAAGGGATATAGCCGAAAACCTCCAATCTGCACTGGAGCAATTCAATAGTATTTATGGAGACTTAGAGAATAGATAGAATATATCAGAATTTCCTTACAACATCCAAGAACACTACCTAATTTTTTATGCATGAACTGACAGTTTACACCAACAAAAGTCAGGGATAAGTTGACAGAAACTAAGAAAGAGTAGTTTTATATCAGTGAAACCCATCGTATTTATTGTTTGCGTGACCGTGCTCATCTTCGCTACGATGTTTCAGCCTGCATTGCCAACCACCTCTGGCATGTCAAATACCATGGTACATCTTATTTCCTTCGGGGTAGGTCTGGCTGTAGGGTTTGTCTATTTCGATAGTAAAAAGGTGATGCGGCTAAGCACTAGCATGTAAGGCAAAAAGCCTTCAAGACTACCCTATGTTGCTGCTCTCGTTAACAAATACTGCAAGGAGAATTATTGATCGTTTATAATCACCAACTAAATAAAATTTGCTTTGTATACTTTGTCATAGGCCCTGTTCATAGGCCATCAGATGGTTTCTAATTCTAGCGAGCATCACAGCAGAAGACGACTTAACTCTTACATCTCGCTTTGGTCTTTTTACCCCACCAATTGTCTGTTGTCGATGCATCTTCCAGTATCTTCTTAACATCTTCGTAGGAGCGAGACCCTTCTTTAAGTATATAGTAAACTGCGCAACGACTAGGCATCTTTCTTTCATCAATGCCCAGATATATCAGCAAATCCCGAATTGTATCAAAGATGTCGTAGATCTTGTTCCTGATGCGATCATTATCGGTTGGAACTATGAATACAAGCAAATCAACAGACCCGCATAGACAAGATTGAATTGAGTCAGCAATTATTGCATTTGTATCATTCAGTTCACTGTCAAGAACTTCAAATATGATTCTGTTCTTGTTTTTCTTCATAAAATATAAGTCGGGAAAGTATTGTATAGGTAAGATTCTCCTTCGTGTCGCTTGTGGGTGCAAAATGTACAATGGATCTGTACGCCCGTCTCTGACTTCAATACATTTTTGGTTGTTCTCACCCCCGAATTTTCTTATAAACTCTATTACCTTCTTATGATAATCTGATTCGCCCAATTCAACTACCTTTTTTTCTTTTGCTTTTTAGGTCTGGCATAGAAAGTAACTCTTTTTCTCCTCTTTCCTAAACTCTCCGCCAAAAAAGAAACCTTCTTCCTCCTAACTTTAACCATATCTTTTCTCTTGGGTTTTCTTAGTGTGACTTACATAAAACCTTTTTTTCGCAACCTTATAAAATATATCTGCATCTGAATAAATCAACTCTGCCGTCGTCTTAGCCAGATTATAAATAATACCCGAAAAAAAAAGTTAATGTGGACTCCTAACTATCTTCAGGAGCCTTTCGATGTTGGAAATGTTAAGATTTGTATCCTGCACTTTGTAGGAGTGAATGGTAACAGTCTCCTTCTTTATCTGTTTAAGTCTCCTTTCCTGCTTCTCAGTTATCTTGCCGTAAACTGCTAGGTTGCACGCTGGACAGATACCGTGAGAGAATAGTTCTACATCAGTCCACTGCTTACACCTTGGACATTTCCTTGACAATTTTACCCGAAGTGGCTAAACTAGAGGTATAAGTCTATCGAAGTTTCTCATACTATCACCCGAAAAAAAGTGTTAGTCTATTGCGATCAGCAGTGCTTTCAGCTCTGGACTCAGGTTCAGTTTTTCTAGATCGCTTTTCGGAAGCGGTTGTTCCACCCTGCGTTCTGGTTGGGCAGGCCCCTGTGCCTGCTGCTCTATTGCACGTTGAATATGCTTGCAGTAGTCTCTTGACCATATGTCAAGTCCCTTATTCTGTCTACCTTTAACGAAGTGTGGACAGTTACAGGTCCATCTGCCGTTATCGAACTTTACTACATCATAGAACTTGTCTGGAACAGAGTCACTAAGTATGCGGACAGTTTTAACAGCGTAAGTCATCCCATTCATTGTCTGAATACCATAGGTCATGGGTACCCGAAAAAAATAAGGCTAAAATATTAGGAGATGGCGGTTATAAGTGCTTTTATCTCTGTACTGGAAACAGGCAGTTCTCCTTCATCGTATATTTCCACGCTTTTAGGCTCCAAGTCGATCTTAATCTCCTCTCCTGTAACCTTTGTCACCTGCAGGGTTTCCTGAGCTTTAACAAGGAGGTATTCTGTCCTGAAATCTCGGTAACGGATATATCCTGAAGGTATATGATATTTGCTGAGAGCCTGTACCTTCGCCTGCAGGATTGTGGCAGGTATTGGTTCAGACTTGAACAGCGTCATATCACATCTATATCTCGCATCTAGTTCTCTGAAGTCAACCAAGTAGTAGTTACACTCATTTTCCATGGACCACTGCTTGTCTGTAATCGCGGTGTAGACTTCTCCTTCCATCTTTGTTTCTATAATGTTGTATTTTGCTTCCATGTTTATAGCCTGCGTCAACTGTGACGCAATAACGTTATCCTGTGGCAGCGCGTCCCTATAGTGTGTTCTCGTCCACAAGACGACGTAATCAGGAACAGCAAATGAGAAGTAAGGTTTAGGACTTGTCTCCGTTAACGTGATGACTCTGTCCTCGCCCTCGCAGTGTCCGAAAGCTCCCCTTGCAGAGATGCTGGGTGTTGTGCCCAGCACTAACGCTTTACTTAACCAGTTCATTTAACCCGAAAAAAAAAGTTAGCCACAGTAGACTACTTTCTCCTTGAAGTCTAAGCCTAGATCTCTAAGTTTCTTGACCAGCTTTCTGACATCAGTTGTCTTATGCTGGATGAATACTATATCCCCTTCTATTATGAACTCGTTATCGTTTCCGCGGCAGCTGACAGCAGGCTTAGGCATGTACTGTCGCCTTGGTTAATGTGCTGGTAGCATTCATTTCCGTTGTTGGTACAACCTTCTGTACGTCAAGGTCTACGCCGAGCTTTGCTAGCTGTTTAGCGAGCTTCTCTGCTTCAGCGAGACATGTTTTGCCAGAGAAACCGCTGTAAGTCATTTGAATGGTTCCATCTTTGTTTACGGTTGCTGCAATGTTTTTAGGCATATGCTTTAATCACCGTTTTATCCTCAACTTTCTTGGTCTCTGTTCTGTATCCGAGCCCTGAAAGAGCCTTGTTTAATGCATGTGCAGTATAGGTCTGTGTTATGAGGTTCTCGAAGTCAAGTACGTCATGTTCGTACTGGTAGAAGTCTCCTCTTATCTTAACCTTGCCGTCTTCTTCAACGTCTATTCCTATGCCTCTGTGCATGGTTGAAGTTTTTATTCCTATGATGAAGTCTGAGTGTTTGTTGCCGTAGTAATCCTCGATTTGAGTGCATATTTCTCCCTCGTTCTCTGCTGCAAGCTCTTGAATGACCTGTTTTAAGAGGTTGATATCAGGGTTCTTCAGCATACATTTCATTAATGAATATTGGCTCATATTACCCGACGCCGTTACTTTCGTTCTATCTTGACACTAAGGTTGGGCTGGTCACCTGCAAGTGGCGGCAAAAGATGTGACAACAGTTGCTCTGCACTGAGGCATCTCACTATACCCGTTGGAGCAGTTTGTGTCCAACTATCAACCCCTTTGACGTATTTCCATGTTCTGCCATGTTTGGTCGAGATATAGATTACATAGTCAGCGTTCTTCAAGTGAATAACACCAAAGGAAAAAAAGGTTGACGCTTGCCATATGTACCCGAAAGAAAAAAGAGGATTTAAAGGCTTGTTACGCTTGGTGTTCCATCTAGTCCGTCTAATAGTGCTTTCATTGACGCGTTTTGGTCGGTTGAATATCCTTGCCTTATCATTCTGAGGAAGTACGGATCCTGATTCTCGAGCGTGCCGTATATTCTCACATAGTCTTTGATCTTGTCAGCCCTATTTTTTTACGTCTGGTTTAGTGGTGTTCATCGCTTTCAGTACAACGTCGGTGGTTATCTTTGAGCTGTCTTCGCTATTCTTTACCTCAAACTTAAATTTTTTACAGGCAACATATTAGAAAGGAATTCAAGTGTAAAGTATAAAAAGTGTAATATCTTAGATGCCTTTTCTGTTTTTGGGAGCTTACCAAGGAGCTTCATTATTCTCTTGATAATAAGTATTGAAGTTTTTAGCTGAGCTGTATGCATCGAAAATTTGCCAATAGAAGCCTATGATCTCAAGTGCTATAAGTACAGCGACTATTGCGATAGACCCAAAACCAGCTGATGAAGTCATATTGCTAAAAGGAGGGTATATTAACCTGAATGCAGTTAATAATCCTAACGAATAAGACATATAAGCCAAGGACATGATTAAAAGCAGTCCTACGATTAACCATATTATTCCTCTTAGCACTTTTCCAACATAGAAATGTCCGAAACCCCATATTCCAACTAACCCAAAAATAGCAGAAATCAATGCAGCAAATCCAGGGTTCTTCAATTCCCTCAACTTTGACATAGCTGCAAGAGTAAGAGGGCTAAATTCAGCTGGTGCCATGGACATTCTTTCTCCGCAATAAGGACAAAGTATTGCATCTTTTGGAGCCTCTCTTCCACACTTAGGACACGATACCATAGGTTAATCATTATATGATGAACTTCTTCAATATTAAGTCTTTCTATTAATTGATCTCTAACTTTTTTTGTTTAATGATATTTCAGTAGAATTATACTGTTCCCGTAAGTAACTGTAAAAGACTTACATATTTAGTATGTTCTACAGTTCCATTTACTATCATTTGCTGCTGCCAAGTAATTGATGCAGTCGCATTAAAAATCTTACGAGGAGGAGGAGGAACAAAGCCAAGATACGCAGGATCGGCTTGGTTAGCTATGACAAAATATAGATTACCTTGACAATTAGAACCTGTTGTAAATGATATTCTCATATTTGACCCTACATCATAATGTGATGCATTAGAAAGTGTTCCTTGTTTATAGGAGGTAAAATCACTCTGATTTAAAACGTAAGCATATAAAGTATCTCTTATTATTACTGTAGTTTGGATAGCTATTGTTGTAGTTTGGTTAGCTGAAACATCAAAGACAATTGTTCTTCCTGATGGAACATTAACAAGCCACCAAGTATAATTTTTAGGGGATATAACAAAGTCCTTATCACTTAAAATTACTTCTGAATTTGTTTTTGTTACTTGATGTAATCCTTTTACAGAGTAAGTTTGTGGTATTATCGGAATAAAAATTATAGTTAATACAATAAGAACGATAATGAGAGAAACAACAACATACTTAACAACATTTCTCTTTTGAACTTTTTTGGTAATTCGCGAAGTTCCTTCTTCTATTATAATGCCACAATAAGGACAAAGCAAGGCATTCTTGGGAATTTCTCTCTTACATTTTGGACATAGGAATTTACCCATTAAACTGGTTGGCAATTTTGTTCCACAATATGGACAAAGTAAAGCGTCAATCGGGACTACTTTTCTACATTCAGGGCAAAATTTTATATTGGTTGAACTTCTGATCAATGTTGTTCCACAATATGGACAAAGTTTAGAGTCGTCGGGAATTTCTCTTCCACAATTGGAACAGTTTGCCATCTATTTTTCAATTTATTAAGTAGGTGCGGAATATTAAGTTTTCCTATTAGTTAACCTCTAACCTTAACCCATTTTCTGTCCTACACATCTTAGAAAAATCTGTTGAGAACATTTGTTCTATTACAGTATAATCTTCCATTGTTTTACAAGACCTTAATTTGAATAACCGTTATTTAATAAACGTTTATTTGTTCTCTGATTGTTGCGATAGGAAAGCTTGGAACTGAATTGTGCAACCGCTTCAATTTTCTCAGGTATAGATTGATAGGTCGGCGATAGCGTTACCTTAATTTTTTTAACACCTCGACTTCCTGAGAGAGCTGTTGTCGCCAATTTGACAAAACAAAATCAGTTACTTTGGGTGAACTTTCCCCTAAAATCCCCAACGCCTGTCTGCATGAAAGGGATTTGCTCTTTTAGCGGTCAAATCAGGCGTTTTTGATAGCTCAAAAGTCGCCGACACAAGAGGGGGGCTTGTCTTTTTCTAGCCTTTTTAGGGGGAGCCCGTGCGTGTATAATTAATTATAATAGGCACGCAATTTTACGGTCAATAGTGGATTGCTGTTCGCAAGCCTAACGATATTAACAATAAAGAATATTGTTAAAACGATTTACCTAATGATTTGGTCGTTGGCCGCAGGGCTTTAAATGTCGGGAAGAACATTTATTATCGACTATGCACCTATCAACTTGGAAGAACGATGTCATCCTTTAAGGTTAATAATACGATTTTTTGATAGCATCAAACCTATAAATTTAGGCATACTCTAACCACTACATAAATATGGAACGTTAAGGTCTTTCAGATAACTGATATACTTGGTCACTTGAACAAGAATAAAAACTTACTAAGAGATTTTGTTTTACTTAGTTAGAATTTAACTTTTACTTGTGGTGTAATAATTAATTTAACTTTTACTCTTAGAGTAATAATTATGTTCAAATGTTCAAATGTCTGTTCACCAAACGGAAAAAACATTTTCCCCTATATATAGAGGGACACGGTTGTTTTCCTAAGGAATGTTGGGCTTTATCGGGGGGAACCGCTATATAGGGACGAACGGTTTTTCTGTTTGGCGTTCGCATTAGCGATTATAAAGATGCTTAGGTAATTAATTTATACACTGAGTGTAAAAGTTTTCAGAGCAGTGTTCAGCGTGCTTCTTTATCGCTTCAAAGCTGTCTAAAAGTTCGACTACCAAGTTTAATCACTTTTACGGAAATCTCTGAATCCTGAGGCGCTTGGGTTCCAGTAGTTTAAGAAAGCGTCCATCAGGTTCTTTAAGGTATCTCGGTCCTTGCCGTAGATCAGCCTTATCGGGAGATGGAGGACCTTAATCCCATGGTTATTCCAGAGCCCGTCCTCCTTCACACGGTTAAAGACGATCTTCTTGTCAACCTGGACGCCGATGTTTCCTATCAGAAAGTCTACTGTGTAGGGTTTCTGCTTTTTCTTTGGCAGCAGCACTTCTTCAGGGCCCGGCTGGAATGTAACCGACTTCTCAGGGTAGACCTTGATCTCGGAAAGCATCGAAGTGAAATCTGCTACAGGGTTACTTTCAGTTTTAGGAGTTTTCGATCCCTGTCCTGAGGACTTCTTTGGGGTTATGTTTTCTATAGCCTCTGTTGTACCCTCTGCTACACTCTGTGTAGCACCATTTTGTTTCGTTATATCCTTATGTAAAACACCTTTGCGTGATTTTGCTTTACCTCCTTTTGAACCCCGACCTTGCATTACCTCGTCTTTATACTGGGGATCTAAAAGTTCCACTATCCTGCCGTAGGAGACTTCAAGGAGCTCCGCCAGTCTTTTAGCGACCTTACCTCTCTCGGTCTTTTCTTTGGCAACGAGCGCTTGGGCGGTGTCGTTTATCTGAGTATGCCACCAGGCTTCGTCCTTCGCTGCATGTACGTTATCGCTAATCTTCTTGAGATGGAAGTCAACGTCGTCCTCAACGACAATAACCTTCTCAGGCCAGTTTGGAACAGCCTTCTTCCTGGTTTCACCCGAGATAATACGTCCGTTCTGATCCCTGATAACGCTGTGAAGGGATCCACGTTTAAGGTAACTTTGCCGGAGCTGTAAGAGGATATTGTCCTCAGGTCTAATTTCTTCTTTATTTTCTTCAGTCAATCAAATGCACCTTTCCCTTTTATTTCTTCTTTCTTCTCTAAGCCCGCGCTAGGAGGCACGTAACTCGCAGAGCTTTGCATACCTTGTTGGAATGTTGTCACAATTAGTTCTTCATGAATCTCTGAAAGAGGCATTATCTCCTTAGCATAATCAGCCGCAGCTGACTCAACAGCTGTAAATTCATTTTTACTCATTTTTTTTATCGCCATCATAGTTAAGCAGAACGTACATTTTATATACTAATATTATACCACTATACCAGTTATGGACCACCTTTCTATAGATAGGATATCAGACAAGATTTTAGAAATCGTGAGAAAAGAGCCAGGCATCTCATCTAATGAACTCGTGAGGCAGATGGAAGAAGAGGCAAGTAGAGTAAGTATCTTCAAGAAATTAAAAATTCTCGAAGAATCTGGACTAGTGAAGATAATCAAACGTAGAAAAGGTCAAAAATCATTCATTTACGAAGGAGAAACCTTCAAAATATTTGAACGTATAAAGGAAATTAGTAATGAAGTTTTAGAAATTTACAGAGACATTTCAAGAGTGTATGGAGGGGAACTGATGAATAAGGAAAAGAGTAAAGAAGAATTAACTCAAGAGCTGCAAAGAGCTAATGCACTTGCTAATAAGGTTCTATTTCCGCTTAGATTTTTTCCTTCGGGTAGTTTGGGAATGGTGATCAATAATTTGATTTCAGAAATTGAAAAAGAAATATTCGTTGAATCAGTGACAGCTCTTGACTTTAAAGAAGAAGCGGTTCGAATTCCTGAACTTGTAGGACCATCTTTAACAGAACTTAGAGAACTCCATAGAGAAGTTTTGAAGGGAAACAATAGTAACAGGGAAAAATAGATTATGTCAAGAGTTATTAATTATCCCATAAAAGTTTAAAACTTTAGTCTAAATAATATTTGTATGGATGCTAAATACGAATCTGTTAAGGACTTGTTCAAGTTGGATGGAAAGAAAGCTATCATAACAGGAGCAGGAAGCGGAATCGGCAGATCTATTGCATTTGGTTTAGCAGAATATGGAGTCGACGTCGCACTGTTTGGGCGCACTTCTGAAAAACTGATAAAGGTGCAGCAAGAAATAGAAGAAAAGTTCCCCACAAAAACACTGGTAGTTAACATGGACGTGCTGGACTCAAGGCGGATAGGTGAATCTGTGCGGGAAGTGATTGAAGAGTTTGGTAAAATAGACATCCTAGTAAACAGTCACGGTATCGGACAATGGGTCAAAGCTGAGGAGATGACGGAGAAAGATTGGGATACGATGATTGACACAAATTTGAAGGGAGTTTTCTTCATGTGCCAAGCTGTCGCTCAACAGATGATAAAGCAAAAGGGAGGAAAAATAATAACAATCTCATCTATTTCTGGTATGATTGCCAACAGGCCACAAAGTCAAGCACACTATAATACAGCTAAGGCTGGTGTCCTAAATTTGACAAAATGTCTGGCTGTAGAATGGGCTAAGTATAACATAAACGTGAACTGTATCAGCCCTGGATATACGCTGACAGCGATGATTGAGAGAAGGTTCAAGACTAATCCGGAGATGGAAGGTATTTGGAAATCATACGTGCCTCTAGGGCGTGTAGCTGAGCCAATAGAAATGGTTGGTGCGGCGATCTTCTTAGCTTCAAAGGCTTCAAGTTATATTACAGGAACCAACATAGTGGTAGACGGTGGATACACTGCTTGGTAATAAGAAAAGGGTCTGTCCGAAAGAACGTTCATAGAATAAATAGGTCTTCCCTTGCGTTTAAGAAAAATAAAGGTTAGCAGATATCTTAAAAATCTTGTTCATATATATATTAGAACAAGAAGTCACTAAATAAGATAATAACGTTCTTTCTTCAACTAGAGTTTTTGCAAAAATATTACAAAGTAAGGGATCTACCGCTACGCACGTGTAAGTTAGAGATAACTCACATTTTCTAAGTGCTGCTTGATCCTATTTTCAATTTCGTCAAGTTGTGTCTCCCAGGTATTTGTTAAATATTCTATGTCCTCTTCAACGGTTCCTATGTATTTTTCTGGTGAGAGCAAAACTGTTCTATCAGCAATACTTAGACTTGTGAGCATGTCGCTGATTAGACTATCATCTTTTATTATAGAAAGAAAGTTTATATTTTCATTTACAGCCCTGTCTGACAATTTTCTAACGTATTCATGTGTGTCAATATCAAGGTTCTTCTTGATGCAATAGACCTGCAACGCCAGTTGAACCGGTTCAGCCGATATGAGACCCTTAGTCATGCTAAGGTTCTCCATCATTTTCTCTCTTCTTATCGTCATATTTTTGGCGATCTTTGCAGATCTACGTAACATATGATATGTGATAAATGGAATTTCACTTCCATAGTATCTTAGATTTGATGAGGATCTTAAATCCCTCTGGAAGTCGGTAACGAAATCTTCATACACGCTGATAATTTTTGGTAAAATTTGCCTCCAGTGGCCCCCAATATTTTCCGAGTCGATCGGATTTCTTTTGTGGGCCCCGGTGGAGGAACCAACCTGCTCCGACAGTCTCTGTTCACATATTTCGCTTACTTCTGTCTGCTGAAAGTTTCTTATATCCTCACCGAACTTCGCCAGATTGCCAGCTATCCCTATCAAGTTACTAAAATACGGCATATAGTATGTTTGATGGACCACTTGACCGGTTAAAGGGTCAGGCAGTAAATGCATTAAAGACAATGTCTCCTTCTCCAATTTCCGAGGGTGAACTTTTTCACCGAAGAGGAGTTTTTGAGCTGCCGATGTTCCGACGAACCCTGAAACTTTTCCCCTAAGGTTGTCTGAAAGATTAAGCTGTTCCCCAAGCAGCGGCATTACACCGCCAAGTATTTCTAAAAGCCAGTGTCCGACGGTCGTGGGGGCAGCATGCTGCTTATGCGTTCGCCCGACAAGAATAGTTTTTTTCTCTTCTCGCGCTCTCTTTATTAGAATCCGAGATAATTCTACTCCCTTTGGCACGATTACTTCGTATGAGACATCCCTCAAAGCCGCGCTCCACGCAGAATTGACGACATCGTAACTTGTGAGACCAAGATATATGTAATATCTTGCTTCCCTACTTAAAACCTCCTGGCTAGCCCTGATAAGACCCCTTATATCATGTCTTAACTTATCCTCCCATTCCTGCTGTCGCCTATAAGGCACGTTCTTTCCGTTAAGCTTTTGAACTATTTCAGCCGTAATTCTACTCGGAATAACCCCATATTTACCCAACACGTTGACATACGATTTTATGAAGATCAGCTGGTACTCGTAAATAGCTCGGGGAGAAAGGTACTGTACAATTTCAGGTTCCTCTAATTTTTCCCAATCAATATACCTTGCATAGGAAGAAGGCAAGTACTCCTCGAATTCGGTTACGCTACGACCTTTCGATTTTAGCTCTTCAAGAGATATTGGTGCGGGCAAACACTAACCTCCACGTCCTGATTCAGGGTTAGTTCTAGACAAATATAACTTCTCTACCTCCTCTAAATTTTTCAAATCCAATCTTTCAATACTTACATTATTGACGAACACCTGATAGACGCCGTCAAGTCTTTTCTTTATTTCAGCCACGACTGCAGCCGGTATCTCAGGTAGTGGATTAGGAGGGTTACCGGGGTCGATATATGAATCTAAAAGGAACTGTCTGTAAAACTCCTTGTCCAAACACCATCCTTCCTGCCTTTTCCCAATGTTATTTTTCCAGAGTTCTTGAACCCAGATCCTAGCCGAATCATGATTTGGTGCTTCATCAATTTGAATGAATTCTCCCTTGTATCTTCCGAACTCTATTTTAAAGTCTGGAATCAGAAGCCTCCTCTGCTTAGCTGTTTTCGAGTAGAACTCGTAGAGCTTAAAAGATGCTTCTGAAAGAGCATCCCATTCATAAGATTTTATTAAGCCGATGCCCACTGCTTTCTGTCTGTCGATGGGAACATCGTGACCGACGTCGGCTTTCGTGGTTGGAGTTAGCATAGGTTCATCCAATTCTTCTGCAAGATGGAGGCCATTCCGGAGCTTATATCCATATAGAACTCTCTCTCCCTTGGAGTAATCCCGAAACATAGAGCCGTAAAGGTGACTTCTTACAACCCATTCTATGTCTATTCTTTTCGCTCTGTAGGCCAGCATCATTGTTAAATCAGGAGTGTCTATGAAGTGGTTGGGAAAAATGTTCTTGGTTCTTCTAAACCACCACGCGGATAAAAGATTCAGGGAAGCCCCTTTTCCCTCTATTTCAGTTAGAGAATTAACGTCAAAGGCCGATATTCTGTCGCTAGAGTTTATAAGCAGTTTATCTCCGAGCTCGTAAACGTCTCTAACCTTCCCTTTCTTGAAAAGGGGCAATCCAAGAGGCGAGCTGAGACCCTTATCCTGGTTGTCTGTCAGATATGTTTCCACGATTTTCATCTTTCTTTCTGATAATTCCCTTTCAGAGTAGACCGGTTTCGAAGTTTCCTTCAGTAACTGCAGTATTTCTTCACGTTCTTTTATTAGCACTACTCTTATACCGGATGGAAGTTTAGTGCTCGAAAAGACTTTACTTTCACCGTACTTTCCTAGGTCAGGTGGAAAAGCATAAACGGGTTTTGTGGTGTTAGCCGCAACAGATCCCGACAGTGCATCTGAAAGCCCGGCTACTGTAATGAACGCCGATACATCGTCAGATCTGTTATATTCTTCTATAATTTTCTGAAGATGACATGGAGTTCTGTGGGCAGAAGCAGTCCTCTGTATTACGTGCACTCCTTTATCTTCCAGATAGGCGCCTAGACTTCGGCAGAATTCCTTATCGGAGCGCGAACCTTTGATGATTACAACGTTAAGTTTAGCCATTTGCTGTATCCTCCACTCATTAGAGATCTGATATATTCTTTCCCCGCATTTTAAAGTTTCACCACATTTTTGCTGAACGGTGATTCAATTCTTATGACCGGATTACCTGCTTTTACCTTACCTATGATGTCGGATGAATAGTATTTGTTCAGTATTTTGACGGCGTCCCTTGCAACATCACCTTTTATAGAAACAACATACCCTATACCGCAATTAAATCTGGAAAGCATTTCAGTATCGTTCATATGGGATTCGTCATATATGAATTGAAAGATCTTCTGAGGAACAAGCCCATGCTCTTTAAAGACTTCGTAAGAAACTGTTTTCTTGGAAAGTTCCCTGAGCTTGCTGAACCCTCCTCCTGTGATGTGAACTTTACCAGTTATTTCTTTTCTAAAGCTCTTGTTCAATTCTCTCAAAGCTTCGATATAGATCCTAGTCGGTTTTACCAGCTCAGTTCCAAGAGTGCTATTTGAGTCAAGTTCATAATCGAGACCTTTTCTAGGCAAGATCTTTTCCCTCACAAACGTTAATCCATTTGAATGGATGCCATTACTTGATATCCCAATCAGCGTGTCACCTTCTCCTGCATGGGGCACTAAAACGTCTTTGGGATCTGCATACCCAGTTGCAGTGACAGAAAATTCCATTCCTCCGATAGTATTACATATGGCCGTTTCACCTCCGTCAATAATTATGGGTATCATTACACCAGCTGGAGTTTTCCATTTATATTTGACGCACAAGCTCTTAAGTGAACTTATGGACTCCAAGATGGCAGCTAGATTTTCTTCTTGGAGGATGAGATGGCTTTGAATCTTGTAAGGTTGAAAGTTATGCTCGTATAGGTCGTCAACTGTCATAGCAAATGGATTACTTCCTGATTCACTGAACTTTTTCAGAGCCCATATAAGGTAGCCTTTGGTTCCTGTTCCATCGGTGACAGTCATCTTTTCTGAGCTTCTGAGGGGCTCCGAATATTCTGTTATTGAATACCTCTTACCGATCCTTTTAACGGAGATTTCCCGCGCAGCCTTCGTCCCGGGTTTTATATGAGTCTCCTCTATTATTTCCCTTATCTTTTCGCCAAAAAATTTTTCTGGGCTGTAAACCTTGTTTACCAAAATAGTCACTTATCTAAAGTTCTCCTCAATATATTGAACTGCATTTTTGAATATTGATATCCCTTGAGGGAGTTCCCTTTTTTCAAATGATGTCATTCTATGATATCTTGGATGATTACACATGTTCAGAAAGGCTGTTGGATGAGGCATCAGCCCGAACACTCTACCTGTTAAATCACAAAGGCCTGCAACAGATTCGATGGAGCCGTTTGGATTAAAAGGATGCTGCATGGTTGGAACGTTGTTGTCATCAACATATTGCATAACGATCTGATTATTTTCTTCTATTTTCTTGAGCACAGATTGATTGGCTGGAAAGAATTTTCCTTCACCATGTCTAACTGGTAGGTACATGCTTTTAATGCCGGCGGTAAACACGCACCTTGATCTTGGATTTATCCTTAAATTCACCCATCTATCTTCAAAGACACCGGAATCGTTGCTCATCAAAGTAACAGTCTGTTCCGTTTTATCCCCTTCTGACCATGGTAGAATTGCGGATTTCACCATAGCTTGGAACCCGTTGCATTCACCAAAAATCAGTTTCCCATCGCATAGAAAATTTTTGATGCTTTCACCTAGTCTCAATCTGTAAAGGTTTCCTAAAACTTTTCCAGCTGAGATGTGATCCCCAAAGGAAAAGCCTCCGACAAGAGCTAGAAGGTGATATTCTAAAAGAAGTTTAGGGCGCTCAAAGAGCTGCTTCAGATGAACCTTGTCGACATTGGCACCCGCCAGCTCAAAAGCGTATCTTGTTTCATCTTCACAGTTTAAACCGAATCCGTATGGAATCAGTATTTTCGTTTTCATTCAAATCCCCTCTAAAGTCTTCTTCCATATGCCCTTTAGACGTCTGATATCAGAATCGATAATGTAACTTCCATTCAATCCTTTGATCTTAAGATTAGGAGAACTAGTAACGGTTCCCACTCTCGCGAATTTGACTCCCCTCATCACCTTTTCAAATTTTCCTTTCCTGTTTTTTGGTACGCTAACTATAAATCGGCTGTTGGATTCTGAGAACAGTAAAATATCATCCCTTTGTATTCCTGACCCAGGCACCCTTTTTAAGTCCACGTCTAAACCTAATCCACCAGCCAGACATGTAAAGGCAAAGGCAACACCTAAACCACCTAGAGTAGGAGTGTGAATCGAATTCGCCAGACTTTTTTCCGTTACCTCACTGATTTTATCGTATATTTTCTTAGCCTTCCTTAGATCAACCTTGGGCACTTTCTGTCCTACATAGGCATGCCCCTCCATCTTCTCACCCATATAGCGATAATATTCAGACCCACCGGTTTCGTCGAAGGTTTCGCCAACGACGTAGACCAGATCGCCAGAATTCTTTACATCCATCGTTACCAGCTTTTTGACATCCGATATTTTTGCTCGCACGGAAAACATAAGTGTGGGTGGAATGGAAATGACCTTCTCAACTTCCTTACCGTCAACGAATTTGCTAACCTTCCAAACATTCTTCATACTATCTTTGCCGGAAATACATGGCAAACCGAATGCAACGCAGCAGTCAGCAAGAGCCTTATTTGCTCTCACCAGCTGTGCAAGCTTGTATTGTCCATCCTCGTTGTCCGGAGAAGAAATGTTCCAACAGAAGTTATCCAAACCGTATAAGACACTCTCTTCATTTGGCAGTTTCCCTCCAGCTGCTATAACCCTTCTGATTGCTTCGTCAATTACGGACGACACCATATCGTATGTGTCTATTTCGGAAAAATTCGGATTGATTCCTTCGGCTAATATAAGCCCCTCTTTGCCGCCATACTCCACGTAGAATGCAGTAGCGTCACTGGGGGTATCGCTCTCCTTTCCCACAAGCAGTTTGACAACAGATAACCCTTTAACCTCATGGTCGTACTGCCTAAGTTTGAACTCCTCCGAACAAATATTTAGTCTCGAGAGCATCTCCTCCAGGATCTTTTCTAGATCTTCAGGTTCTGCAAATTCTGGCTCACTGCTCGGCCTTTTTTTCCATACGGCTTTAAGTCTCATTCGTGGAACTCCATTGTGCAGAAAACCTATATCAAGATAGGCTACAGTTTTTTTGCCGTACCTTATATGAAATTTGCCTGAATTAGTGAAACAGCCTAAAACCGTTGCCTCAACATCCATTGCCTTAGCGAGTTGCAGGAAATCATTCTTCTTTAATGGATCGACCGCAACCGTCATCCTCTCTTGAGCTTCTGAGACAAGGATCTCCCAAGGTTGAAGACCCTCATACTTTAATGGGACCTTCTTCAGGTCGAGATCGCAGCCGTTAGTATGTTCAGCAGTCTCACCTACAGACGAAGAAAGCCCACCGGCTCCGTTGTCAGTTATCCATCTGTAGAGCCCGCGATCTCTCGCTTCAAGCAGGAAATCGCTCATCTTCTTCTGAGTCAGCGGGTCACCTATTTGAACCGCCTGTATTGGGGAATCCTTGTCTAATTCAGCTGAAGAAAACGTTGCACCATGTATTCCGTCCTTTCCAGTTCTGCCACCTACTAATACTATTAAATCACCTGGATAAACTTGCTTCGTATGAGTTGGCTCACCGTTTATTTTAACCGGCATCGAACCGACCGTCCCGCAGAAGACGAGCGGCCTAAACGTATACTGAGGGCTAAAGAATTCTCTTCCCCTTGCCAAAGGGATACCGCTTTGGTTTCCTCCATCAATAACCCCCTTGTGTACACCATTCCTCACTATTCTAGGGTGTAGGACACCATCAGGCAGTTTTCGAGCATAGAATGGGTCTCCGAAACAGTAGCCGAATACGTTGAAAAGAAGCTTTGCCCCCTTACCTGTTCCCATCGGGTCCCTGTTAACGCCCACTATTCCTGTGATCGATCCACCGTAAGGATCTATGGCAGATGGCGCGTTGTGTGTTTCAATCTTATCCACAACGTTAATTCTCTCATTGAATCTCACTACGCCAGCATTGTCCTTAAACGAAGATACGACCCAAGGTATTTTTTCGCTTATCCTTTCGCTTGGGCCTTTAATGTACTTGTCAAATAGGCTGTTAATGCGTTCCTTTTTTCCGGTTTCGTAATCAAAATAATCTATTATGGCGTTGAATATTTTGTGTTTACAGTGTTCTGCCCATGTCTGCGCTATTGATTCGAGTTCTACGTCGGTTAGATTTTTTCCGAGCCCCACCTTTTTTCGCTGTTCAATAATTTCAGGTCTTGTAAAATGCTCCTTTATCGCCTGCATTTCTTCCAGGCTCAGAGAGAGGATTCTTTCCCTACTGATCCTCATCAGTTCCGCATTGTTGACTTTAAGATCAAAATCTCTAACTTCAATTCTTCGACCGGACCTGACAGCCGGAACAACTAAAGGTATCCCCTCTTTTTTGAACTCCTCATAATTTGAGATCTTCAAGCTATTTATTACGGGGTTGGCGCCTGTGCTTGGATTTGTTCCTAGGCAGAATCTGCTTATCTTTTCAATTTCTTCCCTGCTTAAGTGCCCACCTTTTATGAAGTATTGAACGGACGTGTAAACGCCTTCTTTTTCCGTAAACTTCCTTCCCAGAATTTCTTCTGCCGCATACTTAGAAGTCTTTCCAACGTTGTCTGTGACACCTGGCTTATATCCAACTACCACTAACCAGTCAAAAGCTGAATCTTTACCGCCAATATCGGATGAAACTAATTCAATTACATTGTCGATGAACAATTTTTCCTCTAACATCTTTATCTCTTTAGCTGTCAGCTTCGCATCTATCGTGTAAGATTGCCTTGTTCTAACTGAATCAAGCTTTATTTTGAAAATGTCTTCTATGAACGATTTAACACTTTTTCCTCTGATGTCAAGTTCATTTGACAGCGCGCTGACATCTATCCGGCAGATCATTTAGAAGCCTCCCGACGTTGGAAGATCTAGAATTCTCAATTTGGTTGCCTGTCGAATGATATTAGTTTTTCAGCCTGGTGCGCAACGTCCTCCGCAATCTTCCTAGCGCTGCCAATGTCCTTGTGGAAGCCTACAGCTAAGCCCATTCTTCTCTGTGGGTAAGCGTCCGGTTTACCAAAGTACCATATGTCACCATCGTATCCTTTCTCCTCGACGTAGGTTCTTATGCCGTTTAGGTCAAAGTTGTTAACCCGATATTTCTTGTCTTCATTTAAGCCTTCAGCAAGTACTACGTGCGCTACACCGTACCCTGTCCTAGACATCTTTAGATCAAATGGAGTTATCTGAAGTCCCATGCTTGAGAAGAGCATCATGGCTCCTTCATCCATGTTCAACATCCATCTCGTTATCATGCCCGTGTCATGAGGCCTATTAGCGACTTCGTTATTGTACACGATGTCGTCTATTACGAAAAGCTCTAACGCGAAAACGCCTAATCCTCCTATGAATTCAGCGATCTTTTTCACACTTTCTTGACATACCTTTCTTGCTCTATCCGATATGTTGGATGGAAGCCAACTTTCATGGAACGTAGCGCCTGGTCTTTTGTGCTCTACCGCTGGAGCTATGGAAGTAACAATCCTGTGACCTGAATCGAAGTGTCTTACGGCTATCTGGGTAATTTCGGTCCCCTTAACGTTCAACTCTGGCAGATACCTTTCAACTATAACTTCGTCCCCCCTTCCCCTAGCGTGTTTTAAAGAATGCTCGTAAACTGATTCCAACTGCTCTTCCGTCTTCACTATTGTTGTTCCGTGTCCGCTTGAGGTCATAACAGGTTTCACGATTACGGGCAAGTTAAAGTCTTTAGCAACATCTTCTATATCCTGCTGACTTTTTGCATAGCACCAATCAGCTCTAGACAGCTTCAGTTTATCAAACATGAGCTTTGTCAGATGTCTATCCATGCATATTAAGGGTCCGAAGGGTGTAGACATGACCTTGTACCCTTCGTCAACGCCCATTTTGCATACCCTTCTTGTATCCGCTTTTTCTACCTCTAAGTAAATGGCGTGTGGCTCGGATGGGTCAGGTACAAATTTTTTGATGTTCGCTTCCAGTTCGTCACCATCCATCATGTTGAACACTTTTTCGTTATCGGCGACATCCTGCGCTGGAAAACCTTCGTATGTATCGAACGCAGCCGTTTTTACCCCACCATTGACGCCTCCCAGCTGCCTTTTTGAAGCCGTAATCGCTAAATCCCCTAGTTCCCCGCCACCCACAGATATGAACTTGAAAGGTTTCTTAGGATTCAATTCTAAAGTTGGTTCCAGTTTCTTTTCAAACTCACGCTTAAATCTTTCAGCTTCTGTAAGAACTCTTAATCTTTCTTCTAATTCCATACTATCACGTTTTCCTCAATTGAAGATGCTCGATTATAAAGCCTTGTCATTTTTCTAGACACCGTTCCGATCCAATTTTCTTCCCCAATCCTCGTGCGTCTTTCTGTATCTTTTATTTTTAAAAAATATCTTTTTCTGTTCTTCATAGACACTTCTTTCAGCTTCTTCTATGGTCTTTCCTTCTCCAACTAGAACCATCGTCCTTCCACCTGAAGTGCAAAAGTCAAGTCCATCGCTCTTTAAAGCTTGTTCGACATTTTGTTTCCTTAATGAAATACCTGATCCGAATATTTGGACGCCGGCGACCTTATCGATGCCTGTTATAGGCTGGTTAGTTAAATGCGGCCACGGATACCCTAAATTCTGGTCTTTAATGAACCCTATACCCTTTTCTGCGACGATTTCAAGATCTTCGTAATCGGCCTGATAGGTCCTTGGAATCCTACCGCTTACAAGCGTAAGTCCAAATGTGTATGCATTTTTCCATTTGATTTCAATTTGGTCAAGTTTATCTTCTAGGTACGCATTTCCTATGTCGAAAAGACTTGTCTCAAGCAGGGGCATTCTAAGTTCTGTCTCAGTGTCTCCGTCTCTTCCGTTAAATTCCGAGACCTTCCTGACCACCTTTCCGTCTTCTTTCACAAGCAGCAGCCCAAAATACCCAATACCCTTCCATTCATTTCCTGTCATCTCTTTAAACATTCTGAAAGTAGGTTTGACAATGGTTCCCATAACGTCTTCAAGGTTTTCTTCGTTTATCCAAGGCGATTGTGCGACACCTACCATACCACCGGTATTTTGATTAATAGTCAGTGGAATGACGTTTTCAAATTGCTTGGAAGTCGGCCCAAGTTTTTGGAGGCTTTTATAGTACGTGTTGACAAATTTTCGGAAAAAATTTAGGTCAGGAGAATTCTCATCGTACGCTTTTTTGTCTTCACAAGCTGTACCAAATGATGTCATGGTCTTTTCATTCTTTAGAACAAAGAAACTTTCTTCCCCTAAAACCTCTAATCTCTCGTCAATTTCGATGTTTCCGTTGTTTGGATCAAGTATACATTCGCCAATTCTTCTTTCGTTCATTATAGCTCTTACAGCCCATCTTGCCTGATCTCGAGAGCTGCAGACGATTGTACCCTTCCCCTCCGCATAGCCATCGTATTTCACTACAACATTCTTTTTGTCGTTGTACATCTCATCAACAAAATCAAGAGCGGCTTTGAAGTCGTTTGGGTAACGGAAGTTTCTGTGCCTAGGAATTGGAACGTTCGCTTTTTTCATAAGATCTTTTTGCCAGCATTTGCTCCCTTCCAACTTCATACAGTGCTTTAGAGCTCCGACTATGCAATTCACCCCCATTTCTAAACCTTTGTCCACTATTCCCAAAGAAAGGCAATCTTCAGGGCCTACCCAGACCTGCTTAATGCTCTTCTCATGCGCGAACGATAGAATTTCGTCTATTAGTTCCACCTTCTCGAGAGTTTTGTTAGCGAATTCCATCACCTGTTCTGAAGTCGCCTTAACCTTTTTTCTGGGAAATTCCATCAGCGGCATACATTTTGGAATCAGGTAGGTTCCAGCGTTGCCGGGGACGATGTAAACCCTGTCTATTCTTGAATCCTTTTGGAGGACGAATCCGATGGAGTTTTCTCTCCCCCCTTTTCCTACAACTAAAACTTCAACCATTACCTTCGAACTCCATAGCCTTTGAGACCATGTTCATTCGTAGACCCTACCCTTTTCTTGGCAGCCTCTGCAGAACTTCTTCCATTTCCTTTCAATCAGTCTGTCAGCGTATGGAGTAGGATACTGACGTGAAATGCAGCCTAAGCACAGCTCGTCTTTTTTGAATCCACTGGCGTTTAAAAAACCTTCTAAACTCTGATAATGTAAGCTGTCAACGCCAATAACTTTGGCTATTTCTTCTTGAGTTTTGACGGCACCAATAAGCTCCTTGAAGGTTGCCATATCGATACCGTAGGGACACACGCTCACTATCTTCGGAAACGTAATGAAAAGGTGAACCTCTTTAGCGAAATTCCTGATTTCTCTAATTATATTTCTGGTCGTGTCACCTCTTACGATGCTGTCGTCAACGCAGCCTATCACCTTTCCCTTTAATCTTTCACCAACTATCGTAATCTTTCTTTGAATTGTCTGAACTCTTTCTTCAGGAGCTTTTATAAATGCTCTTTCTGATACAAACTTGTCTCTTCTAACTGCACGCTCCCAAGGTATTCCGGTTTCCTCATGGAAGCCGTATGTCGCATCGTCAGCGGTTTCAGGTATTGAAATAACGATATCCAACTTTTTGGCTACATCAGCATTCTCTCTCGCTAGGCTCCTTCCAAATTCTTCTCTAGCTTTATAGATGTATTTACCGTTAGACAACATTGATTCTGGTCTCGAAAAATAGGCTATTTCAAAGGAGCAGAACGCTTTCTTGCGTGAGACAAGCAGTCTTCTTCTTTCCACTCCGTTCTTATCGACGAGCGCACATTCGCCTGGCTCAATGAAAGAGTTAAAATCAAAGCCTCCCTTTTCAATAGCTGGAGTTTCGGAGGCGAAAACATAATCGGTTTTGTCCTCCCCTAGGCCATAGCATAGGGGTCTTATTCCATAAGCGTCTCTAAAAGCAAACAGGTCACCGTTATGTAGCCCAACAATAGAATACGCTCCCTCTATCTGCTCCATGCAATTCTTGACAGCTGAAAAAATATCCCCTTTAGAAAGTTCTAGAATCAGCTTCTTGTTAATCAGTTCAGTGTCAACGGACGTGGAAACAGGACCGATCTTTGAAACAATTTCATTCTTTAGCTTGCCAGAATTCACTATGTTACCGTTATATGAAATAGTAAGATTCGCCTTGCTGTTTTGTTCAACAATAGGTTGGGAATCGTGCATTAAAGATTCTGGATCAGCTCCTCCAAAAGTTGTATACCTTGTATTTCCTATCCCCGAACCACCTGGTAAGATCTGGGACAGGCTGATTCCCGCGCTCTTCAGCTTCGAATCTATCTGATCCAATGGTGGTACAAGACCCAGCGCGCCATATCCGAAAAAGCCTTTATGATAGGTCACTATTTTCCAGGACTGATGACCTCTGTTGTTTAATGCCCTTATACCCCAATAAATGTTAAGGTATGCGGGATCATCGTTTATGTTGAGTATCCCAAAAACACCGCAGCCCAATTATGATCCCCACGGCTTTTCCATGTTATTAGAAATAAAACAGGTACTATATTTATTTTTTTAACATATATGTGTAAATTAATTGATTTTATTTTCACATAAATATTGTAGTGCTCACATGGTGATTAAACTCAGGTAATAAAATGATTACATTAGACGTTTAGTGTTTCTATTCACGAGGTAGATACCTGCTAGAACCAATGCGACCCCTAACACCTGATATATGTTCACTGTTTCTCCGAGAATAAACATGCCCAAAACAAGGGCGATTACAGGGATCATGAGGCTAGAGGAGGACACTGTTGTGGCATCCTCGTTTTTCAATAGATAAAACCATAGAAAGAAAGCTAAAACGGTGGACAGGACTGTTATATAGGCCATTGAAGCGATATATGGCAGATCGAATACAAAATTGACACCACCCGATGCAAGTGCGAAGGGCAGCACTACGATTGAGCCTATTGCCACTTGGGAGAAACTTATCCAGTACGGGTGAACGTCATCCGATATTATTTTGTAGTAGACTATTGTGACAGCCCATAACGACGCGCTGAGCAACAGAAATAGGATCGGTAGCCCTTCTCCTCCAGCGCTACCTATTCTTTCAAGATAGATCGTTCCTATACCCGCAAATCCAACCAGAACCCCAGCGACCTTTGTTCCCGTTATCTCACTCTTTAAAAAGACTGAAGATAGCCCGAAGACGAACAAAGGCTGTGTAAAAACAATCATTGAGCTTATACCCGAACTTTCAGACACCAAACCGAGCATCATAAACATGACACTAAATGCATATATTACACAGAGCACTATCACGTTGACGATAACCCTAAAGTCTTTGCGTATCCCACTCTTTAGGAACAATACGAAGGGGGCGATCATGATAGCTGAAAAAAAGAACCTTTGGAAGAGGTAGTTTAGGGGGGTAACATAATTTAACCCTATCTTCATGTTAACCCAGTTCGCACCCCATATAACGACGACGATCAAGAGCATTATAGAATTCTTTAGACTTTTCAAGCACCCGGGGACCCTAGATACGGCGCACCTGAGACCCCTTTATTAAAATTCCCCTCGCAATTTTAGTATTTTAGGTGGACACTATTTTCTTAACTCCCCATAAATTTATTGCAGCCTGAAGCTCTCCATGATCCTTTGCATAATCTTCCAATGCTATTCCTTTCATATAAGCGTCTGCGGCTTGCATCATTGCCTTACTACCAGCTGTCAAGCTTGTCGGATGTCCTAAAATGCCTCCTCCTGCAAATAGACAAACATCATTTCCTACAAGATTACATGATGCAGGAAGGTTTCCCGGATGGTTTGCAGCAGACAGGACCGGCATAGTAGGTTTAAAGTTATGCCATACGGTTCTAAAGGTTACCATATGCCTTATCATTTCTGCTGGTGTGTAGTGGAACTTGCCTTCGATCGATCCAGCGTGCATTTCATCTGCTCCAGACATTCTACCCAGCTTGGATATCAAAACAGCATCAAATCCGTGAAAAGGAGACCTAGAAATTGCTCCATGCCCACATCTATGAACATGGAGAGGAACCTTTATGCTAGGATCCTCAGCTAATCTCCTTATTCCTCCATAACCCGTGTAGGCATAGCAGACCATCAGATGGTTCCCACCGTGATTGATCACGAAGTCAGCGGCATCCATCATCTTATCCTGCCTATCCATTGTAATGTTAAAGGCATACATTGCTTTCTTGCCCGTTTCCGCTTTCGCTTTATCGAGAGCTTCCATTATCCTTACAACCCTCTCCTCAAGCGGACAGTACTTAGGGTTCACCAAAGCCTCATCATCCTTCAGTAAATCCACTCCTCCTAACGCGATTTCATATGCCATCTTAGCCATAGTCTTAGCGTCCAATCCAACATTAGGCTTCATTATTGCGCCGATAACTGGCCTTCGATCACTCTTCGTCTGAGTCAATTCCCTAACACCCTCTAATCCAAATTTTGGCCCAGGAAAAGCTGATGTCCAAGTTTTAGGGAAATGTAGGTCCATAAGCTTAAGCTTTTCAACAAAAAGCAGATCATATGCATTTCCCGCGATATCAGCAAGAAGGTTCGCCAATCCGCCTGTTTCAGGGTCATAATTTTCCCCATTAATTGCTAACTGGATAACGTACATGTTCTCTTTGGCGTTGATGAACCCCACTATTTTTGCACCATACTCCTTTCTAACTTTAGGTGTCTCATACCTGACTGGAGTCCATGTTCCCGTAGAATCTTCCACTGCCAATTCTTCAGCAACTCGCTTTGGTGGATATGGGCCTATTTCAGCCAAAAAAGTTGCAATAATGTACTTGTCAGGATCAAGCGCACCCATGTCCTCCCAAAGAAGTTCCCTCAAATTGCCTTCAGAAATTTCTGACACAATATGTCACGAATTCCAAACGGAAATTCAATATTTAAAAGTTATGATGTTTTCACTTCTTAAAATAATACTTAGTTCACCCTTCTTAGTCTTTATTACAGACGGGATCCTGCGTGCTATTAAAGGGCATATTTCACCCAAAAAGCACAACGACAAGGTCATTGTCAACTAAGCTTGTATGCGGTACGCCTGTAAGGGAAAACATGTAGGAGTGCAAACATCATTCAGCTGATCTCATCAAGTCTCCTGTGAACTCTTTCTATAGCTTTGATGACTGGTTTCTTGTCTATTCCACAGATCTCGCAGATCTTCTCCGTCAGAGCCCATCCGCCGTGAGGTGGGCAACCGTCTACAAACGGACCTTTGTTTCTATATTCCCATACACATTTGCCCATAAAGAGGACCTTGCCATTCACTTCCGGTGTAACGGCTTGCTTGCCCATGACCACCGTTAAGCCTTTGAGCTGGTCGGCTAGACCTGCCTGACGGATATAGAAGAGGGGACTCTGCAGTTCACCTTCGCATGCGGTGCAAGCCTGCTCATCAAGGAGAGTAAGGTCAGGATAAGTCTCAACAATAACGCTTTGTGGATCCCTAAACTTGCACATGACACTTTCGATTGAGACACCCCTGATTTTGATCTTTTCAAGATCTCCAATCCCTAGACCTTCCTCACAGGCAAGGGAGATCGTCCTGATCTTTGAAGGATCGAAGCCCATTATCTTCGCACAGACCGCGTCCACAGAAACCGCGTCTCGACCTGCAACGATCAGGTCCATCTTCACCCGATTATCCTCGGAACGAACTTCACCCTGGTTGCAGACCAGCCCATCAGCCACGACAAAACTTGATCGGACAGTTCTGGTAAGGTCCACGATCGCCTTGTCCAAGCCCAGCCTATGCGTCTTTCGTTTTTCAGCTAGGGGGAGCACACCCTTCATGTTTTTGCAGGCAATGGTGACGATTGTTCTACGATGGGTTTTCATCACAGGCACATTTATTATCACATCGCTGTCCACCACCGTCTTCGCGACTTTGAAACTATCCACTACCAGAGGATGGTCAACCTTTAATTCAATCGAGACATCTTGGTTCAAGTCCACCACTCCAACTCCAAGCCTCTTCGCAACCTCTAAAGTCCCCGATGACTTGAACGCATCCATCGTCTGCAAGCCTCGGCCCTCCCACGGAGACGTCACATCATATCCGAAGCCGCTGCCTTCCCCTATCACAACCCGTGCTGGATTCATTTCCAGGACAAGTTTCGCCACTACCTCGGTTACTCGACAATCGGTGACCTCACCGGACCCTGAGGGACTTGGGCTGACCAAATTGGGCTTTATCAACACCGTACTCCCATTCATAACTATGCCTTTAAGGCCACCTGCAAGTCTGACCGCCTCACGGACGGCTGTCTTCACATCTCTTCCATTTCTCTTGACAACTGAGACTAGACTCATTCTGCTCACTCCACTATTATGATAACTTATTTAGTTGGAGGTAAAAATATAAATATTTTTATAGCACAGAAAGAAGATTTTCTGTTTAAGAGTCTAAACTGATATGGTGGAGCAAGAAACTTGGGAAGATAAATGTTGCCGTTGTGAAGGCGATGTACAGATAAACCTGTTTCCTGGAAAAAGAGCATGCCACGTTGCATGCGGTTCATGTCTTTACCCTGAAGACTGGGGAAAATGTCTATCATGTGAGATTGTAGGACACTGCATGTATGCTTTAGAATATCTTAAGAACGTTAAGCTGAATGGCATTAAAAAGGGATGTTTCTTTGATCAACAACTGCAAGGAGACGAAACAATTTACCAGACTCTAAATTTCGTAAACGGACAACAGAGTCTGATAGGTAAAACCAGCGAGCAATCGTATTTGGAAGGCTTGAAAAAAGCAAATGCCAAGAGCCCCTGTCTTCAAAAATAGAAAAACAAACTTCTAAATTGATAACCCCTAGGTTTTTTTACGTGAATATTTAGGAGTCTAATCCTCGAAAGAATTCTAGAGTTCTGCGAGAAAGAATACCATAACTTAGATCACCATTATATTGGAAAGTTTGAATCTCTGTGAGAGCATTCTGAGCTTTTCCTTCGATTTTAGACGATACAAAAATCAATTTAAATTGACTTTTAGACACGGCTGGGGAACAAAAAACTTAAAAAACCACTTACAATAACCAACAAACACACTGCCCAGGTAGTATAGACTGGCCTAGTATGCATGGCTGTCACCCGTGCGACCCGGGTCCGAATCCCGGCCTGGGCGCCACCTCTTCAAGTTTAAATCCCTTCCTCCGCCTTTTAAATTCCCACGCTATTCCGGTAGTATGTTGTCGATATCTGACTATGAACAGTGGCTTGTGCGGTATCGGCGCGCCATAAAACTTCTCAGGAACGGCGAGACGGCGCTAAAGTTCCTCGACCATTTGGACGTCTGGGGCTTTCCACTGCCCGCGTAGCCAAATATGCGAGCCACATTCCAGTGCTTTTAAGGGTCATAGATTTTGACCTCAAAGAAGCATGCAGAGGAGACATTGAAAAAGTTGTGGCATGGATAAACAGCCGACCCCACAAGGAATGGATATCACCCAAAACATGTAATTGCGTGCCTCAACTGGACCTGAAATGCTTAAGATGCTTCACCAAAGTGTTATCTATGGTTGGATGTTAATGCATTGGGATTCTGTAGTCTTTAGTTGATTTGCAGCGGATCAAATGTCATTAGGAAGCAGCTGTTATTTCTTGACGAATGGCGCATCAAAATAGTAACATCATAAGAAGCGAAGAGTTATATTGACGAAGTAAAGCCTACTTAACAGTCGTGCAGAAGCATGGACGCTACACTAAGAGACAATCGAGCAATTACAATTTCAATTGTATGTTTAATCGGGTTTCTGTTGATTGACCTCCTTAGAGGAAACTTGAGCCAAATAAACAATGGAGTAAATTCGTGGGCAGCAACGATCCATATGATCGACTTCACACTAGTGGCTAAGCTTGTGGCAGTTGGCTTCGATACAGCTCCTCTGTTAGCGCTTTCACTTGTGATAGGAACAGTGTTGTTCCTGATGAAGATGAGGAAAAATGCTTTAGTGTTGGTAGGGGTCATGGCTGGAAACGCAGTGATATTAGAAGTGCTTAAAACGTTCATCTATTCTCCGAGACCTTTGAACGAACTGGTGCTTGAAACAGGTAATTCTTTTCCAAGCGGTCACGTTACAAGCACAGTAGTTCTTTTCGGTTTGCTGGCATTTTTCACCTGGCAAATTTGGAAAAGTACAAGTTTTAAAGCAATATCTAGCGTTCTTGTTGCAGCTTTGGCCCTGCTTGTAGGATTTACTAGAATATACCTAAACGTTCACTGGTTCACAGACGTCATAGGCGGATACTTCCTCGGCGTCTTCTGGCTTGCATTCTGCATCGCCATAACTCCATACATTGTGAAGATATACAGTGAAAAGCTGAAAAAAAGGCGCTTAACCAACAAATAACTTTCCAAAACGCCGTCTTCGTGACCGTGTATAATCTGGTGCGGATAACAAATTTGAACCGAAAAGAATTCGATCGTTAAAGTATTATTCTATTTCTGTAAAAACTTCAATATTATAAATTAGAGATCGCATCTTAAGAAAACGGTTTTTGCAGAAAGTTTGTTTAAAGCATTCGGATTTTACGAATTTTGCTGTACAAGTTTTAGATGGTCACGTCTAAGTGGTGCAAAGATTTCAATCCCTTGAAATCCGTCTTCTGATGCCACTCCCTGATGAACTTCATTACTTCCGAAAACAATAACGTCTCCTTTTTTCATGTAATATTCTTTGTCACCTACTGTGAAGGTAATGTTGCCCTCAACTGCAATCGTTATCTGTTCGTTTTCGTGTTTGTGTTTCGGCGCGGTCGTGTTTGGTTCTATTTCTACAAAGCTTAACGACATCCTTTCTCCAAAGATCAATCTACCTTTAACGCCTTCAAACAGTTTGAAAGAGGGCACTTTTTCCAATTTATACAGTTTCACCATTTGTTCTTCACAGTTATTAGATTAGCCAAAACGGCTAATATATCTTTAATAAAACAATTTTGAATAAAGAAATGGTGTCAAAAGCCAAAACATAGTGGATTGGCTAGGGACTCCTATCAATTATCATCTCCCTTAGATAATAAACATATTGCGAGCTAATTCTGTTTTTCTCAATTCAGTTGTATGGTTGCTATTTTAACTTCACGCATTCCGTTCTCACCATCTGTCACAGGTCACTATGCGCTCCCCTTTCATCTTTTCGCTTGTGTTACTTTTCAGAATGGGGACCGTCGTGTTCTGTATTTGATAAGTAAGCAGTTTTAAGGAGTAGGTTCTTTGCTTCACTTTTCTTTTTTGGGTCAACTTTGCAGGATATTTCTAATTCTACTGCCTTTTGCTTCAGTGATGAGTAGAGAACTTGGGGAGCAGATTTGAACATTGAGGGGTTTGAACCTGCAGTATGTTTTATTTTGTCTATTGTTTTCTCTGCATCTCCTTCTATCGTCAACGAGAATTTAAGTTCGTCATCGTTGACCGGCATAATTTTGGCGATTGCCACCGCGCCTGTTATGACGGTGCTGTTTAGGAATGTGAGTTCACTGCCGGAATCTAACCTGATCTTTGTTCGAAGCGTGTCAAGTTCGCTGACTGTACCTTCTGTGTTCATGTAGGTTGTGTAGATTCTGTCTCCAATAGAATATGGAAGCCTTCCTTCGGTGACCGTTGCGTCAGGTTGAATTCTGGTGATGATTATTGTTCCTTGGGCTATGGCCGTGTTTGGGATATTGATTTGGCCGCCTAGGTCATTTTTGATTTGGGTGGTCATGGTGGTTATTGCTACTATTTTTCCTGGCACACCATTAACCAGAACTGTGTCACCGACTCTGAAGGAATGGGTTATGAGCACTAGGGCTCCGGCAAGTATGTTTCCGGCGAAGGTTGAAATGACGAGACCGATTACAATAGTGACGATGCCTCCGCTGACCAGCAGAGTTGTTCCTGAAACTTGAAATACGTCAAGAATTGAAAAGACTTCTACAATAACGACTGCAAGAACCATGAAAAACTGGAAAATCGTTGCTATTTGAACTCCGAAACGCTTTATTATCAAAAGGTTTGAGCGGCGTATGAAGAATATGATGAGCAGGCCAAAAATTATGAGTATCATGATTCTGTAGGTCTGGCTAAGTAAGGTTGGGAGCCCCAGAGGCTTTGCGATGAATTGATCAAAAGCTAATACAACACTTATAGTTACAATTGCCAAGATTGTGAGAATCGTGAAGAACCTTTTGAGCGGATATGCAAATTGTGACGTTCGATTGCACCTCAGCCCATTCCAGATAGTCGAAAGATTTAAAGACATTACGGTTGGGGCAACACTGTAGTGAAATGATAGCTAAAGTGAGAACACCTGCAATCACCATTCTCGACTGTATCTGGATCTCACAAGGTGAACTGGCTGGGTATCCTGCGGAGGACACCACTAGACTCAACCGACTTCTAGCTAGCATCGATCCAGTAGCATTAGACTATTGGGCAGCGATACAGCAGTTAATACTTGTCTTTATGTATTCATTATAAATTAATGTCATGATTTATGAATCATTAAAGCAATCGTAAACATGACTAGAGCTAGACCAAAGAATAAAGGAATTAAATCTGTATACACTAAAAAAAAATGGCGTAGAACTGGTAGTTAATGGCCTTAAAATATTTAGATAAAGAGTTAAGGTTATTCAAGACACGAACACCATGAGAGTCGTATAACGTATTTAAATTGCGATGAAGAGGAGGGAGGGCATGATATATATCTTAGGAGTTGTCGGAAGCCCAAGAATTGGAGGAAATACAGAATTATTCGTAAATGAAGCATTGAAGGCTGCTGAAGGGGAAGGCGCTAAAGTAGAACTTGTAAGACTTGCCGACA
>JBEKIG010000002.1:0-196384 GCA_050011875.1 Nitrososphaeria archaeon
AATTGTAAATCGTCACGTTAAGCTCGCCGAAGTTTGTTATGGAAAGGTGTGAGGTGTTATTAATGTTTGTCATCGTGATAAAGTAGTTGAATGTGTCGCCTGCCTTGAAGAAGGGTGTGTAGGTCACGTTAAGCATGATACCGTTTTCTATAACCCATGTAGAAACCAGAACATCGCCTGCTTTTGCTACAAAGGGGAACCAGTATGGGAAGCTTGTCGTGAACGCTGTCGTGAGTGAGGTGGTTCGATAGAACTGGTTCGTAATGTAGCGTGTGACAGATTCGGTTTCCGTAATGGTCGTAGTCACGTTCGATATAGTGGTTGCCGTAGTTGTGAAAGTTGTTGAACTTGTTATAGTAGTTGAAGTTGGACCTTTTACCAGTTCAAAGGTAGATATGGAACCGAAGATGACTATAATAACAGCAAAAGCAGCCAGCAGCAGATTCTGTTTCTTCACAGTTGGCATTGTTAGCCTCACTCGCTGACCAGAAGGTAGAATCCTGCAGCGACAGGCTGGTCTATCACCTGATCACCCAACCCATATTCCGCTGGAGCGTACATTACTCCTGCCGTCGGGTTGCTGTGGTTCGTGAAGGCTATGGATGTTATAACCATTGTAGCACAGTATCCTGCACCTGTTACCTCCGAGGTCCCATCTGGGAAGGTGACTTTGACGTAGTATACCACACAGCCTGTAAGAGATTCGTTGAGTGGTTCACTGTAGAATGTGACGCCCTTAAAGGTGACCGACGTCCCCGCTGGGAAGCCCGCCATCCTCTTGTAATCAAAAAAGTATGCATTCGTTCTATTGGGGAAACCAATTTTAATCACGCCTTCGTTTGGCACGTTTGGTACGGTCGCGGTGACGGTTATTATGGAGGTTGTAATCCCCGTTTCTGTAGATGTCGCAACAGTAAAAGTTGTAGACGGTGGCAATGTCACCGTGGTAGTGGAGGTGGTCTGGCTTAAGCTTTTCACCTGCTGAACTTGAACAAACTCGTAAGCGGACAGGGAACCGAATATTAACGTTAACACTACAAAAGTGACCAACAACACGTTTCTTACCTTTATAGACGACATTATCTTACACCTTCTTCAAAGCTCTAACCACTTCATACAGTGATGTTGCAACCCCTACCAAGCACACCACTAAAGCGAAACCATATGTGGACGTTATCTGAGGCGGCCTCAGATAGGTCAGAAAGATCAGGAATGCTACAGCGAAGAACGCCATGTACGCCATCTGGAAAGGTATAAGCGTCCTCCTCACTCTGACCATGTTCTCAAAAACAACCTTGTCCACCACGTAGCCTTTGTCCTGCTCTCTGATGAGCCCAGCTTGGAGAAGCTTGTTGACGTGATATGATGCAACGGATGAGGAGCTGAACCCAAGGCCCTCCTGCACGTCGCTGACCCCTACAGGCTTTCCCTCCTTGAATATGAAACGGTAAACTCTGAGAGTTGTACCCCTCAAAAGTTTTGCTTCATCCTCTCCCCTCACACTCAACGGTTTTCAACCTTATGGTAAACGATAACGTATTAAGTCTTACCAAATTCTAAAATTAGAAAAACGCTTTCTAAAATTAGAAAACAGCTCTTTCCCGTCTTTCTATTAATAGCGCTATATCCAAGTCAAAGTATACCGCTGATGAACATAATGTCAGAATATAAAAGGCAGATAGTTGTAGGAGTTTTCGTAGCTGCCGTATTAGCGTTGGCTCTGGCAGGTGGAGCAATTTACCTTCTTCCACCGCAGCCCACGCAGACAACCTCCACAACATCTACCAGTTCTACAACTACAATTACACATTTGGTTCCTACCACTACAGCTACAAGCACAGCTACAACAACTTACAGTGGTCCAAGTACTACTACACAGTTAACTTCGTTTAGTACGACATCGTCGACTTCGTTTGGCACGACGTCTACAACATCTATTACAGCTCTTAATGTTACAACTATTACATCTACTGCAACTATTGGTTCTACGACTACGACTGGACCTATTGTAACTGTTACTGTGACAGAACAAGTTGGTACAGCGACTGCGACCGTGACAACAACTGAGACACAAGGCCAAACAACAACTGTAACCGCAACCACAACAGTTACGAGCATAGAAAGGCTTGAGATAACAAATGTGACCTCCGTCAGCCCGACTCAGGTGGTTGTTAGTGCCATGAACACCGGGAGCACAGACCAGACCATTACAGGCATACTCGTAAACGGAAACCCCCTTTCAAGCGTGAACGGCGGCGCTTCAAACCCAAGCCTACCTATCAAAGTAGCAGTGAATACATCGCTAACCATCAACCTAACCTTCAGCTCTCCACTATCATCAAACACAATATATTTTGTAACAATTCAAACCAGCTCAAGCTGATCTAAAGGTGTAGTGATATGGTCAAACAGTCGGTCGATAAAAGCTCCTATAAGATAGCTTTTGTCGCCCTTATAGTTACAGCTGTAGTTATTGGAAGTATAATCTACTTTAACCCAACATTATTCAGAAGTTCAGCGAGCACTTCAACTGTTTCCACGAGCTCGTCAAACACTATATTGCAGACTGTAACGGTTCGGTTGCTTTTGCATAAGGGCCTGATAACGATAGGGGACACAACTTACTCATATATGGAGTGGAACGATTCAACCCCCAACACGTTCACCTTCAATAATGTAACATTCACACTTCAGGCTAATACAAACGTGACCTATTCTGGGGGAAACTGTTACCCTACTTATGGAAAATATATTGTTACCTTTCCAGACGGTTCCTCTCAAAGTCTGTCAACCTGCCTATCCGCCGGCCCAAACCCACCCTCAGCTATCTACTTTATATCGCACAAGAACCCGCAAGCTGGCCTATTAATATCTGCCGTGAATGGTGCAGTCTACTTTTTGGTCAGCATCTAAAAGGGAAACTAACAAATCGTTATGAAAAGGACTCGAACCCATTTAGGTATGAATCCCACCCGGTCCACTCAATATGCATTCTAGTTACTGCTACATTATGCTATTATTAATAGTCTGGAGTTTGAGCCTAATTATTTGTGTTAATACCCGGCCCTCGGCACTATTTTTAGACAAGTTTACCTTGAGTTTTGATGGTTTTCTGGGCATGAGCACAAACCCTCAAAAACTTGATGTTAACTTTGTTCCCAAAAAATACAATTGAAGTTGTGGACACATACTAAACGAGAAGGTACGAAGACTAACTACCTTAACTATCTTCCTATAACATTTAATTCATATTGCTTTATCCACTCCTTACTGCAATAAAAAAAGGAGGAAGTTGTGCTTTTAATTAACATTTACTTCTTTTTTGTCATCCTTTTTCCGCAGCACGTCAGCGGTTCACAGACTGGGCACGATTCTTCGGTGCACCCTTTGGTCACAGTTACTTCGATGTTGCATTTAGGATCACTACAGACATAAACGTCGCCTTTCTTATAAGCTACCATAGCATACAATTTTTATCTGGTTAATTATAAAGCTTTCCTTTCACAAACAATTGATTATAATAAGATATTATAAAGTTATGCTTAAATAGGCTTTATCCCTATAATTTATTGTGATTCTATGATAGAAATAGATGAGCTGGCTCCAGATTTCACCGCAGACACAACAAAGGGAAGGCTGTCCATATCTGATTTCAGACACAGATGGGTCGTTCTCTTTGCCTATCCAGCTGATTTCACCCCCATTTGCGAAGCGGATATCTTAGGTTTCGCGAAGCAGAAGCGGAAATTTGACAGACTGGAAGTCCAATTCATAGGATGGAGTGTCGACTCAATTGAAACGCACAACAGATGGCTCAAGGATATAAAGGAAAAGACCGGGGTGGACGTTGAGTACCCATTGATCGCTGATTTAGGGGGGAAAATAGCAAAGACCTACGGCATACTCCATAAGACAAGGGGGATTCTCTATAGAGGACTTTTTGTAATCGACCCCGACGGTGTCTTAAAGTTTGCTGCAACTTATCCTTTGGAGGTCGGAAGAAGCACTAAGGAAGTTGAAAGAATAATTAAGGTTTTACAGAGGGCAAGGGAACTCGGCAATCTAACTGAGTTGGAAAGAGCAAAAGAATTAAGTAAATATAACGAATAAAAACAGATGTATTGTTTAATTAAATTTACATCAACGATGTAGCTATATCGGTCCGATCAGGTTCTCCTAAAAAACCATATGAAATATCAGTTGAAAATACTGTGAAATGAAAACAGCTAAGACTTGACCTAACTCTAGGTTGGAAAGAAACAGGCAGAGAAAAAGTTTAGCGTTGGGCTGTTGTTGCAGAGATCAAACGAGTTTGGACTGAAGGAGCTAAAAGCGCGCGTGAAGTCACTCATCTGCCTTAATCGCGTTTATTCCCTGAAAATCAGACGGGAAAGCTTCTGGGGTCTGATCCTTTGATAGACGAACCTAACAAACAAGTAAATGATGAATACGATGCTTGTTATGAAGAAGCTCACCGGGTATGGCTCATAAAAAGAAACAAAGAGCCCCAACCACGTTGCTATCAGAGCAATGGCTACAGAAATAATTATGACCTGCTGCGGTCGTTTTGCCAATTGATGAGCGGTCGCAGCTGGCGTCACCATCAGTGAGAAGATGAGAAGGACGCCAACAACTTGGACCGCAATCGACGTCGCGACTGCGACCAGGAGCATGAAAATTATGTCGAGCAAAAGTATGGGCATTCCTTTTGCTTCTGCCACGTCTTCATCGAGCGATGCGAACAGGAGCGGTCGATATACGGCCGCGACGAGAGCCAGAATTATCAAACTGGCAACGATGGTCAGAAGGACGTCGTTGAAGCTGATGCCAAGTATTTCTCCGAACAAGATGGAGTACGCCTCGGTTGCATAGCCGGTGTATAGGCTGATGAACAACACGCCTATGCCGAGCATGAATGCTAGAACTGTTCCGATCTGGACGTCACGATGGGCTGAGTGCGGGCCAAGCACGGCTATCCCAAGTCCGCCGACGCTTGTGAACAGGAGAAGACCGAAAACTGGGCTGATTCCGAATAATACGGCCCCCGCTGCCCCAGAGAAACCGATGTGAGAGAGGGCGTGCGCTGCGAATGACGAACGACGCAACACAACGAAAAAGCCTACAATGCCTGCGATGATTGCGACTACTGTTCCTGCCTCGAAGGCATGCTGCATGAACTGGTAATGGAATATCTGCTGCAGGTCGGCCAAAAGATTGATGTTGAAGGACATTCTATTGATCACCGTGGACATCTTCAATACCTATGACTGCAATGTTGCCCTTAGAGTCTCGAAGGACCTCAACGTGAACTCCGAATAATGCCGTGAGACACTCTGACGTCAGGACCTCTTGCGGTGTCCCGGTCGCAACCTTGCCGTTGGCTATGTATACAACCTTATCGAGAAACGGCAGAAGAGGGTTGATGTTATGGGCTATCAGCAGTGCAGTCACGTTACGCGATCGAACCACACCACTTATAAGTTGCACCAATTCTTTCTCGCGCCTCATGTCAAGATTCGACAACGGCTCATCGAGCAACAGTACGGCAGGGTTGCTTACTAGCGCCTCGGCCAGAAATATCCTCTGCAGTTCTCCGCCTGATAACACGCCGAGGGAGCGATGGGCCAAATCTGTCGCACCAACGGCTTCCAGTACGTCGAGAGCGGCTTTGCGGTCATTTTGGGAGTATAGGCCCAGACCCCATTGTTTGCCAGAAATTCCCAGTCGCACAAGTTCAAGGGACTCTACATTTGTTTCACGGTCGATTATGTGACGCTGAGGCACGTAACCAATCTGCGGATTGCCACGCTTGGGCGCTGCATTGAATATCTTGATCGTGCCGCTGACGGGTTGCTGCAACCCAAGGAGCAAACGAAACAGAGTTGTCTTGCCCGCTCCGTTAGGGCCGATAACCGCTACAAACTCGCCGCGATCGATGGTGAAACTGGCGTCTCGCCAAACTATGTTGTCCGGGTAGCCGGCAACCAGATTCTTGGAAGTGATGATCTCGGACTGTGTGCTCATTCGTTATTTCCCCAGGGCAAGTGCGTTTTGAAGAGCGAGTAACTGCGAATTCATCCAGTCTTGGAACGTGGCATCCGGCGGCTGTATGGTCTCCGTCACTCCAACGATCTGAATGCCTTGTTGAGAGGCTTGTGCCCTGATGTTCTGCGTAAGCGGCGTCACCGTTTGTTCATTGTATACCAGCACCGTAATAGTTTCATTCTGAATAAGCTGCTGGAACTGCACGATGCTCTGTGCCGGGGGGTCGTTTCCTTCGGAGACGGCTTCCATGAATGCAGGAGGGGAGACGAGGTCGAGACCGGTGGCGTTCGCCAGATACACGAAGATGCTCTCTGTAGATGCTACTTTCGCGCCTCCGAACTGTTGCTTTATCTCGTCGATTCGCGCGTTGTATACCCCAAGCGATGCGTTCAATGCAACATACTGCTGTTTATAGTATGCAGCGTTGGTCGGATCTACGGAAACAAGGTCTTGGTACATCGCCTTCACTGTATCATTCACATAATAAGGACTGTACCAAAAGTGAGGGTTGACACCAACTGACTGGTTGATGAGTTCTTGCACGTTCAATACTATTTGATGTGGAGTACTGCTTGCTGCAATAAGCTTTAGAGCCCATTCATCATACCCGGCTCCGTTGACGATTACTAAGCTGGCATTTGCAATTGCTTTGGCGTCAGTACTATTGCTTTCGTATTCGTGAGGATCAGCATTTGGGTCTGAAACGATGCTCAGCACATTGATATGTGTTCCACCGAGCTGGGATATCAGACTGCCCCAGAAATTTTCAGCGGCGACTACTTGTATCTTTGAATTAGAATTTGAACTGGAACTTGTAGTAGTACCAGAAGTTGTATGTTTTGAGAGATACAAGCTTGCGAAGGCTCCTGCCACAATTAACACAAACAAAACTGTTGCAGTAATTACATAGGTAGTTTTCAGCATACACTTAACCTTTCTAGTTAAAGTTATTAAGTTTTACTAATTTTTTAATAACTATCTTTTCCACCTCACACCACCAACACCTACAAAGAGCAGCAGACTGCTCTGTTGGATAAATGGAATTTCGAGTTTGCGAAAAGTAACGATCAACTCCATAAAGGAGAATAAACCTTGGAGACATTACGATTATCCCGTTTTCCAGCGAAACTTGTCAGCAATGTAGAAAATATGCTCATATCGACATCACATATTTATTAGGATGAAAGCTGGAAAATAAATACTATAAAAAGTGTTTGAATAGATATTAATAATATATAATATATATTAATGAATATTGAGGTTATGATATGAGCATAATAAGCATTTCATTACCTAAAGAACTGCTTAAAGAACTAGACTCCGTACTTGGTGAAGAACGGAATTCGACAAGGTCCAAGGTGCTTAGACAGGCTCTTCGAATGTATATCTCTGAATATAAAGAACTCGACAAGATTAAAGGCGATACGGTTGCAACGATAACCGTTCTATATGAGAAGATAGAAAAAAATGCAGAATTATTCCGACTGCAACATGAATTTAGTGACATGATCACAGCATACCTGCATTCGCATTTAACAGAGATGAGCTGCCTTGAGGTTATGGTTATAAAAGGCTCCTCTACGCGTTTAAAGAGTCTTGTAGACGGTCTCAAAGCGAATAAGCGCGTGAAAAAGATAAAAATTTCTATAATGACAACAGGCGAATGTTAGGTATGCTTAATTAAATTCAAGTTCACAACCATTAAGGGAGAAAGTGGAAGATGAGCTTCACCTGCCTTCCGATTCAAACATCTGCCTGAACTGTATCTTTTTTAAGAAGGATTCAATGTTCTGCACAAAGGGAGAGCTTGAGTCTTACCGAGCTTTTACAAAGATGGGTTGTCAATTCCACTTCCAAGGATCGTATATGATCCGCATAAGTCGACGATTCTACGATAAAACCGTTAAAGCAAGGAGAGAGCAATATCTTATAACGAAAACAGTTTCAATGTTTAAAGCTCAAAAGATAGTTAAAATTTTGCAAGACGGTAAAGAAGGGTAATTTCTTATACAGATAGCCAGGGGTAAATGTTCAAAAGATGGAAGGAAATGGGGTTAACCTCAAAATGCGTTAAGCAAAATGCTATCACAGTCAACATTCTTTCTAGCTATTAACCTACACCAAATCTTATGAAGATTAAATTTTCAGATCTTGAGACTTAATATCCTCTAGTTATTATTTCTTATAGCTTTTTTCATTTTATTTAGGTCGGCCAGCGTACGATTTATAAAAAATGCTGAAAAATCCGAAAAGTTTAAACTATCTCGAGTTAAATTTAACTTTGTGATAAATGAAGGCGCTGGAAGGACTTTAGTTAGCACGGCAAAAAAGGATTGATCCAAGATGAAGAGAATGGTCGAGCCAAGAAAAAACTACCTGCAAAGATTTAACCGTCTGCTTGCAGTGCCGACGTTGGTTTTGTTCATAATCTTAACTATATCAGGATATGGCATAACTAACTTGAATACGGTAACTAATTGTGCTGATGCAGTACATGGTGGTGTGAGAAGTTGAAGAATTATAAAGCGATTGTCTTAGCAGGTTTTATAGTGATATCTGCCCTGCTTACCTTCATGCCAGCAATGAAGCAGGCTGATGCTCAAACAGACATTGTATTACGAATTTACGGTGCCGTAAACAACCCTTTGAACCTCACGTACGATCAGCTGCTTTCTTTTCCCATGGTTTCAGAGGTGGCAAGGCTAAAGTGTGTCGCAGGATACCCTGACGTCACCTACAACTGGACTGGAATACCGCTTTTTTATCTGTTGACCCTAGCTCAGATTAAGCCTGACGCTGACAAGGTCGTTACGATAAGTGGTTTAGACGGCTTTTCTTCGGACCTCCCTGTCGAATACGCTTTGGAACCTACTACCCAGACAGCCAAACCGGGCTCAATAGACTAGTCGTCCCAGGAATGTATGGCTACAAATGGGTCAGTGGGGTCGACGAGATAAATGTAACGACGAATAATGCTCTAGGGCTCTATGAGAGCGATGGATACCCCGATGAAGCCCTTGTGCCTGACTATGGGCCCATATATGCGTTGGCTCCTCCGCTGCAAACGTTCAATGTAACTTACGCAAACAGAACGTTCGGAGTTGATTCATTCACAAATGCTTCAATGACAAACGTCGTTTTTGATCCTTCCCAGAAAAAAATGGATGTGAGCATGACCGTTTTGAATGGAACATCGAGTTTTGTGGACTTCATATTTGAGCAAGGCTTTTTAAAAGGGCCATACAACGTAACGATAGACGAAAAACCAGCAAGCGCGATTGAAGCTGACACAAACACGACTTCATACCTCTACATAACTCTTGCCGAAGGCTTTCACACTGTAAGCATATCAGGCACAGTGTTATTGTATCCTGAAATAATACTGTACTACCAAGCATCAACATATGTTGGAAAGAGCGTAACATTTGATGCAAGCAAATCTGTAGACATAGGAAAAATAGTCTCTTACGGTTGGAGCTTCGGCGACGGGTCAATCACAAACGGAACCACAGCGGCAGTGGTGTCGCATTCTTATGAAAAACAAGGAACGTACCAAGTGGAACTCGAAGTAACAAACAATGAAGGCTTAAGCAGTTTCAAGACGGTTACGATAACCGTTACAATCCCGCCTGGGAACATTTTCTTCATCCTCATAGTCATTTTAGCAACAATTAACTAACTTTTTGCTATTTAACCTATTTAGTAGTCAATATAGTGGTAATAGTAATAATAGTAATAATTTGTACAATTTATGATAATAATAATTAATAATAATAATAATTTAAACTTTTTATCATTTACCACTTTTCATATGCTAAAATGGATGTTTTTCGGGCTATTTTGCTGGTTTAAACCCTTATTTGGTCTAGACCAAATATCGTAAGTAGAACACACATTTATAATTTAGAGAGCAAAATTAAGGAAATCAATGGATGATCCATTGTTACAAGTTATTTTTTATACCAAATATTTTCTCCTAAATCTATTTTATACAAATAAAGAAGATATGTTCGGAATTGAAGACTAAAACCATATTTTTTAACCTTTAGACGGCTGCTTGCACGCCAAGAACTTTTTAAATTTTGGAGAGGAAGCTTTTAATGTTTTTTAGTAAAAGGTATTCCTAAATGTAACATGCTTTAAGAGATAGAATAATTGAATTGCTTTTCTCCAGAATTATCTATCCATTATTATTCTTGATCAGACAGAAAAAGATATAGATCAAACATAAGTATATGTAGACAAAGATATAATGTTGGTAGCACGATAAATAGGAAGCTTTGCCCTTAAGTTTTTACTACCTGAGCAGCAATATATCTTTGAAGTAAGATGAGGAAGGTAGACATACACCCGCAATAGATAGAATAGTTTATTTGCTCTGCAATTTTTGTTAAGATACTTTATATAGATTTCTGAAGTTAAGTTCTCATCCACTCTAACCCCAGGCTTCTTTCATCAATGATCATCATTGTTAATGTCGACTTGACATTTTCTATCTTTCTTATTTTTCCTGTTATAATTTCATCAAGCTTCTCAATTGTGTCTGCTTGAACCCTTGCAGCGATATCGTAGGCACCATAAACTGCGAAAGCTTCAACAACACTTTCAATCTTCCTTATCGCCTTTAGTACATCCACTTCAGAACTCATTTCCACATTTATTAAAACAAGGGCCCCTGCCATTTCTATTTCACAGTCATAATACGATATGCGCTTCAGTATTTATCTTTTTGGTAATCCATGTTTTTCAACACAAAGGAAAAGGTCAAGAATCGCAGAAATTATCGGAAAGTTCAAAAATGAAGAAACCGATAAAATCAATCTTGTTATTTCTTAATGTATAGAAATAAATTGTTTACGTATTTCTCGTATTGCCATCCTTCAATCTCCCACCAATATGAAACCACCCTTGCTCCTGTCTTGAGTTCACCTTCTAACTTCTTCCTAATGTTATTATTGATTCTACCCTTATATTGAAATACGAATACTACGGTGGCGTCGCTTAAATTGGCTTTAAAGAAGTTTCCAAGTATTATTTTGGCTTTTCTTGCATTCAGTTTACTTACATAATATTTGATTGGCTCTATTTCTATCCCCGTCACGTTATCGCATATTTTGGATGCTTCAGCTAATGTATGTCCAAACCCAGAACCAAGATCGTAAAAGACATCATCCTCCTTTAATTCACATAGTTCTAAGGCTTGTTTTACTGTCTTAGAAGGTGTAGGGGTCCATAATGACCCACCATGAACCCAGGGCCACACGAACCATAGAAAAAGGAAGATAATTAGCACGATAGCGTATATAATGATAACAATTTCAGATATCAATCTCTTTCACCTTATCCATTTCTAATACCTATATAGGATTAAGAATTAGTCTAAGAAATAGTTTTGAAGCGTTGGAAAAGGAGATTTCTAAGGTTTCAGAGATAGAGAAGATAGTTAAAGAACTCAAAGAAAAGGCTATGGATAAACTAGCCACACTATATTTTTTATTCTGTCGCTAGTTCTGGCGGTGTGGTCTAATGGTATTTACCTATCACTATCAGCTTTTTAGAAGGCTCTAAAAATCGTTTCATGTGTTTTAGAGAATTAAATAATTAAAGTATAAATGTTATGTCAAGACTTAACGTAATTTAAGTTCACGTAAATATAGGATTTTAGACTCAACAAAATTTTGAACGTACGTTAATCAAACATCTGATCAGCACTAAATGCTATAATTTAGTTCGTTATAGAGTTCTTCTAGGAAAACTAACATAAAGTTATGCCTTTTTTCCCCTATTTCTTTCGCGGCCTTTGTATTAAGGTTGTCCTTAACTTTTAGAAGTTTCTCTTTAAAGTGCGTGGTAGTGGATTTGACCTTAAATGGGTTATAATCTTCAACCTTTTCAAACGGGTTATAAATTGGTGCTCCTCTTGCACCACCGTAGGCAAATGCTCTCGCCACCCCTATCGCACCGAGTGAATCCAATCTATCGGCGTCCTGAAGTATTTTTGCTTCTAGACTCCCTGGTTGAAGCTTTTTACTGTATCTGTGATATCTTATGGACTCTACAACTTTATCGATTTTATCAGAATAAAATCCTATGCCTTTTAGGAATATGCTAGCCATATTTGCGCCTGTTTCAGCATGGTCAACCCCCTCATTTATCTCATGTGAAATTCCAATATCGTGGAGAAATGCCGCGGCTTCTATTACATCCATGTCTGCCCCTTCAATTTTTCCTATGTATGCAGCTATTTTGAACACCCTCTCAACATGATACCAATCGTGTCCGGTTGAATCTGTTATGCATAAAGATTTTGCATATTCAATGATTTTTTCTTCAAGAGTTTTATCCATCGCGATTGTTGTAACATATCAAATATTATAATTTATTGATGATCGTGTAAAGTTATCGATTTTTATTGTGATGCTATAATTCTGTTTTGCAGCATTATCTTTTTATATCATTACCTGACGCCTATTCTTGAGGGCTAATGGTTTCAGTGAAAGTATTGTTTTTCGCAGTCTTTAGAGAGAAATATGGCTTAAAAGAGACAAATCTCGAGTTTGATGGTACATTGGAAGGTTTTTTAACGGCATTAGCTCTTAAGGTTAACAAAGCAATTGTCGAAGACATCTTTGACTCTGGGACTAAACAAATCAGAAGCAACTTGATTATAATGATAAATGGAAGAAATGTGAGGGATATAAAAGGAGAAATAAAGTTTAATGACAACGATGTTGTAGCAATTTTTCCTCCGATCGGTGGAGGCTAGCTCAAAGTTGTATTTTATACTTCTATTTTTTTCTTATCTTAACGTTTTTTTACACGTTGTTAGTTTTACAAGGTTAATTTAAAGCCTTAATATATCTATAATTAAGGTTTATTCGAGGGGAATGATGCAGGAACTTCTTTTATTATTGTGGAGGTAGATTCAGATTGTGGAAGATACTGTCCACGTTTTCCACTATCCTATCTAACTTATCCAAAAAGAAGGTCTTGCGCTCTTCTTTCGGTTTCTTCTCCGTTGCCTTCTTTCTTTTTTTTGTGATCATTCCGTCAATTTATGTAGTGACCTACGTCCCATTAAATTGGCATGCTATAAGCCTAACGATATTCTCTAATCCTGAAAATACAAAGGAGGTTATTGACAGTTTGGAGGTTAGCATTGTTCTTGCCTTACTTGTTGCCTCAATTGACATCATAATAGGTATTCCTCTTGCTTTTTACCTTGTAAGAGGGAAGGGACGGGTTCCACAAATAATGAATACAATAATAGAGATTCCAATTATAACGCCGACATCAGCTTTGGGTCTCTCCGTTGCTCTATTCTGGCCCGCTATAGCTGAAGGTCCCATCTCCCCTTTTATAATACTGATGTTGTTACACATTGCGTTTACTATTCCATATATGGTAAGAAGTGTCTCCGCAGCGTTAACTGACTTTGATATCTCATATGAGATGGCTTCAAAAACATTGGGTGCCCGTTCATTTACAGCGATAAGAACCATTACTCTACCTCTTGTAAAAGCTGGGATTTTGACTGGAACTATCCTTTCAATAGCTAGAAGTCTTAGTGAGACTGGCGCTACAACTATAGCGTTGACTATAATCAATGCCTTAGGAAAGGTAAACACAGCACCTACATTGATATATATTTGGCGATCGCTTTCAGTCAATGATCCTGCATATCTCTATGCAGGCGCTTTTGTCAGTCTTTTATTAATTCTATTGTCATTTGTGCTGTTTTTTAGCGTTAAATTCTTCATTAGAAGATTCAAGCTTCCGTTGACTAAAGTGTACCTTCCTTTAGAGACAGAATTAAGTAAGAAGAAATGGGGTAACTCGAAAAATATCATTACATGCATATTTTTTGTACTAATAGCATTCATTCCGGCTATCTATTCAATGTTCTATGGATTAGGAAACATTGGAATACTGGCTGAAAAGTTTACATTAATAGGTGACAGCATATTGTACTCTTTAATAGTTGCTTCAATAGTAACGATCATCGACTTACTATTAAGCATTCCTCTCGCTCTCTTTTTAGCTAGAGGTAATAGTAGGTTAAAAAATATAGTGGACTATCTAGTCGAGATCCCCATAGTATTCCCGACGATTGCTGTTGGAATATCTCTGAATCTATTCTGGGTAGGCCTTGTCTCAAAGTCAACAGGTTTTAATTTTAGTGCCCTTGTGCTAATAATTTTTGCCCATGTTGCAATAACATTTTCCTTTACAGTAAGAACTGTCGCCGATGCGATGAATACATTAGATCAAAGCGTTGAAGAGGCGGCTAAGACATTGGGGGCGACACCTTTTAGCACTTTCTTTAAAGTCGTTTTCCCCCAGATAAAATCTTCCATATTCGCTGGTGCGATATTTGCTTTTACAAGAAGTCTTGACGAAACCGGTGCTACACTGGCTGTTGCCCCTGGAGCGATAACCGCTTCTGTATTAATAGTGAACCTTGTTAACCAGAATATGTTAGCTGAGGCAGGTGCAGCGGCTTTAATGCTAACTACTATATCTTACATTATTCTTTTAATTATTAGGAAAGCAGGTGGAAAACATGGTCAAAGTTGAACTGTCTAAGATATCAAAGGCATTCAACGATAACCAGGTGCTTGACAATATTAGGTTGACAATAGAAGATGGGGAATACTTCTGTCTAATAGGTCCATCTAGTGCAGGAAAAACCACAACCTTGAAGATTATAGCAGGATTACATGTTCCTGATAGTGGCAAGGTTCTCTTTGATGGTAGGGATGTAACAAACATCGAAGCATGGGAACGTGGAGCCGTAATGATGTTCCAGAATCCAACACTCTTCACCAACATGAAGGTGCTTGAAAATATTCTCTTTCCTATGAGAGAGAAGGGAATGAACTATGTTAATTCCCTAAAGACAGCAGAGGAGCTGCTAAGAAAGATACACATGGAAGACCGTGCCGATGCTTTTCCAAACGAGTTAAGTGGTGGAATGCAACAAAGAGTGGCTTTGGCAAGAGCCATGGCTTCTGGAACGAAGCTGCTATTACTTGATGAACCCTTGGGAGCTTTAGATGCAAGGCTGAGACTCGAACTAAGAGACGAACTTAGACAGTTTGCAAAGGAGAACGGTTTAACAGTCATACATGTGACTCAGGACCAAGATGAAGCTATGGCTGTAGCGGATAGAATTGCCCTGATAAAAGATGGAAAAATAACTCAAGTTGCTAAACCGTCTGAAATATATCTTCACCCATCTTCACCGTTTGTGATGAATTTTATAGAGGGAACGAATTTTCTTGACGCTTATGTTGAAGATAAGAAGGACAACATCATGGATTTGGTTATTGAGAATACTTACCATAGGGTGAAGGCATATGGAAATTTTATGGTCGGAGAACGTGTTCTTGTCAGCCTTAGACCATCCGCGATTAAAATAATAAAGAGAAAAGGTGGTCAGCTTTTTACTCAAGTCCTACACAAAACTGTTATGGGTTCCTATGTAGTTGTGGATACAGCTCTCTTTGGCCCAAATAAGCCATTAACTGTAGAAACATCATTTAAGGAGGCAATGAAGTACGAAGAAAACGATGTCGTTTCTTTAAATATTGACATAGCGGACCTAAAAGTCTTCCGTTATCCTTTACTCGGTTTCATGAAGGAGGTTGAAGTATCGATTTGAAGTTAAAAGTTGATGGCGTTACGAAAACGTTCGGAAAAATTGTTGCAGTAAATGATGTAAACCTTGATGTAAATGATGGAGAATACGTTGCAATTGTTGGACCATCTGGTTGTGGAAAGAGCACCCTTTTGAAAATAGTAATGGGGATAACACATCAGGACAGAGGTAAAATAATAGTTGATGACAGAGACGTCAGCGATTTACCTCCGGAGAATCGAAATTTAGGTTTTGTTTTCCAAAACATACTTCTTTTCCCCAATATGACGGCATATCAGAACATCGCCTACAGCCCCATTGTTAAAGATTTTAATCCTCTGCTGAGGAAACAGTTTGTAGAAGAAATGTTTGTATTTGGAAAAATTGATGCTTGGCGAGACTATCTTCCCGCTCAAATAAGCAGTAGAGGGATTCAGCAAAAAATCTCACTTGTCAGAGCTCTCGCAACAGGTGCGAAGCTGTTGTTGCTTGATGAACCTTTATCTTCTCTGGACGCAAGAGTAAGAATTTCACTCAGGTTAGAGGTCAGGAAAATTGTCAAACAACTGGGAATCACGGCAATTCATGTTACCCATGATCAGGAAGAAGCTATGGCAATAGCGGATAGAATAGTTGTAATGAAAAAGGGGTCCGTAGTTGAGGTAGGAACACCAGAAGAGGTATATATGCGGCCTAAAAACATTTTTACTGCCTTTTTTTTGGGGAAAGGTAACTTTATCCCGGCTAAGATCATCAGCCGAAAATATAAGTCAAGTATCGCAGCATCAGAGAAAATGGCTTTTGAAAGTGAATCCCATCTCAATCTAGGCGAGAATGTTGTCGTATTCTTTAGACCAGAGAACGTTATATTTGAAAGGAGAGGTTATAATGATTACACTGGAAAGATAGTTGAAAAGAGGTTTATTGGACGCCATGTTGACTATATTATAGAGTCTAATGGTGTTAAAGTAAATTCACGATTACTTAGGATAGATGACCCATCGATGGAAGTTAACGATGTGATAGATTTCCACATAGAAAAAGAGGATATTATAGTCTACAAGTTTCCTGAGGAGGGACTAGATGCAGCTTTTAAGCTGGAATAGGAAGTTTGATAACAAATTTCATTATTTAAAAAATTTAATAAAAATGATATTTCAGCACAGTTAAGTGTTGTTTAAATCTTCAGTTTTAAGAAACAATTAGTCTTAAATTTAGTCGACTTAATACTAACAAAACTTTTATCTATATAATTTTAAACATTTTTTTGACAATCATATAAGTTTATATAATAAATATGAAATATCAGTTAACATTGTATGAGCGAAAGACTGCTTGATTGGCTTGCAAAGCGAAGGGAAATAAATGTTGTAAAGATGATTCAGGATCATCTTAGTCTCTGTACGGAATGTGCCGAAGAAATTGCAAATGCAACTAAAAAGATGATTTTAGGGGACAGGGAAGGAGCAATGCTCAACATTCTTAGGTTAAATTCTAAAGAAAAAGAAGCAGACGTGTTAAGGGGTACGATAATGAATGAACTTTCAAAGGGTGAATTTTCTCCAAATCAGAGAGACGATCTGATGCACCTTATTAAAAGAGTTGACATGGTCGCAGATTATGCACGCAGTGCTGGACGCAGCCTCACTCTACTGTCTATGGACAGGTATCCTGATAAGGTGAAAGAAATTTCTATAATATTTGTGGAAAAAACATTGGAAAATGTAGCTACGCTACGGAAGAGCGTGCAAAGCCTAACTGTTAATGTCACAGACGCAATGAAATTTGGTGATCAAGTTGAAAGAATAGAAGAGGAAGTTGATGAACTGCATGCCACCGCAAGAGGAATAATCAAAGATCTTCCCTCATCAGTCATTACGACAGGAGAATTTATTGTTCTCTCTGAATTCTTTAACGCATTAGAGATGGTTAACGATTCATGCGAAGATTCGGTAGATTATTTGAGACTAATTGTTGTGAAGTTGAAATAAATCATTAACAAATTAGCAAAATATGATTCTGCTCAGAGATTAATGGTAATACCTGCCGAAGAGTCTCTTGTATGGTCACCTTCATTATAAACATCCAAAATCAGTCAAACTCATGCTCACAGCAGTCAAAAGCCTTCTCATAGAAAATAATGTTGAACTTTCAGATAGATTCTTGAAAAAACTAGGTAAGAGAGTGAAGGGATCAAGGACTCTAACTGAATGTGGATAAGCGGAATTCAAATTAGGGATATTGCAGTTTGAGGGTGTTGAATCATAATGTCTATATTTTATTTGCAGTTGTGGTGACAGTTCATGGAGATATTATGTTAACGTCAAACTGTTGACCCAGTTACAGACAAGACGCAAACTTGATAGTAAAAAGAGTTTTAAACTGCCAAGATTTAGTGACTAGAAATGATTAAGGTACGCAATGTTTGGAAGAGTTTTCAAGATAAAAGTGTGCTTAAAGACGTATCATTTAAATTCGCTCGAGGTGAAATCATACTTGAATGAAGTAATTGATAGTTTTAAATCTTTGGACGATCTGCGTATTGTTGATAAGTTATATCTGTTCGGTAAAACATCACGCTTGGGCATGGATGAAGAAAGCGCTGGGCTTCTTAGTGCAATAAAAAAATTCGGTTCTATATCTTTAGCTTCAAGATATGTCGGAAAAGATTATCGCACAGCGTGGACCAAGATAGACGAATTAGAAAAAAGCTTCGGTTTTAAAGTAATAGATAGAACCTTTGGTGGCTTGGGAGGTGGCAGCGCTAAACTAACCTTGAAAGGAGAGATATTACTTCAGAAGTATTTGCTGGCGATGAAAAAAATGGGAAATTTTATAGATTCGATTAGCAAAATCAGACCTGATTTGAGTTTGATGGGAAGTCACTGTAACGCTTTGGAAATTCTAGTTGGTATGATGGAGTCTGAAATTAAAAATTTTTTTGTCGAATACATCAATGTTGGTTCAGAAAATGGCGTCAAATTAGTCATTGCAGGTATTGCGGATATTTCTGGAGTACACTTATTTGATAAGATCAGTGGTGAATATAATAAATTTCTTCTAAAAGACCCCAAATTTGGAAGGAAGATTGCTTTAATAAGAGGTTATTCAAGAATACAGGGCATTATTTTGGGTGAAGGCAATCCAAAAAACATTAACTCTCTAGAGGATGTCCTTAGGAGAGATGTTGTCTTTATTAATAGGAACGCTGGATCCGGTACAAGGATACTATTTGATACTTTAATGAATAAAATAGTTTTAGGAAGAGGTACAAGTTATAGGAAAATCTCTGAAGGAATTCGAGGATACGATAACGAAGTCAGATCCCACTTTGAGGTGGGTACGGCAGTTAAGTATGGTAAGGCAGACATGGGCATAGGCATCAAATCGGTCGCGAAACTTCTAAAACTTGACTTTATACCAATTCAGAGTGAAAGATTCGATTTTGTGCTTTTAAAGGATAAGGTTGACGGAGATAACATAAAAAAATTCTTACAGATGCTTTCCTCGAAAGCTTTTAGAGAGGAAATATATGAGATGGACCTAGGAATCGAATTTGACGACATGGTAGGGAAAATTATTTCAAGTTAGAATCTTGGGATTTTTGACCTGTATCATCTTCCTTTTTAGCTTCCTCAGTAAATCTCTTAATGACTATTTCCTGCAATTTTTGGAAATACAATCTGGTAGCAAATGGCATCTCAGCGAGATGGGTGTCTATCGCCTGCATAAAATAAGTAACAGCACGCTTCGATATATCGACCTTGAATTTCATAGGAAAAACAGGGTCCTGCTCAATTATTATTGTATCCCTCAATTCCTGCGTTGGGCACAACGCCTTTGTTTCATCTTCTACAACATTGTACCACGATGCCAGAATTTCGGGATTTAACCCTTCCTTCGATTCTTCTATTTCCTCTAGTATTTTCGTCAAGTCTCCTAAACTAAAGGGATCAAACGACATTCTTCCATCCAAACTTAAAATGCATTTCCAGTACATAACTATTTCTTGAAGTCTTAATATAATTTTATTATAAAGAAGTATCTGCGAGATTAATTAAATGTAAAATAGGATTCAGCCACATAAACACTCAATCTAGATTATGCATGGTGTTATTGGATTATTTTTATGTGAAACTGCTTTTTCTAAAAGAAACTAGAGAATATACGGTGCAACTAACATGAAACCAATAAGAAATACCAGCAGTATGCTGACCGAATAGACGATAATGTTCACCTTCTTTTCACCTATTCTTTTTCCCAGAACCTTTTTTAAGCCGAATTTAAAGACGAACCCCCCATCTAATGGGTAGAGTGGGAGGGCGTTGAATATACCTAAACTAAAGTTTATGAGCCAAATCCAGTATAGAAGGTCAGCTAAAACAAAGTAGTTTTTCCCTAGAAAGGTGTTTGAGACGTAGTAGGAATGAAGTTGATCTGAGAACGGTATCGATGTAGCTACATTTGGTAGAGTTGGTATTACCAAATATAGTGCTAGGTCTCTATAGGAAAAGTGCGTTATTGCTGAAAGGTAGTTGGCGGTAACCTGTTTAAGAGAAAGATCAGTTATTCCAATAAATCCTTCACTGCTGTTTGAAGGGTTCGTTGCAAGAGTAACTGTGTAATTGAGCTGCGTGCTGTTTCTTAATACTGTTAAAGTAAGGTTATTACCTGGTATATAGATGGGGTTTAGCACTTTTTGGAGGTCATCTTGAGTAACTACCTTTACACTGTTAACTGCCAAGAGGATGTCTCCAGGCATTACTCCCACTTTATATGCTGGTCCATTTGCAGGTAACTGCGTTATTAGAAGGCCATTAGTGACAGGTGTCAAAGATGAGATGATCAAAAGCAAGAAAAAAAGCGCGATCACAGATGTGATTATATTTGTTCCGGTTCCCGCTGAAATCGTCTTTGCAAATTTCTTGAAACTTGTTTTTCCAAGCTTTTCTTGCTCTTCTTCGTCCAGTTCGACGAAGGCGGCGAGGGGCAAGACTATTAAGAACGCTAGTCCAACAAATTTTACTGGGACACCTGAAACCCTTGCCTGAATTCCATGAGCAAATTCGTGGACGATCAATGCTACGAAAAGTGCTATCCAGCCATAAACAATCGGAAAATAAGGGTTTAATCCAGGCCAGGGAAGGTTGATTGCTGGACCAATTTGTCTGATTACAACGCTAACGTTTGGATTTGTTAAAGTAAGATATATGCTAGTCAAAACAAAATAGACCGTAACAGCTGCTAATATCGGCAGCAAGAATACGAACACCCAGCCGCTTTTCTTTGCTATAGCTGTTTTAGCGGCTTTATCGAAGAAAGCCAACCCCTTATCAGTTTTTATTGTCAGAATCGGAAAGCTGAAATCTTTTTTAATCAACCTTTTTTCAACATCAAGGGTTATGATTGTTCGGTATATGTCTTTTTAAAAGACACATAATGTTCGTATCGCCCTGTTTCTTCTCTTTTTTTATGACAAACTATAAATATGCTGTCTTAATCTTAAAAAAGAGATTTCTTTGTCTATCCTAATAACAGGAGGCTCTGGTTTTATTGGTTCGTACACTATTTTGGAGCTAATAAATGAAAGGAAAGCAGAAAAAATTGTTATTTATGATCTTGCCGCTCCTAGCTTCAGATCTATTCTCGATCGCGTAGGTAAAGAGGTGATCTACGTCGATGGTAACATTCTCGACTTTGGAAAGCTGCTTGAAACAATTAAAAAATATGATATAAAGGGAATAATTCATACATCTCTTTTAGGCAATTTCAAGTCCATGAAAGAAAATCCCATGAACTGTATAGCAACTAATTTCAATGGCACCCTAAATGTTTTAGAATTAGCTCGAATAAACAATTTGAAGGTAGTCTATACAAGTTCAGGGGCAGTATATGGAGAAACGATGAAGCCCGCTAAGGAAATTTTTCCCATAAGACCTGGCGATATGTACGGAATGATAAAAGCTACATGTGAACTCCTAGGCGAACAATACGCTAAAACATATGATTTAGATTATGTAGCCGTAAGACTTTATTTTGTCTACGGTCAGGATCGATTGTACATTTCTAGGCCTTTCAAAGAATTACTTGATCCTCCAATTACGCCCACGGATGTACTTACGGCGTTCGTCCAACAAAGTGTAAGAGGTGAAGCATTAAAATTTAAAAAAGGTGGCGACCTAGACCTAGATTTTACTTACGTTAAAGATGCAGCTCATGGAGTTTTGTTGGCTTACTTCACTAAAAAACCGCCTCATAGGGTTTACAATATCTCATCCGGTGAAGCTCACAGTCTTAAGGAAATAGCACAAATCATTAACAGATATTCTGGCAGCAAATATGTGGAGATAGGGTCAGGAACTGTAGAAGGTTGGCCTCCTAGGCCAAAGTTTTTGGATAACACTTTGGCGAGAAATGAATTGGGCTATATTCCGCAGTTTGATATTGATAAGGGTCTAATTGAATTTTATCGGATGGTTAAAGGTCATCCATAAATAACTATAAATAGGATAATTAATCAAGAGGTAAAGAAGACATTTTGGCAGTTCTTATAACGGGAGGTTCGGGTCTCGTAGGTTCCCATATTATTATGGAATTGTTAGAAGAAAAAAAAGCAGAAAAGGTAATTATATACGACGTCGCTACTCCAAGGAACAGTTTTGTAATCAAACATCTTGGTAAAGAGGTTATATATGTTGATGGAAACGTTCTAGATCCAGGTAGACTATTTGAGACAGTAAAGAAATATAATGTAGATGGCATTATCCATACGACTGCTTTTATTAACTACAAATACATCGTCTCTAACCCGATGATCAGCATACAAACAAATGTTACGGGCACACTGAATGTTTTAGAGCTAGCTCGTATAAACGATCTAAAAATAGTTTTCACGAGCTCAGGCGCCGTATATGGTAAAGTTAAAAACTATGCAACTGAAAAAATGCCTGTTAAACCAACCGACATATATGGAGTCACAAAATCAGCTGGGGAAATGTTAGGGGAACAGTATTCTAGAACATATGGAATAGACTTCATCACAGTCAGGCTCTATTTTATATATGGTTATGGGCAATCACTTAATGTCGAATCTCTGGAGCAAGCGTTAAGTCCCCCAGTACACCCTCTAAACATACTGTACCTCTTTATGCTAAAGAGCGTGAAGGAAGAATCATTGAGAATAGAAAACGGTGGCGATTCAAAGTTAGATTTAACATATGTAAAGGACGCCGCCCACGGTGTGCTCTTAGCTTATTACGCTAAAAAGCCTCGACATAAAATATACAACATCTCATCCGGGCAATCGCATTCTCTTAAAGAGATCGCTGAAATTATTAATCAGCACACTGGCAGAAAGTTTATTCAGATAGGTTCAGGGATGATTGAAGGTTGGCCCCAAAGGGCGCAATATCTAGATAATACATTGGCAAAAAGAGAGTTAGGTTACAGTCCAAGGTATGGCGTTAAAGGGGGGTTAACCGAATTCTACGACCTGATTAAAAAAGATCGAATGTAAAGGCTCTATTAAATTACTTTAAGATAATTGGTCAGCAAAACTTTAATAAATAATAACAGCTTCTCTTTTTTTATTAAATTAAATTTTAAAGATGGATGGTATGAAAAATTTTGATGTCGCAAAGATCTTGAGAGAAATTGCTTTTTTCCTAGAGATGAATGATGTTCAATTTAAACCTAGGGCGTACGAAAAAGCTGCGAGGTCGGTAGAAGCGCTAGAAGATGATGTAGACGAAATATATCAAAAGGGCGGGATTAAAGCGCTACTGGAAATTCCTGGCGTAGGTCAAAATATAGCTAAGAAAATTGAGGAACTCGTTAAAACAGGCAAGCTCGAATACTATGAAGAATTAAAGAAAGAGGCTCCAGTCGACCTAGAAAGCTTCACGGGTATTGAAGGGCTCGGACCAAAAACAATCAAGGTACTCTGGCAAAAGTTGAAAGTTAAAAATATAGATGATTTAGAGAAGGCCGCGCTTGCTCACAGAATACGCTCACTTCCAGGATTCCAAGAAAAATCCGAGCAGAAAATTCTAAAAGGTATTGAATTCGCAAAAAAAAACAAAGGAAGGCATATGCTTGGATACGTTCTTCCTATAATACATAAAATAGAAAACCGATTAAGTTCACTTCCAGAAATTAAAATAGCATTAGTTGCAGGCTCTATAAGAAGGATGAAAGAAACCGTTGGTGACGCTGATTTCCTAGTCATATCTGATAATTCAAAAAAAGTAATGGACTTCTTCGTTTCTATGCCTGAGGTTGAAGACATCTTAGTCAAAGGTGAAACAAAGACTTCCGTTAGACTGAAAATTGGCATGGATGCAGACATTAGAGTTCTGCAGGAACAAAGCTTTGGTGCAGCTCTACAATATTTTACTGGAAACAAGGATCATAATATAGCTCTAAGAAGAAGAGCGCAGGACATGGGATGGAAGCTCAGCGAATATGGTTTATTTCAAAGCGACAGACAAATAGCTGGTAAAACGGAGGAAGATGTTTATAATAAATTGGGTCTACAATGGATTCCTCCAGAATTGAGAGAAAACAATGGAGAGATAGAAGCTGCAGAGGTAAACAGTCTGCCAAAATTGATCGATTACGGAGATCTTAGGGGAGATCTCCAAGTTCACTCGAACTGGACCGACGGAACCAATTCAATAAAAGAAATGGCTTTGTATGCAAAGAAAATTGGTTTAGAATATATTGTAATATCTGATCACTCTAAATCTCTAGCCATGACTGGGGGTTTAGATGAGAATATGATATTAAAGCAGGCAAGCGAAATAGATGAATTGAACGAGCAACTTTCTGGAATAAGAATTTTAAAGGGTGTCGAATTGAATATCCTAAAGGACGGTCGTTTGGATATATCAGACAAAATTCTCGAAACTTTAGATGTAGTAGGCGCATCTATTCATTCGCATTTTAACTTAAGTAAAGAAGAGATGACAGAAAGGGCTTTAAAGGCTATAGCAAATAATAACGTGGATATATTTTATCATCCGACTGGAAGACTAATTCAAAGGAGAGAGCCAATCCAGTTGGACATAGAAAAAATAATTGAAGCTTCAAAGGATAATGGAACAATTTTAGACATAGATTCTTTTCCGGATAGGTTGGATTTAAAGGACGAACATATAAGGAAGGCCGTTAAGGCTGGAGCAAAACTTGGAATAAGCTCTGATTCGCATAATGTACTTCATCTACATTTTCTAGAACTAGGCGTTGCTCAGGGGAGAAGAGGATGGGCAACCGCCAAAGACGTAGTTAATACTAGGAAATTGAAAGAATTTTTAAGAATGGTGAAATCTTAAAGATGACCTCTCTTATTTGTCACGCTTAATGAAAAAAAAGACAATAGAAGGTCGTCAAAGAGCTTTTTAAATATAAACAAATATGTTATATAATTTAGGTTGCAAGCGTTCACCCAAATTAGATGGTGTGATTTCTTAAAAGATTAAAATAGACATTTGATGCCTACTTTGCTATGTCTATTCGTGTTGCTGTATACGGCCTTGGTCCTATAGGTATCTTAATAGCTAAAGAAACCCTAAAGAAAAAGGATTTAAATCTTGTTGCAGCGTTTGACATCGACCCATTGAAAATTGGCAAAGATTTAGGAGACATCCTTGGAATAGAAGAGAAAATAGGAATATACGTTGATGATGATGCTAACGCGTTGCAGACTCTAAAGAACAGCGGCGTAAAGGTAGTTTTACATTCAACGTCAACCTACCTAGATAAAAATTATGCCCAAATCGTCAAATGTGTTGAAGCAGGTGCAAATGTTATTTCAACATCTGAAACACTTTCAAACCCGTGGTTTCGCTACCCAGAGCTTGCAACACTTCTTGATGAGCTAGCTAAAAAATATTGTACTTCTATAATCGGAACTGGAATCAACCCTGGGTTCATCTTTGACACTCTTCCCATAGTCATGACTTCTGTATGCACTGAAGTCAACAGCATTCACGTCACAAGGTCTCTTGACGCTTCAAAGAGAAGATATTCATTCCAAAAGAAATATGGTTTAGGTTTAAAAGTTGATGACTTTAAAGATAAAATAGAAAAAGGAGAATTAACCGCTCACACAGGTTATAGTGAATCGATCAATTTGATAGCTAACGCGTTAGGTGTCAACCTAGATAAAATCATTGAAGGACAAGAGCCCCTGATCGCTAAGAAGGATATGAAAACACAATTTTTCAATATTAGAGAAGGTCAAGTTTCCGGTATACACGGTTTTGGAGTTGGCTTACTTAATGGTGAAGAATTTATCAAAATCGAACTTTCTGCTGAAGTAGACGGGATTGAGTTTGAAGAAGTTACAATTGAAGGTACTCCACCTATAAAATGGAGGAGCTCGGGAATCTCCGGTGATATCGCCACGGCAGCTATGGTAATAAACATGATTCCGAAGATACTCACCTCAAAACCTGGCTTACGCCGTATGTGCGATATTCCGTACCCATCTGCCTTTTTGAGTTTGGAAAATTCAATTAAGGAAGAGGATCGACCTGCTTGAACTACATTAGGAAAACAGCCTTATCAAGGAATTTATTCGAAAAGGCAAGAAAATATATTCCTGGTGGATCAGCTTATGCAATTAGATATTTCGAACCCTATCCTTTCTACGTTAAAAGGGCATTGGGGAGTAGAATTTGGGATGTCGACGATAACGAGTACATAGACTTTTGGACTGTTCATTTCGCAGCGATTTTTGGACACGGTTATGCACCGGTAATGTCGGCTGTTAAGGAACAACTTGATTTAGGTGCTCACTTTGGATGGTGCAATGAATGGGAAGTGAAATGGGCTGAAAAAGTATGTGGCTGGTTCAGAGCTGACAAAGTAAAACCGGCTAACAGCGGTACAGAATCCAACATGTACGCTATTAGCCTAGCAAGAGCTTACACAGGAAAGAAGAAGGTTGGTAAGATGGAAGGAGGATGGCATGGGGGATTCGATGGATTAAATAGAGCTGTCAATTATCCTTACAACCAACCTTCCAATATGAATCCAACTTCAACAGAAGACATAATACCTCTACCTTTTAACGATCTCGACGGTTTAATCAAGAAGGTTTCGCAAGAGGAATTGGCTTGCATAACAGTTGAACCGATGTTGGGTTCAGCTGGAGCTATTCCAGCTAAAAAAGAGTTTCTCAAGGGTTTAAGGGAATTCTGTGATAAAAAGAGTGTCGTACTCATTTTTGACGAAGTTATTACAGGATTCCGTCATCCAGGTGGGCTCCAACAGCACTTTGGCGTAAAACCCGATTTGACAACAATGGGTAAGACAGTGGGTGGACAGTATTTTGCTGGAGCCGGAGGCATCTGTGGACGATCAGAAATAATGGATTTGCTTGACCAAACTCGAAGGAAGGATTTTTGGGAGCGTCCAGCTCATGGAGGAACATACGTTGGTAACGCGGTAACAATGAGAGCAGGATATGTCACGATATCGGAGCTCGAAAGACAAAGAGACAAAGTATACAAACATATAGATTCACTAGGCGAATATGGTAGAAAAAGATTCACTGAGATCATGGAAGAAAACAGATTTGAAGCCTACATCACTGGTATATGCTCGATGTTTGGGCTTCATTTTACGAAAGAAATTCCAATAAACGGTGAAACAGCAGAAAGGACAAAGGATAAAAAATTATGTAGCGATCTATTTGCTTATTTGATACAAAATGGTATCGCATATCTGACGCCGAAATCACCACATTTTGCTGTTTCAAACGCTCATAAAAAAGAAGATTTAGATTATTTATCGACTAAAGTTAAAGAATTCATAAAAAGCAAGAAGGAGCGGTAAAGTATATGGCAAGATTTCTGCTACACTTTTAAATGATTCACTATACTTTCAAGTATGCAATAGGAAATATTATATACCAAGATGAGATTTTGAGATATATTTGTCAGAAGTTGGAGAACAGATTATAAAAGCTATAAAAGAACTTGTGGAACAAAAAATATTATTCGCTAAGGGTGGGAACTTGAGTGCGAGATATGGTAAGGAACAACTAATTGTAACCTCGTCTGGAAAGGACTACTCTACAGTCAAAGCAGATGACCTGGTCATAACAGATTATGAGGGTAAGATAATTAAAGGCGAAAAGAAACCTTCTTCAGAGCTGCCGCTGCACTTAGCAATATACAAACGTAGGTCAGATGTTCAATCAATTATACATACACATGCAATATGGCCTTATATTCTTTCGGTATGTCATCGCAGTCTACCTGCCGTCTCAGATGAATTCACGATCCTATTAGGTGGCGAAATAAAAGTCTCAGAATATAAATTCCTTGGAACAAAAGACTTGGGAGATAGTGTGGCAGAGGCCTTAGGTATGAATAACGCCGCCTTGATAGCAAACCACGGCTGCGTAACAGTCGGTAGAAGTGTAGAAGAAGCATTAGAGAACATGGTGGTCTTGACAAATTTCTCAAAGATCTATGTGCTCGGAAGCATCTTCGGCAAAGTCTACCCACTACCTGATTGGGCGATTGAAAAGGAAAAAGAACTCTATAACAAAATGTTCGGTCAGAAATAGACCTTTTTCATTCCTTTTTATATATCTACTTTTATTGTTTCTTTCATTTGTTAATATAATCTTCTAACATCAGAGTAAACTGATTGCCGCATACAAAATCCCAAAAAAGAATTCAAAGATGTGTAAATGTCTGATAAGTATAAACTTTGGAAGTTTCGCAATATTAGATGTTTTATCAGATTGTTCGCTAAATAAGATCTTATCGTCTAAAGTACTGAGCAAGATTTTTTTATTAAGAAAAGGTTAACAACAAGAATTTTTTAAAAGTTCTTCTTTAGCTGATCTTCAAAGAATTTCAGCTAAAGACTTGATGATGGCTTTGTATTCTTCAGCAAGCTTATCGTAGACTCCTTTTTTCTCAGGGTTTGGCTTAAATTTTGCCTTGAACTTCACCGATTCGCTCACTAATTCGTTTAAGTCACATCCTTTAGTTCCCCATACTGCTAAAATAGCGGATCCAAGAGCGGAATCCGGTTCTTCTACGGCTTTTGTCTCTTTTCCTGTAGCGTCGGCTATTATCTGCATTAAAAGTGTATTCTTAGAAGCGCCACCACAAATTCTTAAATCATAAAAGTTTGTTCCAGTTACTTCTTCAACTGCCGAAAGCATTGTTCTCAAGGTTATAGTACTGCCCTCTAAGAGGCTTCTAAATATGTGTCCAGCAGTCATGTTTTTTTCGTTCATACCTATCAAGAAACCTTTAACGTTAGGATAAGTCTTCGGTACTCTTACGCCAAACCATTCTGTGCAGGCCATCAGACTATCCGACCCTGCAGGAACATTTTTTGCTAATTCCGTTAACTCATCCAGATTTGTTTTCAGAAGCCTACTCATCGAATCAAATGCTACTGAGCCTGCGTTAGTGAATCCACCTGCGAGATACGTGTTGTTAACATAAGTTTTATAATAAAATCTTCCATTTACGTCAGGTATAATTTTATCAACGATCGCATGAAGTGTTAAAGACGTTCCAATAGTAACATTAACCTGGCCAGCATTTAAGGAACCTGAGGTTACATCACCTGCACTCGCGTCTGTAATGCCATTGACGATAGGTATGTCTTTAGGTAAACCCAACTTGGATGCCTCTTCACTTGTATAGCCGACTATTGAGCCAATCTGTTTAACTTCCGGCATAATTTCTATCGGTATTTCCACATCTTTGTAAATATCCTCCAAATATCCTTCCCCCTGCAGTAAGGCATGTGCTTTACCTGCAGTATTAGAAGACGTTACAGCTATTCCACAAAGTTTATAGACTATATAGTCGCTCTCATGTAGTACTTTGTATGTTTTGCTAAACCCCTCAAAATTATCCTTTAGCCAAATAAGCTTAGGTATAACAAGCTGAGGAAGTAGAGGCAAGAACTTTTCAAAATCTACGGCCGCCTGGCTTCTTAGTCTCAGCTGTTCTACCCCATTTTTTCCTCTACTATCATTGTACATTATTAGATTATATAATTCATTTCCGTCTTTGTTGATTAAACCTATTGTTCCACTTGTCGCGTCAACACAAAGGCCAGAAACTTGATTCAATAACTTTAACTGAGTTAGAGCTTCCTTAGTTCTTTCCCATATCGCTTTTGCACTTCTTTCCGAAAACCCTTCTCTAGGTTGAATCAATAGATCATACACGGGTACACTAGACTTCTCAAACACTTCTCCTTTGCTCGATATTATCGTAGCTTTTATATTCTTGGTACCAATGTCCAATCCAAGATAGAGTTCGGACATTAAAGAAGCACTTTAAAAAAAGAGGTTACGACCATATTTAAGCTTTATAGGCGCCCCTGTGTAAATCAAAAAAGTAAATATATATAAGGATGGAACAAGTTTTCTTGGTGTATTTCGATGTCTGAAGAGAATTTGAATGTTTTTACAGCGGTTACCGAGGAAGTCGATCCTGAAAAGAATGTTGTCGCTACCTATTACGTTGAAGGAAGAGACATTTCAATCGATGAGGCTGGCGTGAAGATTGCTGCTGAAGAATCTATTGGTACATGGACTCAAGTTTCAACTGCAACAGAATGGATCGTTAAGAATCTTCCAGCAAAAGTATTCGAACACAAGTTAGAGAATAAAAACACAGGAATAATAAAGATAGCTTACCCAAATATCTTGTTTGATTTTGAGACAGGAGGTATTCCTAATATATTGAGCATCGTTGCAGGCAACCTTTTTGGTTCAGGTTCACTTCAAAACGTTAGACTCGTAGATATTCAATTTCCCAAGGAGGCCGTGCTATCTTTTAAAGGTCCAAAATTCGGAATCGAAAACATTAGGAAGATCGTAGGCACCGTCGAAAGCAGAAGACCACATCTTGGAACGATTATCAAACCTAAGGTAGGCCTTAGTCCAAAAGAAACGGCTAAGGTGGCATACGAAGCCGCAATAGGAGGAGTGGACTTTATCAAGGACGATGAAACGTTAACGAATCAAAAGTTCTGCCCACTGGATGATAGAGTAAGTAATGTTATGGAAGCGCTTGATAAAGTTAAGTCTGAAACAGGTAGAACTGTTCTCTACTCTCCTGATATAACCGCTGAGACTTATAGAATGCGGGACCTGGCTCAGGTTGCGCTGGACCATGGAGCTAATGCCCTTATGGTAGACTTTCTACCTTCCGGTTTCTCAGCTGTAAGACTGCTTGCTGAGGACCATTCTATAAAAGTGCCTATACATGTGCACAGGTGCATGCATGCTGCGATGACTAGAAATCCTAAACATGGCATCGCCATGATGGTGCTGGCGAAGCTTGTGCGTTTAGCTGGAGGTGATCAACTACACACCGGAACTGTTGCCGGAAAGATGGGTGGAAAAGAGAAAAAGGTCGAGGAACTAATTGCAATGAACAACTTCTTGAAAGGGGAATTCTATGGTTTGAAGACGACGTTCCCTGTCGCTTCAGGGGGGGTTCATCCATCCGTTGTTCCGATAAACGTTCTCACACTTGGTAAAGATATTGTGATTCAAGCAGGAGGTGGAATTCATGGCCATCCAAATGGCACTAGGGCAGGCGCAGTTGCAATGAGGGATGCTATAGATGCGGTGACAAAGGGTATTCCTCTAGAAGAATACGCGAGAGATCACAAGGAACTCTACGTGGCTATACAGCATTGGGGAATGAAATTCGTTACAGAAGAATAGAATATCCTCTCATTTTCAAAACCTTATAAACAATCAAACTTACTAATTGAGTGATACTAATGGTAGACTATTTCGGTAAGGTCGATTCAAATGAACTTTACAATTTCTGTGTTGACATCTTTTCGAAGGCTGGTGTTCCAAAAGAAACCGCAGAAATTGTTTCTGAACACTTGGTCACAGCTAATCTAAGAGGTGTTGATTCGCATGGCGCCTTTGTAAGGGTTCCCTACTACATAACAGCTCTACGTGAGGGGATAATTAATCCCAGACCTTCAATCAGATCTGTTAAAGACACACCAAGTGTTACGTTAATAGATGGGGATAAAGGTTTTGGACCTGTAGTAGCCATGAAGGCGACGGAAATGGCTATTAGCAAAGCTAAGAGCTCAGGCATCTGTTTTGTTGGTGCGAAGAACATAAGCCACGTAGGGATGTTGGCACGATATTCTCTTAAAATTGTCGAAAAAATGATGATTGGAATGGCTGCTACAACTTCGCCCCCCGTAGTAGTTCCATGGGGTGGAACTAAACCTGTCTTTGGAACAAATCCTTTTACCATCGGTTTTCCAATAGACGATAAATCTTCGATAATTGTTGATATGGCTACAAGTACTGTTGCTGCAGGAAAGATAGCTGTATTCGCCTCTAAAGGAGAAAAACTTCCTGAGGGATGGGCTCTTGATAAATACGGTAACCCTACGACAGATCCGAAGGTTTTTTTGGATAAAGGTATTCTCCTTCCATTCGGAGGATACAAAGGTTATGGGCTGTCTTTAAGTGTAGAAATTTTTGCTGGACTGCTAACAGGATCACCTTTTAGTTCACATATACAAAGGGGCTGGGCGACACAAGGAGGTTTCGTTGTTCAAGTGATAAACATAGATTCTTTCAGAGAGTATGCTGACTATAAAAAAGATATTTTGGAGCTGGTTCAGATGATTAAGTCAACCCCACCTGCAGAAGGATTCAAAGAAGTCCTATTACCTGGGGAACCTGAACAAAGAGAATATGTAAGAAGGAAAATGGAAGGTGTGCCTGTCTACAAAGATTCCTGGGAAAACCTTGAGAAAGTTTCGAAGGAGATGCAGATCAACCTTCCAAACCTCATAAAATAGGCATCCTGTCTAGTTTCTTTCAATATCAAATCTAAACTTTAAATAAATATCGCATATTAGAAAAGCGATAGGTTTGAGGAAGAATAAACTAAGGGAGCTAATAAGAGAAGATAAGCCTACAATCGGCACCAGAATACTCAGCTCTTGGCCCGGAATAGTTGAAATAATAGGTCAAACGGGAGTAATAGACTACTTCGAATTCATAGCCGAATATGCGCCTTGGACTCTGAACGACTTAGAAAACCTTGCTAGGGCAAGCGAATTATACGATATAAGTTCTATGATAAAACTTGACGCAATACCAAGAAGTTATATAGCTGCAAAAGCTTTACAATCAGGCATCCAGAATTTTCTCTTTTCAGATATTAGGACAGTCAACGATGCAGAAGAGGCTGTAAAGTCTATAAGATTAGAACCTAAGGGAATCATGGGGATAGGCAACTTTAGGGTAGGTGGATATCTGTTCACAAACTGTACTGTCGCAGATTACAGAAAAGCGGCTGATGATTCAATAATCGCATTTATGGTAGAGAAAAAAAGTGCTGGAGACCGCTTAGAAGAAATCTTATCAGTTAAAGGATTAGATATGGTCCAATTTGGTCCGTGGGATTATGGCTTAAGCATGGGACTATCCGGCGCACCTGGCACACCGTGGGCTTTAAATGAACCAAAAGTCAAAGAAGCTGAACTAAGAACAATACGGACTGCATTAAAACTGGGCCTGCGTCCGAGAGTAGAAATAGGTGATGTGAAAGATATAGAAAAGTACCTAGAGCTTGGCGTAAAAGATTTTAGCCTGGGGACGGACATAAGAATATTGTTCGGTTTCTGGAAAGAGAATGGAGCTGAATTAAAGAAGATTTTAAACAAAATGAAGTAATTAACTAAACTTTATTTCCATCTGATAGTTCTGCGTGACCCAGAGAAAGTTAAGGGCTTAGCAGGTTACTTAACAAAAGTCTGTAAACTGACGGCATAAATTGTTTTAAAGTGAACTACGGTTAGCTATATGATAGCTTTGTCAATTTATATGCTACTGGTGCTGATCGGTAAAACGTTTTTGAGATTAACTCTCGCTTTTCTTCCCTCCTTCTAGGAGGAATTGTGGGAATTTCGATAGTTTCTTAGCCATCTCACTGAGGCGTTTATCCACTTTGTAGTTTACAGTTTCTTCCTCAAATGTTCCATCCTTTTCCCTTACGCCAGCTCTGACACCTGCAAGGATTTCTATTCCCTCGTCGATTGTTTTAACTGAATAGATGTGGAATTTTCCATCTTTGACAGCGTCAACTATCTCCTCTTTCAGCATTAAGTTTTGAACGTTACTTTCAGGTATCATCACACCCTGTTTTCCTGTGAAACCTTTAGCTTTGCAGACTTCAAAGAATCCCTCGATTTTTTCGTTTACTCCTCCTATAGCCTGAACTTGACCTTTCTGGTTAACTGATCCGGTAACAGCAATGTCCTGCCTAATTGGCAACTCGGAGAGGGCGGATAGTATTGCATATAGTTCAGTACTTGAAGCGCTGTCACCTTCTACTCCTTCATAATTCTGTTCAAAGACGAGTCGTGTAGACAAACTAAGCGGATTATCTATAGCATATTTTCCGTTTAGGTAACCAGCTAAAATAAGGACTCCTTTTGTATGGATTGGGCCTCCCATGTTGGCTTCCCTTTCAATGTCAACAACCCCTTCCCGACCTAAACCTACAGAAGCCGTTACTCTTGATGGAATGCCGAAGTCGAAATCGCCGAGACTTATCACGGAAAGACCATTAACCTGTCCAACACTCTCTGCTTCTGTATCGATAAGTAGTATGTTCCTTTTGATCATTTCCTGTATCTTCTCCTGGACAAGTTTTGAACGGTAGACCCTCTCTTCAATTGCCTTTCTAACGTGAATTCCGGTTATAAAATCCGAATTTTCCTGTGCCGCGTAAAAGTTTGATTCACGTATAACATCAGCAACTTCAGCAAACCTTGTGGAAAGTTTTTGCTGATCTTCAGCAAGTCTTGAACTATATTCAATCAATTTGGCTAGACCTGTGCCGTTAAGATGTTTTAAATTTTCTTTCTGACAGAGTGCGCAGACAAAAGCTGCATATTTTTGCACGTTTTCTTCTGTCCTATCCATGGTTGAGTCGAAATCAGCTTTAACTTTAAAGAGCTCATTAAAGTCCATATCCAAGATATATAATTGTTGATAGATGTATGGGTCACCGATTAGAATAACTTTAACACTTAGAGGGATCGGTTGAGGTTTTAGACTCTTGGTTGTGAAGAAACCATAACTCTCCTCCACCTCCTCTATAACGACCTGTCCGTTTTTGAGGGCTCTTTTCAACCCATCGTATGAGAATGGGTTTACGAGCAGCTCTTCAACTGGAATAATCAGATATCCACCATTAGCCTTATGCAGTGATCCAGATCGAACCATAGTGAAATCTGTAGTTAAATAACCGAATTGGGCTTCTCTCTCTATTCTTCCGAAAATGTGTGGGTGAGTCGGGTTGCTCTCAAGAATCACCGGTGCACCCTTAAGCCCACTGTTATCTACCATCACATTTACTTCGTACTTTGTTGAGGCTGGTTCTCTCATCCATGGAAATTGTTGTTGAGCAGTCGCGCTTGGCTCCTTAATAAAATCTTCTAGCTTCTCTAAGATGTCATTCTGAAGTTCTTCAAGATATGCCACGATATCACTATATTCTTTGTATTTTTCCTTAAGATCGGCAATCAGGTGGCCTATAGCGTAGAGTGCTACTTCCTTATTCAGCTTTTTTATCTCCTCTAAGACTTTACCTTCAAGGTCTCTAAGCTGTATGAAAGCATTCCTTAGATCCGAATTTAGTTTCTCTCTTTTTTTATTAATTTCATCTCTAACTTGTTGGCTTAGAGAAAGAAACTCTTTATCGGTTAAAGCTCGCCCTTTAATAGTAGGTATTATTAACAGACCTACAGAGCTGCTTTCGAGGACGAAGCCTTCTTCCTGGGCTTTTTTGTTGAGTTCAGAAAAAAGATCGTCTCTTTCCTTTTCGATCGCCTGTATTGTGTTATCTCTTTTTGTGATATAGTCTTCGCTTTTAAAAGCTTTAGGGAGAACTCTTTTAGTCTGACTAATAAAATCCAAAACATCTTTTTGGAAAAGTTTTCCTTTTCCTGGTTGAAGCTTTATTGCTTTTGGTTCATATTGATTGGAAAAGTTGTTCACATAGCACCAATCGAAGGGAATCGGTTCAGTTTTAGCCATGTCATCAAGGAAATTCTTGACAGCTGTCGTCCTGCCCGTTCCATGAAGGCCAGAAACATAGACGTTAAACCCACGATCTTTAATTCCAAGCCCAAATTTGAGAGCTCTGACAGCCCTTTCTTGGCCAATAATTTCTCTGAGTGGCGTTAACCCCTCTGTACTCTCACAACTCATTATACTAGGGTCACAAATCCTTCTTAATTTTTCTGCTGATAACTCATTATTCATTTAATAATTCACCTGTTTGCATGTGACATAGATTTTGTCGGAAATATATATCTTTAACTGAATGAATTTTTTTATTTACAGGCTAGCTGTTTTATTATTTTTTATTTGTTTAAAGGTGATAAATAGAAAGAAATCATTTTTTTATCTTTTTCATAGTTTTAGCAAGTAAAATGACGTCTCAAATCGAACTTAACTTTCCTCTCATTTACTATTTTGTTTGCTTCATTAAGGGAGAATTTTTCAAGTGATAAACGTTACTTTTCTGTAGCAACTTTGATTTTAGCATTTCATATATTTCCAGTCGATTGGCGAACCCCAGAATCGAAATCTGGTATAGGCAATAAGGAAAGTCGACGCACTTAACTAGAAAAGATAAGTGCCTGACGTTCTTATCATTTTCAACCACTTTAATAAAATTATTACATTTCCAAGAAAAGAAATTAAGAAAATGTTCTGGTGTATAAAATGATGGATCCAAAATTTAATAATAGAACAATAAATTCTAAAAAATCGGAAGTTTAAGAAGACACTTCGTTAAAAGATGAAGAAAAGAAAAAGAAAGCTAGGTTGAGAAGACGTGGACTTTATAGGAAAGCGCTTGCCGACTAGTATAGAAGTCAATAAAGCAGTCACTTTGAGAAAAAGTAAAAAAATTTAGAAAAATTCTTTCTCATATGAAATAAATGGGAAGAATAGTGTGTGAGAGGGTTCTGTTAACTTATTTGCACAGTGGCATTAAACTTCTTTAAAAGCCTTTCCGAAAAAATGCTTTCACATGGCATTCGGATAAACGTTATATAAACGACAAGTGTGTGAGGATTCGAGGTGTATCTTTGGCTATAAAGATCACCTTCGCATTCCTATTGATTGGGAGTGTGGCAATAGCCACGTTCGGATCAGTAGTAATGGCAGGGATAGCAAGTCTGTCGAAGCCAGTCAGCGAAGAAGTTTCAGCGACGGCTGGAGCTTACTCGTTTGATTTCATGGGGCTTGCTATAATACTTGCCATAGCTATTGTGGCGGTTGCCTATCTTACCCACCGATAGCGATGTGAGGTGTAATAGACATGGCTCATACTGAGTGTGGGCAAATTGCAGGTAAGGGTGAGGCTATTCACCCTTACCCCCTCCCACTTTTTTTCAAGTGGGGATAATACGTACGTATTTACGTAATTTGTAATGTTTAATAAACTTTTTTTAAAACTTGAGACGTTTTTGCCATAGGGTATACCCCTATATTTTATTTGCGGGGGCTTTGAACATATCCTAAGAATATCTTTAAAGATATATATAGTGGTATATCCTTATGGATATGCGTGGGAAATATGATATGCAAATACTGTCTATCTGAATCGGTCAAACCAGCTGGTTCAATGGATGGAAGGAAACTTGTAAGATGCAATGTATGTAATCGCAGATTCTTTGAAAATGATAAACTTCCAAAGATGAGAAGTAAAAAATATGTTATAGTATCAGCTATTTCCATGTATTTTGATGGTCTTTCAGTTAGGAAGACCTCGAGACAATTAGAAAGCATCTTTGGAGAGAAGGTAAGCCAAGTAACTATCTGGAAGTGGGTTCAAAAATACTCGAAGATTGTAAGCGAATATGTTAGGACGTTAACCCCTAACCTTTCAGGTAAATGGCATCATGACGAAACAGTAATTAGTTGCGATGGAAGAAACCAGTGGTTCTGGGAGATGATAGACGAAGACACAAAGTTTTTAGTGGCGTCCCACATATCACAAGACAGAACAATCGAAGATACAGTTGAAGTATTCTCGAAAGCTATGGAGATGGCAAAGCAGAGACCTAACGTCCTATTCGTTGACGGTTCACACGCCTACGATAGAGCCTTCAATAAAGTCTTCTACACAAGATACAAGGCAAACAAGGTTGAATTAGTTAAGAAAGTTGGGATAAGAGCAAGGGAGACAAATAACATAGTTGAAAGACTACATGAGACACTGAAGGAAAGAACAAAGATAATGCGTGGATTCAAAAACCAAGATTCAGCAAAGCTAATACTGGAAGGATATGTAGTAAACTATAATTTCGCAAGACCACACCTAACCCTTAAAGGGAAAACACCAGCCGAAGCAAGCGGAATAGAAGTTAAAGGATGGAAACAGCTAATCGAAAACGCAATTCAATCCGAGAATATAGGGGCGCAACCTCAAACACAGAGAAAAGCAGTCGAAGTTATGCAGGTGGTTCGATGAAAAAAGCCCTTGTTGCGCTACCAGATCAAGTGTGGGACATTATAGACTCAAAGCTAAAAGGCAAACTTGGGGAGGGACACTCGGACATAATAAGAACAATCGTGATAGCCTACCTTTCAGAGCAAGGATATTTAAGCGAAGGTGGAAAAAATGCCGAAGAAAGAAAAGACTAAAACAAAGACCAAAGACGATGAAGTTGACATACTGGACACCATGATAACGTCATTAGCAGAGCTACTGGAAGAGAAAGGTGTCATAACTCAAGAAGAATGGGAAAAGAAAATCAAAAAGAATCTTAGAGGTTAGAAAAGAATAAAAAGAGTCTCTATCCTAAAATATATGGTTTGAGGGGTTAGCGGAACGAGCATGATTACAGGTTTATACCCTCATGAGTGCTTGCACACTCATGTCGCCACGTTTCATGCAAGCCTAACCCGTTAACCTTTCCTCCCAAATCTATTTTTTCTCCTCTTTGCTAGATTGCTGTTCTATAACAGGTTTCTCCCACGCCTCAAATCCTACTCCTTGCTTGGGTTTAGTCTCCTCTAAATTTAATACGTTATCCGTTTTCTTAGTGTTCCCGTTCCCTTCTTCTATTATGGTGGTTTCGTTATCAGTTCCTTGATTATAGATTCTTATAGGAATGTCCAGTAGCTGCAATTTCTCTCTGAACTCTGCAACCTTGACCTTAGGAAGTATGGTTTCTAGCTGTACACCGTTTGCCATAAGTAGGACTATAAACTGTTCTTCCTGCGTAAGACTTGAGACTTTGCTCTGTAACGTATACCATGTTTTCTTTAATAGAGATAAGAGTGGTTCGTAAAGCCATACTGCCATACCAAGTTTCCTATTCCGTGAAGACTTGAATAAGATCGTGTGTAACATTGAGTAAAGACGCCAGAGGAATAATTGGTTCTCATCCGCTGTTGCAACCCATAGAAATCGATCCTGTTGGAGAAAACTATTTCTCAGAGCTTCATTGCCAAGATGCTTCCGAATTTTAGCTAAGAAATCATCTCTTGCTTTCTGTTCATCTACTCCTAATTTCTCATAAAACCCTAGATAGCCAAATGCTCTTTGTGCTATTTCATCATCTGAAAGAGACTCACCAGCGTGCTCCACCAAAAAAGGAATATGGAAGAAAAAGTTGTCTTCAGGACTTACCGAATAAAGCTCTTGGAGTGGAAGTGTATCCTTTGCTTCTTCAACACCAACAAGAGTTGGAATCCATGTTTTGTTTGAATTTTTCTTAACTAAATTAAATGATTGGAGAACTCTTAGCAAGTGCAAAGTTGTAGATGCTTTAAGCTTAATACCATTAGATATGTCGGTTAAACGTACAGGTTTTCCAATTTTCATTAAAAAGTTAAGTACCAACTTCTGATTTGGTTTGAGATCAAAGGTCTTTTCAATTTTTAAATTTTCTTTTTCAAGGTCTTTTTCAATTTTTAAATTTTGACCCTTGTCTGGAATATAGATGGTGATTCCTTCTTTGCTTTTCTTTATCTTCTCTTTCTGCTCGAATTTTTCATGCTCTTTCTTTTCCTCTCTGAGAGGTAGGGCTATACCATTGGCGATTGCCAATTTTGAGTTTATAATTTGGTTCCCTATATTACTTCTCTCAATATTCGTCTCAATGATTTGACCTCGGTCTTTAAGGTAACGCAAGATATTTGCTATTTTATGGGTGATGTCCTTTCTTCCTTTTCCTTCCATACCACCTGCGAAATGTTCATATAAGTTTGGTCGATTACAATCTGAGTGTTCTTTCAAATATTGATAGACCTCAGCTTTATCAACCAATGCTATTCAACCTCCCTAGTGACCATTCGTGAAACAACATGCCCTACTGGATTAACTACATCACATAGTCCTGCAACTCTATTGAGTATTGTACGGGTTCGGCTATCGGTAGGTTGATAGATGCCATCTTGACTTCGTGACACAAGACCAACTCTCATCCAAAGCGGTCCCATCATTCTTTTACCAAATTCGTCTAGGTCAACATCCTTTACTCCATTCTTTAAGATTAAATCAATCAGTTGCGAGACCTTCGTACCATCGCCAAAGTCCTTACCAAGCTTTGACTGGAGTTCACCAAGCGTTGCAAGTGCACTTTCATTCTTTGGCAGGTACTTGCTTAACTTTGTACCCAAAAGTTTCTCGAGGTCTTCTATATACTTAGCTTGCCTATTGAAATAAAAAATATTATCGCCATGTCGCATTGTGATCAGAGAGGGATTCAGTCCACTAACCAAGTCCTCTAAAGTTCCATATTCGACCAATTCATATGCAAGTTCTTTACTAACTAATGCAGGTACACTAGCGAGAGAACTCGGATTGCCCGTGGCTGGAAAAGTTGGTAAGATAAACAATTTGTCGTCATATTCGCTGTAAAACGGCACTTTATTGTGTTGATGAAATGGTTCAATATTCATAACGCTAAAGATATTGACAGGTTTGATAACTTCTAGTAGATGATGGCTATTGAGATTATCCTGTACGGTAGAGGCTAAATCACGTCTAGACATCTTACGAGGGTTTGCATCGACTAACGCCATCGAGCCTATGGTCTGAGCCATAGCCTTCACATATGGACTTCTAAGCATCGATTCAGGGTTCATAAGCATAGCAAAGGTAGTTGAACTCACTTCAGGAAAAATTTTCACAAATTTTTGATTCTCTTCTGTATATATATAAATCTGCCCAAGTTCAATGGAACGTTGGAGTTTCAAAGTGACGAGTCCTTTAACTTCGGATCGTCTATCTTGGCGTTCTAAAATTGGAATACCTGTAATTCTCATATATGCCGTGGTGGTTTTTTCCAAGAAGTCATCCAAAGGAAGTACTCCGCCAAAACTTTCAAAGACTTCAGCAACAGCAATACCTAATTTTAAATTCAGGGCTCTGCGATAATTCACTTTAGTTTTCTCCAAGGCGTCTTTAGTCCCGATGTATGAAGTTGAAAGAACAGTTGTTCGCATGGCTCTTTGGCTGAAGTCTTCCTTATCCATGTCAAGTGCATTAGCTATCTTTTCAACTTCTTTCATGATCATTTGAAGTTTGTTATCCATCGTTATCTTTACCTTTAACCAACTATGGTTAGACTTGGCTAAATATAAACATATTTAGTATTGTTTAGCCTTGTTCAACATCTAACCTCAAAATTGTGTATACTCTAATTTTGAACCACCATATAATACTAAACCGTTAAAACCTTATAACACTCAAGTCGTGCAAATAAGTTAACAGAACCGTGTGAGAGTAAAACTTATCAATAAGTCACTATAAGATAATATTATGTCAGAGGTTAAGAAGACAGTAGTGGGCGAAATCGAACACTTCTATCCCAAGATAAATGTAGTTATTGTGACTGTCAAAACCCCTTTGAAGGTTGGAGACAAAATAATAATAGAAGGTAAAACTACACATTTTGAGCAGATTGTAGATTCAATGCAGATCGAACATTCTAACATTAAGGAAGCGGAGCTGGGACAATCCATAGGCCTTAAAGTTGTTAATAAAGTAAAAGAAGGCGACACTGTCTTCAAATTAGATTAATAAAAAGATCTAGGTTCACAAAGGTTCATTGCTATATATTTTAGATAATAAAAAATAGTTCAAAAATAAATACTCTTTTAAAGTGATAACAATTATTTAATAAATAATGGAATATCGTATATCGGAAATGGTGCTTTAATACATGTTTGACTTATCTGTGCTCCTGAAAATTATAATCGTTAGCGCTTCAGGAGCACTTGTACCAGGTCCTTTAACGGCATCGGCTACTACACTTGGCGTAAAAAATGGGTGGAAGGCTGGTTTAAGAATTGCATTTGGTCATACACTTGTTGAATTTCCTCTAGTTATTTCGATAGCCTATGGACTTGAAACTATCTTTCAGATTCCATCAATCAAATTTTTCTTAGGATTAGTTGGTGGGTCATTTCTGTTATTTTTTGGTTGTCTAACAGTAAAAGATGCACTTTACGTTAGAAGCAGTGATTTTCAGAACACAAAATCCAAGCATAATTCTTCCCTATTCGTGGGCGTTATCTTAACATTATTTAATCCATATTTTATCGCTTGGTGGCTAGGTGTAGGATCAACTCTTATGATGCAAGTGTTAACTTCAATAAGTCTATTTGTGGTCATTGTTTTTTATTTGGCTCACGTGTGGTTGGATTACGTCTGGCTTATGTTTATTTCCACGGTTGGTTCAGCATCAAAAATAAATCTCAAACTCTATAAGATAATTTTGATAGTATTATCAATTATAATATTCTATTTCGGAATAAATCTGATTACATCAACAATATTTTAAACAAAATTTGTATAACTGTTCTGTTTTATTGTTGTAATCCTTTTAATAAGCTCATTTTTAAAATTTATTAACGCTAGTAATATCTTCTAGCTTTTTACATTGACCACACGTCAATATAAAAATATGTCTTAAACTTGACACATGCCTTCTTGGAAGAATAAGCATATTAGGTTAAAAAGTCTGATGCTAGCTTATGAAGGTAGCTGCACTTGGAGACATACATGCTCCAAAGTACTTTGACCTTTTTAAGAAAAGCTTAGAAGAATTCCTCAAAAGAAAAGAAGGTGTATCGGCTTTTTTGCTTGCAGGAGACTTAATAGATGGTGGACGTTATGACCAACTTGATATAATAAGAGAATTGATAAGAAAAGTGGATTTACCGACTTACAGTTGTTTCGGCAATAATGAATATCAAGAGTATTCAGATATTGTTATGAAAAAACTTCCAGAAGTAGTTTTTTTAGACGACAATTGTATGAAACTTAAAAGAATAGAAGATGACGTCGCTATAGTCGGATCAAGAGGTGTTCTCGACAAACCAACTTACTGGCAGAAGAAAAACTGGAATGATGCTGACGAAATCTATGAAAAAAGGAGAAACAAGCTCAATGAATTAGCTGATATGTGCCAAGCCGACATGAAGATTTTACTAATCCATTATCCACCAACATTGAAGATTGTTAAGGGGGAAAATCCTAGATTTACAGAACAAATGGGGTCCAATAAGCTCGACCCGGTCATCAAGAAGTTTAACCTCGTCATAACTGCTCATGCTCATAAGGGAAAAAAGTTAGTGGAAATAGACGGTATTCCAGTTTATAATGTTTCCTTACCACTAAATGGTGGAATACGTATTTTGGAAGTAAAGCAAAAGCATGGTCTAGAAAAGTATATGTGACTATATTTCAATTAAATCATAAAAGGAGGCCTAACCTATTTTCACATCTTTTATTTATCTTAAAAATTCTAGTAGCCAAGTTAATAATCATATAAGTACACAGTTAAAAGATAAGGCTTTACGATAAACATTTATAATATAAAAATGACAATATTAGAATCAGGTGTTTCAATTGAGGATAGCATTAGCCCAGATAAATTCTACTGTTGGTGACATTGAAGGAAATATTAAGAAAATTAGTGGTTTCATTTCAGAAGCAAAAAAAGCTGAGGTTGATTTAATAGTTTTTCCCGAGCTCTGCGTTACCGGATATCCCCCACAAGATCTCCTTTATGAAAAAGAGTTTGTTAGAAAGAACAAGGAAATGTTGCTCGATCTTATAAGTAAAAATTTAGAAATAGTTGCCGTTGTTGGTTTTGTAGACTATAAAGATGAAGGGTTATACAACTCTGCTGCTGTCTTTAAGAGCACTTTACTTTTAGGTACCGTGTATAAGACACTTTTACCTACTTACGATGTCTTTGATGAGGCTAGATATTTTATTCCTCAGGCTAGGCGACAGATTAAACCTGTGGCTGTAAAAATAAAAAATACTATTATCAAATTGGGTGTTGAAATCTGCGAAGATTTATGGGATGAGCGTTATGAAACAAAGGTAACAGATTTGTTGACACAAAAAGGTGCAGATTTGATAATTAACATTTCTGCATCTCCATTTTACATTGGTAAGAGATTTGAACGAGAGATTCTTTTGACTGAAAAAGCTCAAAAAAACAGGGTTCCTATATTCTACGTCAACTTAGTCGGTGGACAAGATGAACTTGTCTTCGATGGACAAAGTCTTGCAGTGGATGCCTTTGGAAAATTTATATGTTTTGGTAAACAGTTTGAAGAAGACCTAATCGTTATCGAAATTGAAACAAAACAGAAGGTTGCAGAGAATGTCATCCCTCCCAACTATGATAGGGAGGAGGAAATGTTTAATGCATTGGTTCTTGGTGTCCGAGACTACTTCAAAAAGACTGGATTTAAAAGAGCAATTGTAGGGATGAGCGGCGGTATCGATTCTTCGGTAACTACCTGCATTGCAGCTAGCGCCCTTGGCAAGGATAGCGTTATAGGCGTGTCAATGCCATCTAAATTCTCGAGCATGCACAGTAGAACTGATGCCGAAACATTAGCAAATAATCTGGGCATCTACTTTATCCAATTCTCCATTCAAGATATTGTTGGGAGCTTCCATAATACTTTGGAAGAACCATTGTGTCTGGTAAGAAATCATTTTGGTATAGATAAAAGTCAAGATGACAGTGTTGCTGATGAAAACATCCAACCACGAGTAAGGGGGAATTCTTTAATGGACATCTCGAATCGTCTCAGGGATTTAAGAATATTAGTCTTGAACACAGGAAATAAAACAGAGGTTGCTCTTGGTTACAATACCCTTTACGGTGATATGACCGGTGGACTAGGTGTTTTAGGGGATGTTAGTAAACTCGATGTTTACAAGCTGGCTGATTTTATTAATCGGAAATCTGGAAGGGAAATTATTCCCAAAGACGTGTTGGAAAAGAAACCGTCTCCAGAACTTAAAGAGAATCAGTTTGACCCTTTTGACTTTAACATTGTGAGCCCTCTGGTTGACGAGATAATCGGCAACAGGAGAAGCAAAAAAGAGCTAATTAGTATGGGATATCCCCCAGGTATCGTCAATGATGTATACAAGAGAATCAGAAATGCTGAGTACAAAAGATGGCAGGCACCTCCCGCCATCAAAATCACGAAGAAAGCTTTTGGAATAGGATGGAAGATGCCTATAGTAAACAAATATGAAGGTTAAACGAACATCAACCTCGAATTAGGTGTCGTATCAACTTTAATTTAAGAAAATAACATTCTTCCGGCTGTAATTCTCAAATATTATTACTCCTTCTATTAAAAAATATCATTGCAAGAACAATATCAAAACAAATTGGGCTTCCATTTTAAGATTAATAGTATAGAGATTTCATAATCTGTGTCCGAGGACAGACAGGCTAATATTGAACAAATAAGTTCTGACCTAAATCACTGGGAAAACGGGCAATTAGTTTATATCTACTCAACAGTTGTTGAAATTCATATTCTGGTTCCAATTAATTAAAAATCTTCCTTATATCAAAATTATTTTTTGGATAGACTATTAGAAAAGAATAAATTAAGCAGGTTATTTACATCATTGACTATTACATGAGAACATTTTGTGTTGTAGGCGAGTCAAACTCTGGAAAAACTGTGCTCGTAGAAAAATTGGTTAAAACGTTAACGTCTAAGGGGTATACAGTGTGCACTTTAAAACATACGAATCTCAATTCATTCGATACGGAAGGTAAGGATACATCAAAACATCTTCATGCGGGAGCAAGAATAGCATTCGGTCTCTCAAGGAAGGAATCTATAGCATTCCTCGAAAGGAAAACTATCGAAGATCTATCGCAATTGCTTCCACCATCCGATTTTTTTATAATTGAAGGTGGAAAGAAAACAGTTTGTCCCAAGATACTTGTAGGAAAAAAGAAAGTTAATGGAAAATATATAGCTAACTGGCAAATGGGACAGCCGATTGAAAATGTTATTCAATCTATAATTGCTCTACCTTCCGATTCAACACAACTATATGTAGACAGTAAAAGGATTAACCTGAATCCTTTTATCCAAAAAGCTATAATATCTATGCTCTTAGGTTTTATCGTAAATCTTAAGGGTGTTGAAAGCGCAGAACGTGAACTAACGATAAAAGTAAACCTTAAGGAATTTAAGAATAAGTTAAAGGAGACATGATTATCTTAGACATTTTTTAAGATATTTCCATGTCGCAATCAATACAAAAGGAAATCTAAAATGAAAAGAATAAACAAAGAGCATGTAAAGTTTCTTCCAAATAATACTGTAAATTAAGTCATAAAAACTGTTTATTTTTTTATCTCAGGAGAAGGCTTGAGGAAGAAAGAGGCTCCTGCAATCATAAGCCATGCCACTAATAATATTATAAAGCCGATCAAAAATATGATGAGCACCGAACCTATAAGGAGAAGAAGGCCCCCCGTACGGAACGACTTCACTCCCGTCCTTGATGCCAACGCATTAAATGTTCTTTTAAAGAATATGTTTTCGAAAAAGAAGAGTAAGAACATTATCAAAATTATACCTATCAGAACAAAAAAAATTGATGACGCAAATTCCTTTGTCAATTCGGTTGGATTACTTAAAAGTTCACTGATTATTGAAAAAAGTAATGCAGGAATGTGCGCCAAGGTTATAAGTGTAAAAAAAAATGAGGAAAGAATACCAAAAATAAAGCCGTAAAACGTATTTCTAAGCATATCGATGTCCTGATAATAATATGACAATTCTCTTAGACCGATGAGAAGGACCACTATTCCAATGATGCCTACTACGGGAATCAATAATCCCATTGCAATCAAAATTGCTCCTACTCCCGAGTAAATTTTATTCCTATTAAAATTAATAGGCATAATAAGAAAACTTTTATTCTGTTTTTAAACTTTTTAATTAAAATTTAGCGTCGTAGGATAACTTAAAAATATTACCGTAAAATATAGTAACTGGCGGATTCGATTGAAATATAGACAATTTGGGAAACTTGATTGGAAAGTTTCTGCACTCGGTTTTGGAGCGATGAGGCTGCCAATTATAGGCTCAGATAAAAGTAAGATAGACGAGGGGGAAGCAATCAAAATGATACGTTATGCTATAGATCATGGTGTGAACTATTTAGATTCTGCGTATACCTACCATGAAGGTAATAGCGAGACACTTGTTGGGAAGGCTCTGAAAGATGGATACAGGCAAAAAGTTAGGGTAGCTACAAAGATGCCTACCTGGTTGATCAATTCTCAATCTGATATGACAAAATTCTTGAACGAGCAGTTAACGAGATTACAATTAGATCATGTTGACTTCTATTTGCTCCATGGTCTCAAAAAGGATCGTTGGTTGAAGATGAAAGAATTAAATGTTTTTGATTGGGCTAAAAAAGCGATCGAAGAAGGTAAGATAATGCATATAGGTTTCAGCTTCCATGACGATTACGAGACATTTAAGGAAATTATAGATGGCTATGATAAATGGGATCTTTGCCAGATACAATACAATTACTTAGATCAAGACGTTCAAGCCGGTACTCGTGGCTTGAGGTATGCTGCATCAAAAAAGTTAGCTGTTGTTGTTATGGAGCCTATCGCCGGTGGAATTCTCGCTTTCAAACCGTCAAAAGAAATCCAGGATATTTGGAATAGAAGGAAGACTAAAAGAACCCCTGCTGGATGGGCTCTACAATGGGTTTGGGATCACCCTGAAGTGTCCTTGGCCTTAAGTGGGATGAGCACTATGAAACAGGTTATAGAAAACATAAAAAGTGCAGGTAGGTCTAAATCGAATAAATTAACAGAAAAAGAGTTAGATACGATAACTGATGTAAAGAAGAGATATATTCAATACGGACTCATAGGCTGTAAAGATTGTGGGTACTGTATGCCATGCCCTCAAGGTGTGGAAATACCCAAGATTCTAGTATTCTATAACGAACATGGTAAAAGACGTGGAAACGGTGAAGCAATAAAAGAACTAGCTGAAAGATATAATGAGACAATACCTGCTGAAAATCGTGCTACGAAATGTGTTAAATGTGGACAATGTGAGGAAAGATGCCCCCAGCAGCTGCCTATCCGTGACTTACTTGCAAAAGCTGTTACAACATTCTAGGCGACATTAAATATTCATAGAAAACCTTCGAATATATTATCTGGCGCAAGATTCATACACGATCGATCAATATCATTCTTTAAAGGGCAACATTGCCATAATAAGTGGAAATATGATTGTTGCGTCACCGCTTACAAAACATTGTTCTGCATTCGGTTTTATCTTTCCCCATGTTATTGCTTCCTTGGGTTTTGCACCACTTAGACTTCCATCAAATTCCTGTGCAGTAGATATGTAGACGACGTAGTCTAGACCGTCTTTGAATTGGTTCCACCAAATTGTGTGATGTTTGCTTATCCCCCCGCCTATCACGATTGCTCCACTGCTTTTGGCTTTAAATACAATGTCAGCAAGTTCGTTCTGATCTTTAAAGGGATTCAACGTAAACTTATGTAGCCCAGAATAGCTGAACATTGCTGTGCCAAATGCGCCATCCAAAAAACCCGGTACAAAGATGGGGACGTTCTTTTTATAAGCGCTATACATAAAGGAATCATCATTTCCGATGTCCCTTGCGATTGATTCAATTACTTCTCTAACGCCGTAGGTGTTGCTTGAATCTAGCCTTGATAATGTATTGTAAACTATGCGCTCGACAACTGGACCGTAATTTTCCATCGGGATGAAAACATTTCCAAGTCTATGGATATTCATTTGTTCAAGATATTTATCATCTATTTCAAAAGTCCCCCTAAAATAGCCATCTCCACATGTTCTAGCGATATCATGGTCTATAGCGCCGCAGGTTGTAATAATAACATCGACGAATCCATTATTTATCGCATCCTTTATCAAACCACGGAAGCCTGTTGAGACAAGATTGCCTGTAAAGGACAGAAACTTGATACATTTTCTATCTTTAATCATCCTACTAGCTATCTTCGTTGCGTTAGCGATATCCGCTGCAGAAAAACCCCAGATATTTTCATATAGTTCAACCAGAGATTTGATATCCTTCAGATCTTTAATTGAAGGATCTTTAATTAACGGACCCAAAACCTTTTTTCTCTCCTTCAACATCATACTTCTCGACATTATCATTATCTTAATATTTTATAAACAATTATTTTTTCGTTAAGAAAAATCTTTTTGTCAAAAAACTACTGACAGGTATCTTTTTGCATTGCTAGCTATCTTTGACATCAAAAAATTCTTCGGCCAAGAATATCCTTTTGATTCCGAGAACATGTCCTCAACAGAATTTAAATCTCTATTTCTTACATGTTTAAGTGAAGTTGACAGCAATTTTATTGTATCGTTGCTTGAATATTTGGAAGAACCGACTTTCAAGAACTCGTTAAGAGCCTGCCATTTAGAAACAAGTTTTGCTTTAGTTATCGCATCTTCCCCACTTTCTGATAAAGTAAGCAAATCGACATGCTTTTTTAGGTTTATACTACATACCTGTAAATATTTATTTACATTACTCGAGGCAATGTTTTCAGAGACTGTTTTAACAAGTTGGTCAAAAAAGGTTTCAGGTTTTTCAGTAGAAATTGTTGTAAAACTTTTTTCCTTCATGACAATTTTTTCTGGCCCAGAATTTATTGATGCCACTGTATCCATGCAATTACATAGTCCTTGCAAACCATCCATTACTGTATATCCAAATTCACATGAGGTTTTAGACAGCCACGTTAAATTGATAACGTTCTGCAAGATGGTTTTCCCGCTCACTTCTGTAAGCGCTTGCTTAGTAATGAACTTCCCGCGTGCAAAAGCCATAATATACTCTCCTTTTTCGTTTTCAATTCTGTAGAACCCAAGCTCAGGCGATGATTTAGATGCAAAGATAGATTGTTCATCTAGTAGGTTCCTCATCAATTTTTCATCAAATAAATTTATGATTAAATTCTCAACTCTCGGAGGATAATATATGAACATCAACTTTGCTGGATCAGATATACATGGTGTGATACTTTCGAAGCCAGTCTTGTATTCGACTAAATCATTATTTATTCCTTCATCCACAAGTTTATATATATCATCTAAATTTTCTTTATTTTCATTGACAAGGAAGTGACATTCACTTGGATCCATTCTTCCCTTAAAAATGGCCATTGTTGCTAACCTGCATGTCATGTTGCCGCATAAACCGCAATTTTCTGCCGGCATCTTAACATTCAAGTCATGTATAAAATGCATTTAAGACACCATGGTATCTACTATATCTTTTACCACCTTTGCGAATATCGTTATGTCTCTTTCCGTATTATAAAAATAGGTTGATACTTTAACAACCCCTTTTGCCTCTCCTAGAACTTTGTTCGTATTAACTTGAGCACACCGATGACCGCTCCTAACTTTAATATTGTTTGTAGAATCCAAGATCATAACTATTTCAGCAGAATCCATATTTTCGATATTAAAGGCAAAGATATTTGTATGACACTCAATAGAAGGACCATAGATCTTTATTACATTAACATTCCCTAAAAGTTGATTAACTAACCTCATTAGGTTTCGATCATGTTGAAGAATATCGTTTAAACCGACTTTCTTAACGTATTCGAAAGCATCAGCCATCGCCATCACTTCGCAATGAGCAACAGTTCCAGCCTCAAATTATTAAATTTTGTGTTTATCATAGTTAAAATACTTATATCTGGGTTTTTGATAATGCATGCGAAGTGATAAATTTGGTATCAGAAGAATTAAAGAATATGCTCAACAATGCCATTGCCAGAGAACTTCAAGTTGCTATTCAGTACATGTGGCAACACGTTACATGGCGAGGTGTCAAGGCATATACATATAACGATAAATTGCAAAAGATAGCAATAGAAGAGATGAAGCATGCTGAGAAGATCGCTGAAAGGCTCTTTTATTTGGGCGGCACGCCGACTACAAAACCGGAGCCAATTAACGTTGGAGTGGTGATCAAGGAACAAATAAAGCAAGATATTAAAGACGAAGAGAATGCCATATCAATGTACAAGGGCATAATTGAAAAAGCCAATTCAGAGAAAGATGTGACGACGGCTTTCATATTTAAGGAAATATTAGAACAAGAAGAAGAACACCACGATTTCTTTACGACAGCTATTGAGGACCTCTAGCCTCCTCCCCTTTTTTATTGCCATCACAATTTTTAAAATGTTTAGGTTAACTAACGTTTTTATGCATAGAAGGTATAACAATTAATATGCCTTTAAAGGTAAAAATACTTGATATTCTTTCTGGGAAAAGGGCTATCATTCTAAACAAGTCGGACGCTGATCATATTGGAGTAGAGCTGCTTGATCGAGTTAAAGTAGTTCATGAAAATAAAACCATTACTGCAATCGCGGAGATAAGCGAGGACCTAAAGCTTGTCCCTCGAGGGCAAATAGGGTTCTATAAAGAGATTGCCTCAGAGATAGGCGCATTAAATGGTGAACAAGCCGATGTTTCTTTAGCGAAGACGCCTATGTCTGTAACTTACATTAGGAAGAAGGTTAAGGGAAAGACTCTTCTCCCCGAAGAAATAGAAAGTATCTTACAGGACACAGTTGCATTGAACCTGAGTGAATTAGAGATAGCCGCCTTCCTGCTTGCCCAAGAATTTTATGGAATGAATATGGATGAGGTAGAAGCTTTGACTAAGGGTATGATAAAAACTGGCAACGTTCTTGAACTGCCAGGTAAGGTCGTCGACAAACATTCTATTGGAGGAGTACCTGGAAACAAGGTGTCTTTACTTATCGTACCTATAATAGCTTCGACAGGATTATATATACCTAAAACGTCTTCAAGAGCAATAACAAGCCCTTCGGGAACAACTGATACAATGAGTGTTTTAGCTAACGTTGAATTTTCAATTGAAGAACTAAGAAAGATTGTCATGAAAGTTGGAGGATCAATTGTTTGGGGTGGTGCGTTAAATTTAGCGCCGACAGACGATATTTTCATTAGAGTTGAGCATCCGCTTAGCATAGATCCCAAATCACAAATGCTGGCGAGTATCATTTCAAAAAAGGCTGCGGAAGGTATTTCCTGCCTCGTTCTAGACCTGCCGACTGGAAAGGGAGCTAAAGTTGAAACAGCCGCACAGGCTAACTCTCTAGCGGCTGATTTTGTAGAGTTAGGTAAACGACTAGGCATAACGGTCAGGTGTGGAATAACATATGGCGGTCAACCTATAGGACGGGCTATAGGACCCGCGCTGGAAGCAAGTGAAGCACTTAACGCGCTGATAAACCCAGAAGAAGCATCAAAAAGTCTTGTAGGTAAATCAACAGCATTAGCTGGAATACTGCTAGAGCTTACGGGATTAGCTGAAAAGGGTCAGGGTGAAGGGATGGCAATGGAGATACTTAGAAACGGTAAAGCGTACAATAAATTTAAAGAAATAATTGAAGCACAGGGAGGAAATCCGAACATAAAGCCTGATATGATACCTATAGGAAAAAACTCATATCAGATAATTTCAGAAACCGATGGTTACGTTACTTATGTCGATAACCAAGTAATAAACGATGTCGCGCGTGCCGTCGGCGCTCCTATGGAAAAAGGTTCGGGAATTATACTTCACGCAAAACAAGGATACAAAGTTGAGAAAGGACAGGTTTTAATGGAAATCTTTGCCGAGAGAGCGACAAAGTTACAGGAGGCTCTTTCTATATGCAACTATGAAAAACCCATTTTAGTCGAAAGTATGTTGCTGTCAACTTATCCTGTTTACTAGGAATTAACTAATACTTTAAAAGTTATAAGGTTGACAGAGAGAGCGTCGAGGTTGATCTAAATGTCATCGATGGAAAGCTTTCTCGAAGCTATATACAACAAGTATAACAAGAATCCTCAAGGTTGGAATGTCATAGTCAGCAAAGACGAGAAAGGTTACCCCACAGTTCTATTTTTCTCAGAAGACGAAGTTTGGGAGCTAAAGATGGATAGCATGTACAAACCTAATCCAATATGGGTGGGAAAAAGTTTTAAAAATGAAGAAAAAAACAGAAAGCTAGAAAACCCAAGCTATGGATTCAGGGGCTTAGAGAACGATCAAGCCAGTCGCTTGCTTAAAGCTATGGCTAGAGAGGATGCAGCAAAGGAAATAATAAGGAGCGTCCTAGAAAATGAACCAAAACCTTTAGAAGAAATAAAAGATAGAAAAATGGTATTGCATGGGCCAATTATCAATTCACCAAAAATACCCGTCATTTCGCAACAGCAAGTAGATCTTGATATAAAGTTGAGAATTGAACTGCAAAAGCTTCTGTTAAATAGAGGAATTGGTTCCATGTACGGCTAATTATTGTGTTCTACATGGAAACTACTCACAGGAAGCCAATTTGGACATATATCATTATTGCTACATGCGTTGCCATATTCATTATCCAACAAATAACACCTTACAGCTCATGGGCAACATTAGAATTTTGGCCTGCTTATGCATATGTTTTCCCCTGGTCTTTTATTACAGCCATTTTTCTTCACGCGAGCATAGAACAGTTAGTTTTTAACATGATAGCAGTATTGTTTTTTGGTTACACACTAGAAAATATGCTTGGAGGGAAAATATTTTTAATAATATTCTTTCTTTCAGGAATAATTGGAAATGTCGGGTACCTACTTACTTCTATTACAGGATTAACTAATTTGTACACACCAGCTATCGGAGCATCAGGGGCAATATATGGCATAATTGGCACTCTTGTCGTCCTTATTCCTTTAAGAAGCGTTTACTTATACGGCCTTTTTACGATACCGTTTGTATTCGTTGTAGCATTTTGGTTGCTGTTGGACATAATCGGACTCTTTGCACCTTCAGGAATAGCTGAAGGGGCGCACTTAGGTGGAATTGTTTTTGGAGCCATCTGTGGCTTCTATATAAGAAAAAGAATGCCCACTACTAGATATTCATACACTATAGTGTAGAGCTTCCCAACTCGCCTGAAGAGATTTTTTCAATAAGCCTTCTATCGGTGGAATACCTATTGCAATAACCTTATTTTGCATACTTCCATTTCGAATCATTATCGAACCACTCGCATTGGGAACGACCACTCCCCAAGAATTAATTTCATCTTCTAAACCCAGTTGCTTTGAAAGTATGACCCTTATAGGGTCGTAGTGTGAAACCATAACGATGATTTCTCTACACCTCTCTTGTAGAAAATCGTTAGTACGCCTGCTAATTTCATCCCATGATTCAACTCCTTCATACACGCCTTCCACGAGTAATGTTTTCCAATTAATTGAGTCAACCTTTTTGTTGTTTAAGCGACCAAATGATCTCTCTCTGATTCTGTCATCAATCACTACATTGCATTCTAGTTTTGAAGCTATGATGTCAGCCGTTTCCCTAGCTCTAAGGATAGGGCTCGAATAAATCTCCCCTAATCTTAGACCCACCAGTTCTTCACCTATCACTGAGGCTTGAGCTCTGCCTTTCTCTGTTAGTGGATAAGACCCATGGTCGTGACTTATTATACGCTGGACATTGGATGTACTTTCACCATGTCTTATCATTACCAAAACAGACATTAAGCTATCACTTCTTTTAACTCACACTAAGAAGAATCCGACCAGAACCGTAGCAAATGGGACGGAAATGTTATCGTCCAACCAGGGCTGGTACTCGGCTAAAGTCGCAACTGTTGCAAGTAGTATTCCCTTTAAACCTAAAAATAGGTATCCTATTAGGGTACATGTTAAAACCATCGCCAGTGTTCCAGTCCAATGCTTACCCCTTTTCTTAAGAAACCTTGATCGTACTATGCCGGTTATGGAGTCGCCTACTGCCATAAAAAGCATTGCTGTACCAGCCAAAATTCTGGTGGTTGGTGGCCAAAGGAGTAAGCCTAACACCGCGAAGCTAAAACAAAAAAAGACCTCGCCGAAATTGTTCTTCTCTTGGAACCATTTAAGCTCCATTGATCTAAAGTGTGGAACCGTCAAGAAAAGGGCAAAAAGTGTGCCAAACAAAGAAAAGACGTATGGTTCCTTAAATAGATACATGTAAGACAATACAGCAGGTGTTACTGAAAGGTGTATTAACTTTCTGTTCACCCAAATGTTTTTGAACCTTCTCGTCAAAATGACGGTTGATAGAATCAGGATAAAAAGTAGAACAGCCATCAAGGAGTCTGTAAAGAACTACATAAAAATTTCATTCATACTTGGTAATCTAAAAATTTTCTTTATAATGTTTGCTAAAAAAAGTCATAGGGAAAGATTTACATATAATGCGTAGATAAAAGGTGCTCTTTATAAGAAGACTTAATAACCCTTAAATCCAAGTTGCGAATTATATGAATAGTGATTCGATAGAAAAAATTGTTTATTTTGAGAGTGCTGGGGAATGGACAGGAAAAGTTTTTGAGGTTTCAAAGGAGTATGCCGAAAAATCGGGCATAAAGGATGTTGTTGTCGCTTCAACCAAAGGAGAAACGGGAGCAAAGGCATCTGCTTTTTTCAAGGGGTACAACCTAGTAGTGGTAACTCATGCAAACGGTCATAAAGAGCTCGGTAAAAATGAACTCACCGAAAAAAATAGGAAAATTATTGAAAGAAATGGCGGTAAGATCCTGACAGCAACTCATGCATTAAGTGGTACGGAAAAGGCTTTTAAAAAGAAACTTGGCACAGTTGGCACTCTAGAGATTATGGCGAGTACTCTTAGGACCTTTGGACAAGGTGTCAAGGTTTGTCTAGAAATAGCAGTGATGGCAGCAGACGCAGGACTTATCCCTGTTGACAGAGACGTAATATGTATTGGCGGCACAGGGAAAGCGGCTGACACAGCTTTATTGATTAAGGCCGCGAATTCAGGTGATTTCTTTGATCTAAAGGTAAGGAAGGTTCTTTGCAAGCCTTCGGACTTTTAAAAAAGACTTATTTTTGATAGATATTTACCTACGACGATGAATAGAAGATGTTTAAAGGGGTCCATGGCGTATTTTTGGATCTAGATGGATGCATGTATAGAGGTAAAACGCTTGTTCCGAACGCTGACAAGACGGTTGCATTATTAAAAGAACGAGGGTATAAGATACTTTATGTGACAAATAACGCTTCTAGGACGCAAAGGGAATATGTAGATCACTTCAGGAGAATGGGTTTACCTACGGAAGAAAAAGAGTTTTACACATCAGCTATGGCTACATCTTCCTATCTGACAAAGATGTACGGATCAGGACGGCGTGTATTTGTTGTAGGCACAGAGTCTTTGAAGAGTGAATTAAGAGAGAAAAATTTTGTTATAGTGAACGAAGATGATGCTAAAAAAGCCGAATTTGTTGTTCTTTGCCTAGACTTGGATACAACTTACAAACGATTAACAGCAGCCTGTTATGCGTTACAGAATGGAGCGAAGTTCATTGCGACAAATCTAGATATGGTTCTGCCGGTTGAAGACGGATATTGGCCAGGTGCTGGAGCGATTTCAGCAGCAATCACTGCGGCTACAAAAGTTAAACCTTTCTTGATAGGAAAACCTTCAAAAATACTAATCCAAATGGCACTAAAATACTGTGGATTAAACAAAAACGAAGTCCTTATCGTTGGTGACAAGTTTGAGACAGATATCAGGGTCGCGAACAGGCTCAAAATGAAGTCAGTACTTGTTCTAACAGGTGTGACTAAAATGGAGCAGCTTGAAAGGATACCGAAGAGGCTTCACCCAAGTGTAATCTTAGATAGTGTTAACGATCTTCCTAAGGTTCTTCCTTGACTAAAGATTTATCGATTGGGCGAGACATATGTCTCCTACGGTAACTCCTGATAAAATAAATAAATTAGAAAAGCGCTAGACCCGATTTACAAGCTTATTCTAACCTTATTTTCTAGGTCACTGTTGAATATATCTTTTTTTGCAGTATTTTTTCTAGAAATAATCAAGAAAGTAGCTTGTTCTGTTAATGGAATAGGAGGCACATGCCATGTTCCTTTATGCATCATTATAGCTTTTGTTCCGTCAAATATGAATGCCTCCAACTTGTTCATTTCTGGTTTTGCTTTTGGATCTCCTAACCTATTTGGTGGCGCAAAAGGAAAGATGCTATACCCTTCAAGTGGAATAAATATTTCTGACGTCTTTACATGCCGCTCCATGCTGGTGAACTCAAAAGGCTTCCTCTTACATAGAAGAAAACTTGCCGCTCTTTCTTCAATTGGAAGATGAACGACTTCATCCCAGTAATCTAGTGCAGGTGTTGATGCACTCGGTTTTATTTTTGGTAAGCTGATAATTGTCCCAAATGGGCTGAATCCTTTATCTGTTAATAATTTTGCTTTAACTTCCACGTATTCCATACCATCGTTATAATATTCACTACAATGATTAATAATGATTTTTCTTAAACGAGGACTTTTTTTTCATAATGTCTTCTAATATTTTTAATATCTATTTTCATTGAATATTGTTTTAACTAATAGCCTTGAAAGCTTTCTTTTTTAATTTTCGTGGAATCTACGTTCAATTTTAAAAGCAGATCTTCCATTGCATTCACCATTATAGATGGGCCACATATGTAAAATACCCTATTTAGGTAATCTGGGACTTCTTTATTAACCATTTCACCAGTTATTACACCTTTATAACCGACCCATTTTTCTTTAGGTTCATCTAGAGTTAAGATAACCTTCAAATTCGGGTTCTTCTGTTGCATTTCTCCTAGTTCTTCTCTGAAAGCTATATCAGCTTCTGTATGGTTACCGTAGATAAGCGTGATTTTGGTTGCAAGTTTAAGATCTGAGCAGTATCTACATATGCTTCTCAGAGGTGTAATTCCAATCCCCCCTGACAGTAAAACTATGCCATCATACTGACCTTCGAAAATGAAATTTCCGTATGGCGCATCTATTTTAACCCTGTCGCCAACCTCAAGAGATTCTAAAGCGTTCGAGAATTCGTGCCCCGTTAATTTCTTCGTGAACTCTATAAATTCCTTTTCAGTTGGACTACTTGAGATCGAAAAAGGCTTTTTAGCTTCTTCCCCTTTAATGTTTAATGTTAAAAACATAAACTGACCAGCCTTATAATTAAAAGACTGAGACCTGTTAAACCTAAAACTTTTAACATTATATGTTCTTTTAATGATTTGTTTAACTTCTGTTTCAAACATCATTATATTCATGCCCCTTATTTTACTATTTTAATATAGTTTCTGGTAGTCTGTAAACAATTTTTTGAATTATGAAGAATTTATAAGTCTCTATCTAGTAGTATTATAACATGGTTGTTTTGCAACCTAAACGTTTAAGGTACGGCGAATACGCTTTCTTTTTGATTATAGCAGTTCTAGGCCTGTCTGGAGTCCTTTATTTCGGAGGCGTAACAAAGTATGGTATCAAACTCTATGTGAGCTTATTACTAGCATCTTTAGGCGTCTATACCCTCGCCTTTGTTTTCTATTATTTGAAATTTATTCGTAGTTACGTAAGAAACTATATGTTCCTTTGGGGTTATATATTAGCTTCAATAGGGTTCGCGCTGTTCTTAGATTTACTGAATCATAATCTATTTCTAAACATTAGCATAACTGTATTAATAGGCGCCCTACTTGGATTTGCCAGTGTAAGATATGCTGGAAGGCAATGACTAATCAAATAATAATTAGATAATAGGCAATGTTGGTCGAACTACTGCTACGTTATTGGAATATTTTCTATTTTATTAATATTTTCTTTATAAGTATGCTATTTATATTTCTAAGTTAGGATAAAAATGTCAGACGCCTATGAAAGAATCAAAGGGGAACAGGGATTTCTGGAAAAGATAATGTCATACATACCTGGGTACCATGGGTACAAGGAGAAAGAGCTCAGGAGAGAAACAGATAAATTAGTCAGAGAATTTTCTGTTCAGAAGTTAAAAGAAGCAAAGATCGCTCTCAATGAAGCAATCAGAGAAGTTTCAGATTCAGGAAATGCCGGTGCGTTCCAATATTCCAACCGCGCAATGGCTGTACTAGATAGAGTGACAAACAAAATCGAGCACGCTGATTACGGTTATTCCGGCTTCTTCGACGCTATTAAGGTAAGAGAGAATAAGTTGGATAAACTGATCGAATTCGACTATACTCTAATTGACCTTTGCAAGTCAATGCAGGAAACAGCAGCTACTGTAGCAGGTCAACCTGACGTGGGCAAAGCGTTCAACGATTTTAGAAAAAAGCTGCTTGACGTAGAATCTAAACTTAATAATAGGGAAAGCGTTATTTTCGATATGGGTAAGTAATGCAGGAAGTTATTGAATGGCCAACACAAGGTGAAAACGATATTTCTGTATAGATATCCAAAAAATATAATTACTTGGGGAAGCTAATTGGTAGTTAGAGAGTAGAAGGAAGCCATATTCTTTAGAGATGGTAAAGCGTACGATGTATCCTAAGCTGGAAGGCACACGATAACTACGCTCAACCTGCCTTTGCTAACGGGAATACTTAGCAGAATAGTGTGTTTATTATAGACCACCTTTTACTACCCGTTGCTGCTAAAACCTCTACAAATTCCAAACTTAATTTCTACACAAATTGTGGACTCCATCTAAAAAGCCTCACTTCGACACCAAAATTCTGTCCTAACCGTGGAACAAAGTAATTATAAAGCCACATCGCTTATTCACGTTCATATATATGAACAATTATGCAATGTTTCTATTAAAAGGGATTAATGTGCAGCACGAATTTATTATTAACAGCTTTGTTATCAAACTTGATATCAATATTGATATAGAACCTAGACCATGCATTTTATTAATTAAAGTGGTTTTATATGTCTGACATTAAGAAAATTGGTGTTGTTTAGAAATAAGGATTTTTTTGTAGGCAGAGACTTTAAAGGCCTTAAAGTTAGTTTCGATATGTAAAAAGAAAAGCGAACAAGAGCCACAATTATACACAAGTATTGATTGATACTATATTCCCAAGTGAAAATCTGTGAACAGGTTTGCCGTAGAGCAGGCTATAAAATTGTTTGAAGATGGGAGTATTGTTCAGTCAAAGGTAAATTAGATAAGGAAATAATCATATGAACTAAGTGAATAACCGTATAGATCGAGACACATTCACTTCCTCCCAAGTTAAAAGATATATATGTGACGATTTTAAACATTCAGTAAGTGTCATATTTGAAAATATCAGAGGTTAAAGCTCTAATTTCAAAACCTCCACGTTCTTTTGTTTTTGCTAGAGTAATGACAAGCGATGGAATCGTAGGTTACGGTGAAGCAGCATCGGATGGTGCGCCAGAAGTACATGCGGAGAGCATAAACACTCTAGGAAAAACTATAATTGGCATGGATCCTTTCAACACCGAACTAGCCTATTATACAATGGACAATGCCTTCTTTGGCTGGAATCCGGAAGCAACCATGCGCGCAACAGGCGCAATAGACGAAGCCTTATTTGATATTAAAGGTAAAGCGTTGAAGACACCAGTCTATAACCTGCTCGGTGGAAAATTTCGGGATAAAGTGAAGTTATACTGCCATATCGTGCTAAGGCCAGGAGAGAAAGCTACTCCTGAAACTGTTGCAGAAGGCGCTGTACGCCAAGTTAAACTTGGTTTTAGAGCAGTCAAGTTCGACCCTTTCACAACAGTCATGCGAAGTGATATGAATGAGAAGGAGATAGGTTTCGTCTCAATACCTCAGGGAATGAATTTTTCCCATGAGCTGACGTTTAAAGCTCTTGAAATGGTGAAGTCGGTAAGAGAAGCCATCGGACCTAAAGTCGATCTGATGCTAGATATTCATGGTAGATTCGATGTCGAATCAGCGATAAGAATAGGGAAAAAACTTGAACCATTCGACCTTCTCTTCTACGAAGAGCCTATTCCACCCACTAATGATGAACTTCTCGCCTACGTACGTAAAAAAGTAGATGTACCGATCTGTGTAGGTGAAAGAAGATATACGTTGGAAAGTTTTAGAAGATTATTTGCACTTAATGCAGCGGATATAATTATGCCAGACCACTCTAGGAATGGTGGCATAACGTGGGTGAAGAAGATAGCGGACATGGCTCAAACTTATTTTGTTCCGGTCGCACCTCATGTTGTCTTCTCCAGCCCTCTAAACGCTGTAATCAGTGCTCAGAACATGGTTTCTATCCCAAACTTCCTAATTCACGAATCCATGGGTCCTCAAAGACTTAAACTCTACAAAGATGTTTTAAAGCCAAACGTATTACCTGAAGATGGTTACATTAAAATTTCAGACAGACCCGGTCTAGGCGTTGAACTGAATGAAGAGAGCCTTGAAATTGAATATGATGAGAGCCTGATTGGATTATAATCTCATCCTCTGATTTTGTCCCCCTTTAGAAGCCCTATTGTAACGTTTCAATCCACTTATTCTGAGAACTGAATATAATTTTTTAAGATCGACATTAGTTTTTGCAGTAATATCTTTTATTAACGCGCCTTCCTTATACAACTCGATTGCCTTGTTTAACGCTTTAATACTGTCTTCTCTGCTCCTTTTAACAAATTTTAACTTCCAATTAAGAAAACAATTTTTAAATTTTTCAAAGTCCTTAGACTTTGCCAGTGGAGGATTAATGGAGAAGAAATCGATAATCGGCTTTAACTCATCATATTTTGTCACAGAATAGACGTAAATTGCATTATGTGTGACTCTTTTTGGTTTAAGGACGGAAATCTTTCCAACCCCGAAAAAAGCCTGAATCCTTCTGATTATAATATTGTTCTTGCTTGTCACAAAAAATTTAGGATAGTAATGATTATGCGACAATATTATAGAAAAACTTCCTTGACCATCGACAAATCCGACAACATAGTCTGGAGAGATGTCCATTATACGGTTCTCAACAATTCCTAAATAATTAAATCTTTCTAGGATATAAAAGAAGACTCTGTGTATTAAAATTTCTATTGACCTTGCCTTCTTTTTATTTCAGATATCGCTTTTGTAAGTGTTAGCTTGGCAATAGAACGTGGAGATATGTTAAACTGGTTATAGAGCCGATTTATCATCGACGGCAATATGAATGATACACCGTAGCCGAAGATGTTAGCGAGAAAAACCTCGAAGTCCTCTATATGATCCGCCAACTCTTCTTCTTCTCTTAAGTTGTTGCTGCTCATGAACTTGTATATGATCGCATTCTTTGCATTTTCCCCTAAGAATGATAAGCTATAGTTTATTACCTATACAACCTTAACTTTAGTTTGGGAGTCAAGTATCATCCTTATTGCACACCAAATCAATTTGTTATCATAAAGACAAATTTTATATAACAAAGCAAAATTTTGATAACCAGCAGTAAAGAAAAAATTAATCAAGAAATTGTCCAGCAGATAATATAAGTTATTCCTCCAAAATTCCCTGAATGGGCCATTTGATGATGTAGACACCATGGTATAAACATAAAAAACTAGGCAATCATAGAAATTGGCAAATCCTACTTAAATCCGCCAAGCAAAAATGAACAGGTGCATTTCAGCAGCAAATTATTATAAAAACCTTCTACCTCTAAAATAGTTGGATTTTTATTGACAAATAATAATGATGTTTTCCTGTCACCAAAACTAAAAAATCAATTAGACCCATATGACATGAACCTATCACTAAGTGCCAATAGCGTCAAAGCACCCCCATGTCATGACAGGAGCCTTATCGTGGACGATAAATCGATAGAAACTTATCATAAATTATAAAATTAAGCTCTGATAATAATGTGCTCTATTAATTTGTTTAATTTGTACCTTAAAACTCACTTTTTCATAACCAATAATTTGTTATCAAGTTTGATATCAAGCTTGAATAATTAAGACAATTGCCAGAATAAAAAATAAGATAATTTTGCACTAATGTCTTCTTCCTTTTCGACTCTTAAGCCATTTGTCCAATACTTGATATCATCTTATTTGCAAATTCCCACATCTTTTGGCACTGCATCAAATGATTGTTCGTCGTTTATTTGAACTACATTTTTTCTATAAAATAGAGGTTAGGTTCTAAAGACGATGTGTACTTTGTTTCCTGTTGGGTCGGTTTTCTTTAGGTATGCTAACTTGAAGCCTGGCGCGATTATTGGCTGTTTAAGTTCGATGTCTTTTTCTTTTAGGTAGTTGTATGCGGCTTCAAAATTTGACACGTTTATTGCTATGTGTGTTCGTGTTTCCTTTTCATACACTTTCATGACTTCTATTTTTCCAATACTTGTCCCTGTTAGCATTATCGACGATGGCCCTTCTTCTTTTGCGAAGCCAAAGGTTTTAGTGTACCAGTCAGCTATTTGCGTAGCATTTGCGGTTTCTGTTGGATATATTGCTATATGTTCAACGCCTAAAAATATGGATGTGCCTTTTGCTTCTCGTATCCATTGCAAGCATTCTTTAGTCTTCTCTTTTATTGTTTGGAAGTCTACTGGTTTAACTAAGTTTTTGACTATCAGGTTTGAGCCCAAGTTTATTGCTGCCGCGCCCGCTCTTATCCAACTTGAAATGCCTTCCTTTGTGGCTTCTACGCCTCCTGAGGGCATAAGTTTTAGCCATGGAAATGGGCCGAGCAAGTCTTTTATAAATTGCGGGCCTAGTACGTCTGCTGGAAATATTTTGATTATGTCAGCGCCCATCTCTTCTGCCATGGATATTTCTGATGGAGTACTGCATCCTGGAATATATAATGTATTGTATCTATTACATGTCTTTGCCACATCTGCGTTGAATATAGGTCCCACGATAAAGTTTGCTCCACAATTGATGTAGAGTGAGGCTGCTGATGGCTCGACTATTGTGCCAGCTCCTAGGATGAAGTCTGGAAACTCTCTATCCTTCCATTTTACTAGTTCGCTAAAGACTTGATATGCTAATGCGCCGCGGTTTGTGAACTCAACCACTTTAGCTCCGCCTTCAGTGCATGCCTTAACAATTTTTTTGGCGGTCTCCAAGTCTTCGTCATAAAATGTTGGAATTAGCTCGATCTCTAGAACGCTTGAAACAACCTCATGTCTCATCGACCTCGACATATTCTCTTACTCCATAAAAGCTTGAGAAACTCGTCTTCTTAAATTTTTATCCGATGTACGTTTCACTGTTAATAGAAAGATGATAAATAACTGATCAAGCCGACCATCTAGAGATCTTCCTAGAAGGTCTAAAGGGGTCGACAGCACATGAACACCTAGTTAAATAACGAGCGAGACTTTCACATTCCATTGAAAATATGATAAGTCTCCTAGAATATTCATTGTCAAGAACAGAATAAAAAGTTAATGTAATTCTACTAAACCGAGACAAACACTAGACTATCAAGACGATTGATTCACCATATATTTTTTGGTACATGTTTTCTGTTTCACGATGCTAAATAAATCTCCAGTTCCAACATGCCATGTCTTGTTATGTAACTATTATTTAGTTAATGAATAAAGTTATAAACCTTTGAATATTAAAATGAATGGATGCAGAAAAAGATAGCACTTCTTTCGTTGGGGGCATGCGGATGAAGAGTGGCTACAAGATCGTCCTTACAGCCGATAGAACACTCATGAGCGAGTACGGCGACAGCATATTCCTCGGATTCAGCGCCTGCATGCCCGTAGGAGTGATCCCGGACAAGCTCTACTTTTCCATGTTCTGTCCTTCCGTCAAGGCCAATAAGGACGGTTCAGCAGAGGTGGCGCTGTGTGGGACGAGGAAGGTGGAGGCTTCCTTGCTGAAATATGGCTTTCGAAGGGACGAGATCATAGTTGCACATCCAGATCACATCGGCGAGGTTGTGGGGCAAAAAACGAAGGTGGTCGGGGTCACGGAGAACGACCCTCTTGGAATTGGTCCTGCCACATCCACCTTCACGCAGTTGTTCAACGGAGAGGCTTACATGGCGGTGAAGTTCAGAGAACTCCTGAACCATCCGGCCGTTAAAGAGTTTCATCCGAAGATAATTGTTGGTGGGTCCGGAGCGTGGCAGCTTGAAGACCCCAGGATCCGGGGAGAACTGGGGATCGACTGTGTGGTGAATGGGGAAGGAGAAGAAATGGTCGGCCCCCTCTTTGAAAAAGCTGTCAGAGGCGAGCCATTACCGGCGCTAGTCCATGGAAAAGTGGTTCCAGAGGAAGATATTCCTACGATAGTTGATCCCACTATCTCTGGCATCGTAGAGATCGCTAGGGGCTGTGGGAGGGGCTGCGACTTCTGCGTGCCTACAATGCTCAACTACCGTTGTCTTTCCTTAGATCACATCCTGAAGGAGGTGGACGTTAACCTGAAGGCCAATAGACAGCCACTCCTGCACGCGGAAGACGTCTTGAGGTACAAGGCCAAGGGGTTAGAGGTCAACGGCGACGCCGTGACGGGCCTCTTCAAAGCCGTGAAGAATCATCCCGGCGTCAGAACTGTTGAGATAAGCCACTTTGCTCTCTCATCAGTTCTGAGCGCACCTGAAGTTGTTGAGGAAATATCGGATATACTTGGTTTAAATGGTGATGTTTTGCTGGGGGGTCAGACAGGCATCGAAACAGGTAGTCCTAGGCTGATCAAGGAACACATGCTAGGGAAATGTAAGCCCTTCCGTCCAGAAGATTGGCCAGATGTTGTTCTCAATTCCTTTGAGGTTCTCTCTAGGAACCATTGGGCTCCATGCGCCACACTCATCCTAGGTCTTCCAGGTGAACAGGAAGAGGATATCAACCTCACGATAGAACTCGTCGAGAAGTTAAAGAACTTCGAGAGCCTGATTGTGCCCCTTTTTCTAGTCTCCATGGGTGGATTGAAGGACAAGGCTGACTCCTTCACGCTCCAGAGGCTTACGCCTAGGCATTCTGAACTCTTTCTGAAATGTTGGGAGCACAACTTCCGCTGGACCCCAAAATTCTTGGATGACTTTACAACGGGCAGACGCGGAATGAGAATCCTACTATCCTATGGCATTAGATACACCGAGAATCTGATTAAGGAATGTCAAAATCACTATAATTACGACATGCTTCGAATGATAATGGATATTAGAAGTGGTAGGAAAACGATAGATCCTCTATCAAACCGTATTTTGAACCGATTGTTAAATTTTGTGAAGTGAGTTGAATGATATTCAAAAGGATTTTAATGGTAAGGTCATACAAAAGAAGAAAGTTGAACTCCGCATTAGTTGCTGTGTTCGCTATTGGGCTAGTGGTTTATGAGAGACTAACGAAGATTGGAGAGCGTCCTGAAGCTTGTATAAGATAAGTGCCCTAATACCTTTATATATAGAGAATCCAACTCCCCTGAACGCTTGCTGCGCTTGAGAGCATATAGCCAGTCTATTTTGTGCAATCCCACCTGTGAATCTGATAAAGGTCAATATAGCTTGTCCTAAGCCTCCTAAGAGATTCACTCACCTGCCATTATATATGCTTCCTTGAAAGCCCACTTTGATTCGGCTTCTGCCCCATAACATTGTAAACCTTAGAAGCTATCACAACATCTCCCCTCACATCTTTAAGCAATTCGCCTACAATCTCCTCAGACCTACCACGCGAATAAACATTCGCAGTACCAAAAAAGTTAACGCCCAAATCCAACGCCCTATCGACAACCTTCTTAGCAACATCCCTCTCAATCATCCATTTCTCTGCGTTCCCAAACGACATACATCCAACCACAATAGGAGAAACCTTCAAACCAGAAGGCCCCAAACTAACATATTTCATACTAAAACACTGATCTTTCTACCTACTTCAATCTTATAAATGTTCTTTATGCACTCAAAATTCAAGGTCTCTAATATTAATATCCAGTGTACATTGCACCCTATGTTTTGAGATACATGAGGTAGTATTTGGATAATATATAATGAAATCAGTTCGCTCTTTTTTTCTCATAATCAATATGTTCAGGCTTAAATCTAAAAATACCTTCCATTAGTTTAGATTTCATATAGGCACGCTTATCATGTTCTGATTCCTTTACCCTAATTGTTTCCATTTGAAAGAAGGAGCTCCTTTTCCAAATCGAGCCTCCTCACATTATTGGTTCAATCTGGACTTTGAGAGCTTTAGCGCTATTTACCAGGTCAAATCCTTCTTTCAGTCGATCAAGTGGAAAAGTATTGGAAACGAGTTTCTCAACATTTATCTGCTTCTTTGAGAGAACTTTCAAAGCCCTCTCAACATGAGCTGTAACATGATCGTAACTTCCTGTGACCTTGAGTTCACCATAATGGATAATGTTGGGGTCTAATTCAATATTCGTTTGAGGGTAGGTTCCACCGAAAAACACAATCGTGGCCGACGAAGCTACCGCTTTAAAAGCGCTTTCTATGGCAGTCCTGTTTCCTGTCGCTACAATTACAGAATCAGCACCGTATCCTCCTGTGAAATCTTTAACAGCTTTGGACATATCTTCCCTCAATGGGTTCACTATTGAGTCGGCACCTAGCTCGGTTGCTATTTTGAGTCTACTTTCAATAACTTCACTTAATATAACACTTGCTCCTGAAAGCTTAGTAATCTGTAGGTTAAGCAGACCCATTGGTCCTCCGCCTATGATCAAAACTGTCTCACCTAGTCTTGGTGATATTATCTCATTCGCATGTAAACACACTGCAATCGGTTCTGTAAACGCAGCTTCCAAAAAACTTACACTTTCTGGGATTCTGAACAAAGATTTGGCAGGCGTCTTAGCATATTCAGCAAATCCTCTAACGATGTTACTTTTATTCTTGCACAAATTCGTTAAACCTTTTTCACAATACTTACAAATTCCGCATGAGACAATTATTTCAGGTACAACTCTATCTCCTATAGAGAAGTCCTTAACCGAACCGCCAACTTCAACAACGTCACCACACCATTCATGCCCAGAAAGACCATAGCTTTCTTTACCATATGGAAACATCTGTCTCTTATAAACTCCTTGATAACTTCTTACATCGCTAGGGCAGATACCGATTCTTTGAACTCTTATCAATATTTCGTCTTCCCTAGGAGTTGGAATGTCGACATCTTCTATGCGGATGTCCATTGGGCTATAAAGTAATGCAGCCTTCATCGTTTTTCTATTAAAATTAGACATGCACTTCGCGATGAAAAAAAGTGAAAATAAGTTTTTAAACTTTTCCATTAATTGATGTAGCATCTAAAGAAGCTGAAAAGAGGGCTTAGCAATAATGGAAACATAATTAAAACTGATAAAAAATAAAGTCTAACTGACATAAAAATAAAAATAACGATTTTAACAAAAATAATTAAACTAAATTTTTAATTAAAAACAAATTGTTGAGCGTTAAATTAATAGAAAAATGCATACAGGCATTAAAAAAAGATAAGACCAGTTATATTCAATTTTAGATTTTAAGTATTTTTGATATATTACCGCCCAAAATAAGTTCTCTTTTCTTCCGATCAGGGATTGCTACATTGATTTTCATGATTTCAACTTGCATAGATGGTCCGGGTGTATCTGTCCCAAAAACCAATTTCTCTGCTCCCGCCTTGTCCACAGCTTTCCTTAAGGACTCCACATTGTTGTTCATTGTTGTATCCAAGTAGAGGTTATCATATTTCATAGCTTTAGAAATGGCGTCTTCTGTGTTCTGCCAAAACCCCATATGCGCCATAATTAGAGGAACATCCGGGAAAGTTTCCGCCATGTCCCCAAACTGTGCCGGAGTGCAGTGAGGACAATCGCCTTGGCCGTGACTTATTATCGGGATCTTGAGCTTTGAGCATTCTTCGAATATTGCATCCGTCAGTGAATGTGCGTTAAGGGAAAAATGGTGTATGGCTGGGTGAAGTTTTAAACCCTTGAATCCTAGTTTGTTTACACACCTTTCCAGTTCCTTCACTGCTTTTTCTCTAGACCATGGGTTCACAAGTGAGAAGCCAATTAACCTACCGGGATATTTTTTTATTGATTCAAATATATAGTCATTGTTTTCGACAATATTAAATGAGTATTCAGGGAAACCGAATATGATCGCTTTGTCAACGCCTGCAATATCCATTTCGCTAATAAGCCTTTCAGGAGTTTGATACACTTCAAGCCCCGGTTCAGGTTTTCCTATGTGGTTGTGAACGTCTATTATCACATTTTCAGGAATAGGCTTTTGTATATTTAAGTATTGAGATTTTATAAAAAATTTTTCTACAAAAGTTTCACATTTATAATTCTTGGTTGACGCTAAAATATTTAAGCAGGTAAATTTACACATAATGAAATTATGAAAGTGTACAAGGAGTCTATTGATTTTAAAACGTCTAAAGGGATCAGTTTTATGGATATAACGGAGAAAATATCTGATGTAGTAAGTAATTCAAAGGTCACGAACGGTATAGTTTTTCTTTTTGCGCCACATGCAACAGGAGCCATAATAATCAACGAGTATGAGAGTCGGCTCTTGATAGATATCAGGAAATTCTTGGAGAAGCTTATTCCTATAAATGAACCCTATGAACATCCAGAGAATGCGCCATCGCACATTCTCTCTTCTTTCTTCAGACCGTCATTGGCTGTTCCTCTTACACAAGGCAGAATACAGCTTGGAACTTGGCAGAGTATAATTTGGGTCGAAGTCGAACCTTGGTCACGCAATAGGAATGTCTATATTACAATAATTGGCGAATAATTTTAAATCTTAGCACTTAAAAATATATGTAATCGGCGTAGAATACCGTGAACATCGCCGCTGTTTCCTTTGACGTGTGGGACACTCTTCTAAGGCTCAAGCCTTTCTATTTTAGGATTGCTAATGAAATCGGCTTAGAGAACAATAATAGCCCAACTAAGGTCTACGAAGATATGTTGAAGAATTATGCGGTGTTAAAAGAATATAGAAGTAAGGGAATGCTAAGGTATGACGATATCGTTAACCATTGTTTGGAATTGTCATCGGAGAATTTAGGTATCGATATAGAACTTCTAAAAAGGTCAATAACGAGAACCATCCTTAATGTTGAGCCAAATGAAATTCTTGTTAAAGAAGCGCCTCAGGTATTAAGTGAACTTAAATTTCAAGGGAAACGGATTGTAACGCTTGGGAATCTTATCTTCTGGCCTGGTTATTATAATAGGATTCTTTTAGAAAGAACTGGTTTGACTAAGTACTTTGACTTTCAGCTATATGCGGATGAAATAAAATTCTCAAAGCCTAGTAAAGAAATTTTTTTGAGGTTGTGTCATGTGTTAAGTCTTGAACCTCAGAGAATTGTTCACATAGGAGATAATAAGATAGAAGATTATGAAGGAGCATTAAATGCAGGTTTCTACGGAATCTGGCTAAATCCCTTGTATAATAATGGTGTTGAGATCGTGAATAAAAGTGCGATAGTGAATTCAATATCTCACATACCTAAGGTTGTTAAAGTATTTGATGGGGATCTAAACTAAAGTACCAACCATACAATAATTTCATTTATTCATGATGTATGTTAATCAATTGATATACAGGATATTGTGGCTTCATTTAATGCTATGACATCTTCTGTCCTTAATTCAAGAAGTTTTTCCCTTGTACCGCCCCCACAGAATATGGTGTTATAATTCACTAGAGATTTGTCGATGATTGTTTTCATCTTTATTTTATGGCCGACCGAAGGAGTGGCGCCTGGAAGGAAACCGCTGATCTGTTCCGCTTGATCAAAGGGTACGAGCCGGACTTTCTTTACGCCTAGCAAAGAAGCAACGCGATCCAGATTAACTTTCTTATCACCGGGTACAATCAACAGTATGTATTCTCCTGTATCCGTTTTAGAAACCAGGTTCTTCGTGAGTCTATTTAATTCGAGCCCGGCAACCTTAGCCGCATCCGCTGTATGAATCGTTTCAGGTTTTTCTATAAATCGATGCCATATTTTCTTCTCTTTAAGAAATTCTTCAAGACTCATTGTCTTTCACCCATTATGCTCTAGTTTAAACGAGTTATGGTCGGCCTGATGGGCACTAAAAGATAGCGTCATGTTGCTTATTCGATATTTTCACAAAAATCAAACTAAATTCGTTTAACATATTGTATATCGAGCTTGATATCAAGCTTGAATAATATAAATAGGAGGAAATAAAGGTGAACAGTTTAACCAATTCTATGTTTTTATGCTGATTCCTATAATAATTCCTAAATTTTTCATCGCCTTTTAAAAAAAGCTTATATGAGGCAAAAAGTTAGCGGTTAAACGTGATATATACATGTTAGAAAGCACAAAAGAAATGTTAGAGAAGGCGAAAGAGGAGAAATATGGTATCGGACTATTTGTTATTTTCAATCTGTCTTTTATTAAACCAGTAATTGAAGCCGCCGAAGAAGCACATTCTCCAGTAATGATTGGAGCAACATATGGGCTCGCAGAGGCAAGTGGAGGCGAGAGCTTCCTAGCGCATATGAGGGTCGCCGCTGAAGAGGCTAAGATTCCTGTAACAGTTCACCTGGACCATGGAAAAACCTTCGAGCAGGTGATGGCATGTTTAAAGTACGGATGGACTTCTATGATGTTTGATGCCGCGAATAAGCCTCTCAAAGAAAATATCCAATTAACACGTGAAGTGGCAAGAGCATGTCATGCTGCGGGAGTACCGATCGAAGCCGAACTTGGTGAAATGCCTGTAGTGAAAGATCAAAACAAAGCGGAATTTCCAAAGGAAATGATGACGAAACCGGAAGAAGCAGAGATTTTTGTCAAAGAAACAGGAATCGACATATTAGCTATTTCTATAGGACAGATTCACCATTTCCCTCAGATAGAGAACGGTATGCACCCAGTGAAAAGAGTCGCAAAATTAGATTTTGAGAGACTTAAAAAAATTAGAGATGTTACAGGAAACACCTATTTGTGTATGCACGCAGGTTCACATGTGCCTTTCGAAGCTTTGGAGAAAGCTATTTCCATGGGGATTGTTAAATTAAACATTGGCACAGCTTTGTCATCGGTTTGGACAGACACCTTAAGAAAAACAATAATAGAAAACCCAAATGAAGTGATGGCGCAGAAAATAGTGGATCCTGCTGAAAAAGCGGTAAAAAAAGAAGTTTCAGAGTATCTAAAAGTTCTGGGATCAGCGGGTAAAGTATAAGAAGTGCGCCTAGCACTCATTTATTAAATAAAATTTGAAGGAGAATCTTTCTCCTTCTAGGCCTCCTACTTTTTTTGTTTCTTATACATATTTATCTGAATTTATTAAGAGTTTATGAAAGAACTTGTCAGATGATACTTTTCAATCAAAAACAGCTTTTTTGCTCAGGAAATCGTTTGATGTACTTTAGAACACCAAAGCTTAATAGTTAAGAAAATAACAGTTAACAATATGTTTAATTTATTTATCCTTCCATGACGATCATGGTCAACGTTGAAATGACATTATCAAGTCGTCTAGTCCTCCAAGTTATTATCTCCTTCAACTTGTCCATTGTTTCTGCTTCGACTTTTGCTATTACGTCGTATGTGCCGTACACAACATAAGCTTCTTTTACTTCCTTTATGCTTTTTAGTTCTTTCAATATTTCTTTTTCTGTTCCTGCTTCTGAATTGATCAACACAAATGCTATTTGCATCTTAATCCTTAGCTTATTAATACAAAAGAATATTAAACTTTTCTTTTTCAGGCTCTGTCAAGTCTCCGTTTGGTTTTATAGGCTGTAAAAAATCGTTTGGTAGATTCTAATATTCTTGGTGTTAATTAGACTAACATGGCTTTAGTTAGATAGCTTTAAATAATGACTTTTGGTAACAAAGTTACCATAAAAAGCTTTTTATGCCATCCTTTAAAAAAGGGTGCAGGCGGTGGGGTAAGAGGTGCTTACCCCATCACCTTCTTTCTGCCATTTGGACAGTATTCAGCTATACCTTCCACGTCCCCATTTTAGTAGAAATGGCACGACAGATGCTAATATTGCAACTAACGAGTAGTCAATTGCAAATGTCACCACCATTCCTATCATGAGGGACAGTGTGAAGGCTACTTTGAGGTGCAAAGTAAACCGTCGCTTTGAATTAATATACACTCAGTTATAAAGTGTTATCTTAGTATGTTGAAAGAATGGTCAAATATCTTTGCTTGCGTTTTGAATTAGTGTTATCCACTTGTTATCTCCTTTTACTTCAATTCCACATCGATCTGCGGGTGTCTTCCCTTCTAATGCTTCATGTGGTCTTATGTAGTTATGATATATCTGATAGCCTTTAAGAATAGGTGTATCTGTTTTCTTTAATCCTCTCATAACCTTCTCTCTATCTCTTATCTCTCCGTTCATCCTCTCCATCTTATTGTTGTGAACTTCCCCACTTAACCGAATTTCTCTTATGTGCTTTGTTCTTGGGTTATGTTTAGTGTAGAACTCTTTCGTGCATGCGTCTTGGTATGCTCGCAGTCCATCTGTTATTATGGTAAGAGGTTTTTTTCCAGATATTTCTTTTCCCATTTTGAAAAGGTTTCTTGCGTCATGAGTATATTTTGTGTCCGCTACCTCTTGAGCAATCCAATATCTCGTTTCATCATCCATAAGAGCGAAGAGGTATTTCATATTCCCTTTAACCTTAACCCATAATTCGTCAGCTCTCCACGTATCGCTAACATTTGGTTTCAGTTTCTCTACATAGTTTTCCATGAGTGAGATGTATTTCTTTATCCAATTATAGACGGTCTGATGTGAGACCTCGACACCTAAGAGTCTTAAAGATTCCATCGTGTTTCTCAAAGATTCTCCGTTAAAGTATAGTTGCATAGCTGAGGTTATTGCTTGAGGGTTATGTTTCATCTTCTCAAAACCTATGTTAATAGTAAAATATTTACCACATTCTTTACAGTAGAACTTTTGAATATCGCCAAACTTATTGTGTCTTATACCCCACTTCATCAAGTTCTGAGAGCCACAGAATATGCAACTTGAAATATTTGTGATAGGCTCAATTTTCCTAACCTCAACTTCCTTTCTTATTGAAAGGGAAAATTCAACCGCAAAAATATGCTTACATTTCACACCTCTAAAAGTATAGTCTGGGCAAGAACATTTCCAGCCTAACTCTGTGCTGAAAACATCATAAACACCATTACCACTTTGAGAATTAACTTTGTAAGAGTGTTCATCTATTCTCTTTACCTCTGTCCTCTTTTCACATATCATTTTCCCAAGTTGTTCACGAAGGTTCGTTTCCATTTATGCATCGCTATATACCTATACACAGGTATATTATATAAACTTATGCCTATTAGAGTGAACATTTATATACCTAAGACAAGCATAGGATTACCATGAGCCTATTAAGCACAGCGACTTTTGCAAGTCCAAAGACGAAATCGCTTCGAGCCACTATTCCAGAGGGTATAGTGGCATACTTAGACCTCAAAGCGGGAGATAAGTTAGAGTGGAGAATGGAAATAGAGGATGGGAAAAAAGTTGTAAAGTTGCGGAAGGAAAAGAGAAGCGAATGAAATGGCTTATTGGAAACCAGAACTTTCAGAAGTGGACAAAAATGTGATAAGACAAGCTGACAAAATACTTTCATCCCTTGAAGGTGAATATATACTGGATTTGGAAATGGCTGAAAAAAAGGAGAAACATGGTGGTCATTTCGAAGTTACTTGGTTTAAACAAAGTTGGTTCAAACCAAAGGCGGATTATGCAACTTTATGGTCACAAACAAAAAGCGTATACCAAGAATTTAGACCTCTTAATAATTTTAAAACTGTCATATGGGCAGATAGGTTAATCAAGATATTCAACTTGTTTGAAGCAAGTGGAATATTCAAGAAAAGCGATACATTTGTCAAGTTAAAAAAATCAGAGGAGGAAATTAAAACTTTGAAGGATAAAATTGAGAAGTTAGAAAATCAAATGGCGTCTATGTTCACTGAATGCCCAAAATGTGGATATACAAAACCAGATAATGTCCTTCACAGTAGCGTAGAGTGATTCTAATGCCTAATCTTGTGAAATGCTCAAGATGCGATAAAGTCTTTATCTGGGAGGAATTTGAGAAACATAGCTGCACCCCTTGGGTTAAAGGGTTTAAGGAAATTAGAACCCCTTTTTGGTACGAACATGAAACACAAGACGGGCGTAAAACCATCAACTTTGATGGACTCGATGACGGAATATCCTATAAGATAATCTTAGAAAAAGAACGGGAAGCAATCGAATACTTACCAACCATCACCAAACGAAAATTTACAGATGAAAAACCAAACAAAGACTTGACAAAGCCCTTTTTCAACTTAAAAATATAAGATATAGTATTAAACTGAACAATAGGCTTAGTTTTACTTTCGCATACAATTTTTTCATATTTTTTAACTTTTGGAGAGAACACAAATTGAAAAATCTTCGTCAACAGGTCACAGATCGGTTCCATGAAGCACTCTAACGCCTATTAAAATACCTTATGCAACAAATTTCTAGGATGTACCCTGTTTTTGTTTATCCATATAGTTCTTGATGTCTTGCCGAATCTGTTCTATTGTTTTACCCTCTATAGGTAAACCTAAGCCTTTTGCAGCCGCAAGTGTTGCTTTCATCTGGGCAGACTTCTGCTCTTCATGAATCCTCCTAGGCCGCAAAACATCAGTCTGAATCCTGAACAGGACTATAATGAAGCCGACTATGATTAGAAGAGGACCTAGAATCAAGGCATATGTTGAAGGGCCATGTTCTTCTTCAACTAGGTCAAGAGACAATAACATTATTGTGGCCTGACCTGTTCCAGATTTTCTAAATACGAAATGATAAGTATCGTTTTTATCAAACGTGTAAGAGAAAGTGCCATTTGAAGACATTTCCTTCGTATAAAAAAGAGCCACACCACTGCCATTTAGAGACCAACTCTTAAACTCATTACTATTGAAGCCTAGCACGATGATGGTGCTTCCAGTTACAACAGTAAAGTTTCCGACAACACTAAATCCTTTCTGGATATTAAATGTAAGATTAAGGCTGGAAGGGGGGTCGGGAATTGTATACAGTTTTCCGGGAGGTACTAACGCAGTAGAATTGTATGTAGTTTGAGAGAGACCTACTACGTCAGCAAATTGATTGAAATATTGCGAGGGCATTAAAACAAGAATGCCTCCGATAAGTAGTAATATTAAACCAAATATAAGGAACCTTCTCATACTTTTGCGATAACCGAGGACAGTTATTAAGTATTATGGTGAAAAAGTAATCTTAGGCCGTATTTTTTTAATTCACTTATTTTGAAGTATCTTGCTGATCGTTGGTAGTCTTCTTACCATCTACGTTGAAGCTTTCAATATCCTTCCAAGCATCTTCGGAAATCAGTTTGTTCAGACGTTCCTCTTCAACAGGTGCACCAAATTCTTTCTCTAACCGCGCCTTTAAATCGGGTGACTGTGCCATTTGAACAAGGAATATGTACATCTCCATGTTATATGCGAATACACTTTCGAAATAGAGTCCAAGAACGGCTTTAGCCAGTTCTTTATCCTCAAAATTATTTGACGCCTTTTCAATCACTTTTTCGACATTCTTTTTCTGCTCACCGATGAACTCTTCGAACATTTCTTCGATTTCGACACTAAATTTGTTTTTTTCTCTAATAAAAGAGATAAGGTTCTTTATTTCTTCCTGGTATTGATCAAGATAAAAAAGAATCAAGTAATCTGAATATTCAGGGTTTTCAATAATATAGTTTAATGTGAATAAAAAATCGTGCCTGAGAGAGTTAAATTTATTATCAAGAATTTCCTTTGAGGTGCTTTTCTCAATCAATCTAAATAAACTAGCAGATTGATTTTTCTTTTCCAAAAATTTCTGGAAGACAGAAAAAAGGTAGCCGTGAGGAAAATTAGTTATATCTGTGTTAGGATTCAATTCGTAATATGTCGAAGGTGGACGCGTTCCAGGGTCAACCTTTCTCTTAACTATACCTTTATCCGTAAGATCTCGGAGCCTATCACTAAGTGTTCTAGAGCTGATATCCGCCAACTTCTTCAATTCCTGCCACCGTAAACTGCCCCTCCCCAGAAGTAGATTCAGAATTTTAGTTGTCGTTATAACCTTCTGAACATCTTGCATCTTTTCGTTCATGTCACTCCAACATTAAGTTTAGGGGACATTGATAATAAACTTTCTGTTTATCGATTGTTATTGCAATACTGTCACTTTAAAAAATACAGCTAAAAAAATGGCACATTACATTAAAAATAGCAGAGATATAAAAGTTAATATTATATTTGTCAATAAAATTTGTAAGTCATAAAGAAAAAAAGATGATTTTATCATCATGATGCTAGAACGACGAAAGATAATGAGTACGTATTTGTGCCATCGCTTAGTTCCAAGCCTAAAGTATATGTAACGTTAGGAACAAATGCCCCGTTTGCACATGTGAACCAAAGTGTCTTAGTTTCTCCAGGGTTGATAATGGTGCTTTGTGCAGGTGGATTTGATCCCCCTGGTGAAGGTGCAATCGAAGTTATCTTTTCCTGGGTTATCTTTGAGAAACCATTGTTCTTTATGTTCAGGATCAAGTTGTTTCCAGTAGTGTATCCACCGTCGATTTCTGCTCTGAACTGACTGCCACTTCCAGTCACTTTACACGAAAGGTCATATGCCTGTTGAGTTTGAGCCCAACCTACAGATAATTTAATATTGTAAGTTTCGTAAGGGTCAAATGTAATTGATTTACCGTATATATCCTTAAGATCGTAGGAGAATTTGACTGCCGCACCTGGATTGATACCACCAAGTAGTTGTATCTGTCCACTTGGTAAATTTGTACCCTTTGGTCTCGGTTCAATATCCACTAACTCAATCCAATTTATTGGTAGAGAACCCGTGTTTCTTACATCAGTGTAAAGTCTGTCACCGATAACATACGCATTCTCCACTCGACATTTAAGTAGAATCGAAATAATGCCCTCATGTTCCTTCCTTATTTCACTATAGTCTTTAGAAAGTTTCAAGTAATTCTCCTTTATTGAATCAATATTGGTTGTCAGTTTGTTGTATTTTTCCCGAGATGCTTTTACCTCAGAGTTTATTCCTGTAAAATATGTTGTAAGCTGACTACTCTTCAAGACACGGTCTTCAAGAAAATAAGCTATAAAGAAAATTATTCCTACGAGAATTACGACAAAAACTCCATAGCCTATCATGACAATAGCAAATACGCCTTTTTCGATAAGAGGTTGTAGCGAACCACTTTGACTTCCGGCTTCAGAGACAAGTTCCGATCTTACCGAATCAACGCCGAGTATCCACAGAAGACCTGTCATAATGCTGAAGACGCCTGCGAATAATGATATTTTTCTGTAAGCTATAGATAGAGTACCCAATATTATTGAAGCAAAGTAAAGAAGAGTTGCGGCTATCATCGTTCTCATCATCAATAAAATCTGAATCAAAGTATTGAGGAAGATGCCCATGTTAGTCGTTGGAAATGAGTAAGAGGTGTTAATGATTATTTTGAATATATCAGCCAGCATCAGGTTATATTGATCATTAGTTGTAGTACTGGGCAAGCTCGTACTCGTGCTAAACAAGCTAATGCTGAGCCAAGGCATGGGGGAAGCAAGGATCAGAACTAATAACCCTAATCCAGCTACAATACTAAAAGTTTTCATTGTTACTATTTTTTAAGATTCCATTATTTAACGATTACGGAGCAAATATTTTTTATAAAGATTGACAGATAAATACTTCGAAGATTTAATTTTATGGTAAACAGAGTTTACCATACATTAAAGACTCAAATTTGAAAAGTGTTGGGTAAATAAAGTGTGCTATATTCTTTTTATTATTGTTTATAGTAACATAGGCCTATTATTTTATTTTTAAGACATTAAGTCCTTCAATGATTCTTTGTACCGTTTCCTCAGGAGGACTGTTCATCCAAACATCAACAAAGGGGATCTTACCTTCCTTCTTATCCATATAGTATTCAATAATAGGTTTACTCTGTTTTTCATAGACCTTTAATCGTTCTTTGATCACCTTTGGATTATCATCGTTTCTCTGAATAAGAGGTGAACCGCATTTGTCACATATCATATCTTTGTGAGGCAGCAGGGGTGGTAAAACATAATTTACGCCGTTAATAGTTTTTTTAATGTCTGCGATATTATAATTGCCATCACATTTTGGATTAGAGCATATTCTTCTCGCCGAAATCTTCTCGACGAGGATTTCGCTTGGGGCGTTAATCCTTATTATAGCATCAATCTTTGCAATTTTGTCTAGCGCTACAGCTTGTCTTAAAGTTCTAGGAAAACCATCTAAAATAAAATTGTCCAAGTTACGAAGTTTCTTTTGAATTACTTCTATCACTATTTCGTCTGGAACAAGCTTTCCCTCCCTTAGGAGATCCTCAATTTTCTTACCCAATGCTGAACCCTTCCTTATTTCTTCCCTAAAGATGTCGCCAGTGGAAATCTTTTCTAAACTAAATTTCTCCTTAAGTCTAATGGAGTACGTGCCTTTACCTGAACCAGGTGGTCCTAAAATTATCAACTTCATATTATTCGCTCACATACTCTTACATTAAATATTTTAAACTTTTTCTACAGCAAAAATGGCTTTAAAAATATTTAACTAAGGATATGGCTTGCTATTAACAATGCATCAAGAACAAACGGTAGATGAGCAGATAAATATTTTCTTTGATCCAAAGTCAGTGGCTGTAGTAGGCGCTTCACGGAAAGTAAACAAAGCAGGTTATGTGATATTTAAGAACTTTGCTGAGAATAAGAGAACCGGTTTATTCAAAGGAGAGCTCTATCCGATTAACCCTAACGAAGATACTATTCTAGGGTACAAATGTTACCCGACGTTAACAAAAGTTCCCATTGATGAAATAGAACTTGTCGTAGTAATTGTTCCAGCAGCTGTCGTCCCTGAGGTTATGGAGGATGCTTCGCAAAAGAAATCAAAAGCGGCTATAATAATAACAAGCGGTTTTGGTGAAACAGGAAATCACGAACTCGAGAACCGCATCAGAGAGATCTGCCTAAAATCTGGGATACGAGTCTTGGGACCTAACTGCCTTGGCGTTTACGATCCTTTAACAGGTATAGATACTCTCTTCTTGCCGGAGACAAAGGTTCTTATTTCTGGAGAAGAAGTAATTGCGACACCTCGTCCGATCCCCGGTGAGATCGCTGTAATAACGCAAAGCGGCGCATTTGGTGCAGCCACCCTAGATTATCTTGCGGGTAGACAGTTGGGGATTAGCAAGTTTGTTAGCTTTGGCAACAGACTAGATTTAGATGAATCAGATTTGCTACAGTACTTTTTTAAAGATGAAGCAACAAAAGGCATACTGGTCTATCTTGAGGGAATTAAAGATGGAAAAAAGTTCATGGAAATCTCACAAAAGGTAACCGAGATTAAACCTGTAGTCGTGCTTAAGACTGGGAGGACCAATGCAGGAGCTAAAGCAGCAATGTCGCACACAGGATCAATGGCCGGAGCAGACGACATATATAATACTGTTTTTTTGCAAACGGGTATAATTAGAGCAAGCGATATGAATGAATTTTTTGATAATTGCAAGGCCTTGGTGTTCCAGCCCCCTGCATCTGGCAACAATATAGCTATAATTACAGATGCTGGCGGACCTGGCATAATGGCTGCGGATGAATGCGAGTTTAAGGGACTAAAAATTGGAGAACTTTCCGGAGAAAGTGTAAAGGCGTTGGAGGAAATGCGCCAAAGAAAAGAAATTCCTGAATACGCAAGCATTTCAAATCCAGTCGACCTAACCGGCTCTGTTACAACAGACATGTTCGTTAATGTGACAAAAATAATATTAGAGGACTCTACTCTTAATGGAATCATAATACTCGGACTACATCACGTCCCTGGTCTGCAAGAAGATTTTATCGATAGAATCGCCAATCTAACAAAATATTACACCAAACCTGTAGTATTTTGCGATATTGGCGAAACCGAAATGGCACTTTATGTTCGCTCAAAATTTGAAAAATTTGGCATACCAGCTTACGCATCCCCTGAGGATGCGGCTCGAGCTATGGCTTCACTTTATAATTACGGCCTATACCTTTTAAAACAGAACAAACTTAATGATTTTCTGAATAAATTCATGAAAAAATGAAGAGTTTTAGATCCCAATAACTAGCATTGACCGAACCAAATGATAACACATATAGCTATTTTTGCTACAATTGAATCATAATTACAAAATAGCCAAATATATTAAAGGTAACTGATTTTTTTTCTTATTAGTTAGAAGTTCGGTGTAAATGTGGTGCAATTAATTGTTGTTATTAATTACTTTAAAACATTTATTGTACAAGTTTTTGTAATACGTGTATAAGAGTTATTTCAAACTAAGATTATGCTTTTGGATTTTGCAGTAGTTTTTAATGCGAATAACGCATATTTGAGGGTAAAAAATGGTCAATTTTTTATTCAGAAACGTTTAAAAAACTTGATGATGCAATAAGAAACTATGACAGAGAAGAAAGAAAAGAAAAAAGACGTAGGTCAAATGACTAATGTTGAAATAATGCAGGAACTTAGAAATTTTGATACTGCCACCATATGTAACGTTGTTGCTACATATCCGGGAAGTGACATTTGCCTAAAACTATATGACGCATGGTATGGAGAATATTACACTGATCTGAATCTCCATTGCATGTACCCAGACCTTGGTCCATTGTGTGGTTATGCTGCGACAGCCTGGTATTCCCAAGAATCAGCTGATTATACTAAACTAGATGAGTGGTTGTTGTATGATCATCTGGACTTGAGTAATAAACCGATAATTCTAGTTACCAAGCAAACATATCCTCCTGAACTAGTTGATTCGTCAGGCCTTTTCGGGGGAAATATGACTTCCCAGTTTAAAGCAATGAAAGTAATCGGTATTGTCACAGACGGCCCCATGAGAGATTATGAAGAAATAAAAGAGATGAAAGTACAGTATCTTGCTAAAGGACTTACTTCTGGACATGGCCCGCTAATGCTGAGAGGAGCCAACATACCGATTAGGGTCGCTGGAATGTCTGTTTCACCAGGCGATATAATTCATATGGATATCTGTGGAGCAGCAAAGTTCCCTGAAAAATATCTTCAAAAAGTATTAGAGTATGCTATTGAACTCAGAAATAGAGAGGTCAAGCACCAAAGCATGTTCCAAGACCCTAACTTTAGTTATAAAAAATGGAAGGAGAGCTCCAAGAAATACTGAGTATATCTCCCTCTATTTGAAGAAATGATCTTGATACACTGGGTTACCGTTCAATTGAACAGTACATCTTTTCTCCTTTCTTTTTTACTTTAATAAGTGTCTTAACTTGTATACCGAACTTATCTAGAACCTGTTGTTTCCCCTTATAAATTTCCTTCTCCATTATACATGCGACATCAATTATTTTGACACCCTGTTTTTGGAAAGTATCGATCAAAGAAATTAATGTACCTCCGGTTGATATCGTGTCATCGATTATTAGTATTCGGTCGCCTGCTTTAACACTATATATGTAGTATCTTCCTTTCTCATAACCGGAAGAATATTTTACTTTATCTAAGAGGTAGTCGGTTGTGCCAAAAGGTCTCTTCCTTATGATCGCCATAGGTTTTCCTTTACTTTGAGCTACGAGCGTAGCTATTGGTAAACCTAATACTTCAGGCACCACCACCTTATCAATTTCGTCTGAAGTTCTATCATTTATTTCGCTTGCTATCCAGGACAGTGTTCTAGGACTTGGGGGAGGCACGTGTTTTGTAATCCTATTTAATATGAACTCGTATACCTTCCTCGAACCGTCTTTCACCCAACGCCTTCTAATTATTTTTGCATTTTCATAATACGAGGTTATTTCAGAGACTATTTCTTCATCATATTTCTTTTTCAGCGTTTGCGATTGTCTTATTTCTCTGAAGAAACATGTAACATTTCCTGTGTGACAGGTCGGTCCATATGGGTCGACCATATAAAGTATGGTATCATTGTCGCAGTCTACTCTGATCTGTACAACTTTAAGAAGATTTCCGGATGTTTCACCTTTCATCCATAACTTTTTCCTTGATCTACTCCAGAAATAGCCGAATCCCGTCTCTAAAGTTCTGTTTACAGCCTCTTTGTTGGCATAGGCGATCATAAGGACCTTGTTTGTTATAAAATCTTGCACGACAACAGGAACGAGACCGTTTTCCCCAAATTCTATGTCCTCTTTTTCAACTGCTCCGTATGTTTTCATGTAATCCTTACACACACTCCTCTGTCGGCAAGATATTTTTTCACAGCTTGCACGGGATACTCGTTAAAATGGAATATTGACGCGGCCAGCACAGCGTCAGCCTTCCCTATAGTAACCGCTTCATATAGATGCTGTGGGTTTCCTCCACCTCCACTCGCTATGACCGGGATGTTAACGTTTGAAGATACAAGTGAAGTTAATTCAAGGTCGTATCCGATCTTTGAGCCATCCCTATCTATCGATGTTAGAAGGATCTCCCCTGCCCCAAGCTTTTCCACATTCACAGCCCAATCCCTCACATCAATTCCCCTCGCTTTGCGGGCACCGTGAGTATAAACCTCAAAGCCCGAATGCACGCTTTTCGAGCGTTTCCCATCTATAGCTACAACCACACACTGGCTGCCATATTTGTTAGCGAGCTCGGTTATTATGGTGGGTTTTTCGACAGCCATAGTATTTATTGACACTTTATCGGCTCCATTCCTCAAAATTGAATATGCATCATCCATGCTTCTTATCCCACCTCCGACAGTAAACGGAATATCTAGAACTTCTGCAACGCTCTTGACAACGCTTAGTAAAGTTTTTCTTGTTTCGATTGTTGCTGTTATATCTAAAAAGACTATCTCATCAGCGTTGTCATTTCTGTACTTAAGTGCCATTTCAACAGGGTCGCCCGCTACTTTCAAGTCGACAAAGCTTTTTCCTTTCATTACCTTACCGTTGTCGACATCTAGGCACGGAATTATCCTTTTAGCTACACTCGTTTCTGGTCACCTTTAAAGCGTCAGAGATGTCAATTAATCTATCGTATATTACTCGGCCGAGGATTACCCCCCTGATTTTATAATTTTTCAAGACTCTGATATCGTTTAATGAAGAGATTCCGCCTGCAACATAAATTTGTTCAGAGAAATCATGTAACAGGTCCAAGTATGAAGTATCAAGGCCTGTTAGTGTACCATCCCTTTGAACGTTTGTTGAAAGAAATAACCTGAAACCTTGATTCCAAAGACCTTGGATTGTGGGTTGAAGCTCAAGGGCTAATTTTTTTTTCCAGCCATTTATGACAATCTTTCCCTGTGAATGATCTATGGCAACAATTATTTTTTCTGCACCAAATTTTAACAACTCTGCGTGATCAATTTGACCTGTAAATATCCCAGTTCCGATAATAGCTCTGCAAGATCCTATTTCAAATATCTTTTCTACGTCCCGTATGCTATGTAGTCCGCCTCCCACCTGAATTTTTATATTAGATTTCTGAATAATTTTCCTAATTACTTCAGAGTTACTTCCTATTCCTAAAGCTGCATCAAGGTCTATAATGTGTAGGCCGTCGACCTTCATTTTCTCCCAATTTTCAGCGGTTTTAACTGGGTTATCGCTGTAAACTATCATTTTCTCTTGTTCACCTTTTACTAACCTTACAACCTTTCCTTTCATTAGGTCAACTGATGGCCATACTTCCAATTTCTCATCTCTTTACGTACTTAATAAAATTCTCCAATATTTTTTTTCCTACATCTCCCGACTTTTCAGGATGAAATTGTGTTCCAAACAAGTTTTTCTTTTCGACAACTGAAGTGAATTTTGAGCCATAGAATGTCATACCTGTCTTAATAGAATCGTCTTTTGGTTCAGGATAATACGAGTGAGCAAAGTAAACCCACCTCGGTTCATATATATGATTGAGTAAAATGCTGTCCTTATTTAATTTAACTGAGTTCCATCCCATATGCGGTATTTTTACACCATTGCTAAATCTAATTACTTCACCTTCGAATATGCCTAACCCATCACCCGGTCCCTCTTCACTTCGTTCAAACATGAGCTGAAGCCCAAGACATATTCCAAGCAGGGGGACACCTTCTTCGATCGCTTCTATGATCTTGTTTTTGACTTTCTCCATGGTTTCGCAGGCTGATGAAAAACTTCCGACACCTGGAAGAATGATCGCGGAATATTTCCTTAAGTCATAATTTTTTGGAATGACATCAACATCGACGTTGAGTCTTCTAAGTGAAGATAGAAGACTAAACATGTTGCTTGCTCCATAATCTATTACAGCAAATTTCATCTACATCTTGCCTTTGGAGCTAGGAATACCTTTCCGTTTCCGATCTACTTCCCATGCTTCGCTTAAAGATAGGGCAAGACCTTTGAATACCGCCTCGACCTTGTGATGATTGTTTGTGCCTCTCAGAACATTTACGTGCAATGTAAATTTTAGCGAATTCGCTAGAGTCTCAATAAAATGCGGTATGTCTTCTGAAGCCATATCTTCTATTTGTCCGCTCCATAAATCAAGTTCTATATCTGAGAATTGGCGCGTGACTAAATCGATGCTCACGAGTGCCAAAGCATCGTCCATTGGAACTATTGAATACCCAAACCTCTTAATACCATTCCTGTCGCCAAGCGCTTGTCTTAACGCTTCCCCTAACGTTATCGCGACATCCTCAACTATGTGATGACTTAGATCACCTTTTGCTTTAATTTCGAGGTCAATATAGCTGTGAACAGCAAGCTCACAAAGAAGGTGGTCTAAAAATCTTATACTGGTGTCTATGTTGGTTTTACCATCCCCATCTATGTTCAACTTTATCTTGATTTCAGTTTCTTTGGTTTTTCTCTCAACAGTTGAAGTTCTCATGTTATGTCACCGTAAATCCCCTTGTATATAACGTTGCGAGGTCATCGACTGACTTCACAATCAAATCTGCGCCTTGCTCTATAAAGAATTTTTCGACAGCCAAAGGATCTTCCTTGAGTCCTGTTATACCTGCAAACATAATTTGAGTTAAACTTTTTTTTGCGTTATTAGCCATTAGAACATCCTCAGATGAGTCACCGACATATAATGTAACAGAATTTCCAGCTAAATTTAGAAGCGGTAAAGGAGAAGGTTTTTTCATCGGAATTGCCTTTTTGTTGTCTCGTCTGACAACATCCTCTATAAAGATTGAAGAATCAAGGTCAAAATATTCTATGAGAGATCCTAAAACATGTTCTACGCCAATTCTTGAACGCCCTGTAAGCATAAAAAAAGGTAAACCGATATCTGTTCCAAGCTTTTTAAATGATTTTTCGTTTACCGCCGCTCTCTCATTTCCAATTAGTCCTTCCCTAGTCAATATAGGTCTTGAGCCATAGATCTTCTTATAAATTTTGTTACCATAGTATATCGAATCGAAAAGTTTAACGAGTGAACTCTTTGAAGGATTTAATGGTACACCGAGTTCTTCTATTAATTGCTGGAATTCATCCAAAGTTCCTTTTTTATTACATGTCGATATTGCGTATTTGTCTACATCAGAGATCGGATCAGTTTTAAGAGAGCTGAGGAAAGTCTTAAATTGTAACTGCAATGACTTCTCGTTTATTTCTTCGCTCGCCTGATTAAACCCGCCACATTTCAACCAAAATAGGATTGCTTTTGCCGATTCCCTTGACAGCTGTGAAAAAATGAAGACTGTCAAGGCGTATACAGCATCCCACTCGTTGTTATAGAGCCCGCTTTCCCTCAATTTTTCAATCTGCGTTCGATCTATAGGTGATTTTTTCCTCAGGGGCCTAAAAATGTAGTTGAGAACTTCAATTATCGTGGAGTCATACGAATTTCTTGAATCAACGAGAACGCCATCGCAATCAAATACTAGGTGATTAGCTGAATTTAGTTTACCCAAGCTCCTGTTAAGCAACAATGCTCTCCCCTTGCTCAGTCTGATTTCTAAATAGTTATTGACTGACAATCTTCTTCACTAGTTTGAAAAAAGTTTGGTTCATTTCACCTGTTCCGACTGTAACTCTAAAATAGTGTTCGCCGAATATCTTCCCAATGTTCCTAATCATTACGCCCTTATCGTACAATTGATTATAGAATTTGTCAGGGTCAATAGGAGAGCGGAAAAGTATAAAGTTCGCCTCTGATTTGTAGGCTTCAACCCCCACCGATTTAAGGTCGTTATAGAGTTTTTCCCTTTCAACCTTAAGTCTATCGACCGCATCTTCTATGATCTTTCTGTTTTGAAGAAGCTTGATGGCGATTCTAGCAGAGAAGTTTACGATGGGGTATGTTAACTGAGCAACAGTTGAGATCGGCTTCGATATTTTGGGGTTAGCTATCATGTAACCTATTCTCAATCCAGCTAAGCCATACGACTTCGAGAAAGTTCTCAATACAATAAGATTTTTATATTCATTAATCAAAGAATAAACGGAGTATTTTGCGAAATCAACGTATGCTTCATCGACGACTACGAGACCGTCAAGTCTGTTAACCACTTCTCTTACAATCTCTATGGGAAACTGATTGCCTGTTGGATTATTTGGTGAACAAAGTATGACTAATGTGGCCCCCTGTCCTTCTTGAACAAATTTATCGAGGTCCAAAGAGAAATCTGGTTTAAGTGGCACAGCTACATATTCACCTCCATTAAAAATTGTCCTATAGCGATAAACTGGAAAGGTGGGGAAGATTGAGACAATTTTTTGTTCCGGGGCAAAAATGTTAAGCAGTATGTCGATGAGCTGATCTTCTCCAGAACCCACAGTAATACTGTCTTCACCCAAATTTAGAAACCTTGAGAGAACCTTAATTAATTCAACGTTTTCTATATTTGGGTAGAGCCTTAAATCAACTTCATTAAGCACTTCTTCAGCTAATCTTCTTAGAAGATCTCTGTCCATAAGAAAATTCTCGTTAGCATTAAGCCTTAGAATTACATTTTCCACGTCTTCCATGGGATAGAATTCGTACTTGTTCAAGTTTTCGAGCCTATCAGCTACTACCCTGTTAAGCATCATTTTCTTCCCACTAAATATTCTATTGACTTCAAATGGTTAGTTAGTCCTTCTGAGGAAGCTAACGTCTTGATCGTTGGTAACGATTTAACGATCCCAGACTTCGACGCTATGACCACTCTAACCAACTTAATATAGTCTAACACGTTTAATCCGCCTCGATTTAACGCGTAACAGTCAGTTGGAAGAACATGATTTACTCCTACGAAATAGTCCGTCACAACACTCGACGAATTAACTATGATCACTCCGGCATTTCCAATTTTGTCTACGATTCGATTAAAATCTTTTGAAATTACTTCAAAGTGTTCAGGGGCAAAACCGTTAACGAAATCAACTACGGTATCTACGCCATCAGCAACGATAACAAATCCCTTGCCTTCGAGAGCTGCTGTGACTATTTCTTTACGGTCCACGGTCCCAATTATCTTTGATACCTCACTCACTACTTTTTCAGCCAGCTCTTGGGAACAGGTTATGAGCCCGCAAACAGAGTCTGTTCCATGTTCCGCTTGAGATATTAAATCTAGAGCGATAGACTTAGCATCGGCTCCACTATCTGCATAGATTATTATTTCTGTAGGCCCAGCTGGCATGTCTACTTGAACGTCTCTTGTAACTATTGTTTTAGCTTTTGTAACATAAGCATTACCGGGACCAACTATCTTATCAACTGGCGCTATTGTCTCTGTGCCGTATGCAAGGGCTGCGATAGCCTGCGCACCTCCGATCCGGTAAACTTCTGAAGCACCCGCGATATCGGAGGCAACAAGCATCAATGGAGTGAGTTTATTTGGCGGTGTTGCAACAACTGTTCTTTCTACACCGGCTACTTTGGCCGGAACCACGGTCATCAATAGTGTACTTGGATACGATGCCTTCCCACCGGGGATATAGCATCCCACACTACGGATAGGTCTTGTTGTCTGACGAATAATGAAACCATTAGCTTTAAGTGTTATGTTCAGTCTATCCTTTGTTTTTTTTTCTAATTTCTGAATGTTCTTTTTTAAGGTATATAGCGCTCGAACCTCTTTTTCATTTACCTTTCTATAAGCCTGTTGTATTTCTTCCTGAGTAATTCGAAGCAAATTTTGCCTTAAAGATATGCCATCAAATTGCCTTGTGTATTCTATCAGAGCATTATCACCCCTTTTTCTAACATCGTCCACTATTTCCACAACCTTTTTGTCAAGTTCAATATCCAAATCAGATTTCTTTCTTACTTCATTTAGTACATGATCTATATCGTTCTTAGCTAGTTTGAAGAATTTCATGTCATTTTCCACCGTTTTCTTCTTTGGCGATATCCTCAAGCGGCATTATCAGTTGGGGCTCGTGTACTACAAGACCTTGAGCCACTTTTCGAAGTTTAGGTAGCAATCTTATGTAATCAGACCTGTTAATGATGGTGTTGACAGCATACCAACCGGGCTTAGAAAGGGGGCTTATCGTTGGACCTTTAAGCCCAGGAAGCAGACTGATAAGCTCCTGTAGTTTACCCTCTTCAACATTGACAAATATGTGCAGCTTCTTGCTGCTTTCAATTACACCCCTAAAGAGCGCAACCACATCGTAGATCTTTTCTCTTTTATTTGGATCATTTAAAGAAGCTTTGTTAGCGATTAGAACCGCTTTAGACCTAACTATTACATCTATGGGTTTTAATCCGTTTTGTTCTAAAGTCGTACCAGTTTCTGACACATCAGCTATTGCATCAGCTTCTTCTGGAGGTTTAGCTTCTGTGGCACCGAAAGAAAGGTAGACTTGAACGTGCTTGTTATCACCGGTCTTCCACCATGGTGTTACAATAATTGGTTTCTCTCTGCCGTAGAGTTTTTTATATTCTCTGAGATCAGATATATACCGAGACACGGATGATGGGTACTCCGTCGATATTCTAATGATCTTATCGGAAGCATGATATGATTCAAGAAGTTTCTCGAATGAATCTACGTTAATTGTTTTTGGAACCGCTATCATAAGATTTACAGCACCATACTCCAAATTTAAAAGAACTTTTACACGCGCTTTAGTTTCTTGAACCCAGTCAAGGCCTGTTATTCCGATGTCATAAAGACCGTCGGAAACGTAGATAGGTATTTCCTGAGGTCTTAGAATCTTAAACTTTATCTCAGAGTCATCGGATGTGGGGCGATAGCTTCGTTCTTTTCCGTATATTCTAATAAACGCTTTCTCAAGAAAGTCGTAGGTTGACTTTTCAAGTGATCCTTTTGGTATAGCAAAAAGTATTCTAGACAAAAAATAACACCTTCCAGACCGCTAAATTATTTGATTCCTTTTTATCCTTATCTTCAATAAAATTTCTTAGTGTTACACAAAGTTCATAGGCTATTATGAACTAAACCACCCATCAGCTAACCACGCCAACATCTCATAAATAAAGTGTATATAAATATAGTGTAGAAATTTTCTATGAAATATATTATAACTAAACAGGATTTTCGATTATATCAATTTTTTAGTTAATACAACCTGTATTATAGATGGTAAAACATTTATTTCAGCGTTCTCTGCCACATCAGACGATGGGTTCAGAAAAAAAGAGTACAAATAAAAACAATAAGAAGTACAAGGGTTTTTCAACGGAAAGCGTGCACGGTCACGACTTTTATGAAGTCGAAAAAGGCCTTTTCAAGGTTCCTATATATATGACTGCAATATGGGAACAGTTCGACAGAGTTACTGGAAAGGAAAGAAAAACTGAAAGGAACGTTGATCTTAAATATTCTAGAGAAGAAAATTTGACTGTTAACGCTTTTGAGAAGGCACTTTGTAAACTTGAACAAGGGGAAGATGCTTTAGCCTTTAACAGTGGCATGGCGGCGATATTAACTGTTTATCTTAGCTATCTATCTTCAGATGACACAATTTTGATAACAAAGGAGAGCTACGGTTTAACGCAGCAACTAGCGAGAGACATGGGTAAATACGGTATTAAAACAATTTTAGCTGGTCCCGAAACCGATGATTTAGTTAATTCAATTGATAAGCACGTCAAAATGGTTGTTATTGAGACAATTACGAACCCTCTGCTAAAGGTTGTGGACGTTGATGAAATCGCCAAAAGATGTCTAGAGGTAGGTGCAAAACTTTTAGTTGACAACACCTTCGCTACACCTTTACTTTTAAAACCGCTTAAACACAACGCATGGATCTCGATGAACAGCTTAACAAAGTACATAGGTGGACACAATGACCTAATCGGAGGATCTATCGCATCAGATTCGAAGAGCATCTTAGAGCTTTTTGACTGGCGTAAGAAAATAGGCAATATAATGAACCCCTTTGAAGCCTTCCTTATGATAAGAAGCCTGCCAACTTTAAAGATCAGGTTCATGCAGGAATCGAAGACGGCGAAGGAGCTAGCTGAATATTTGCTTAATCATAGGGGAGTTGAAGAAGTTTATTATCCAGGATTAAAGAACAGCCCTTACCTCGATGTCGCGAACAGGTTGTTCGAAGAGAAGGCGTATGGCGGTGTTTTAAGCTTTAAGATTAAGGGAGCAAAGGACGAGGTTTTAAGATTTCTTATGCGCCTACAGATCGTTAAAGCATCTCCGAGCCTCGGTGGCGTAGAATCACTGGCCACATACCCCGTTCTAAGCGCTTCGCGTGGCATGGAACCTGAGGTAAGAGAGGAGCTGGGCATAACTGAGAATCTTATAAGATTGTCTGTAGGTCTCGAAGATGTTGAGGATTTGAAGGAAGACATCGACAACGCACTATAGAACACCTAATTTACACAAATTCTATCGGAACTCTCTTTCCCACTAAGTACGGTGTATGTTATTGATAAATTTCAAGCCAAAGATTTTTACCCGCCAGGTCCACCGTGTAACACCGCATCTTTCCAGACCATATCCCATACAACATCTTCTGTAAGTGCTTCTTTTGACATTATCGCGTTTTTCAGCTCCTGAAATATCCTGTGATGTTTACCTTCATCTTCTAGTATTATATTAAGTATCATCTTTAACCTATAATCGTCAACAGATTGTATTATCTTTTTAACTCCGTCGTAAAGATGTGCCTCATTTTTGATGTGAAAGTCGATTTCTTCCTGGATTTTTTCAATGTCACTTTCAGGCACCATCTTCCTTTCTTTGTCTAGAAGATCTATTGCAGATAGATAGAGGTTAGAATGCTTCTCGGAATCTAAAGCTGTTACTTGGATAAGAGACTTAATCACGTTGCTATCTATTTGGTCGGCAAGTTTATGAAGCTTCTTAGATAGGTCATATTCTTCACCGACCATTTCGTTAAGAACGTTTCTGACATCAATTTTAATACTCATGTTTTAAAAGTGTTCTTTAAAATATATATAAATCTTTACATATTTATCGACATTGAGATAACCAAATAACTTACAAAAAGTTTTATTGAAGTTCAATTTAGCGTTTACGCTGCTGCCGACTAAATCCCAGACTAATGATTCTGTGAAAGGTTTAAAGAAAAAAGGTTTATTCTTGTAGAAGGTATAATATTTGATTTCTGTCAAAACCTTACAAGCTTTCTCTTTTACTCACAGAAATGTTTTCAGAAAATAGGGTGAAAAATTCAAGTTGGCAGCCGTGACTCTGGTTTACACCTATTTTCGTCCAAGCCGCGATAGCTTTACCTTCAGGTTTTGAACATTATGATTAGGTTATATAGCTTATCTGATCAATAATATTTCAGTTAACCTAATCGACTGCACTTTTTTTAAACATGATAGAAGCTATTGAAAAAATTAGACTTTGAAATAAAGCTCAAATTCGCTATCGTGAAGAGTCTAGCTCTGTTTAAAATCATGAAACACCTTGGACTCAATGGTATTAGGTTACTAGTTAAACCTCTTGAGTTTACAACCGACTTAATATTCCGAATTTTCAAGTAGTTGTAATTTAATTCTTGAATTTATTTCTACACTTAGTTTATCCAACACTGTTTAAGAAAAAGTCAATCAGATGGGAGTGTTGGGTAAACTTTGTTTTGGGTTTATAATTAAATGTTAAGATTTCATGTGTAAAACAAGTGCAAAGGTGCTCCTTGTAAAATGTTGCCCCCTATAGGGATTCAGTCAATGCAGTCCTTTGTCCCAAGGGAACACTTTATACTTCCGATAATAGTCAGCGATTCCTCCTTCAGTAATTATTTCTAGCATGAATTGAGGATAAGGTTTTATTTGATCGATTAAATTAATTTTTTCATCAGTTATTCTACCTTCAGCTAAGTCAATTGAAAGCACATCTCCATCCTTCACATTTTCGATAAACTTGGATGACGCAACAACCGTTGGTAGACCAACGTTCACTGAATTTCTAAAAAATATCCTTGCGAAGGATTCTGCTATTACGGCTTTCACACCAGCTGCTTTAAGCACTCTAGGAGCCTGCTCCCTGCTAGACCCGCAACCGAAGTTTTTGCCCGCAACTATAACACTGCCGACAGCCATTCTATCCCTGAGCTTAGGGTCAAGGTCTTCGAAAACAAACTTCGTAAGCTCACTTATGACCTGCGTCCTATATTTGTATTTCCCAGATATTATCAAATCAGTGTTTATATGGTCACCTAATTTAACGCATGTCGCTGTTATTTTCATGTAACATCACCATATTTCCTTGGATCAGTTATCTTGCCCTCTAAGGCTGTTGCAGCTGCCGTTGCCGGACTAGCTAGGAATATCTTTGATGTACTTGCCCCCATCCTTCCTGTAAAGTTTCTATTACTAGTGGACACGGCGATTTCTTCTTCGCCTAGAAGCCCCATATGAGCTCCAATACATGGACCACAAGTCGGCGGACCAACAGTGCACCCTGCACTTACAAGTTTCTGAAGATAGCCATCTTTCAGAGCTTCCAAATAAAGCCTCCTTGAGGCAGGAATTACGATACACCTTACTTTAACATGTTTTCCTTCAAGGATTTTTGTAGCAACCTTAATGTCTTCAATTCGTCCATTTGTGCAACTGCCTATGAACACTTGGTCAACTTCCAAACCCTCGACCTCAGTTACGTTTTTAACGTTATCAACATTCGAGGGTGCTGCCACCATCGGTTCAAGCTTTCCAGCATCGAAGTATAGCTCTCTAACATATTTGGCTTCCTTATCAGATTTAATAGCTTCAAAGCTGACTATTCTGTTCTTAAGCCAAGATTCTGTTTTTTCATTAAGTTCCATAGGGCATGCTTTTGCGCCCATCTCGACTGCCATATTAGCGATTGTCATCCTGCCATCAACGGAAAGTCCATCTATGCAAGAGCCGTGATATTCGACAGCTTCATAGGTTAGTCCATCTGCTTTAACCGCACCCAGAACCTGAAGAACGATGTCCTTTGACATAACCATGTTCCGAAGCTTTCCATCAACAGTGATCTTGACGGTCTCTGGCACCTTAAACCAGAGCTTCCCCGTTGCCATCGCTAAAGCTGCATCAGTGCTGCCGACGCCTGTCGCAAAGGCGTTGAAAGCGCCGTGTGTTACACTATGGGAGTCCGCCCCTATAACGACATTTCCCGGTTTAACATACCCTTCTTCAGGTAAAACTTGGTGACAGATACCTGAACCGATATCAAAAAGTTTCAAACCTTGCTGTTTTGCGAACTTCCTTAAAGAAACGTGAATATTCGAAATCTGTGGAGATGGACTAGGTGCTGCATGGTCTATGAAGAAGACGACTTTAGTTGGGTCAAAAACCTTCTTGATTCCCAGCTCTTCCATTGATTCGATGGCGAGCAACGCTGTGCCGTCGTGCGCGAATACGACATCAATATTTGATGTAACAAAGTCTCCTGAGGAGACTTCTTTCTTTCCCGACGATTTTGCCAGGATTTTCTCAACAATCGTTGACATAACTTTCACGGTTCTACAGGAGTTAACTGATTTTCCCCTTGAACTATCATTCTATTTAACTCCTTAAATCCAAAACTATTCCTAATATAAACTTTTAAATTTTAGAGAAAAAAATTGTCTTAATAGAAAATTAGCTGAAGATTTTTTTGATGCCGTTAAATAACTTGCCTAGAGCTGACACTTTGGGTTCAATTTCTTTTGGCACGTAATTTGTTTGTGGTGCTGGAACTCCGCTTACAATGTCATGGAATGTTTTATATATCAAAACGCCTTTGTTCGTAGTTTTGTATAAGACACCTTCCCTAATAACAAGGCCGTTCCCAAGCATTTTAACTAACGTTACATAAAGCGATGATTTTGGTAGGTTTGTTTTATCCAAAATATCTGGGAAAGATTTCATTGAACCATCTAATGAACCTAAAATGATATACGCATTTTCATCTAATACACCCAAAACCATCCTATGAGGTTGCTTAGGCACATAAGCAACATCTAAGTTTATATATATAAATATGAAGGAAACTATTTCTGCTCTCCATTATCAGATTGTCCTTTTTTAGGTTGTTGAATCTGAGCCATTGGAGGTAGAGGTGGAGGTGGTATTTGGACGGTTTGAATCATCTGGGACTTTTTTACCTCTTCTATAACAGTATTGGAAATTACCTTTACAACCGAGGCAAAAGTGGCTACGCCGACAAAAAAGCCAACAAAAATAAAGATCAATAAGATAGGACCGGCATATTGTTGAATAATAGGTTGCACTTGCGTAACAATTTGAGTGCTGTTAAGGTTGCCTAGATTTCCGATTCTGGATACTAAACTTGCTAAAATAGAGACGCTAAGAAATATAAAAATCAGGGCACCAATTATCGCCCATAGAGCGACCCAAAGAAATATTATGAATCCATTCCAAAAAGCTTTACCCCAACCGATCATCTACATCAAATTTTGCAAACACGTCTGTGATATAAATTTATCTTCAACAATTTTCACGATGAGAGTTTAATACTTATATAAATAAGATGTGAAGCCTTTTTGAGTGGAATGGAAATCGTTTTATACGTTGAACAAAAAAATAATGAAAAACTTAAACAGGCTCTTTTTGGAGATGATATTGTTTCTAGATCAAATATCATCGTACACGAAGCTGCTTCCTTTGGAAAAAGTGCCGGATTTTATATAAGGGTGTTAGGTGACGAAAAACAATGCAAGAAAGCCTTAGAACTTTCAAAGGATATGGGAATTGAAGTTACGGGTGAAGAAAAAGAGAAGGTGCTCAAACAGTTGAATGAGGAAAGTGAAAAATCATTAGAAGGCTTTGGAGGCATATTCGGCTAAGTGTCTTTTTAAATAGATAACCAAATCTTATAACACATTATATTCTTAATAAAACAGTTAACTGTTTTTATTTTGATTATTAAGATTTAATGCTCTAAACACATGAAACGATTTTTAAAGCCTTCTAAAATGCTCTATAGGATATTTACCTATCACGGTTAAAACAGAATCAAAAAAAGAAAACCAAAACCAAGTATCCCATTTTATAAAAATCGCCAATGACATAAAGTTTTCCAGATATCCCAATCAAAGAGTTATTGTCTTTTGAATTGTACGCTTTATTTCCATCAAAAAGAAGGAGAAAATGTTCAATTTCCAATTTCGAGACTTTTCCATCCCCAAATTCTACACTGTTGGATCCGACCAAAAGCCTTTAACGATCGGGTCTTTTTTTTCTTTTGTTGATTCTTCACGTTTCTTTCCCACTTCCTTATAGGCATCAGCGCAGGCCAGGGAGCAGAACTTCATTGTTTTACCACCGATCTTCTTCACTACAATATTGTCTTGAACTGAAATTTTCTCCTTACAGTTTGGACATTCTTCTTCTACCATATTAATCATAACTAATATGAGCTTGTCATAATTAAATATTTCCCGAACATTTTTGGGTATATTAATCTGAAAGCTTGAGGGAAAGATAGACGAGGAAGCTCAAGCCTTCCTAAAGGAAAAGGAAAGGTTTTAAGCTGAGAAGAAAAGCTGGGAGAATAGGTTTAATGAAATGGAGAAGATGTCAAAAGAACAAACAAAGTTAGTGAATGAACTTATCAAACAGAGAAGTCTAAAGTCAACTAACTAATCCATAGTCTTATCGACGTCTGCTTCTTCTTTTCATCCTCTTTGCTTTCCTTTTAACGACTTTCCCTTTTTGTTTTACTTTTCTCTTCTTTTTTTCTAATCTTAATTGTTCTATATCCTATAACATCACCAAGAAGACTTCTAATAGCAACTCTCTTAGTCTTAGTCTTACTTTTCGGCTTTCTTACAACTCTTTGCCTAATTACTTTTGTCTCATACTCTGGTCCCATTAAATATTCATGTTTAATAGTTACTCGTCTGTGTCCATATCTTCTATGACATAATGGACAAAGGAAAACGACTGATTGAGCTCTTGGTGTAACAGTTGGGTCTCTAGTGTGATGGAAATCACCTTCCTCCATTTTTAAATTAATATGACATTTTTTACGATCTTGGTTCTGGGTTCGGTGACATAATTAGAGAAGCGTCTAAGACTTGCGATAACATAACGGGGATTGAAATCGAGCCTATCAAATACTTCGTAAGCAAATTTCTAATAGGAAATAAGGCTAAAGTTATACTTGGAGACTTCTTTAAAGCCAATCTAAGCAACGCAACGGTAGTTTTTGTATTTCAATATAGGGAAAGAATCAATAGAAGAATAGGGGAGAAGTTATAAAAAAGTTCCTAGAAATATATTGAACATGAACAATTTGAGCAGCTTATCGCTCCATCCGGAAAATTTGTCAAATTAAATAAAAGGAAATGATTATGTATAGTAACGCACAAGTTTAATATATTTGTGATTCTCGCAGAATGCTGAGTGTTCAGAGGACATTGATAATAAAAAATTCTTTGGAACTTCTACAACATGGCAACGTTTCAGGGCGAAAAACTGTTTTAGAAATTATCGAATCAGGACTTCAGGCCTCCGACCCATACTTTAACACGAAGAAATTGATCAAACTGAGAAATAAAAAATTGATTATTGGTCGACCAGGGTTGTCTTTTTTTACATCGGATGGCAGAAATATTAGGTCACTGCTTGTTTTTGACTTATCCAAAATAAATAACATTTATGTCGTTGGCGGAGGAAAAGCCGCTCAACGACAGGCTAAAGCGATAGAAGATGTCCTTGGAAATCTGATCACTGAAGGACACATTAATGCTAAAAAGGGAGAGGAGGTTCAACTCAAGAAAATTGAGGTTACTCTTGCAGGACATCCCTTACCAGACGAAGACGGTGTCAGAGGCTCAAAAAGGATCATGGAGATAGAGTTAAAGGCAAAGAAAGGTGACATCGTCTTCTTTTCAGAATCTGGAGGAGGCTCAGCATTGATGGCTTTACCCGGACCTGGACTTAAACTGGAAGACATCCAAGCTGTCACAAAAAAACTTTACTTTGAGAAGGGTGCGTCGATGTGGGATACAAATACGGTCAGATGGAATCTGATGATTCTTAGAGGAAAGGATGAAAGGTATGTTGGAGATGCTACAATGATCTGTTTTCACACAGACGAGAGACCTTTAGGTGTTGAAGTTAACGTAAACAGACGTGTGGGAGGAGTTGGAACATATAGGGATGCTAAGAATACATTAAAAAAATATGGCATCTGGAATGATGTCCCTGAATCGGTCCGAAAATATTTAGATAGAGCAGATCCCCGTTATTCACCAATAAAAAAAAGGGAATTAGATGGTAAACCTCATTACCATTTTAGGGTCATGGGGCCTGAATATATGTTGGAAGCAGCCAAGAAAAGAGCTGAAGAGATAGGTGTTAACGCGTCGATAATTTCCTCAAGCTTAAGCGATATTGAAGCTAATGCGGTCGGGAACATGCTGGCCTATATCGCCAAAGAAATAGAAATCTTTGGCAGGCCATTTAAAGCTCCTTGTGTTCTAATCTCTGGCGGGGAACTTCTTGTTAAGGTTGGGGAAAAGAAAGGACTGGGTGGAAGAAATCAGGAATTCGTCCTCTCTACAGCTTCCAGGTTGGCTGGAAGTAGCAATATTGTTATTGCCTCATGCGATTCTGATGGAACAGACGGACCTACAGACGCAGCTGGCGGCATTGTAGACGGTTTTACAGTAGAAAGGGCTGAAAAAGAAGAAATTAATATAATGGAAGATCTCGATAATCATAACAGCTTTAATGCTTTATCCAAATTGGGAGATCTTATCTTCACTGGCGCAAGGGGAACAAATGTTCAAGACCTTCGCATCGTATATGTTGGAGGTATGAAACAAAATCAACGTGAACAGGTTCCGGGTTACATAACATCATTATTTATAAAATGATATACTTAGTTGTCTTTTTAGATATATTGAGTTTAACAAACACAATCTTTACCGTAAACCAATCTATATTTATTAAAATAAGTTTAAGTGTAGGCTAAATAGTGTTTACAGATAAAACCTAGTTATTAAAAATTGAACACCAAAATTATTACCTGCTGGCTAAGCACTTTTTTAGGTTAAATACATTAAGTAGAAATTATAACCCTAAAATATGAAGGTTAGAGAAGTTTTTAACAGGTTTGCGCCTTATGAATGGGAAATTTCACCTCGTGAAATTGCGGGTATAGCAAACATCCCGGTTGAAAGGGTTTTACGGCTTGATACAAACACTTCTCCTTTCCCCCCAAAAAAATGGCTCAAAAAATTAGCTAAAAATTTGGTTAACGTACCTGTGAATCAATATCCTGATACAAAATATTCAGAAATAACTCAAGCAATTACGAAATACGTCAAAGTGGATTTGGATAATATCGTGATGACTAAAGGTGCGGACGAAGCGATAGATATAATAGTTAAGACATTTCTAGAGTGCGAAGACAAAATAATTCTTTCAGCCCCCTCATATCCTATGTTTAGGGTCGCATCGGAGATAGCAGGCGCAAAAGTTCTTGAAGTGGACAGAAAAAGTGAACCACCCTTCAGGGACGATGTAAATGAGATAATTCATGTCGGAAAAAAAGAGAAAGTTTCTGCTGTTTTCCTTAGTAATCCCAACAATCCTACGGGAACTCTGATGGAAGTAGATGATATAAGAAGATTAGCAGAAGAAATAAAGTGCGCTATCATAATTGACGAAGCATACTTCGAATATTGTGGTAAGTCTGCCGTGAAATTAATAAAAGAGTATGAAAACGTTGTGATTATTAGGACCCTCTCTAAAGCCTTTTCTCTCGCTGGTGAAAGAATAGGTTACATTCTGGCAGATCAGAAGACAGTTGACAAATTTAACTACGTAAGGCCCCCAAATTCACTAAGTGTTACCTCGATAGAATTGGCGCTGATAGCTTTATCCGATATCAAACAGATGCAAAAGTGGGTTAACGAAGTGATAAGTGAAAGGGAAAGATGCTTTAATATTTTAAAGTCAATTAGTAATGTTAACCCATACCCTAGTACTGCCAACTTTATACTCTTTAAACTCTCCGACGTTAGTGCGGACTTTGTACACAAAGAGTTGTTGAAGAAGGGAATAAGCGTTCGAAACTTAAGCGGTACGAGAAACCTTAAAAATTGTCTGAGAGTGACAATCGGCTCAAGAAATGATAACGATAGATTCCTTGAGGAGTTGACGACAATCATTAAAACCAATCGTAAGAATAATATATGAGAGTTGTTGGACACCAACGACATATTTAATGCCTTCGATAATTAACAACTTCGATAAACTTGCATCACACGGTAATACTAGGGGAAGGAAGATTATTTTAGACATTCTCGAGGCAGGGCTTCAAGCCTCAGACCCCTACGACAACGTGCGAAAGCTGATTAATCTTAAAGGAAAAAAATTAATGATCGGTTGCGAGGAGATCGTAGGCTCAACATCCGATGATAAGCCGATAAAGAAGCCTTTGGTATTTGACTTGTCAAAAATAGGAAAAATCTATGTGATAGGAGGCGGTAAAGCTGCCCAAAGGCAAGCTAAAGCCTTAGAAGATATTCTCGGTGACCTGATAACGGAAGGATATATAAATGCAAAGAAGGGTGAGCCAAAACAGCTGAGAAGGATCAAAGTGACTTTTGGCGGCCACCCTCTCCCTGACGAAGACTGTGTGAGGGGCTCTAAGAGAATTTTAACGATATTGAAAAAAGCGAAGAAAGGTGACTTGGTGTTTTTTTCTGAGTCGGGAGGGTCATCGGCGCTGATGACGCTACCAGGACCTGGACTAACGTTAGAGGATGTGAAAGATGTCACAAGAATGCTCTATTTCGAAATGGGCGCTTCTATGTGGGAAACTAATACTGTTCGATGGAATCTAGTAATTCTTAGAGGTCGTGAAAAGAGATACGTTGGTGAAGCAACCCTTATAGTGCTGGGAGTTTTTGAGAGACCACCTGGCATCAAAGTCAATGTGAGGCCAACTCAGGGACATGGATCGTATGTGGAAGCAAAAAATATCTTAAAGAAGTACGGTCTCTGGGAAAGAGTTTCGCAATCTGTCAGAGATTACCTAGATAAAGCAAACCCGAAGTATGCTACTTTAAGTCTTGAAGAACTTCGAAAGAAAAGACATTACCACTTCAGGGTGATAAGTCCCGAATATATGCTACAAGCAGCAGAAAAGAAAGCAAAAGAGCTGGGTATAAATGCAACAATAGTAGCTTCGAGCCTAAGCGATATAGGAGCAAAGGAAGTAGGGGAGACTTTCGCATATATGGCTCAGGAGGTCGAAAACTACGGGAGGCCATTGAAGCCACCTTGTGTTCTGATATGCGGAGGAGAGCTCATTGTAAAGGTAGGTGATAAAAAGGGTTTAGGTGGGCGAAATCAGGAATTTGTTTTATCAGCAGCAACTAGAATTGCGGAAAGTAAAAACATAGTGGTTGCTTCAATAGATTCTGATGGAACAGACGGGCCTACAGACGCAGCTGGAGCGATTGCTGATGGTTACACCCTTGGAAAAGCTAGCAAAATGGGTTTAGATATCTTTAATGAACTTGACAATCATAACTCATATTACGTTCTAAAAAAACTTGAGGACCTATTGTTTACAGGCGCAAGAGGCACTAACGTTCAGGATTTACGCGCGGTCTATATAGGTTCAAGGACCAAAATCACATATAGTGCATTGCCCGAATACCTTCAAACTTTGATCTCAACCAAAAACCCAGTTTGAGCTTAATAATTGCTTGGAAGCAACGGCGACTACTTCCTAAATTTTATGGCTTCAGGGTTGAGGGCGAACTTTGGAATTGCACCCCATAGCGCCTACCCTATCTGCAGCTCCAACATCGAGTCACATTTCATGAAAGTCTCTATGCTCGACCCTGCAGTATGAGGTGTTATAATTAAGTTGTCCAATTTGAACAAAGGATTGTCAGGCTCAGGCGGCTCCTTTTCAAGGACATCAAGACAGGCTCAGAATATTCACTTTTCCCCTAAAGCCTTGTACAAAGGGTTGTCATATGGTGTAAAGAGTCGATTTAACGCTATAGTTCAGAATTTCCCTTAAAGCCATAACTATCTTAAAATCAAAGTGTTTCTTAAATTATTTTTTAGTAAAAGGTGAATTTACAGGGAATAATGGTTTCTCTCCGTGAAGAACCCTTAATATCTCTTCTGCCGCTGTCACCGCCATCCTTTTTCTGCACTCGATCGTATTTGAAGCTAGGTGAGGTGTGAGTAAAACGTTCTTTAATTCTATAATTGGGTCGTCGAGTGGAAGAGGCTCTTTGTAAAAGACATCGATTCCTGCTCCAGCTATCCATTTTTCCTTCAAAGCCTTCACAAGCGCGCTGTGATCTATTATAGGCCCCCGAGCGACGTTTATTATGAAAGCGGTGTCCTTCATCTTTTTTAATTCTTCTTCACCGATCAACCCCTTCGTCTGTTCCGTCAACGCACAGGAAATGGTAACGAAATCGGAATCGCGTAAAAGTGTTTCCAAGGGTTCAAATTCTACGCCAAATTTTTTTTCAATCTCATCCTTTCGAACAATATCGTAATATAGGAGTTTCATCTTGAAACCTTTAGCTCTTTCAGCGATGCAGACGCCTATTCTACCTAAGCCTATGATACCAAGAGTTTTCCCGCAGACATCGGTTCCCGTAAACAGCATCGGATCTCTAACAGTCCAACGCTTCGATTTGACGAAGTAATTTGCTTCACAGATCCTTCTTGCCGACGTTAGGAGAAGACTAAAGGCCTGATCCGCAACAGTCTCGTTAAGGACAGGCGCCGTAGTCACCCAGATCCCCCTTTCATCAGCTGCTTCTAAATCCACGTTATCGAATCCTACACCATGTCTTGCGATAACCTTCAGCTTAGGTCCTGATTCAATAACCTTCCTAGTAGCTCTCTCAACATTTAAGGTTACAAGTAGGGCGTCGGCATCCTTAACAGCTTCTACCAACTCCTCCTCACTCGGCGGCTTCGGAAAGATTTTTAGCTCAGCTTCCCTTTCTAGCAGCCTCACTCCTTCTTCTCTCATCGGAGCGGTTACAACTATCCTAAACTTTACCAAAACTTTCACCCCTTCCTATGCAAGACCTTTAAGCCAAAATGAAAAAATGATTTTGCAGCTTCCCCATTAGTAGTTGAAAACATAGGTTGTGAATAATGTATACAATATTTAAGCTTTGAGTTTCTTTTTTCCTAAGGAAAATACTTTTTATATGGAAAGGGTTTAGTTGGAGACGATAACGTAATGGAATATAATTTGTTAACAAGGTTGCATAGGTTTCCTCCTCGATACGGTCCTGAATGGGGATCCGGGGGAGTATTCGGTCTGAGGTACTATAAGGGTACTTTATACTTCAACCTGTCATTTGAAGGTGAGGCCCATTTTGTTGACGCAGAAAGAGACAAAGTATATAGTTACAACCTGATTGGACCAAGCCCTGTCTCAGGAGGTGACACGTACAACGCCGTTGACACGGTTGACGATCAGATATACTTCGGCGGATGGATACATGCGCCTGCAGTTTACGACCGATCTGGTGAAAAGAGAGCGATATCATTTGTCAACAAATACAGCCACGTCCACGAATATGATACAAAAGAAAAAAAGGTCCGCCTAGTTTGGAAAGATAGCATACATGACTCTACTGAATGGGCAGGAGAGGTCTCTGAGATAGTGTACAACCCTGTCGACGATAAGCTATTGCTAGCAAGAGCTGACGGACACAAGAACCTCGGCATATTTTCTCTCGATAGAAAAAGTGGGGAGACCCAGTTGATTAGCCAGGACCCAGGTGTCAAGGGCACACTCTTCCTTGACACGGCATGTTTTGACACATCATGCATCGGCAATTTTACTGGATTACAGTGTCTAGAGCTTTCCAGCAACAAATGGGTAAAACAGAAGATAGAAGATTTATCGGAGATTTCAGTCGACGATGGCTCATGTTTTAGACCATTCGTCGGATCCATGACTTCAGCGTACGCGAGGCTATTCGTTTTCATTAAGGGAGGAGTGATTGTGGGCAACCCCTTAGATTATAACAGAGAAACAATGAAGTTCATCAGGCTATTCGACTTCGGATACTCGGGATACTCGCCAAGCAGAACGGTCGCACTACCTTTTGGAGGAGGCGTTTTAACGGCTTTCAATTCCTTTACACACGGTTTCGTTAATCCGATGAACCCTGAAGAAGTAAAAGAAGCAGAAGTCGTCAACACAATTATCGGCCCTTCGGTGCTGGTTTATCTATCGCCTCCAATGGCTCGAATAGTAGGCTCCTTAGGAGCTAGGGTAACCTCGATAGAAAGTTTTGGCGACAAGATTCTACTAGGAACCTCAACAACGGCGAATCTATCAAGGTTTTATGCGACACCTATAGACGCGGGATACAGGGACGTTCTGACTTTAGACAGTAGCTTGCTCCTTTCGAATCAGCCTCCTGTAAGCTACAGTATACCCGGCAGCAGGATCGCTAACCTAAATTGGGGGGGGATACCTCTTTTCGGCTACAAGAACTCGAAAATGGTTTTCAAAGCCTCAAAAGACAACAGGCTGACTGTGTACGAATATGACATAGGTCTACCTGTGCAAAAAGCTGAAAGAGATGTCCGCCAAATTAAAGCTGGTAAGAATGTAATTAACCTTTCAGACTACGATAGAATATTGTCGTTCAAACTCGAAGAAGAGGACTTAGAGGCTATGATTTATTTGCATCTTAAATAAATTTGAAAAATAAGCATTTAATGGCGCTTAAGTAAAGCCTTTATCAGTTGCAGTGTGCCCTAGGCCTTTAGAAAAAAAGCATGCTTCTCGATTTTTTAATCTTCTTGAGGTTCAAAGTATCATAATTTATCATAATCAAAGTATAATGTATCATACGCCTTTATTACGTGATCGATGGCATCTTCTCTTTTTCCTTGTAGGATCAAATTTTTTGCAGAATTATATTCTTCCAACGCAATTTCGAAGCCGGGTTTACCTTTTGAAATCTGGATCAGTTGACTGACTAGCAGAAGCATTTCATCTAAGTATGTATTGTTGAGAAAATTAAGTTTTTCATAGTACTTGATTCTGTCCCTGTCGCCCTTAAATGGCTCTTTTTCAGAAGGCAGCTCTGCCAGCCTTTGTCCTGACGTAAAAATGGATTCAATAACTTGTTCGAAGTTAAACCTAGACACCGGCGTCGGTTCAATAGCTCTGAAGCCTTTGTGATAGAAGAAACGATATATGTTCTGCACAGCCGAGCATAGGCCTTTACCAGTTCCAAATGCAACCGATATTCCAATCCCATATTTTCCTTTTGAATTGGATATTCTAACAGTATCCATGAAATTTTTCGTCAAGCCATTGATTAAACCCCAATAGACGGGTGCACCGATGACAATAGCATCTGCTCCTTCACATAAGGAATTCAACTCTTCAGGGCAGACAGCCTCTTCTGTGTAGATTGGAACATTGTAATCTATTAAGTATACCTTCTTAGCTTCTGTACCTTTTGATTTAACGCCGTCTAAACATCTACTGACTAGCTGATCGGTTAGTTTCCCCTTTCTTGGACTTCCAATGATGCCTATAACCTTCTTTAACGTCATATTTCTCTTATTAAGTCACGAAACTTGCACTATATAGATTTTTTCAAAAAAATAATATAGTATTATTTATAAGTAGATACTTATATAATCACACTTTTTCTCCTTCCTTGATAGTTGGAATGCCTCTATTATGTTTAGGTTAAGACATTTTGGGATTCCACAATCTTGGCTTTGCTCAGTGCTATGAAGTCACATTTTTAGAAGATAATACGCTTACTAAAGCTGGTGTAGAATCTTAAATTGTTATCTTATTTGTGAAAAATTATATGTTAGTTGCAGTGAAATGAAATGTATGGATGTTTTCAGTTCCAGGATATAAGATAGATCTAGTGATCCGACAAGACAGAGCTAGCAGAAGATTTGAGAAATTTGGGGTGTTATTTCTATTTTACGTTCAAGAAGTAGGACAAGGATCATCCATTACAAACCAATACTTCTATACCGACAAGGTCATAATACATGTTTTGAAAAAGGGCACCCCTTACTCGGAAAACATAAATTCAGAATAGGCTTAATTATAAATTATTATTTCTACGTGCAACTCAAGGTGAATGACCAGATATGAAATCTTTTTTACCCTTATCCGCTATGATGGCTTTGGATTTTCGACTCGGACCACACCATGCTTACCAGCTACCCGCCTCGGCAACACAACCCTCCAAAGGACCACAACAGCCACCAAGACAACAGCTATCAAAACAATCAAAATAGACGCGATAACCCAGTTTATCGAGAAGCTTGCCTGCAGGCTCTCAGCAGAGTTCACCACCACGCTGACGCCGGTCTCGCTTGAAGACGTTGCACCAGACCAGCCGTCAAACTTGAACAGGAAAAACGCAGGACTAGCTGCAAGCTGAACAGTCGAACCCAAGGGCACAAACAGCGTCCTATTACTCGCACCACCCACCTTACCAGCAAGCGAGGCAGAGCTATAGGAAACGCTTCCGAAACTCGAAGAAACAACAGAGAGACCAGGATAGAACATAGCGCTTTCAAAGATAGGACCACGAACCGTAACAGTGAACGGATTACTCACCCCCCCATACGAGCCGACCCCTGAACCATTCCAAAACTCGAACTGCCAACCACCATTTGAAGCAGCAGAAAGCTGAACCTGCTCACTGGAATTAAACCAATCCGACAAAGGAGACACGAAACCACCCTGCTGGCTGTTGGAAAGGACCTGAACATAATATTGGTGGTAGTATTGTAAGGTCGCGGTGGTAGGTCCCGAGACAGCCCCTGCGTCGGTCTGAGACGTAATCCACCTTTCAGATGAATTAGAACTGGAGAGAGGGTTAGTGACCGACCAAGATGAACCATAATCAAACCAGTAAGAGATAGACATACTCATTAAGGTCGGCGAAAACTTCACACCATTCTGCAAGCCTGAGAATAGCGGGGCGGCTGGCGAACCACCTCCAGACATAGAATACGCCAGAGTCCAAGCCACCTGGAAGTAATACGGAACAACTACCACAGACCCCGAAACAGTTCCCGAGGTTCCAGTAATGGCTATCCACCTTGTGTTGGAATCGGACCCTGCTAGCAAGGCTGTGAACGAATAGGATGAATTCGCGTCCGCCCAGTCAGTGAAATTCGCCACCCCCTGCATCTGCGACCCAAACCTGATGTAACCGACGGTTGGAGCAGTGTAGCCAGGCTGACCGGAGTTCTCAAAGGTGAAGCTAAACAGAACGTAGTACTGGTCGTAATATGTGAAAAGAACGGACTGGGCGGCGGAAACGGTTCCTGAGGTCACATCCTGAGTGTACCATCTATGCACGCTACTCGACCCCTGTAAGGGGTTCGAAACAGACCAGAGCTGTCCGCTGTCAGCCCAATAGTCCGTGGGTGAGCCGAAGAGGCTAACAGCAGCCGTTGAGCCGAACTGAGTTAGGGTAAGATTGGGCGCGGAAGGAGCTCCTCTCCCTACTGTCGTATAGCTGGAAGTCAACCTGTACTGGTGGTAGTATGTTACAGAGAATGAAGTACTAGCGCTGACCACGCCAGTCGCAGACTGAGTGGCCCACCGTTCGTTTACGGACGATCCGGGCAACGGATTCTGAAAGGAATACAATGAGTTGGTGTCCATGTAGTAGGTGGTAGAATTAGTGGAAAGCTGGATGCTGTACTGAATCCCGCCGAAACTGTATGTGAAGGATGGTGCAGAATACCCACTTCCCCCACCTTGAACCAAATAATTCATGTTAACTGTGACAACACTATATACTCCCGTGGTGAACTGATACCCGTCAGAAGCCTCCGTGGCGTTATGGGATGAGACGTACTGCAATGTGTTCGGACTCGTGTAGGCGACGGGAGTATTCGTGGAAGCCAAGAATAACAATTGGCCAGTGCTCGGCACCCATTCATCCATCCACATCCAGGCGGAGGGTTGTGCAAAGTTGTTTTCCCAATATGTCACATTTGCCTCTCCTCCATAATATGTTGAGGAGTGCCACCATTCCGTCATAAGCCCGGTCCAGAAGCCGATACTGTTCGTTGGCGATGAAGTAAGGCCTATGAAATAAGAAGAGCCCTCCTGGTTGAACATCTTTACGGCCCCTGCCCCCGTATTATAATCATATGCTTGCATCACGACGTCGCCCCCAGAAAAGAACAGGTTAAGGAGGACTGTATCCCCCTTGTTCACGGCCCCTGAGAAGGACGATATTCCACCTCCGCTTGCTGGGTAGATTGAATTACCACTTGGGTCAAAGACTTCGTAATTCATGCTAAAGCCCGATGCGTAGCCGCCACTAGAAAAAGGCCAATTCCAAGAAAGGCCCACCTGATACCAATACCCCGTATCAGTAAGGCCACATAGCAGATAGCCCGGTCCGTAGCCGTTGCTGTCCGCCTGAGCCACCGCGGTGATGTTGTATGCCATGCTTGTGAAGTTCTGGGTGAAAGTTAACCCCAGCTGCTCGTCGTAAATCGCGGATGGTTGATTCTCAACTGGGTAATCCTGGTTGTTTACAGTAGACAGCTCCAAACCAGCCAATCGATGGCCTTGCGATTGACCCGCCGGAGAATCAGAGCTGAAAGATTCTGGTACGTTTGGACGACACATCGAGCAAGAGTAAGATCCATCCGAACCCAGCCCAGTTGAAATGTTAACACCACCTGAAGAGGGATTCATGACGGAGGAAGTTGCTCCAAAAACGCCAACATGAGGCGCTGTCCAACCAAGAGCGACAAGCATTACAATTAACAGAATGCAGAAACCTAATCCCTTGGTAATACGTCGAACTGGGCAACCTTGAATCTTAATCAAAGCCGGTTTCAACCTTCTCTTTACGCATCGACACCTTCGTGACTGCAAATGAAGTTTGAGTACCCGTGACTTCTGGTCGCAGAAAGTTCGACAAGAAGGAATCTCTTAAGCCATAAACGATAAACATCAGAGACATTGTGTAATGCGTGTTAATAAATCTTAATTTCTGCCAGCCATTCCTTGATAAGCTTGAAAATTATGTTTACTTTGTTTCACGTTCGTTCTGATTTGTAGTAAGAATCGTGGTGCTCGAAGGAAAGGTCAAGATCCCCACAGTGAAGCGTTCGAATCTCTGTAAACAATCCAATCCTGGTTTGGGTAAGGCGGGATTCATACCTAAATGGGTTCGAGTCCCTAAATGATGATCATATGATGCGGCGTCCGGGATTTAGCTCCGAACGGGTATGCAACAGTCAGAAATGATGCCGAGGGCCGGGTATTAACACAAATGTTTGGGTTCAAACACTACTTACGAAAATTAAATCTCTATTAAACTGGTGGATAAGGGTTCCTTTATATAGTAGGACCACTTCTTATATTCGATAGCGATGCGTCTTAGTAGATTTGTTACTAACATGGAAGGATATCTGATTAAGAGCAGAGGCTATCAAAGCCGACTTCTAAATTTTAGAAACATCTAACGAATCATGATTTTGGTCTATCTTTAGAATTGGCGATAGAATAAAAGATATAGTGTGGCTAGTTGACCTCTCGCTTTTTTTATATTAAGGAATAGATTTATAATTTTATATACTCAATAAAGGATAATTGTATTTTGAAGGCATTGAATAATGATCCTGATAAAGACTTAGTTGAAAAACAAGAATTACATAGTTACTTTCCTTCCACACATCCTGCATCTGACAATTGGGCCGATATTCATTTTCACACGTCTTGCATGCCTTCTCATAATGTCTCACATCAGAATTAGTTCTCTATTCCATTATCTTCTCCAGTTTCTCCTCCCTGCAGAATTTTTAAGGTATTCTTTATTTCTTTCAATTCTTCACTTGATATGTCATAAAGCCTTGCGACGTTTTTGTCAAGTTCTTCTTCAACTTTTTCCAATTCTTCTTTAGCTTTTGGATCATTTCCTTCATGTGATATCTTTGCAAGTTCGTGTGCTTTTAGTGAAAGATTGGAGATATCAATATGGAGGGTATTATTTAAGTCAAATTTGGGAATATACACAACATTTGGTACATCTGTTGTAATATGAACCTCAAGCAGATAACTACTGACAATTAACCTTGCAAATGAGGAGTTTAGGATTCCACATAGATAATGTGCTTCTTCTCTCGTTTTAGATGTTATCATAACTAAACCATGTGAAAGTGCTACAACTTTCTCACCTAAGAATCCATCATTGACGGGAGTTATTACTGAACATGAAAAGCTTGCTATACCTGAAATAGAACCTGCTATGTGCTTCCAAACTATTTTATAGGGAGATAAAGATGGGCCAACATTAAAAAGCATGTAAAAAGGTATTTTTTCTATTTCTTTACTTTTGCCTTGATAGACAACCAATTTTGTCTTGAACGGTTCCCCTTTGCGACCTATCAGTTCTTCGTAGAAGCTTTTGAAATATGAGAATGTACCTGGATATCGTGCCTTTAGCTCAGAAATTGGTATTGTGTTTCCCTTCCAATCTGTGGGTAATAGAATATAGAGTTTGGGCTTATAATACCACATCTTTGCGTCCTTGCCACGTATTATGGGATAAACAAGGTCTTTTTCAACAACATGTTCTAACTTCTTTACTTTTGCTTTTGCAGTTTCACTTATATTTTCAACTAAGAGCTTATTTGCATTTTCACTTTTAATTTGTGCCCAAAAGACTGCATCAAGTCCGGTAAAGATACCTGAATGAGCCTTATAATCAGATGGCCGCATTATTCTCTGTGCGATTTCATAAGCTTTTTCGCTGATTATCATCCATGGCGTTTCTGGGTTTCCCTTTTTTATAGGAGCTAAAATCATGCAATATCTTTTTATCGTCTCTCTTACTTCCTCTAAATCAGATTCTTGTGCAACTCCTTTACTATTTTGACTACTCCACATAATACATGGAATGGGAAATTCAGTCTTACCACTTTTCTCGATTATGATCAGGGATGTCCTGTTAATTGCACCTTCAAATGGAAAAAGAGTGACTAAGTCATGGATTTTTAAAACGCTGCACGGGATTTTTCTTTCTTTTTCGTCAATACCATTTGCTAAAAATCTTCTGAACCCCGCCCCCGCTTGAGTTTTATACAATGTAAAAGGTATTAGAAAAGCGAACTTACCATGATCTTTAACGTATCTGTCTAAACATCTTGCGGTAAAGAGCATTGACATATCTCTCTTGGTTTTACCTAATCCCATTCCTTCTGTTTTTTCCAATAAACCATAACTGTCCCATAGTCTTTTAGTATCATCCCTATATTTTTCTGGCAAGCTTTCCCAGTTTATCCAAGGAGGATTTCCAACAACGTAATCAAATTTCTCTATTAAAAGGGGGGCGAAGGAGTTCTTCAGTAATCTCGTCCAAATCTTGTTTTTTCCTTCTTTCTCAAGTTTCCTCATGAACATGTAAAGTCTTATCAGAGAGTCTATCGTTTCCCCTTTGACATTCTTTAAGGCGTTTTCCAAAAGTCCGCTGAATTGGTCTTTAGTGTAGTCACCTTTGAAACCTGTCTCAATAAACGCTAACACGGTCGGGAGCAACTTTTTATCAAGAACTTCAGAGGGAAACCAAAACTCGCCTACAGCAGTCCTTAGATATACTTCCCATTCACCAGAGAATGTAGGCTTCCTACTAACTAATATTGAGTCAGCCAAATATACTGGAATATCGATATTCTGTCCAAACAGAAGCCTGTTCAATTCACCTAAAGCTAAGACATAGTTCGCTCTGGCAGCTAACACAGCTAAAGGATTAAGATCTATACCAATCACATTATGGGTGATTTTGCTAAGTAATTCTCTTTTATCAGAATAGAATTCTCTCTCAGCCCAATCTTTTATTCTGTTTATTGCCAAAACTAGGAAGGTTCCTGAACCACATGCAGGATCCAAAATCCTTCTTTCTGGATTTCCATCAAAACCAACTTCATCAAGCACCAGTTCTCCTAACCAATCGGGCGTGAAGTATTCACCTAAGTCATGTCTAACTTTTTTGGGTAGGAGATTTTGATATAGCTGTTTGAAAAGGTCTTTTACTTTCTCTGGATAAAGTTCAGAAGTTCCTGGATCATATTCCTTAAGTTACTCTATGATGAGGATAAATGCGTCCGCAATTTCTTTACTCCATTCATCTAAATACCAGGCGAAATAATCGGCTTCAAACAAGTTTCTTATGCCAAGTTGGGCTATTATTCCCCCTTCTTCAAGATCCTCTAGCTCTTTCTTCATCTCATCCAGATCCATTTGATACGCAATTTCTATTCTGTCAAGAAAAGAGCCGAACATAGGGTTAAAGTAAGAAATCACTTCAGATGTGATCAACTTCATGATAAAAGTATAATATGCATGGGTAGCGAACATCAGTTTCTCAGGATCCATTACCTTAATGTCCTTCAGACCATAGTATTCCAAGAGGGCACTTAGTTTTTCCGGGGAGTAGGCGCAAACTTGAGAGAAAACCCTTCTCCAATCCTCAAAAAGCACGCTTGTCCTTTTAGATCTGCAGTTTGCCAAACTCGAATATATTTGAGTTACAACCTTCCTGCTCAGCTCCCCTGGCCCAAAGTCCATAACCAAAGCTTCAGGTTCGATCACTCGAAGCTTTAACCCTCTTATCGCCTTCAAAAGGACCTTAAGAGTTTCACTATTCACAGCAAGAGGCTTATCCTGTTCTTCCCACTTGTTTTTTCTGAATCTTATAGTGGCAAAATTGTAACCATCTATTATGACACCAAACCATCTACCGAGAAGTTTAGGATCAACAGTTTCTTCCCTGATATACTTCTTCACCTGCTCCTTTGTTTTCTCAAATTCGTTTTGGTCATCAAGTTTCCTTGGCGCCTTAAATTCTATTATCACCTGCCCATATAACGCATCTTTTCTAGCTCCAGAGATTATTGTGCGCTGTTCATATTTCGCTGGAGGAATATTCCACTTTTTTATTATTGGATCGAGCAACTTAACAATTTCGATCTTTAGTTCTTCTTCGTTTTCTGCTACCGAAGCAGCTCTATTTATATCATTAGCCAATCCCTGTGTGTCCACCGTTTCTAAGCTAAGTTCAACTCCCACATTAAATCAAAGAATTAATATTATTCGATATTTATAAATTTGATATTGACATGATATTCCTCAAGCCACTTCTGAAAGCCGGATAGGGCAGTCTACATGTTTTCTACTTTTTAGATAATAAGCCTGTATAGAGTTTGCAGCCTCCATAAAATGGAGACTCCTACACGTTCACCTCACAGAGATAGACCTTTATAAAATCGGATCGGTAAAGAATTTCCCTTAACATCAAGCTGAAACCTGCTTCCCTCCAATACTAGACAATCTTTACCAAATTGGTTATGTCAATTTCTGAATAAAATAACGTGTTGAGCGACAGCGTTTTAAGATTTTTAGTTTTGGCTCAATCAGAAAAAATCGGAAACGCTAACGATAAACATTCCGCTTGCTGGCTCGGACAGATCCCCCTGTGCAATATCGCGCATCATATCGCTCTCATGCAAAACGATAATAAGTTGAGCCAACAGGAAATAGTTATCGATAGCATTTTGTTTTAAAACGTGTTGAGCCAAACCAAATTTAGATGTTTGTCTTTAGCTCAATCAATTTTAAATGCACTTAACCGATTCGGCTATGACCCTTAACCAAATCAGTTAAGTTTATCCTTAACCAAATTGCGCCAAAAGTAGCGGGCAAGATAGACAACCCCTACACGAGGTACAGGGGAAGGAAGATCAATAACCGAGACTTTCTCTGGCTGTTCCCAGACCTTGGAAGGTGTTATAGATGAGTGTGTCTGATAGTTTCTTTTCAGCACTATCAATCATTGCACCTTCGTCTGTTGAAATAGTAAAGAAGATACTTGAGAAGTGAAAGCTGTCTGACAGGGAGCTGGAGCTCCTGATTCTAGCTTCAATAAGCGAGCAGAACAAGACGATAGGTAGATTATTTGAAAAATCAGAAAGTCAGTTTAAGGTCGTGTGTACAAACCAGGAGGCCATGCAAAGGAACATCCAGACTACTTTGATCGAGATAAAGAATCTAAAGCAGGACCTATATCGAAAGGGCGCTATTTAGGAAGTAACCAAACTGGTTATGTGTCCCTTACGTTTACCATATTAGTAAATGGCACCGTTTGCGTTGCCAGACTCGTTTCATGACAAAAAAATCGCATGTTTTATCACTATTTTTTTTAGCTAAATTTGGCCTTGAAATGACCTTAAAAAATGTTTACCAATGGGAAATAGCTCACCCAGTGATTAAAGTATCCTAAAATCCCCTTTTGCCCCGTACTTATAACAGGAAGTATGCTATCTCAATGAGAAGAATGATTATGCATCCAACTCCGATAATCCAGACGAATAATGTAATAGGAGAGTTTTAGCGACTTCTTCAGGATCTTCTCTCATCAGCTTCCCAATCTTCTGTGATCCGCTGTCTACGGTCTCCTGCCCCTTCACGATCTTATCAATTACGTCGACGCAAGCATCTATGATCCTAAATGCTACTTGTTTAAGACAGCCAAAACGTTAGATTTCCACAGCTCTTATATAACCCGAAAGTAGACTTCAATTTATAATTTTTTAGTCAATGCACCCTTCCATTATAAAACAACTTCAGGAGACCCTTTATTTTTTCCCTTTCATCATCAGTTGGCATCCATCCAGTCTTCTTTTATTAGGTTCCCCAAGATTCTATCTAACGACTTTCTGCCATAAGGTTCACATGCACCATACGAGTCTCTCTTTGATATGCCTACGAGTTTAGAGTATACTATGTATAGCATATATTCTATTATCATCAACAAAAAGATTATGAGTGTAGGGTAAACTAAGTGCTAACATTATTTTATGATTAATGAGTGTTAGTAAGAAATTACATTAAATATAGTCTTTAAAGATTAAAGGAAATATTTGACGAGGCTGGATTAATAGTTTTAAGCAAACTTACAGTATCAGAATACGTGAGAAGATAATGTATGGTGCAAAGAGGAGCAAGAAGCAGAAAAAAAGATTAAAGAAAGGAAAAAGACGTTAAGTCTTCTGCTAGTTCTAGTGGAAAAGTATAATTAAGATATATAGAAACTTGTAATACAAAGAAGGTTAGAGCTCAATTCATATCAGCTAGACATTAAACAGACTTTAGCCCTCAAAGATTGGAGAGATACATTATAAAGTAAGTTTGTAAATTTTACAATATAACTATTATGTTGATATAAGTTGGAAATCTCACAGATATAGCACGAAGGACTTGTTGACTAAACCTTATTATTTCGAGAGATGAAGTCTTCCTTATCTCCTGATAGTTGGTAAATATATGCTCCAATCTCCACCTTCCCTTCTCTTCTAAGTTTAGAAAAGAGCCAAGACAGTAAGCTAAACTGTTCTACTGTAAGTGGTGGGTCCTTATAACGTGATGGATCGCTGAAGACCCATTCACCTTCTCCCTGCTTATATGCCTTCCAAGGAAGCACGCTAAGTGCGGGTTCTTGAGCTTGTTGCGATACTATACTGGGCTGAAAGCTCTCTTCAGACGAGGATGTGGGAACTGGAGAAGGTTTTGTCCTCTTTAATCCTAAAACATAAACCAAGGTAATATCCTGAAATAGATTTCCTTTCTCATCCAGTTTTGGGATCGCCCTTTCTTTTATTGATAGAAGCTCCCAACCATTGAGAAGATGGTCATTTACTGCTTGAACTTCTGTTAGCTCTTTAACAGCTTCTATACCCCTATAATTTCGTTCATTCATTGATTATACCATCCTCTACTCGTTATATATGAGCGTAATGTTTTTCTTAAACCACTTTTCAAATCATATCAGCTGCCCTACTATCACTATTGTTTAATTCCTAATTATTATGATCGACATTTAAATCTTTTGAAATATTCGGAAACTTGTCATGGAGGACTCAATAGAAGTTCATGTTCATTTAGAGGATCTTTTTTATATGCAAAGTTTATAGTTAATGTGTGTTGGCGAGGCTTATACTATGTTAGATTAGTTTGTCCCAATTAGCATAGTCATGTAGAGAGGCTAATACCTTAAATGTGTCATCTTACAATTCAACATGATAAAGCAGACCATGGTATTAATCTCTGGCTCGTCCTAGACGTGTTTAGGTATTCATTGTACCTCCACCGGGATATTAAAGGCTTGAAGTATGCAGAAACATCGAAATGGAAATAAGACCATAGTTGTTGGTCAACCCATTTGATCTGTCTGAATATTCTAAATTTTTGAAAAAATTCTTCCGTTTCTGATAAGTGATTTATCGATTAGAAATAATATTAAGACTATTTCTTTATAAGATGTAATAATAAAAGTATATGGAAATGTTGACTTTCTACATTGTAGATGTGTTTGCGGAGTCAAAATATTCAGGTAACCAACTTGCGGTCGTTATAGGTGCAGAGGGACTTTCTGGCTTAGTAATGCAGAAGATTGCAAAGGAAATAAATTATTCGGAAACAACCTTTGTTCTGTCAAAAGAAGAACAAGGAGGCGGATATGATGTCCGCATTTTTACTCCAGAAAGAGAGGTGCCATTTGCAGGCCATCCGACTCTTGGAACTGCATACGTTATACAGCACGAAATTGTTAAGGCCGCTGTTGATAAGATAGTTTTGAATTTGAAAGCGGGCAAGATTCCGGTATCATTTAACCATAACGGGAAGCAGAGGGGCATTTTATGGATGAAGCAGTTACAGCCTGTGTTCGGTCAAAACCTTGATATCAAATCAATTTCACAGGTTTTGGGTCTCAATTCTGAGGATCTGGACAGTAGATTTCCTATCCAAGAAGTTTCTACGGGTCTACCTTTTATTATAGCTCCATTGAAAAGCTTAGATGCTTTAAAGCGGGCTAGAACTATTAAAGAAAAATACTTTGAGTTAATCAAGAATATACAAGCAAAAGCTATACTCATCTTCTGTCCCGAAACTCATAAAAAAGGGAAAAACCTGAGTGTCCGCGTTTTTGCCGACTACTATGGTGTGGCAGAAGATCCTGCAACAGGAAGTGCAAATGGTTGCCTAGCTGCATACTTGGCAAAACATCGGTATTTCGGAGGAGGTCGAGTCGAAGCTCGGGTGGAACAGGGTTATGAAATAGGCAGACCCTCTCTTCTTCTTCTCAAAGCTGAGGATAGACAGGGGAAAATAGATGTACAAGTTGGCGGAAGAGTCATAATGATTGCAAAAGGGAAATTCCTGTAATTTATGTTCACAATTTAAATTTATTTTAGCTGTTTTTTTCTTGCTATCAACTCTTCCACAGTTTTGGTCGTTGATTGTAATGGAAATGCTTCTTAGCTTTAATATTATCTTAAACTTAGTTTAGCCAACACCTTAACAGATTATCCGATAGGAATCAGAGTATAGGATATAGATTGTTTACCCAAAACTTATTGTGTAAAAAATTTTAATCAAGAAAGGAAAAGCTAAGTTTACCTACAATAGCAATGTTTAAAATTCTTATACACATTCTACAAACAGCTCTGGGGATATATTCGCAATTAGAACTAATTGCTTGTACAGTCATATAGATAATGTTTATCCCAAAGAAGACTTTTGGTTGTTTATTTTACGCCTTCGAATGTACGACCAGCTTGAGCAACTAACTTTCGAATTGGAAGTTTTTGGGGACATTTTGTTTCACACTGTCCACATTGTACACAGTTCTTTGCTCCATTTTGAGCAGAAATGATTTCATTGTACTTCTTGATAACTTCTGCTTGCATAGCGGAATCCCCACGTTTTCTTCCATGTTCATTAGACAAAGCGAATATTTGAGGAATATTAACACCTTGTGGACATGGCATACAATATCTGCACCCTGTGCATCCTATAAAGCCGAACTCACGATATTTTTCCCGCACTTTTGCGATAGTTCTAAGATCATCTTGTGTCAACTTTCCTGGTCTCGAACGGCCTGCACTTTTGACATTTTCTATTACTTGCCCCATTGTACTCATTCCACTTAGAACAACTGAAACTTCAGGTTGATTCCAAACCCATTGAAGAGCCCATTCTGCTGGTGTCCTTTTAACTTTAGCGTCATCCCATATCTTTTGAATTTCAGTTGGCGGCTTAAGAGCTAACATACCCCCTGCTATGGGTTCCATAATTACAGCCCCAAGTCCTTTAGAGGCGATATACTTTAGCCCCTTTGTTCCTGCTTGGAAGTCTGTGTCCATATAGTTGTACTGAATTTGACAGAACGTCCACTTGTTTGTACTATCGATTATTTCCTTTAAAACACTAAAATCATCGTGGAAACTGAATCCAAGGTAACGGATCTTTCCCTCTGAAATTGCCTTGTCGATGCATTCGATTACATTTAGGTTTATCATCTTTGGCCAACGTTCTTTATTTAATCCATGCAGTAAATAGAAGTCTATTTTTTCTGTTTCTAATTTTTTTAACTGCTCGTTAAGGTATTTATCTGTGTCTTCCTTGGAATTTAATAACCAAGTAGGAAGTTTTGTCGCTAATCTTACTTTCTCTCGATAACCATCTTTTAATGCTTTACCGACTAATATTTCGCTGTTACCACCATGATATGGATATGCCGTATCAATGTAATTTACTCCATGGTCGATAGCATATCTTATCATTTTTATCGCTTCAGCTTCATCTATCTTGGAACTATCACCACCTACTGTTGGCAGTCTCATTACGCCAAAACCAAGCGCTGAAACCTTCCAATTAAGTTTACCAAAATTCCTATATTTCATATTCATTTCAATGCATACGTGCACATTTGGAATGATATATTTGTTTTTATCTTTACAAAATGGCCCAGTTTCTTATGTATTTCCATTGAATAATTTGGATTGTCTTGAGGAAAAATCACCAGGTTGATGATCGCCGGCTTTATAATATGGTAGATACCTTCCAAGCACGCATCCATGTGTGATAGTTGAAACCTTTTTTTAGTAAGAAGGCCTAAAAGATCTTTAATTAGAACAAACATTTGACTTCTAATATTATCTCTAGTACTTTTTTGTTATATGGAAAAGTTTTAATGACTATTTTATAATACATCAAATGTATTATAATGTCTGAAAAGATTTTTCCAAATTGGTATAAATATCTTGCTTATGTTGTTGCCTTTTTTCTCCTTCTTTCTTTATTTCTCAATGGTGTTATTCTCATTCTCACTCTTATATTCTCTCTTATTCTAACTCTCTTTCTCTTTGGTTATTACATTTTGAGGAGAAAAAGACTTCATTAAATTTTTTAAAGCAATTGATTTTGCAGTATTATCTGTTTAACTAAATCATAAGTGTTAGATAAACTATCTATATCCTATACTCTAATAATGTATTTAGGTGTTGGCTAAACTAATGATATGAACAAAATCCCAAATATAAAGTTAGAAATAAAGAATTAATCACACTATATTTTTTATTCTATCGCCAACTCTGGCGGAGTGGTCCAATGGTCGAAGGTGCTAGGGTCGATTTCAAAGGATATGAGACTCCATCTAATCTTAGTAGTTCTATAAGATGGTTTGTCAAGCACAAACTAAAGAAGAAGATCTTAGAACTCAGTTCAGATTTGAATCACTTGAAAAAGAACCCTGACTTGTACGACTTATTCATTACTACCATTAGTGAGAATACTAAGGAATTAGATAACCTTAGCAAAAATGCTAAGGAAGAAACAGAACAAACCCCATCTTTCCCTGAAGGCTTTAAGACACAAAGTGTTTCAAAGGCTTCGTGGAGGTGGGGAGGGGATTTGAACCCCTGTAGATCCGCTCTGCAGGCGGATTCGTAACGGCTCCGACACCCCACCATCATTTAAACCCTATTGATTTGAAGTAATGCTATATTAAAATTTTTTCGATTTTAAGGTTAGATCCCTTTGAAATAATAGTAGCGCTATTTTTTTATGGAGTCTGAAAGCGCGTTTATAATGGCGTCTTTTTTTTCGACATTTTATCCTCTATCTGTCCTTGAAGATTGTTTTCTTTTCTTACTTGTTTTATTTTAGAAAGAAGCCGCAAAGCTTCTCAAAAGGGATTTCTAACCCATTTTTAGATCATTTGTTCTAGTTGATAGATGAGTTAAATCACATTTGAGCGTAGTTGTAGAGGAAAGATACCACTGATTTCTCGAACGCTCTAATTCCTTCAACAGTAAAGTATTCGTTGGGCGCGTGAGCTAAACCTCCGTGACCTAAGCCTCCAAACATCATCTTCATGTTAAAAGGTTCCTTGCAGAACAGATACATCGGGGCTGAACCTGGCATCATTGGAAGTATAATCGGTTCGTGTCCAAATTCCCTGAACATCTTAATTGCTGCCTGAGAAATTTTTTCCTTAACTGACGTTTTAACCCAGCCATAATTGCATAGTACCCTTACTTCAATATCTCCAAATCCGTGTCTGTTTAGATGCTTCTTGATCTTTTCAACGACCTCTTCGCCTGTCATGTTTGGTACTAGTCTGACGTCAACTTTCACAAGTATCTTGGATGGTACAATCGTTTTTGTAGCTGGCCCCGTCCAACCGCCAATAGCGCCTGCGAGGTTTATCGGCGAGGGTTCAAAGATCAGTTCTCTAGCCATCACTTTGATGTTTGTTCCTCTATACTGCCTAACATCGTAGACGCTTGTCATCATTTTAACGATACTATCTGCGTTTGAATCAACGTTGTTTAGGTCTTCTTCTGATGGTGGTTCCACGTTTTCATAAAATCCTTCAACAAGGACGCCATCCTCTCCCCTCATGCTATTTAAAGCCCAAATCATCCTCCAAATTGGGTTCGGAAGGATCGCAGCCTGGCTTGAATGGACATCTAGGGGGTTTGTTGTGCATTCAAGTTCTAGATATACTACTCCCTTGAATCCTAGTGTTAAAACGGGTCGTGCTCCTTTCACCCATTGACTTGGCTGTGCCATGTAGATTGCTTCACATTTTTTAAGTTCATCAGAGCATTTTTCAGCAAATTCCGGGATATGTACACTACCCTGCTCTTCTTCCCCTTCAACGCCGACAATAAAGTTAAAGGGTAAATCTCCTGTGACATCCTTTATCGATTTTAGAGCGTTAAAGAATCCCATAAGAGGACCTTTGCTATTAATAGCCCCTCTAGCAATAATACGGTCTCCAACAATTTTGGCTTCATGAGGTGGCGATGTCCACTTGTCAACAGGCTCAATGGGCTGTGTATCGTACATTCCATATGCAAAGAGTGTTCGATTGCTTGTCTTTGACTTGAGTTTTCCAAAAGATACCGGATATCCACTTGTTGCAATGTTCCTTGCCTCTCCCCCAAGAAGGTTTCTTATATAATTGCAGTTCATTTCTGCAGTTTCTTTCATACCGAGACCGGTGGAAGATATACTGGGCTGTCTAAGGTACTCCTGAATTCGCTTTACATGTTCGTCGAAATGCTCGTCGATATATTGATATATTCGTTCTATATTTGACATTTTTTCTATTATAACTTTTTGGTTTTCATATTTAAACGTTAATAAACGACAAAAAAAGGGGAGAAAGCTATCCTTCCCTAGGCTTCGCGATTATTTCTTTTATTTTAAGATCCAGAAACTTTCTAGAACATACTGAATCAAGAACAATAGCAGTGTCTGCTCCTTCACTTGTGCCAGCTATAGCTATAATTTCCTTACCCAGCGGAATCAGTCCTGCGTCTGCAGCCATAAGTGTAATTTCTACACATACTTTCATACCTTGACAGAACCTGTAAAGAGTCTCCCTGACGACTTCGTTTGTTGAAATTCCGCCCATCTTTCCGGTAAACGCGGAGCTTACATCATCTCCAAGAGCGTGAATACCCGTATGCACCTTTATCTTTTTCTCAAGCAACTTTCTTTTTTCTTCAGGAGTCATTGGCCAACCTTCTTCTTTCCATCCTTCACAAATTGATACAGCGACCAAATTAAATACTGGTTCCTTGAAGATTTCTGCTGTTTTCAAACCGGTTGAACCGTGTGTAGTAGCCACAACTATGTCTGTTATACCAAGCTCTTTGGCGCGATCGTAAGCTAATTTCAGCGTTTCTCCTGTGTTAACAGAACCTTTTTCTCCATAATATATAACAGTCTTTTTCATTAAAATCACATCAGATACCAAAAAAATAAGACGTTGTTATTATATCTTTTGAAAACGTGTAACCCCCTAATTGTTCTTTAAATGTCATAAACATAAATATGTGTTATTAATCAATTACTTTTGTGATCGATGTTTCGTCCATATCTAAAAAGGAAACATCAAAGATATTAGATATATTATTTATCCAAATAAAGAAAGGATACGTCTAATTTTTAAATATTTAGGGATATTAAATTATGAGCATAAACAGATTGGCCAAAGTAACAATCAATCAAAATCTACTTTTATGCCATATGATTATTGAAATAAAACTATTTTCATTTTCCCATTTTTTTGTGAAGAAGCCGTGTTTATATAATTCGATCTTATACATGATCAGTATAAAAGTTGCTTTTTCATGTAATCCGCATATTCTTTAAACTTTTCGAACTTGAATTCGACATGGATGAGGTGATCTACCGTTGGTATATATCCCCCCATCTCCTTTAATATAGGTACTTTCGAATCGACTTCTTTTCTCATTCTTGCACCACCTTCTGACGCTTCCCTTTTATCGATGTTCCCCAGAAGGAAGAGCTTGTTTCCGTACTTCCTCTTCACTTCAATGGCATTCATCTTGGAATTAACTTCCAGCGGCCACATACCATTTATTCCTGCCTCGATCGTCAGGTCAAAAAGAGGCTCGATGTAGCCATCACTGTCTTCAAGTACCTTCTCTATTTTATTTTTCTTCAAGAAACTTGTGACCCTTTTGTAGTGTGGTAGAAGATATTTCTTGTATAGCATCGGAGACAGGCATGGCCCATTCTTTTCTGCCATATCCTCCCACCAGTAGACCATATCAATCCTTTCCTTTAGTGTTTCAACAGCATCTTTCATGGTCTCTACAGTATAGAATTCCCAGTGATCTAGCATGTCCTCTATTAATTGAGGGTCCTTATAGAATGTAGTTAAGAATCCTGGGATACCCATGAGCTCCGCTCCAAAACCGTAAAAGCCGCTGATGCTGATCGCTGTACATCCTGCCTGATAGTTTTCAAACGCTTGCATGTAGGCGTCTTTTTCCCAGTCTTTAGGATATCTTAACGGATTATAGGGGTCAAGTCTCTTTTTATACTCCTCCCAACTTTTACGATCTTTAACCGGGAACTCTAAAAACATAGGCATACTATACCAGATGTACTCGGCTTTCTTGAAGCGTCGGGCAATCGCCCCGGTTTGAGTTAAAACGTCGACGTTTCTATCGGTTTCACCTAAAACCTTTTGCTTGAACCTGGGTATAGGACCTAAATCTATTGGCACAGTCATTCCTGTAAAGTTATAGCATCCAAAATATGGGTATGGATTCATGCCCCTTAGTATGGGCCAATTCAGTAAAGATACGCTTCCTGCCCTCACCTCCCAATCTATAACAAGTATCTTATCAGCTGGCAGGCCCTCGCCGAACCATTTGATCATTGTCTCATCATAGAATTTCTCGCACCATGGGAGCATATCAGGTTTTTTAAAGTTGATTACCGCTTTGATTCTCTCTCTCGGAGTCATCAAAATTCTATTGCGCCTCAAGTTCATAAAATGCATGGGCAATATTAAGGTTTTTAAGGTCACTTTAGGAACATACTTTTTTTACTTTTAGGCGTTTTTCTACTGTTAGCAAGTGTAACAAAAGATAAATCAAGGATCAAGGAAACGCTTAGAACTTTATACTAGGCTTTTATGATTCTACTTTACGATAGTAAGGCTCTTAACCACCTTTATGTTTTGCAGCTCAGAAATAACCTCTGATGGAACTTCTCCTTCTATTATCAGTGTTAGCTTTGGTTCCTTATTCAATTCAGGGTCGTCGGCTACCGCTTGTCTGATGATCAGTTTATTCTTGGCCATAATAGAAGTTACTTCTGATATTATGCCAGGTCTTTCCGCCTGAGATGTTATAATAATGACCGTAAATCCAAAATAGTGGGCAACATCCTTGAAGAATGTTATAGGAGTTAATTTTGTAAAGATATTAACTAGATTAGGATTAGATAGTATCAAATCAGCGGTTTGTCTTACTACCCTACGATCGACATTTAGAGCACGAGATATGGATATGTCTGGGATTTCAATCTCTTCAGAGTAATAGCGCCCATTGCTACCAACTCTGATGCCCGTCTCCAGCATCTTTCTTAATATGATTGCCTGAGCTTTTCTCCGTCTTGTATTGCTTTCTATCATAGACCAAATTCCTCTTTCGTGAGCCAACATTGATTCAATGGACAGATCTGTTTAATAAAAGTCTTTCCGAGACGCTTCATACTATGTACATTTTTGTACATGAATGTATATTAATGATTATATTAATGCATATAGCATGGTCAAAGATCAAGGCAACAAGATAAATCTGCCAGCAGAGGATATACCTAGATCATGGTATAACATTCTTCCGGACCTACCTGAACCGCTTCCACCCCCACTTGATCCTGCAACGGGTAAGCCGGCTAATCCTGCTGCGTTGGAAAGAATATTTGCGAAAGAATGTGTGCGCCAAGAGGTTTCAACTGACAGCTTTATACCCATCCCTTCTGAAGTTCTTGAGATATATCTGACGTTGGGAAGACCAACCCCTCTCTTCAGAGCGAAGAGACTTGAAAGAATTCTAGGGACGCCGGCTGAAATATACTTCAAGCGTGAAGACTTAAGTCCGGTTGGAAGCCACAAGCCGAATACCGCTATAGCACAGGCATACTACCTTTCCAAGGAAGGTGTTAAGAAGGTTACAACCGAGACAGGTGCAGGACAGTGGGGTTCAGCTCTTGCACTTGCAGGATCCTTTTTTAACTTAGAAATAATGGTTTTTATGACGAGGAGCTCATATAACACCAAACCTTATCGAAAAATCCTGATGGAACTTTTCGGCGCAAAGGTGTACTCTTCTCCAAGTGATCAGACAAAAATTGGGCGTGAATTTCTAGGTTTGGATAAGGAACATCCTGGCAGCCTAGGTATTGCGATAAGCGAAGCATTGGAAATCGCCTTGAGTGATGAACATAGAAAATATTCTTTGGGAAGCGTACTAAATCACGTTTTACTGCATCAGACCATAATTGGTTTGGAAGCAAAAAAACAGATGGAAATGGTCGACAAACAACCTGACATAATCGTAGGCTGTATTGGTGGTGGAAGCAATTTTGCTGGCATTTCTTATCCTTTCATACACGATAAGCTCAAGAATAAAAGTGAGACCCAATTCCTTGCGGTTGAACCTAAGGCTGTGCCGTCGACAACCCGAGGAAGGTACATCTACGATTTTGGTGATTCAGGAGGCATGACACCTATGCTCAAGATGTATACGCTTGGCAACAGATTTCCAATTTCGCCAATTCATGCTGCAGGGCTGAGATATCATGGTAAAGCGCCATCTCTATCATTGCTGATAAAAGATAAGGTGGTTAACAGTATTTCTTATGACCAAAAGGAAATCATGGACGCAGGAGTTCTTTTTGCTAAGGCTGAAGGAATAGTACCTGCGCCGGAAACAAATCATGCAATAAAGGCTGTAATCGATATTGCTTTAAAGGCAAAGGAAAAAGGAGAGAAAAAGACGATTCTTTTCAATTTCAGTGGGCATGGACTGCTAGATCTCAACGCATATCAAGATATGCTCAATAGAACAATAACGGATTATGAACCAACTGATGAGCTCATAAACAAGTCCCTATCCCAGGTTCCAAAAGTTGGTAACTAAATTGAGAAGAATCAACTCTTCCAATACAAAGTATGAAAATACCTTTTGCAAACTAGGTTTACATAATGGAGAATCCTACAAATTCGAAAGCTTAGAAGCCATAATTGTAGAAATAAACGAGCTTAAAGAACACGAGAAAATAGATGAACAATATTGCGAACAGTTAAAAAGTAGAATACAGAAAGACGGTTTTATCAAGAAGGCAATAGCAGTTGATGCTAACACCCGAATAGTGTTAGACGGACATCATAGGCTGAACGCTTTAAGGAGACTGGGTTGCAAAAGGATACCGGCTATTCTCGTAGACTATAATAGTCCGATGATTCAGGTGCAAGGATGGAACAAAGATACTGTCAGCAAACAAGCGGTAATAGTGGCGGGAACAACCCCAAATAAACTTCCTCCCAAGACAACCAGACACACAGTAATCATCAATGGGTTATCGAGACACATTTCTTATATAGAGAAAAATGTGAACATACCTTTATCGGAGCTAAAGCCTAAAAATTATGATGCAATGCTTTCAAAATTTGTTGCCAAAAAATAAACTTCGTAAGTAAATAGTTAACTGTTATTTTTTTAATTTTTAATTATTTATTTTGGATTAATCTGGGGTATAAGTGGTATAATAGCTAGCTTTTTTCTATTCCTATTTATCGATACTTTAATAATTATTTTTCTGACAAAGTTAAATTTGATTTGAAAATAAGTATTTTAATTGCGTTATTTACTTCATTTATATCTGATATTATATTTGTTATTTCCTTGACACGTGTTTACATATCAAAAACCCCACCATGTAGGCTCTGGACGGGCTGGAGGAGACCAGAAGTCAGCCTGTTGACGAGCAGAAGAAATCATTAGCCTATCGTCAGGTGGACCACAAACAGTCCTCCGTTACATGCAAGCATATGCAACCAACGACACCGCCAAGTCCAGGCGATGATCCTCTCAACGTTCGCCCGCATCTTCATCCCTTGCTTGAGGGCCAGCTGCCATCCTGAAGTTTAACCCTAAATACCTTCCGTTCGCAATATATCGGGACGCACCTGACCGGAAATGAAAATACTCTTCGGCGTCTGCTCGTGGGGTCTAGGGCACGCCACTCGCACCCTCCCTATAATAAGGAAGATTATTGAAGATGGCCACGAGGTCACAGTGGTCTCGAGCGGGAGAGCCCTGAGCATGCTGAAACAGGAGCTTGGCCCCGGCCCCAGCTTCGCGCGGCTGGATGACTACCATCCGCCGGGGACCTTGAACCCGAGTTACCTGACCGTGGGCACGCTGCTCCGTTTCCCGGTCTACGTCACCGCGATGTTACACGAACATGACTTCGTCAGGAGGTTGCTCGCGCGGAGGAAGGTGGACGTGATCTTCTCAGACAATCGCTTCGGCTTTTACTCCCGTGAAATAGCAAGCTTCTTCATGACCCATCAGCTCAGGATCTTGAACCCCCTCGGCGTCGGCGTCCTCGAGGACGGGACCGAGATCTACAACAAGTACTTCCTCGACCGATACACCGGCATCCTAGTGCCCGACTTCGAGGAGGACGGCCTGGCGGGCAGGCTCGACCACGGCCTCTCCATCATTGACGAGAAGCGCCTGAACTACATCGGCGTGCTGTCCGAATTCAGCTATCATCCCGCCGTCGAGGACGTGGATGTCTTCGTCTCCATCTCCGGCCCCGAGCCTCAGAGGAGCGCCTTCGAGGGCCTGGTCCGCAAGCAGCTGGACGACTTTGAAGGGAGGGTTGTGGTGTCGCTGGGCAAACCAGAGGACAACGGTCACATGGTACACAACCTCAAAGGCTATCTGGAGAGGGATGAAAGGGAGGAGCTGCTCAACCGGTCGAAGATCGTCGTCGCCAGGTCCGGCTATTCCACCCTGATGGACCTCTGCTCTCTAAGGAAGAGGGGGTTCCTGATCCCCACGCCGGGACAGGTGGAGCAGGAGTACTTAGCCAAGTACCACATGGAGAGGAGGAACTTCTACAGCGTCCGAGAGAGGGAGCTGGACTTCAAGGCGCAGCTGGAGGAGGCCCTCTCATTCCGCTCACCTAAGCTGAAGTATCCGACTGACAGGGCTGTGGAGAAGGCCGTCGACGTCATCACCGGGACGGCCCGAAGCGCCTGATCTCCCTATATGAGGCTGTCCACATAGGGCCTAAGGGCTGAGATACCGCTTCTAAGGGAGATGAACGAATCAGTCGCGAAGTACTGATACCAATGGCAGTCGATGTCGCAACTCTTCATCTTTTCCCTGCATTCTCTGGCCCTCTCCGTGCCCAGGAATCCCATAAGGGGCTCCTCCGACGCGTCGATGCTTTTCTCCATCAACGTCCTGCAGGGATAGTAGAGCCGTCCATCGGCGTCGATGATGATCGAAGCAGCGTTGCAGCTGTGTGGGACCTCAAGGGTCCTCAGGTACTTGTCGGTGGTGATGATGGTCCCCGGATACTCGTTCTTGAGCCGTAGGACCTCATCCCTGAAGACCCTGGTGTCCGGCAGGAAGTCCTCGGTCCCTGGAATGTGGCAGGCTGGCATTACGACAGCCTTGGCGCCGGCGTCGTGGCATTTCCTAATCTTGGACTCCAGTGTCTGGAGGTACTCCTTCATCACCACGATTTGCACGCAGACGATGGGACCCCAGGACGCGAACTCTTGAAGGGATTCGTAGAGGTCGAGGTTTCTGTGGCCTTCGTCTATGCTAACGTGGAGGAAGTCAATGTACTTGGCGTACTCCTTCATGGGCCTCCTGTCGAAGAGCTTCCCGCTCGAAGTGAAGAGGAGGTAGAGGGGCTTGGTCCGGGCGTATTCGAGCACCTCGCCGATGTCGGGCCTCAGCAGAGGCTCCCCGCCCTCCAAGCTGAGGAGGACGACGCTGGAGTTCGCGACGTTGTCGATGACCTTGAGCAACTTCTCAGTGGGCATATCAGGCGTCTGGGACCTCCATACGTTACAGAACTCGCAGCGAGAGTCGCATCGCTGTAGGACCTTGAATGAGCAGTAGAACGGAAAGCGGAAGTCCTTTGCCGTGTAGTCGGCGTAGGCATACCTGAGCGTGACAATGTACTTGCTGGCTGGCAGGTGCCTAATTCGTGACATGGTGACCCTGATATCCTTGCACTTTAAAAAGAATTGCGCCGCAGAAGCGAGTCGTAGATGAAGACGAGCCTCTTGGCCACCTTCCCTATGTCGTGGGAATCCAATGTCGCCTGTCCCTCTCGGGCCAAGGACTCTGACAGATCATCATCCCCCCGTGGTCGTCACAGGGCCGTCACGAAGTCGGCCGCAGAGTCCCCCAAAAGTCGGAAGTGTTATAATTGGATAGTTATTCGTTTACCCTCTTCTGCTGACTTAAGAATCGAATCTACTATTACGCAATTTCTGTAACCATCTTCGAAACTAGCACCGTATGGCTCTATTTTCTTATCATTAACGATAGCATCGATGAAATGATGTATTTCACCAATATAGGTCTCACCGAAGCCTATCATAAAGCCAGTTGGCCAGAGTTGCTGGATTCCCGTCTGATTTTTATCTGGGAATAGAATTTTTGCCTCACCTTCAGTAGCATAAAAGAGTAGTTCGTTAATTTTTTCCATGTCAAACATAAGTGAACCTTTTTCACCATTTATTTCAAAACTATTATAATTTTTTCTACCAGTGACAAACTTTGAAATTTCGAGGGTTCCTAATGAACCATTTTCAAATTCGATAACAACGGCCGTTGCATCCTCAACAGTAACTCTTCCCTTCTTAGTTGGATCTCCGATCAAGGGTCTCTCATTAATGAATGTTCTTGTAGCAGCGCTGACAGCAGACACCTCACCAAGAATGAATCTTGCCAAGTCAATAGAATGACTTCCTAAGTCACTTATTGGTCCACTTCCAGCCCTATCTTTCAACAGCCTCCATTTAAGAGGAAAATTGGGGTCAACGAGTCTATCGGTGAAAAATCTTGCTCTGTAATGGTATATTCTTCCAAGTCTTCCAGACTTCACGATTTCTTTTGCCATTATGGCAGCTGGAATAAACCTGTAATTGAAAGCTACCATCGTTTTTACAGAAGCTTTTCTTGCGGCATCACGCATTAATTTAGCTTCTTGACTATTCCTTCCCAAAGGTTTTTCGCATAACACATTTTTCCCAGCTTCAATAGCTTCGATTGAAGGCTCTTCATGCATATCATTAGGTAGAGAATTGTCGACCAAATCCACATCAGGACTTTTCACTACAGATTTCCAGTTAGTTGTATAGTTCCTGAACCCATAGTTTTCAGCGGCTTCTTTTAACTTAGATTCAGTTCTACCGAATATGATAGAGAGGTCAGGCACAGCCGGAGGTGGCCAAAAAAAATGAGGCATTATTTTATAAGCGAATGAATGCGTCTTACCCATAAAAGCATAACCTAACATCCCCACGCCTATTTTCTTAACCGTCATAAACTCTGTAACAACTCGATGAAGTATATAAATTTGTTTGGAATTCTAATCTAAAATATACTTACACACTATTTCCATCATCTTTTAAAGGTTGTTCGTTTTTCCCTCAATGAATTTATAGAGGCAATTAGGAGGTAAGAATGACTTAAAATTGCCAGGGCATAATAAGATGAAAAAGAGGAGAAGGAATAGGAAAAACCGAGATCTTTGGGGTAGACGGGGATAGCTTTCTTTTCCATTTAACAAATTTGACATTAATCAAAATTTTTTACTTTCACTTATTTAACCTTTAATTTTAAAAGTGTGAAGACTGCGAGGAAATCATATATCTCTCCGAAGAAACGCGAATCAAGAGTCGGAAGGAATCTTGTCTATAATTTTCTGATAAATTCTCTGCTTGATAGCTCTGTTTAATAAAACAATAGCTTCGAATTCAAAAGGTTTTATTATTTAAAGAGGCTCAGCATTGTAACTATTGGCGTCACAACGAATCTATAACATTTCGGTTCATTATTTTTTATGTATCTTATCTTGACATGTCATCATTAATTGATATATTTTATTATAATGACTTAATCAGCTTATTAAAACCACGTAAAAAAATATTCAAATAAATATTCTGTCTAGCCTTTCAAAATTTTACTAATTTGATCAAGCGCATCCAATGGATCAATGTTGCTAGTAATATATGAGCCGATCACTAGTATTTTTGCTCCTGCATCTTTCGCATACTTGATGGTCTTGTCGTTTATACCACCGTCAACTTCAATAAATTTTCTCGGAAAAGCTTTAGAAACGTGTCTAATTTTTTCAGTCACAGATTCATCATATTGTTGGCCACCTTTACCCATTGGAACAGCCATAAGGAAAACTAGATCTGACTTGTCTACTATTTCTTTGGTTAGTTTTTCGACCGGAGTCGACAGATCAAGTCCGATACCGGCCTTGTAGCCCAAAGCGTGCAGGTTTTGAAGAGCATTTATTACTTTGTCTTCCTTAAGATATGCTTCATATTGAATAATCACTAAAGTTTGTGACATTATGTTCTTTTGTACAAAATCATTCATTTTATTGATTATTAATATTGGATTTGCTACCATTAAATGTAATTCGAAACTAATTTTCTTATTGTAGTTGTCATATATTCTTTTAATTGTTTCTAATGGAAAGGCAATTTTGTCAGGTATCAATGAGGGTCTCATAACATCTATGTGCAGATTGCATATTAAACCTGAATTGATAATGGATGTTATTTTGTTGACGACCTTAGACTGGGCATCTTCATCCTTTTGCTTTCTTAAATCTTTCTCATACCCGAGTATAGAAAGTGAAATTAGGGTCTGCACACTTAATACTCAAATAATAAAATCTTAAATATTTTCATTTAACAAAGTTAGTTGTTGAAATCACTAAAGAATAATTTTTTCATTGGCATAGATAACGGAACACAAGGTACGAAGACAATAGTTGTTGAAGGAGAAAGTGGCACCATTATTTCAAAGGCAACAAAAAGTTATGGGTTACTGGATGGTCTTCCTCCCGGTCATAAGGAACAAGATCCTTCAATATGGATCGAGGCATTACACATGACGGTTAAGGAAGCGTTGAAGGATGCAAAAATAGATCCTAAGACAGTAAAGGCTATTGGCGTCTCCGGACAACAACATGGTTTTGTACCCATCGATGCTTTCGGCAAGGTGATTCGACCAGCTAAACTCTGGAATGATACAAGTACTTCTCAAGAATGTGAATATTTGGAGAAGATTTTGGGTGGGAGAAGTTCTGTTGTGAAACTCATTGGCAACGCTATTCTGCCAGGTTATACTGCCCCTAAGATACTTTGGCTTAGACGACACGAGCCTGAAAACTACGCTAAGCTTGTAACTGTTTTACTACCTCACGACTACTTAAATTTCTATCTTACAGGTAACAAGATTATGGAATGTGGTGACGCGTCAGGTACTGCTCTTTTGAATGTTAGAACTAGGACTTGGTCCAAGAAGATAATAGAGGCGATTGACCCAGATCTTGAGTTTAAGCTGCCAGTCATTCAGGAATCAGATAAATATGTGGGCAAGGTTAAGTCAGATATAGCACCTTTGTTTGGATTCTCCGAAGATGTGCTCGTGAGCGCTGGGGGAGGAGATAACATGATGGGAGCAATTGGAACAGGAAATACATACAAAGGTATTGTAACAGCAAGCCTCGGCACTTCCGGTACGATCTATGCATATTCAGATGCTCCTGCAATAGACGAGGAGGGTGAGATAGCTGCGTTCTGCGACTCCACCAATGCATGGCTTCCTCTCTCATGCACAATGAACGTAACTGTTGCGACAGAATTAGTTAGACAGGTTTTCAACATGTCATATGATGATCTAACTAAAGTTACGCAACTTGCACCGGTAGGTTCCGGAGGACTAATCCTACTACCCTACTTTGAAGGGGAGAGAACTCCAAATATACCAGATGGTACGGGTGTACTTTATGGATTAAACAGCAGAACTTTCAATGCACCGCACATATGTAGGGCAGCAATGGAGGGGGTCACATTAGGTATGAATTACGGACTGAATAAAATGAAAAAGCTTGGCATTGAGCCTACACAGATAAGGCTGACAGGTGGAGGGTCCAGAAATAAGGCTTGGCGACAGATAGCAGCCGATGTATTCAACAGCGATGTAGTCTGCCTAGAAAATGAAGAAGGCGCTGCCTACGGTGCAGCCTTGCAGGCTATATGGTCATTCTTGAATTATCTCGGAGAAAAGACATCTATACAAGATATAACAGATCAACATGTCAGATTAGATCATGAAACTTTGACATCACCTAATCAGTCTAACGTAGAAGCGTACAATCAGCTACAAAGGATCCAAGATGAAATCAGTAGGGGTTTGAGAAACTCGTTTAAAATCCATCGTGAATTCCTCAACAAAAATGTCAGTTAATAACATCACCGAAGTTTATAGAAGATATACCTTTGAAGATCTAGGAAAGTTCTATCAGCAAGGAGAACACACTTTAACGATCTTTGGCTCTGGAGAAGACGTTAACAAGCTAAGAGAGGAAATAAGTGAAAAGAATAAGGAACTTCAAACACTAGTCAATTCTCTAGCTACTGAAAATATTGATCTAAGAAAGAGAGTTGAAACAATAGAAAAGGAGATTTCAGAGATAGAAAAGATCGTTAAAGAAATCAAACAGAAAAGGCTAGAGATCAACTAACTTAAAAAATATCGCACGCGTTATAATATCTCAAAAAAAGATAGAAGTATATATATGAAAGTATAAGGAATAGCATTAATGCGAAAAGAATTTAGATATAAAAAAGATGTTAAAAAACAGAAGAGATATATAAAAAATAAAAAAAAGTAAATTTTTAACAAAAAAGGAGATTTCTAAGGTTTCAGAAATAAAGAAGATAGTTAAAGAACTTCAACAGAAAAGGCTAGGGATAAACTAGCCACTATCATATTTTTAGATCTAACTTACTGTTTTATGATAACGTAAAATGTTATTCTATTATCTCTAGTACTTTTTTTGTTATTTGGAAAGGTTTTAATGACAATTTTACTATGCATCAAATGTATTATAATGTCTGAAAAGATTTTTCCAGATATTTCAGGTTGGAATTATATTCCTAGTAGCGACACGGATGAAAGAACAAGGATGTGGACGGATGAGAACTTAAAGAAAGAGTTAATTTCTAAAAGAATCAAATTGCTTAATAATCAAAAAAATAACAGTTAACTATTCCTTTGTAACATCTAAAGCTCTGGAAGACATACACTCAAAGTTTTAAACCCTTCTTGCTTAGCATAATTGAAAATCTAAAGAGCGGAATGTGAGCATCTCGTTGATTCCCTTGTCTCATGAAAAGGGCACGTAAATATGTCTAGAAGAAGATGTAAGATGAAAAGCTATATAACTTCTACTTTTGAAGAATGCATTATGCGATTTATTGTGTATGGTGCTGGTGCCATAGGAAGTGTGATAGGTGGGCATCTGTTTAGAACTGGACATGATGTTGCTCTGGTTGCTAATCCTAAACATGTAGACAAAATTAGAGAATCAGGGCTTAAACTGGTCACACCTAATGAAACGTATGTTTTAAGGATTCCTGCTTATAAAGAGGCGAAAGATCTCGCTCCTTTTAGTGAAGATGATTTAGTATTATTGACGGCTAAGTCACAGCACACCCTCAGATGTTTAGGTCAACTGAAGAACGCTGGTGGTATGAGGACTATTCCGATATTTTGTTGCCAGAATTCAATTTGGAATGAACCTTTAGCAACGAGGATTTTTGATAGAGTATATGGGGTATTGCTTGTTGTACCAGGCATCTTTCTAGAACCAGGTGTAGTGATTAACTCCATTACTGGAAACGCTGGTTTAATCGAGTTAGGGCTGTACCCACGTGGTTCAGATCAACTTGCACAAACTGTTTCGATTGCCTTAAGAGAAGCGAGCTTTGCCTGCAACGTTAACGATTGGGTTATGAAGGCGAAGGCAGCGAAATGCCTTCTTAACCTCGCCAACGCGATGGAAGCTATTACTGATGGAAGAGGAGACGTTGAGAAATTCATGGCTGAAGCTAGAAAGGAGGCGATGGTAGTCTGGAGTGCTTCAGGTATTGAATGGGAGAATATGGAAAGCTTTTGGAAGAGAACACACGAAAGTCATGGTATAAATAAGATGCCAAAGGAGTACGAAGGCATACGAAATCTTGGCTCTTCGTGGCAGAGCCTAATTCGAGCGACAGGGAATATAGAGGCTGAACAACTCAATGGTGACGCTGTCAAGCTTGGAAGACTTTTGGGTATTCCAACCCCATATAATGAGGTTCTATGGAAGGTAGCCGAAGAGATGGCAGAGAAAAAGGAAAAGCCAGGGAAATACAGTGCAGAAGAGCTAATGGAAATGGCCAAGAAAATATCTTTCTAGTCTTGTAAATCTCAAAAGATTCATTGATTATAATATTATAATATATTAATCACTCAATAATGACCCATATAATAATTATGCCTAAAAATGGCTATAAAACGCGACTGATGATGCATCTAAAACTGTGAAATTGGAGTAACCTCTAGAAGAAAATTTTAGTAAAATATAAACAATAAAGGCATTTATATATCATAAATGATGACAATCATAAGTAGATAGTTATGAGTAAGTCCCTCGAATTAATTGTTGGAAAAGATGGGAAAGTGATTGTTTCACAAGATATTTTGGCTATGCTTGGAATAAAAGAAGGGGATAAACTTGAATTGAGGATCGAAGGTAGCGTGATTTCTATACATAAGATGATTGAAAACAATGAGACGCCACCTCCTCTCCATCTGCTCTATAGACCAGAAATAACTATAGATCTCATCAATGGCGAGGAATTGAAAAGAGATCTTAATCTAGAAGCACGTTTAATGACGATACCCTTTTTTGCAATGCTCGCAAAAAGAGGATTCTTTATCATGAGTGAAAAAAATCGCGCTATCGCTTTCAAAGTAAGGACTGTTGACGACGCGATAGACTTATTTCTAGCCAACGGTAAAATCTCCGAAGAGGATTTGCTAAAAGCTGGAATAAAATGGCCTAAGTAAAAAAATTATTCAAACATTATTGCTTACCTGAAAATTTAACGCCTTAAAGATTATCAGTATGTCATTTAAATTTGGAAAAAACGAAGAGAGGAGCTTAATCCTGATGTCATTCTGGAGGTTTGGTTTTAGGTTCCTTTTATGATGACATCATCTATTCTTAGAGGCATTATAGATACTTCTGTCGACTGCGAGAAATTTTCCTCACTATACACGCTGACAGATTTGAGGCGTGGAAGTTACACGCGCTGCGATATCTGTTACAGAAAATGATTACGTTTTATGAGAGGTTGTCGATATAAACGTTGGTAGATACTTCGATCTATCTTAGAAATCTGTAGTGACCCATATCTTCTTTTCGAATAATCCTTATAGCATACTAGAGAAGATAAGATAAGAACATGTGTTCTCTAAAAGAAAGGGCTAACTCTGACACACTACATCCAATATATCATTTTACTGCTCCTGCTGGTTGGTTGAATGACCCTAATGGACTTATACTCTGGAGAGGTGAACACCATATCTTCTATCAGTATAATCCTCAAGGAGCTTTCGTTGGCACAAGATACTGGGGTCATGCTAAAAGCAATGATTTGGTGCACTGGGAGCATCTACCAATCGCTTTATCTCCCGGAAAAGGAACTTATGATAATGATGGTTGTTGGAGTGGATGTGCGGTCGACAATAATAGCGTCCCAACTATCATATATACTGGAATCATGCCTGAAGTGCAGTGTATAGCGTTTGGCGATCAAGAATTAGTCTCTTGGGAGAAATATTTCAACAACCCTGTTATTAAATCACCACCAAATGACTACACAGTTACAGGTTTCAGGGATCCCTGTGTGTGGAAAGAAGATGATACTTGGTATATGATCCTTGGATCAGGTATTAAGGGCATAGGAGGAGCTGTTTTACTGTATGAATCTAAGGATATTCTTAGATGGCGGTATATGCACCCTCTTTTTATTGGAGAAAAAGAGAAGACTGGTGAAGTCTGGGAATGTCCTGACTTGTTTCCTCTCGGAAACAAGTATATACTACTCATTTCAACCCTACGAAGAAATCTTTACTTTGTTGGCAATTATATTGGCCACAAGTTCTATCCAGAGAAACAGGGAATGCTGGACATGGGCAACCTGTACATGGCAGCAAGGAGCATGTTAGATTCGTCTGGACGTCGAATAGTTTTTGGATGGATACGCGAGGCACGAAGTAGTCCAATGCAAATAGCTTCAGGTTGGTCTGGTGCATTCTCGTTGCCTAGGACCATATCTATTGATAAACGTGAAAATCTAATTATGAAACCCATACCTGAACTCAAAGGTCTTCGAAGCGAACCTAAGAGATATGAAAATATTCAAATCAAAACTGATACCCCAATGCAATTAGAAGATGTTAGAGGAGATTCACTAGAAATTGTAGCAGATTTTTGTCCCGTGCAAGCCGAAGAATTAGGGATTAAGATAAGATGTTCTCCAAACTTAGAAGAGCAGACTCTCATAACTTATAAACAAAAAAAGAATATGTTAGAAATAAATAATTCAAATTCAAGCTTGAGCCTCGAGGCTGATCGTGGAACTCAGGGTGGGATATTGGGACTTGGGAAGAATAAAAGATTAAAATTGCATGTCTTCTTAGATAAATCGATAGTAGAAGTGTTTGCTAATGACCAAATTTGTCTAACAAATCGTATTTACCCTACACGAGGTGATAGTATTAAAGTCTCTATTTTTACAAAGAAAGGTATTGCGAAGCTCTTGAGCCTTGACTCTTGGGAAATTAAATCAATTTGGCTATAATTTTGCTGTCCCAAACGCTGCCGTATCTTTTTCCATTGCTACAATCTTCGTAATAGCATTGGTCTTTTATAAGCGTATTGAGATGAAGATACCTAAAAATGAATCCTTTTGAGAAGATTCAATACTTATATATTTTCAATTATCGAGTTTAAAGATGAACCTCGATGAAAGTAAGTCAAGGTAACGGTGGAAACAAAATTTTTCTCATATTCTGCGCTATTGGAGCGTTCGCAATCCTAAGCTCGACGATGTCAAAGGACCCTGTCCTTAATCTTTTCTCTAAAAGTCTTGGAACTCCTGATGCCTTGACTGGTTTTGTTGCAGCAGCTTCCACTATACCCGGAATATTGGTGAGTTTGCCTGCAGGCTCCCTTTCAGACATTCTGGGTAGGAGAAAGTTACTCCTCATTTCAAGCTTTGTGTTCGCATCAGCACCCTTTCTCTATCTTTTGATAGGTACTTGGTGGCAACTTGTGCTTGTCCGATTCTACCATGGTTTCGCTACAGCGATTTTTGTGCCTGTAGCAAATGCTACAATAGCAGAACTTTTTCCACAAAAAAAGGGGGAACGCATTTCAGCCTTTTCCTCAGCCACTTTAGTTGGTCGAAGCATAGCGCCGTTTCTCGGCGGATACATCTTAGTAGTCACGAACAACAACTTCAACACGCTCTACCTTGCCGTAGGAGTCGCAGGATTTACAGCTTTGATAGTCACAATACCATTCCTTTTCAGGCAGGGGGTATCTTCGGATAAAAAGTATTCAAAAGGTACGACTTCAATTATGTTTAAAGACTGGAAATCGATTGCAAGAAACCGTAGCGTTCAAATTGTGAGCTTTATCGAGGCAACGCAATATTATGCTTATGGCGCCATTGAGTATTTTCTTGTTGGATACTTAAATAATGTTGGAATGAACTCTTTTTCAATAGGAATTATAACCGGCGGTTACCTTCTTATAGTTCTTATCTTTACACCTATAGTCGGTCGATTCTCAGATAGAGTTGGAAGAGGAATTCCTATCATCTACGGAACAATTATAGGTGGTCTTCCACTCTTAGCTATTCCATTCTTGAAAAACTTTACGCTCTTACTTTTTCTTGCACTAGTTTACGGTTTCGGGTTCTCGATGGTTACTTCAACAATACCTGCTTTAGGTAGTGAGCTTGTAGCAAAGACACAAATAGGCACCTCAATGGGTTTTATAAGTACGATAATGGACGTCGGCCAAACGTTAGGCCCTATAATATGTGGTTTTATACTCAGTGCAGGGTTAGGTTACATCGGACTTTTTGCATCATTAACAGTTCTTTTGCTGCTTTCATGCGTGATATTTTCACTTTCAGGAATGGCTAGATCGAAAAACACCTCCGATAACCTGTAGATTTTTCCAAGCCTCTTCTGCAAGAAATAAATGGGAGAAAATGGTTAAACGCTTTGTGCATTCGATTCATCTAAAAACTGTTGATTTCAAATAAAATTGAATAGTTAACTATTATAATTAAAACTATCAGGATTTAGTGTTCTAAAACGCATGAAATGATATTTTAGCAATTGGAACAAAAAACGTGATGAAAGCAAGTAAAAAAGAAAAAATAAAGAGTGTGATAAGTCTTTTTGGGAACATGTTAAGTTTTATTCTTAATTTTTTCATATCCAGTTTTAATCTTTACGCAATACCTTTTTCCTTTTCAACATTTTTTAATATCTCGAGCAATGTTGTTTGGCAAGTTCATGTTTCAAGTTTCTTTACAGGATTACTTCCTTCATTATTTCTTCTCCTTAAAATTGAGCCATTTACAAACAGAAACGCTTTACTTTTTTCTTCATAGGATATTTCTTCATTTATTATCAAAAAAATAGGGGTTAGAGAATATAGTGTTTCTTTCGTTTTTTCTCTTCTATTTTGGGCGTTAAACCCATTTCTTCTTCAATTACGTCTATGTCTTTCCATGGCATGTTAAATCGCTGTGTCCACACTACCCAGAGGACTGCTATTTACATGTTTTTTTTTACATTTATTAATTAATTAATAAAAAAATTTGCACAATATAACAGATATAGAACGAGCAGTAATAAACAAAGATTAGCAGACGAATACCATGATAAATATCAGTTACATATATATAACCTTGGTGAAGAATATAATATGAGTGTTCATTATGTGGATTTGCTTCTAAATCTATATGCGAACCAAGTCGATGATTTTTTCATAAAAGAGATGAATAAGACAATAATAAAAGTGATAGTGAACTAATTGTTTATGGCAATTGTGCAGGATAATGTAAATAAGCTGGTTCTTTTTGACATTGATAACACACTACTGAATGGATCGGAATGCCACAAGCTAGCATTCAATGAAGGTATTAAAGTCGCATACGGGGTTGAAACTTCAATAGATACTATTGATTATTTAGGAATGACAGATATGGAAATTATTTACGAAGTACTCAAAATCCATGGATTTGCTGAACAGACAGTTGTTTCGAAACTGCAAGAATGTATCGGCATCATGGCGGACACATTTAATAAATGTGCTTTTAATTATCAGATCAAAGTTTTAGATGGGGTTAAAGAATTGCTGGATAAACTAATAACAAGTCGGGTAATAATAGGTCTTGTTACAGGAAACATCGAGCCCATTGCTTGGAGGAAATTACAGATTACAGGACTTGACAGCTATTTTAGTCTAGGAGGCTTTGGAAGTGACGACGTAAAGAGATCAAATCTGATAAGGTTAGCGATCAGAAGGGCAGCTGATAAATTTGATTTCAAGTTTAACGATAACGTCTATGTCTTTGGCGACACTCCTAGAGATATAAGAGCCGGGAAAGAGGCCCGCGTTAAAACCGTGGGAGTAGCAACGGGCCGCTTTACGAAAGATCAGCTGAAGGAAAATGGTGCAGACGCTGTCTTTCCCGACCTCAGTGACACATCCAGCGTGCTAAAGGTAATTTTAGAATAGAAAAAAACGATGATGACGTTTGCGACAAGACGGGTACCTTGACATCAAAGAAGAAAATATTAAGATAGAATACAACGTGAAGATTTCACGCTCAAGGTACATCTATCTAAGGTTTAAACCAGACCTAAAGCTAGAAGTTGTTGTACCCTACTACTCTCCAAAGAATGCTGAGGCTATCGTAAAAGAGAAAAGCTCTTGGATTCGAAAGAAGTATAAGGAACTACTTCAAAGAAAGAAGATTTTTGACGGTAAAATGTTGCTGGTCGACGGCGAATATTATACGGTCACACACAATTTCTCTGATAGGAAAGAAATTACGTTAACGAATAATCTACTTATCGTGGAAACAAACGAACAGAATATAATACCAATAATCAAATCTTGGATGAGGATGAGGACAGAAGCTTACCTTAAAGCGAATCTGCCCCTTTTCGCAGAAAAACTAGGAGTGAAATTCACATGTTTTAAAGTGAGAGACGTATGTAGATGGGGGTATTGTAATAAAAGGCGTGAACTCTTTTTCAGTCTACAGCTGTCTTCGCTATCAAACGAGCTTAAGGATTATATTCTGTTACATGAGCTTCTGCATTTGATAGAATTTAACCATTCAAAAAAATTCCATAAACTGATAGAAAAATACTGTCCAGATCGTAAAAGGTTGGAGAAGTCTCTCAATCAGGTTACAACCATCAGAAGAGGGAAAAATTGCATATAATTAACTTCAAGTCAGTATTGAAGTCCTTTGTTATCCTTTCCTTTGCCTAAACATAATATAGCTGATGGCTATCATCAATATCATTATCGTCAAACCAATCAATATTAATAGATCTCCATGTTCTCCTGACCCGAACACTATTGGAAACGGGCCAATGAAAATGATAATTCCAGTAGAGACGCTTCCCGATCCTCCAATGAGAGAACTGAAAAATATTATTAAGGTTCCAATAAAAGCGAAAGTAACACCAAGAAGAATTAGGCTGGTTGGATTAAGCCTGATCAAATGATTCACCTCAAAAAGAAAGATAGTGAAAGCAACATCAACACTATAGCAAGGATTAGTGCGACAACAGCCCATTTTGAACTAGTTCCGAAAACTATCGGAATAGGGCCAATGAGCACAACACCTCCTCCTTCAACTTTGGCATTTTCTTTTTTAAGGCCGCATGTTGAGGCAAGTATCACTCCTAAGAAAACGAGTGCAACACCGAATATAAGTAGCACAAATCCGATTTCTAATAGCATTTCATTTTCCTCCAATAGATGTAACACTTTATTAGTCTTACCATTTAATTCCTTCCATTATCCATCTTATCAGTATTTAATTCACATAGTTGAATGCTATATCTTACTATCAAAACGATGATAATTTTAGCTCGACGAGAAAGTTCAAAATTTTGTAAGAAAATCTACTACTGCTATGTTAAAAGGACGTCGTCAGCAGCATGGTTTCGTAAAGTTTAATTAGTAAAATGTAAACCTAAACCTTAGGTCTAAACGTTTTGAAATCAAGAGAAAGGGTTACGCTCGCTTTAAATCACCAGAAACCGGATCGCGTACCTCTCGACCTTGGAGGCAGTGCTGTGACCGGAATGCACGCCAGCATCGTATATGCCCTGCGTCAAGCTCTAAAGCTAGATCCGCCTGACAAGCCTGTCAAGGTGATTGAACCGTACCAGATGCTTGGCGAAATAGGACCAGACCTCCAAGAAGTGTTAGGTGTAGATATTGTTGGACTAAACAGCAGATCTACAATGTTTGGCTTTAAAAACGAAGTATGGAAGCCCTGGAGGCTTTTCGACGGCACACCGGTTTTAGTACCAGATAAATTTAATATAGAACCCGATTTAAAAGGCGATATCTTAATGTTTCCTCAAGGTGATGCAACTGCATCAGCATGTGCTAAAATGCCTAAAGGTGGCTTCTTCTTCGACGCAATTAACAGGCAACTCCCATTCGAATGGAACAAGCTGGATGCTGCGGATAACCTAGAAGAATTTGGAGAAATATCCAAAGAGGAGCTTGAATATTATAAAAGGGAAACAGACCGTCTTTACAACGATACAAACATGGCGATATTTGCAAGCTTTGGTGGTACAAGTTTCGGTGACATAGCACTGGTCCCTGGACTAAATTTAAAGAACCCAAGAGGAATAAGAGGCGTTAAGGAATGGTACATGTGCCAGATTATTAGACCGGATTATGTTTCAAAGATTTTCGAAAAACAGTGTGAAATAGCAATAGCTAATTTGGAGAAGATTAAAAAGTCAGTAGACAATAAGATAAACGTAATTTTTATAACAGGAACCGATTTCGGGACTCAGGTCGGCCCCATTATGTCAGATGCAACATATCGCAAATTATTCAAACCCTACCACAGAATAGTTAACAGCTGGGTGCACGAACACACCCTTTGGAAGACCTTCATCCATTCCTGTGGATCTGTTGAACATTTTTTGAAAGATTTCATAGATGCAGGTTTTGACATATTGAACCCAGTTCAGACGTCTGCTGCGGGGATGGATCCCCAGTTACTTAAGATGAAATACGGTGACAAAATAGTTTTTTTGGGCGGAGGCATTGACACCCAAAGAACACTACCCTTCGGTAGCGTCGAACAGGTGAAGAAGGAAACTATAGAGCGGATTAAGATCTTTGGCAGTAATGGAGGCTTTATCTTTAATACAATCCATAATGTTCAACCGAAGGTTCCGGTGCAAAATGTTTTAGCCATGTATTCGGCTTTAAAAGAATATGGATCTTAGTCGGAACCTTTTACAGAAGAATAGATACAAAATTTCGTTCAGATATGAAAGCGGGATATGAATTTTGAAGAAGGAAGCTAAAAGAATTGGAAAGCAAAATGAACTAAGCATACCGATATACTAACAGGGTCAAAAAGAAAAGTTAAGGCGATCAGGACCTTAACGGTAAGGATCGTTAAAGAACCCTTTATCCTTTAGATTTAAAGACAACTACCTATTTAACTGGGAACAGCCTATAAACACGCTTAAAGAAGGCTTTAACCTTTAAATCACTTCATGCGGTTAAAGGATTAAAGCTTTAATTTAAAGGATTTAAAGAAATTTAAAGAGATTTAAAGAACAGTTAAAGGGTTTAAAGGCTCTTTAAAGAGTCTTTAAAGGATAGTTTAAAGGAATTTAAAGACTTTTAAAGGCTTTAAAAAACCAGTTTAAAGAGATTTTAAAGAAAATTTAAAGAGCTGTTAAAGGATTTAAAGACAAAACTTTTATTCTATTGTTTAGACCCTAACTATTCGAATGCCTGAAAAAACTGATAAAATATGGTTGGACGGTAAGTTTGTCGACTGGGAAGAAGCAAAGGTCCACGTTTTGGTTAATGGTCTACACTATGGTACAGGAGTATTCGAAGGTATCAGATGTTATAAGACAGAAAAAGGCTATGCCATCTTCAGGCTTAAAGAACACATTAACCGATTTTACAATTCAGCAAAAATATATTTTATGACCTTACCATTTTCCAAAGAGACCATTGTTGACACAATAAAAGAACTAATTAGATTAAATGGGTTAAATGAATATTACATCAGGCCCATCGCTTTCAGAGGTTTTGGTCCGGGAACCTTAGATAGCCGTCAACATCCAGTGCAGGTTGCCATCGCTGTTTGGCCTTTAGGAGCTTATCTAGGTGAAGCAAAGGAAAAGGGTGCTAGGTGCACATTTTCTTCTTGGGTCCGAATTCAAAATTCTATGCTTCCAATGATGGCTAAAGCAACTGGTCAATATCTCAACTCAGTTTTAGCTTCTACGGAAGCTCATATGAAAGGTTTTGATGAAGCTATAATGCTGGATTCAAGGGGATTTGTATCAGAAGGGCCAGGAGAAAACCTGTTCCTAGTTAAGGATAGCGTAATATTCACTCCATCGAGTGCATCATCTATCCTTTTGGGTATTACTCGTGATACAATTATTAAGCTTGCTCAGGATTTAAAATACAAAGTTGTCGAAAAAGACGTTTTAAAGGAGGAGGTTTTCTTGGCAGATGAACTATTCTTTACCGGCACAGCCGCTGAAGTTACTCCAATAGTGGAGGTTGACCATCGATTGATAGGCGAAGGAAAAGTTGGCCCTGTCTCCAAGACTTTAAGAAAGAAATTCTTCGAAACAATACGAAGTGCTGACGTCAAATATAAGGAGTGGCTTGAGTTTATCGAATAACTCCCAAGGATCAAATAGTATTAGCGTACCATATTTTGGAATTCTATTTTATTATCCAATACGAACCTGACAATCTATGGCATATAAATAGGAAGATTTATTAGAATAATTTATGAACCTCTTCTTCTATGAAACCACTAGAGATATTTTGTGTGGGTTACAAAAGCAAGACTTAGAATGTCCTCCTCTGAATTTAAATCATTACGTAAAGGAAAAAGTGTTGAGATCTATGACACAACATTGAGGGATGGCGCACAGGCAACAGGTGTAGCATTTTCTCTCGAAGACAAACTGAAGATAACAAAAAGGTTAGACGGCTTTGTGGATTTCATTGAAGGCGGTTGGCCGAGTTCAAATCCCAAAGACTTGGAATATTTTAAGGCTGCTCGAAAGCTTAAACTCAGTTCCAGAATATCTGCTTTTGGAAGCACGATGAGGGTTGGTCTGGACCCTGAAGATGACGTAAACCTGTCGAACCTATTGCAGGCCGCCGATGTGGTCGCAATATTCGGAAAATCCTGGGGGTTACATATTAGAAAAGTTCTGAGAACAACACCGTCAGAAAATCTGAGGTTGATTAAGGAATCTGTGAACTTCATAAAAAAGAATGGCGCAACAACAATTTACGATGCTGAACATTTCTTTGACGGTTATGTTGATGACAGAGAATACGCTCTAAAAACACTCGATGCCGCTGGATCAGCAGACGTAATAGTGCTCTGCGACACTAACGGAGGCAGAACACCTTCAGAAATATATAGAATAGTACAGGATGTCAGAAACAGGGTCAATAAACCTCTGGGTATACATGCACATAACGACGCAGGATGCGCTGTAGCCAACACTCTTATGGCTGTAGAGGCAGGAGCGAAGCATGTACAAGCAACCGTTAATGGCCTAGGTGAAAGAGCTGGAAACGCAGACCTAACATCTGTTTTGCCGGCTCTTAAATTTAAGATGGGTTTAACTGTGAAAGATCTGAGAGGTTTGACCCGTTTATCGAGCTTTGTATATGAGATCGCTAATATCCAAAATGATCCTTATCAGCCGTACGTAGGTAAATACGTCTTTTCACATAAAGGTGGAATACACGTAGACGCTATGCTAAAGAGTGATCAAAGTTATGAGCACTTGAATCCAGGTCTTGTGGGAAATAGCAGGAACGTTTCCGTTTCCGAACAGTCAGGCAAGGCCAGCATTGTCGCAAAAGCTACCGAGTTTGGATTAAAACTTAATAAATCTGACCCTAAGGTTGAAGAAATATTGCAGAGCGTAAAGGAATATGAGAAAGACGGTTACAAATTCGAAAACGCTGAAGGCTCTCTTTACCTTCTTATGTTAAGGAAGCTTGGTCCTAAAAAGAATCTATTCGACGTCGCCTCCTGGACAGCTATAGTATATAGCGATGGAGATAAAGTCGTAGCTGATAGCACCGTAACAATAAGGGTCGGGAAAAAAATCATTCACACCGCGTCGCAAGGGAATGGCCCCGTACATTCATTGGATCTCGCTTTGAGAAAAGCTTTGAAGGAAGTATACCCACAGGCTGAAAAGATGAAACTTGCAGGATACCGAGTTAAGGAAATCGATTCTGACAAGGGGACGGCTGCCAAAGTTAGGGTGCTCATCGATTTTTCTAACAGTCACAGAAGTTGGAGCACCGTGGGTGTGTCGGAAAATATTCTTGAGGCTTCGAAGATAGCGTTGATTGACGGATACAGGTATTTCCTAGTTATAAAGCAAAAAGATTAGCCAGAGTAAAACGTAGTATATAAGATGCAAATTAATAGAAGATCAGGTGCGCCCTCTACACTGAATTATCCGATCAACTTTGTAAAATGCAGCCTATACTTGCTGAGCTAACATCTCGGCTATATCTAAGCAGGAACTTGGATTTCATTTCCTTACCCTTATATTTCCAGTTTGCCTTTCTTTCCTCAACTTCTTCTCTGTCGACCAACAGATCTAGCCTTCTTTTTGGGACATCAATTTTTATCATGTCTCCGTCTTTAACGATTGCAATCGGACCTCCCACCGCTGCTTCAGGTGATACGTGCCCAACTGCGGGCCCCCTACTACCACCGGAGAATCTACCATCTGTAACAAGAGCTATATCTTTGTCAAGGCCCATTCCTACAACAGCGCTGGTTGGGCTCAGCATCTCGCGCATTCCTGGACCACCTTTGGGCCCTTCATATCTTATGACGAGGACTGACCCTTTCTCTATGTGTCCGTTGATTATCGCATCGAATGCTTTCTCTTCTCCGTCAAAAACCTTTGAGCTTCCTTCAAATACGAAGTCATTGTCTTTCAAAGCCGCAGTTTTCATTACAGCTCCTTCAGGGGATAGGCTTCCTCTGAGAATGGCTAATCCTCCGGAAGGACGAACCGGATCATCGATACTATGTATTACGTTGGAATCTAATATCTGAGCTTTGCTTAATATCTCTCCAACCGTCTTCCCTGACACCGTTGGATTCTGAAGGTTAAGTTTAGACTTAAGTCTCAGCATAAGGGCAGGAACACCGCCGGCTCTATGTAGATCTTCGACCATGTATTCTCCTCCTGGATAAATAGGCGCTATATGAGGTACGGTTCTGCTTATTACGTCGAAGTCGTCAAGTTTGAGTTCCCCTCCTGCTTCACTGTTTATTGCAAGAAGATGCAACACCGTGTTAGACGACCCCCCAAGAGCCATATCCACCATTATTGCATTTTCAAAGTTTTTCCTAGTCATGAACTGACGAAAATTACAGCCTTCCCTAATTAGCTCGACAGCGCGTACACCGGTTTTATAAGCCAGCTCTCTTCTTTGCGGACTTTCGGCTGGGCAGGTTCCAGAATAAGGCAATGACAGGCCCATTGCTTCAGATAATATAGCCATCGTGTTTGCCGTGAACAGACCGCTACATGAACCGGGTCCAGGGCAAGCTTTCCTCTCAATCTCCAAGAGATCACAATATTTCATCTTACCCTTCTCGTATTCTCCTACCGCTTCGAACACGTCTATGAGACCCACTTTCTTTCCGTGAAACCTTCCAGCTTTCATCGGGCCACCTGTAATAAGTATGGAGGGAAGGTCTAATCGGGCGGCGGCCATCAACATGCCCGGTGTTATCTTATCGCAATTCGATAACATAACTATGCCATCGAGTGCGTGAGCTTTCATCATTATCTCAACGGAATCTGCGATCACTTCTCTGGAGGGAAGTGAATATTTCATGCCTTCATGGCCCATTGCTATTCCATCGTCTACAGCTATCGTGTTGAACTCGAATGGCACCCCTCCAGCGTCCTTTATCCCTTTTTTCACATACTGAACAAGTTTTCTTAGATGTATGTGTCCGGGAACAATCTCTGAATAACTGTTAGCTATGCCTACGAATGGTTTTTCGAAGTCTTCATCTCGAAGTCCAACAGCCCTTAACAGTGAACGATGAGGTGCCCTTTCAGCCCCTTCCTTTACACGCCTGCTTTCCATAAAAAAATCAACAACCTGATCTTCATATATAAACGTATCCATCCTCGAACCTGTATCAACTATTATACCGAAGGATTCCTTAAATCTTAAAGGAGACGATTGAGCATAAGACTAATATTCTCATAGGAACAGTTACTCCGACTTTGTTGTGTGCTTATCAATAGATTTTCACCCAGATTCAAATTTATTGATCTAAACAAGAGAAGGTAAAATGGGTTGATAATCTGATAAAAAACAGAATTTCAGCAAAAGCTGCAGGTAAAGACCTTTGGTAGCTGATGCCAAGAAGCTCACTAACCTTAATTTAAGTACGATTACGCCGCAATCAAAAAGATCTTCTAATCAAGGAACTTGGGATGAAAATTTTTAACTTAAGCATATGCCCCATTTTGATAGAACGATTACATTATCCAAATTAAGTACCTCATCACCGATAAGTTTATTAAAACAGTCTTCACTAGCCGATGAGCAATGCATATATTGGTTAGTGGAAAGAGGCGAGTGCTTGGGCACTTAATTGTCCTTTTAATCCCTCTTATTTAGACCACACGATTTTATTTATATTGGAAAGTGATAATAAATTTGGTTGAAATCTCTGGCGCTCAGGCTCTTATCGAGTCCTTGAAGAGAGAGAAGGTTAAAGAAATCTTCGGAATCCCTGGAGGATCCGTGCTACCTTTATACGACGCCCTCTACAAATCGGGTATAAGACATATTCTAGCCCATCACGAGCAGTGCGCTGCACATATGGCTGACGGCTACGCTCGAGCAAGCGGCTTCCCAGGTACATGTATAGCCACATCTGGGCCCGGTGCCACAAATATTGTAACAGGCATAGCTACAGCATACATGGACTCATCGCCTATTATAGCCTTCACAGGGCAGGTTGTCAGGGCGATGATAGGAAAGGACGGGTTCCAAGAGGCGGACATCATAGGTATAACGACTCCAATCACTAAATATAATGTTCAAGTAAAAGATGCGTTAGAAATACCTACGACAGTTAAAAAAGCCTTCTATATAGCTTCAACAGGTAGGCCTGGCCCCGTTCTGGTAGATCTTCCCAAAGATGTGCAGACAGAATCAGCCGAGATGGACTTTTCATCCACATTTGAACTCAGAGGCTACAAGCCGAATACAGACCCACATCCGATACAGGTTAAAAGAGCCGTAGAACTTCTGCTCATGGCTGAACGTCCCATCATGTTGGCAGGCGGCGGTGTAATAATTTCAAATTCCTCGCAAGAGGCACTTAAACTAGCCGAATTATTGCTGATGCCTATCGCAACGTCTTTAATGGGTAAGGGAAGCATTCCAGAAACCCATCCTCTATCCTTAGGAATGGTTGGCATGCACGGAAAAGCCGAAGCTAATAAATTGATAACCGAATCCGACGTTCTATTGGCAGTGGGTCTACGTTTTTCAGACAGGACAACATGTCGATTGGACCAGTTCTGCCCAGATGCCAAGATAATACACATAGACATCGACTCTGCAGAGATTGGAAAGAACGCTAAAGTCGACTTGCCTATAGTGGCTGATGCGAAGAAAACCCTGACGCAGATTTATGAGCAGATAGTTCAAAAGACGATCAAGAGAGAAAAGTCGACCTGGTTTGATAGAATTCAACAGGTTAAAAATCAACTGCAGAATAAGAATCACAACAATGGAGTCAGTATAAAGCCTTCGGATATAATAACTGAGTTAAGGAGAAGCCTGCCGAATAACGCTATTGTGACCACAGAAGTAGGTCAACATCAGATGTGGGCCGCCCTCTATTTCCAAGCTCTTGAACCCAGAACTTTCATAACTTCCGGGGGACTAGGAACGATGGGTTTCGGCTTTCCTGCGGCACTTGGCGCCAAGGTAGCTAAACCGGATGTACCCGTAGTTGACATAGCTGGAGACGGCAGTTTCATAATGACCGAGCAGGATTTAGCAACTTCTACCTTGGAGAAAATACCTATAACCGTAGTCATATTGAACAACTCTATGCTCGGTATGGTCGCACAGTGGCAAAGGTTCTTCTATGACAGGCGATACTCTGCTTCTGAGTTAAAGAACGTTCCCGATTTCATCAAACTCGCAGAGGCGTATGGTGCGCATGGAGTTCGCGTGGAATCGTGTGAGGATTTTTCGAGGGCGATCAAGAATGTGCTGAAAAGCGAAATAACCACGGTTATAGATGTCCCAATTTCCCCAGAAGAAAACGTGCTTCCAATGGTTCCTGCAGGGATGGGGTTAAAGGATATGATGGTTGATAGTGAATAAAAATGTCGGTTAAACAGACATATGTAATAGGTGCTCTTGTCGAGAATAAACCTGGTGTCCTATATGAAGTTTCGAACATGTTCAGAAGGAGAGGTTTTAATATAGAAAGCATATCCGTGGGTGTCACAGAGCAGAAGGACCTTTCTAGGATGACGATAACGGTTAACGGGGATGAAAGGACAATCGAACAGGTCATTAAGCAACTGAACAAAATCATCAACGTAGTGAAGGTTTCGATACTGAATCCAAAAACTACTGTAGTAAGAGAGATGGCGCTTATCAAGGTGCACACGACGGATTCGAAGGCTAGGTCCGACGTTATCCAGTATGTCGACGTTTTTAGAGGCCATATAGTCGACGTCTCATCAGACTCACTTATAGCTGAGATAACAGGTGACTCCGAAAAAATTGACGCATTCATAGAATTGGTTACATCCTTCGGCATCAAGGAAGTTGCTCGGACAGGTATCACAGCTCTGTCACGAGGCGCAAAAGTTATTAAGAGTAGTCAAGAGTTGGTTAAGGAGGCTATTTGAAATGGTAAAGATATATTATGACAAAGATGTGGACGTATCAGTTTTAGAAGGAAAAAAAATAGCGGTTATAGGCTATGGCAGCCAGGGAAACGCTCAGGCAAACTGCCTAAAGGACTCCGGACTAAATGTAATAATAGGCTTGCGGCCTAAAGGGAAATCTTGGGAGAAAGCTGAGAAAGATGGATTTGATGTCTATGCAATAGATGATGCGGTTAAGAGAAGTGACATCATTCATATTCTCATACCCGACACCGCTCAGCCTTCAGTCTACAAGGAGCTGATTGCGCCATATCTAAAACCCGGAAAGGCTTTAGGTTTTTCGCACGGTTTTAACATCCATTTTAAAACCATCGTTCCCCCCCACGACGTAGATGTCATTATGGTAGCTCCAAAGGGACCCGGACCCTCAGTTCGGGAATTATATCTAAGCAAATTTGGAGTTCCGTCTTTGATAGCCGTACAGCAAGACTACTCAGGTAAGGCGAAGCAAACAGCTCTGGCAATAGCCAAATCCCTCGGAAGCACAAAAGCAGGTGTCATAGAGACGACATTTAAGGATGAAACTGAAAGCGACCTTATAGGAGAGCAGATAGTCCTTGTCGGAGGGATAATTGAGCTTATAAGAAATGGATTCGAAGTCCTTGTCAAACTCGGATATCCACCGGAGCTGTCTTACTTTGAAGCGTGCAATGAAGCTAAACTTATCATCGACCAGATCTATTCAAGCGGCATATCAGGTATGCTTATGGCCGTCTCGGACACCGCCAAGTATGGTGGGATGACCGTCGGGCCCAAGGTGATAGATGCTCATGTAAGAGAGAATATGGAGAAGGCTGCAAAAAGGGTTCAAAATGGCGAATTTGCCAAAGAATGGTTGAAAGAAGATGCAGAAGGAAGGAAAGTCTTTAATTCTTTACTGAAACAGTGGCAGGAACATCAGCTAGAGAAAGTTGGCGCTTCAATGCGGTCGATGTCTGGAGTTGGAAAAAAGAAGTAATTTTTTCTTTTATACTCGCTTGGTGGCATAACAATGAATATAATCGAGAAGATAATGGCTAAAGCTTCTGGCAGAAAGTATGTTAACGCAGGTGACATAATAGAGGCTGAAATCGATAAAGCCATGATGAATGATATAACAGCCCCATTAGCCGTCGAAGCTTTCAAAGAGATGGGAGGAAAAGAGGTCTGGAAAAAGGACCGTATAATAATCGTTTTAGATCATCTAGTTCCCGCCAACTCTGAACAGTCCGCCAACTTACATAGGATTCTCAGAACCTTCGCCAATAATCAGGGTATAAAAAATTTTTATGACGTTGGAAGAGGGGGAGTATGCCACCAGATAATGATGGAGAATCATGCCAAACCTGGGGAAATGATTGTCGGTGCCGATTCCCATACCTGCACCTATGGTGCGGTTGGCGCTTTCGCTACAGGAATAGGCTCCACGGAAATCGCTTCAGTGTTATTGACGGGTAAACTATGGTTTAAGGTTCCGAAGGCTGTTAAAATCATTGTCAACGGAGAGCTTAAGCCTCCGGTCGCACCGAAAGATCTTATTCTCTATACAATCGGACAGTTCAAAGCAGATGGCGCAACTTACATGGGGATAAACTTCTCAGGAGATGCCGTACATAAAATGAGCGTTGATGGAAGGATGACTATATGCAACATGGTCGTCGAGATGGGCGCGAAAAATGGCATAGTCGAGCCTGACGATAGAACCGCCGAGTTTCTAAAAGCCAGGAAGCTAACACCCTTCGGTTTTGTAAAAGAAGATCCTGATGCAGAATATGATAGGGTCGTAGAATACGAAGCTCCTGAACTCGAATCTATGGTCGCCCTTCCTCCATCAGTCGATAACGTCAAGCCCGTTTCCGAAGTCAGAAATGTGGAAATAGATCAGGCTGTAATCGGATCTTGCACAAATGGGCGTCTAGAGGATCTGCGTATAGCCGCAAAAATCCTGCGTGGAAGGAAAGTGAAGAAAGGTGTAAGAGCTTTAGTTATTCCTGCTTCACAGGAGGTCTACATGGAGGCAATGAGAGAGGAGCTGCTAGAAACCTTCATTGATTCCGGTGTTCTCGTATGTAACCCCAACTGTGGACCATGCTATGGTGGACATCTAGGTTTACTTGCAGCTGGTGAATCCTGCGTAAGCAGCACAAATAGAAATTTCATAGGTCGAATGGGTAGCCCTAAAGCTATGGTCTACCTCGCTTCACCTGCAACTGTTGCCGCATCGGCCGTCACTGGAAAAATAACTGACCCAAAAGTTTTCGAGGCTTAATTAAATATGAACATTATCGAGGGTAAAGTGTTGAAGTATGGGGACGGGGTTAACACTGACGTTATTATTCCAGGGAAATATCTAATTTACACCGATTACAAAGAATTAGCTAAGCATGCAATGGAAGGCATCGATCCTGATTTTTCCAAAAAAATAAGCGAAAGAAAGATAATTGTAGCAGGAACAAACTTTGGCTGTGGCTCCAGCAGGGAACAGGCGCCTATAGCGCTCAAGTACGCTGGTGTCCAGTGTGTCTTGGCAGACTCCTTCGCAAGAATATTCTACAGAAACGCGATCAACATCGGACTGCCCATTCTAGAGTGCGACAGCATAAGTAGTAAAATTGACGATGCTGACGAACTCAGAATCGACTTTAGGAAGGGTTCAGTCGAAGATGTCAATAAAGGGATCAGGTTAGATACACATCCTGTTCCTGGTTTCCTTTTGGAAATAATGGAGAAAGGTCTAGTCAAATATATAAAAGAGAAGAGGGATAAAATATGAAATCTTATACAATTTCCCTGATACCGGGTGACGGTATTGGGCCTGAACAAACAGATGCTACACTTAAGGTCTTGGAAGCTGTTCAGAAGAAGAATGCAATCGTATTAAACATGGTCAAAACTGAAGCTGGGGACGAATGTTATAAGAAGAAGGGTGCTGCTCTCCCTCAAGACAGCTTAGAAACCATCAAATCTTCAGATGCCTGTTTGAAGGGACCTGTTGGTGAAACCGCAGCAGACGTCATCGTCAAGTTAAGGCTGATCTTTGACCTATACGCGAACATTAGACCAATCAAAGCCTACCCCAACGTGCCAACTATGGCTCCTGGATTAGACTTTGTCATCGTCAGGGAGAACACGGAGGACGTCTATAGAGGAATAGAGTTCGACTTGGACAAAGATTCAGCTGTCTGCATGAGAATTATTACGAGACGTGGAAGCGAGAGAATCGCGCGATATGCCTTTGAAATCGCGTCAAAACGTAAGAAGAAATTCAAGGTTACGGCCGTTAACAAGGCAAACGTTATGAAGAAGACGTGCGGCCTTTTTCTCCAAGCTTGTCGAGACGTAGCAAAATCGTATCAAGGAATAACGTTGGAGGAAATGTATGTGGACAACGCCGCTATGCAGCTGATTAAGAGACCTTATGAGTTTGACGTATTGGTTACTACAAACATGTTCGGTGACATACTTTCAGATGAGGCGTCCATCCTTGTCGGAGGCCTTGGGATGGCTCCTGGAGCGAACATCGGCGACAGCTTTGCCCTATTTGAGCCTGTACACGGCTCCGCGCCAAAGTATGCCGGTAAACAGATTGCGAATCCTTGTTCAATGATCCTAGCATCAAAAATGATGTTTGAATGGCTTGGACAGAAATACTCGGACAATAGATGTGTGAAGGCTGCAGAGAGTATAGACAACGCTGTAGCTAAAACATTGGAGATGGGTTTTTTAACCCAAGACCTTGGTGGAAACGTCAAAACAGGAGATTTCGGAGAAGCTGTAGCTAAGCAAATATTAGGTTGAGTTGATGATTTGACTGAAAAGTCAGTGGATAAAATAAGAATATTTGACACAACTTTAAGAGACGGCGATCAAACGCCTGGCGTTTTTTTATCACCCGAAGATAAGGTTACCATCGCTAGGCAGCTCGACAGATTAGGAGTAGATGCGATTGAGGCAGGTACACCTGTGTCATCTAAAGGAGAATTCGAAGCCGTACGGCTTATTGCCAATGAGGGATTGAATGCTGAGATATTTGGATTAGCAAGGGTTGTAAAAGAGGATGTGGACGCTGTTGTAAGCAGTGGTCTAAAGTATGTCCATATTTTTATAGCGACCTCTGATATACATCTCAAACATAAACTGAGGATGACGAGAGAGCAAGCTATCCAAAAGTCGTTGGAGGTCATAGATTACGCTAAATCATATGGAATATCGGTTGAGTTTTCAGCCGAAGACGCAACGAGAACAGAGATAGGTTTCCTAAAGGAATTTTATAAGGCGGTGGTTGGGGCGGGTGTAATTCGAATCAACATCCCAGATACTGTAGGAATCATGACTCCTAATAGGATGTTCCAACTTGTAAAAGAAGTTCGAGCTTCCGTTGATAAACCAATCAGCGTTCATTGCCATAACGATTTTGGTATGGCGGTTGCAAACTCTCTTGCAGGGGTAGAAGCTGGAGCAGAGCAGATCCATGTTACAATTAACGGCTTAGGAGAAAGAGCAGGAAACGCTGCGCTGGAGGAAACCGTGACCGCACTTAATTTGCTGTATAATAAAAAGACGAATATTAAAAATGAATTAATCTATCAGACTTCTCAGCTTGTTTCAAAGCTCACAAGGATACCTGTTCAACCGAATAAGGCGGTGGTCGGAGAGAATGCGTTTACGCACGAGGCTGGAATCCACACTCACGGCCTCGTGTCCATGCCTTTGACCTATGAGCCCATGCCACCAGAATTTGTTGGACGTTCTAGGAAGATAATCCCAGGGAAACATTCAGGCAGACATGGGATAAAGGCTCAGTTGGAAGGTTGGGGTTTACGTCCTACGGACAAGCAGGTGAAGGAAATAACGGAAGAAGTGAGGGCGATAGGCGAAAAGGGTAAAGTGGTTACAGACACAGATCTCGCTGATATAGCCAAGTCGGTTATGGGAGAAGCCTTTGTAGAAGAGAAAAAGATCATCGAATTGAAGGAACTCGCTGTTATGACCGGAACTAGGATGACGTCTACGGCATCCGTTAGGGTAATACTAAATGATAAGGAATACACTTCAGCTGAAACCGGTGTAGGTCCAGTTGACGCCGCAATGCGGGCGCTTCAGAAGATAACTAGAGGCCTCAATGTCAGCCTAAAGGAGTACAGGCTTGAAGCACTCACGGGAGGTTCGGATGCGGTGGCTGAAGTCATAATAAAAGTTGAAGATAAGGACGGCAATACAGTTTCTGCTAGAGCAGCTAAAGAAGACATTGTCAAAGCAAGCGTTGAGGCGATGATAACGGGAATAAATAGGCTTCTACTCAGAAAGGGAATTTCGACTAAGGATTAGAAAGTTACCTCGAAATTGGAACTGTTATCAAATTACAACATTTGCTTTTTAGCCTTTTAGAGTATAGAAACCGTATTTTAGGATGTCATAGTAAAGGTCCTCAAGAGTGAAGTTCGTCTTTTTGCCACAAACACACTCAAAGGTCAAGTAACCTTTCTTAAATAGGCTTTGAATGTGTTCTGGATGAAGGTAGAAAATGGTTTGCACCTTACATGAAGTACACCCCATCAGCCAGCCTCTTTGGAAGTGTTTGCCAGGAGAAAGACTTTTGCTTAGGACGCCAACTGCCTCATCCCTTAATTGGATTTCCTTGTTCAACTTCGGAATCTTTTCCGCTTCAGACTTTATCTTAGTATATTCTGCTGTAAGCCTGTTTATCTGTTCTTTAACCTATTCGTGCTCCTTTTTCGATACGATATCCATCTTCACAAGGTCAGATAAGTCCCTTATGAGCTGTTGTTTTGCTCCTTCTACTTCAGCCTTAGAGAAAAATATGTAGCCTTTCCTCTTTTGTTCTAGTGCACGAGTGAGCCTTTCCGTTAAAGTACTAAGTTGATTTTCAGAAATATCCCTCGAGTTAAGCATATCGACGATTGCTTGGGCAAATTGAATCTCCACCTGCATTTCCTCCATTTGCTTTTTGAGTGTTTCAATATTTCCTGTAAGTTCATCTATTGTTTTCTGGGCCTTTTTCTTTTCATCTTCTAGCTTACTGTGCAAATTTTCAACACGAATTTCGTGCTCATTTTGCAGTTTCACTTTTTGTTCATCAAATGTCCTTTTCAGTTTATCGTTAAGTTCGATAAAACCTTGATTCGTTTGCTGTAGTTTTGATGAGGTTTCGTTGTCTTTTGCAATAATTGTTTCTAAAGTCTCTTTCGCGCGTTGAAGGCTGTCAACTGCTTCTACAAGGCTTCCGTATTTAGATAGAAGAGACGAAAGCATCTTAGATGCATTCTCTGGATCTAGACCATTTTTATTTAACTCCTTTGCCAAAACTTCAGCTGTATTTGGTATGAAGCCTAGCTTCTCGAGAATAAGCTGATTCTCTATAATTGCATCTAATATTTCGAATGTAATATTGTGTTGTGAGGTCTTATCCTGTAACTTCTTGAGTTTATCAAGTTCCTTTATCAAATTCCTAAGAGCTTCGCATTCCCCCTCCAATTTCTTCTTATTTTCAGTCAGATCTGCAACTTCTTCTATCTTCTCTTTGAAATCTTCAAGTATTTCGGAATAGCTCACGCCTTTCTGCTCTGCGAGGGCGTAGAATTCTCTACTCTGCAAAAGTATCTTTGAAGCGTCCTTACCGTATGATGATATTTGGGATATCGCGTCAGAAGCTGTTTCAATATCTATTTTGATTTTTTCGAGCTCGCTAACCAAATGGGCGCCCTTTAAAACCTGCTCTATGCTACTCTTATTCTTGTTGATAAGTATAGTGATTCTTCTCAATTCATCAAGTTCTGGAAATTCCTTTCTGAGCTCGTTCAAATCCTTTGACAATTTTCCGACGCTTTCGCCTGTTTTATCTCTAATGGTGCTAAAATTTCCACCGTTCAACCACATCTTTATTGCCTTCTTCCTAACCAATGGATCCTTCTTCCTCAAAACTATATACCGATAATTTAAATGGATGTGCATTTTTAAATGTTCTTTTGTTCAAATAAACTGTTCAAAAGTTCACATAAATTGTTCATATGTTCACATGTTCAGATAACAATATTAAACCAAGCACCCTAATTCAAGGCGTATCTCAGCAATATACCCCGATATAACCAAGTCTTTCCTAATACATTATTGATCTTTTTAAGATATGCATTGACACTTAGGAACAAAGCTTTTTTTAATGGATAATCTGATTGCCAGTTTTGAACTAAACATAATAATAATGAACAAGATATGAAAAAATGTACAATTGATTTTATAAAGGATTTTACTTTCTTCTAATTAATTATCCTAACGAAAAAGACAGATAAGCCAAGTATCATGGGTTCAAATCCCACCGGGCCCGCTTATTGCACTTGAAATTTACTGTAACTTAAAATATTGGTATATGTATTAACAGTATGGTCTTTCCTATATAAATTCTTATCAAGGTATTGATCAAAGTTATTCTAGTCTAATATTGAGAAGCCAAAGTTATAATTTTTCTCAAACATCAACATTTTGGAACGTAAAATGCCGTACACGGCCTTTTACCAATAATTTTTTATACTTTCCAATTTGAATAGAAAGGCGATAACATTTGAGTTCAAAGGGAATATCTAAAATGCCCGCGATGAAAGCCGTGATTAACATTCTTGAGGACGAGGGAATAAAGCACATATTTGGTATACCCGGCGCAGGAATACTGCCTTTTTATAAGTCTCTAGAAAGCTCCTATAAAATTACGCATTATTTGATGCGACATGAAGAAGGAGCGATCCATGCGGCTGATGGGTATGCTAGAGCAAGCGGAGAAGTTGGCTTCTGCGTGTGCACATCTGGGCCTGCTGGTACAAACTTTGTAACAGGACTGTATGCAGCTAGGGTCGATTCTATCCCAATCATAGCTGTTACAGGTCAGAACGTCAGAGCTCAGTTGGGGAAGGAGGCTTTTCAGGCGGTTGATATTGCAGAAATCGTGAAATCCATTACAAAGAAAGCATACCTCGTAAAGGAAACAGCTCAACTACCTCAGGTCTTTCGCGAAGCATTCAGAATAGCCAGAGAAGGTCGTCCTGGACCTGTTCTGATCGACTTGCCTCTAGATGTTCAGAAAGGTGAAGTATTCTATGACGAGGAAAGCGATAGCCCTCTTCCATTTTTTAATCCCCCACCTAACCCTAAGAAAGTCAAATTGGCGCTGGAAATGATTCTTGACTCAAAAAACCCAGTCTTCCTTTTGGGAGGAGGAGTGATTTTAGCTAACGCCTGCAATGAATTTGTGAAGCTCGCGGAATACTTAGGAGTTCCTGTTGTAACATCTCTTATGGGCAAAGGAGGTATTCCCCCGGACCATCCCCTTTATGCCGGTCAAGTGGGCGTTTTCGTTGACATACCTCCGGGTAACAGGGTCTTCCTTGAATCGGATCTGGTAGTGGGTTTTGGATGCAGATTCTCCGACAGACACACAGGGGGCATGGACGCGTACTTGAAGGGAAGAAGATTTATTCATGTAAATATTGAACCCGATCACATAGGCAGAATTGTTCCAGCAGACCTTCCAATCATCGCTGACGTCAAGCTCACTCTGGAGGCGATGTTAGAAGAAGCAAGAAAAATGACACCTAAGAAAGAGGCCAGTCAGAGGGTTAAAGGAATACCTGAACTTCGAACAAAAATGGCAAGGAAACTGGACTTCGACGACGTTCCCATAAAGCCGCAGAGGATATTCAAGGAGATAAACGAATTCTTCGATAAAGAGACGATATTCGTAACCACAATAGGATTGAACCAGATGCTTTCAAGCCAGCATCAGAACATATACAAGCCTAGACACTATCTTGTGCCGGGAGGGGCTGGACCACTTGGCTGGGATCTTCCCGCTTCTATAGGAGCAAAGCTAGCTAAGCCTAACAACCTTGTCGTTGACGTTACCGGGGACTTTGGATTTGGCTTTTGCGTAGAAGAGCTGGCTGTGTCTGTGCACTATAACATTCCAGTCGTCTTCATCATCTTGAACGATGGACATCTCGGCCTCATTCGACAAGCCGAGAAATATCAGTACGATATGCACTTCGCAGTCGACACATGGTACAAGGATAGACTGCCAGAATTCCAAAGCTTTGTGGACTACGTCAAGCTCGCAGAAGCGTTCGGCGCGATGGCGGAAAGAGTAGAAAAGCCAGAGGATCTCAAACCAGCTTTCAAAAGGGCGGTTGAAGCAAACCACCCATATATCGTAGAAGTCATAATGAATCGCGAAACAGATGTTTCAACAGGAGCCAACATCGACGCAATCGTAGAGCGCTCTTAGCGACTTTTTATAGCACAAAAACTCCTGAGACATGAAAAGATGAAAATTTTAATCGCTTCAGACAACGGCGTTAAGGTGGAGCACTTTTCTTCAGCATTTGCCCAACTCGCCAAAGAGCATGAAATTACAATCATAGAAGTCGATAGGAAAATCAACTTTAAACCGACAACACCGTCAGAGATGAAGCTTAAAGAATACATCGGTTCACCTAAACAGCTTGTAAACGCTGTCGACGATGCAGACATCCTTATAGTGAACTACGCGCCTATTACTGCTGAAGTCATTTACGCGGGTAGAAGACTTAAGCTAATCGGAGTAACCCGTGGTGGACCCGTCAACGTTGACCTGGAAGCCGCCACTAAGAATGGAGTTCTGGTTGTCAATGCACCTGAAAGAACCGTCGAAGCTGTAGCCGATTTCACGCTAGGTTTAATGATAGCGGAGGCTAGAAATATCGCAAGAGCACATCACATGCTTAGGACTGGTGAAGTGCTCAAGATCAACCCAAGACTCTATGGAGACTCGAATATTTCTGGGGTGGAACTTTCAGGAAAAACTTTAGGCGTAATCGGCCTCGGAAGAATAGGAAAAAAGGTTGCGTTACGAGCTGAAGCTTTCGGCATGGATGTGGTAGCTTACGACCCCTACACAACTGTGGAAGACGCAGAAAGTGTTAGGGCAAATTTAACAGACCTGAATTCACTTCTTAAAGTGTCAGATTTCATCACAGTACACGTCAGATATACCAAAGAAACGGAGCATATGTTAGGTAAAGAACAGATTGGAATGATGAAGAGGACAGCATATTTAGTTAATACATCCAGAGGTGGCGTTATAGATGAGAAGGCATTATTTTTGGCTTTAAAAGAAAAGAGGATAGCAGGGGCAGCCTTAGATGTTGTCGAACAGGAACCTATTAGCCCGAACAACCCTTTGTTGGGGCTCGACAATATTACGATAACACCTCACATGGCTGGTTTAACTCAAGAGGTGCCAATTAAATCCGCTACAATAATGGCTGAGGAAGTCAGGAAATTTATTAACGGAGAGAAATCGGATAGGCTCGTAAATAAAGAGGTTTTAAAGAAACAGCAAGAACGGAATTAATCTAAGGAAGGATCAACGTTTTAATTGACGTCTTATCAGCAACTTCCTTCTGGAAAGCTCCATTTATATCTGCAAGCCTATACTTTCTGTTAACCAGGGGCTTTATATCAAAAACCCCCTTCTTGATTAATCTGAACGCGTCTCTTACACCTACAACCATCTCCTCTTTTGTTCTATGCATCAGACAAGTGTGCACTATCTTGAGCGCATCTTCATGCCATCTATACATGTTAACTATGAATGGTTTCATGTAGTGACTGTAGATGGCTATGGTTCCATTATGCCTCACAATACTGGAAGCTGTGTTTAGTCCTTCTCCTGAACCGGAAGCTTCAACAACTACGTCAGCACCTCTATCGTTGGTGAGGTTCATTACTCGTTTTAGAATATCATCCCTGTCTGGATTTATAACAAAATCAACGCCCAAGCTTTTTGCAAGCTCAAGTTTTTCGTTGACAAAATCGATCACAATAACTTTTTCAGCACCTCCTTTCTTTATGCCTTGAGATAAAATCTGCCCCGCGAAGCCAGCGCCGATCACGGCGACGGTATCTCCTATTTCAATACTCTTACTAACAAGCTGGCTAGCAAAAACGGCACAGGTCAAAGGCTCCCCTAAACATGCTATGTCCATGTCAACACCATCGGGAACAGGCAAGCAGCCATATGGGACATCAAAAAGGACGTAGTCAGCGTAAGTACCCTTCGCAAAAGACATCACTCTGTCGCCAACTGAAAAACCGTTAACCTTGGATCCTACTTCAACCACTGTTCCACCTCCTTCATGTCCCCAAGGAAAGATGGGCAGCTTAACTTCCCCAGAAATGTCTCCTCGATAAGCTATTTTGTCAGTGCCGCAGATAGATGCCTGAAACGTTTTCACAAGAACTTGGTCAGGACCCGGTGTGAGATCAAGCTCTTTTAGGTAAACCTTACCTGGTCCTTCGAAATAGGCTGCGCGAGTCTTTACCATATCTTTTATTAAAATAAGCGATTTATTTAATCGTTTAAACAGTCATAAGATTCAAAAATATTTCTAATAAAAAAATTAGCTCCAATAAGAAATTTATAAACCAATATTAAATTACTTAAAAGGCAAGGGTACAATGAAAACATGTCTTCAACAGTTTTATAAAACAGATGTTAAGTATGTTTACTTGAGCTCTACCCGGAAGCTTTGAGATAAGATTTAATACAGCTTTGGGTATCTTAATTTCTCGTCGCCCACGGTTTTCTCCAAGTGCACTTCCTAGATTATAGCAACATATAATAAAAAGGTGTTAAAGAATTTTGTGTTAGTTGACAGCATCAAATAACCAAACTGATGATTATATCATTGCTATTGATATAGGCACTACAGCCGCTAAAATAGGGCTTCTTAGTACTGACGGACCTAGAGTTTTTTCGATATCGAGTAAGGAGTACCCTGACGGCATACTTTATCCAAGAACATCATGGGTCGAAAGTAATATTGAGCTATGGTGGAGTACGGTCAAAGATCTTTTAATAAAATTATTAGAATCTACAAAAATCAAGTCTTCCAATATCGTCGCTATCAGTATGTGTAATACGTGCCCGAGCCTTATACCAGTCGACAAAGATGGAAAAGCGTTGAGACCTGCAATACTCTACATGGACCAGCGCAGCGTGCAGCAGGCAAAAAAAATAAGGAAAAAGATTGGTATAACTACCCTGTCAGAAATAGCTGGCAACAGAATAGTCCCGGGAACTTTTAGTGTCACTTCAATGCTCTGGATAAAAGAAGAGGAGCCAGATGTTTACAAGAGAACGTACAAATTTGTTCACGCTAACGGCTTCTTCGGGTCAAAGCTTACCGAGCAGTTAGCCATTGATCCGACCAACGCATCCTTAACTGGCATCTTTGATCTTAAGAAATCGGGGTGGTCTCAGGAATTATATGACAAGATAGACATTGACGGAGATAAACTACCAGATATCTTATGGCCCTATGAAAAAGTTGGCGAACTGTCTTCAAAGGTGGCAAGAGAGCTAGGTCTTGAGAGGGATACACCGGTCGTGATCGGTTGTGCAGATAGTGTTGCCTCCGCTCTTGGATGCGGAATAACTAAAAGTGGTCGTGTTTTTGAAACAACAGGCACATCAACCGTCGTCGCAGTAATCTCAAAAAAACCCAAGTTTGATACAAGAATCTTGAACAGATGTTATATCTACAAGGATTTGTGGCTTCATATGGGAGCAATGTCGACGACTGGAGGATCGTACAAATGGTTCAAAGATCATCTATGTGAGGCTGAAATAGCTGAGTCATCAAGGACAGGAAAAAGCCCCTACGAAATATTGGATGAAAAGGCGGGTAAGATACCTCCAGGTTCGGATGGCCTCTTATTTTTACCCTATATGTCCGGCGAAAGATCGCCTGTCTGGGATCCATACGCGAGAGGAGTGTTCTTTGGCCTCTCGCTTTCGCATACAAAGGAACATATGATTAGGTCAATCCTCGAAGGAGTCGCGTATGGTTTAAGAAATAACTTGGAAATAATTGAATCCATTGGTGTTAATCTTGATGAAATAAGAGCATCAGGCGCAGCTTCTAAAAGTAACCTTTGGCGACAGATAAAGGCTGACGTATTAAATAAGAAGATAGCTGTGTCAAATGTTAAAGATTCAACAATGATCGGCTGTGCAATACTAGCTGGTCACGCTACAGGCGTGTATAACAATATTTTGGAGACAGCAGAGAAATTTTATTATGATATCGAAAATGTAAACTTTCCAAATGAAAAAACAAATAGAAAGTATGAGAAATACTATCAGATATACAGGAAAGCGTACAAAAGATTTAAATCAATGTACAAAGAGCTTGCAATATTGAATTGTAATGAATAGTCCGGGGAAAGAAGTCAGACTGTCAAGGTTATTTGACAGGAAATCTGGGAAGGTCGTTATTGTAACTATGGATCATGCGATTGCTCACGGGGTTTTACCAAGTATAAGGAATACTCATCAAATAATAGAAAAGATTACTGCAGGAAGACCAAATGCAATAACTATACATAAGGGTTTGGCCTCAAAATACTTTAAACTGCTCATCGATAGCGATACATCTTTAATATGTAAGTTAAGTGGCTTTTCACTGTATAACCCTACCTTTGATACGCAATTCACTGAAGTCAAGGAAGCAATAAAATTAGGCGCCGATGCGGTTGCCTATGGGGCCACAATAGGCGACACTAGACAGGATGAAATGTTACAGACAATAGGTCACTTAGCAAAGGAATGCGATGAATACGGTATGCCTTTAACGGTTCACATCTACCCTAAAGGTAACCTATTGAAAAAAGAAGACTATTACAAAACTGAAAATATAATGTATGCCGCGAGAGCGGCAGCGGAATTAGGTGCAGACATAGTTAAGACATGGTACACAGGTTCTTCTGATACGTTTAAGCAAGTTGTCGAAGCTTGCCCCGTTCCGGTCGTAATAGCCGGAGGGCCACACACTGAAAGCGTTGAACAATTTCTGACGATGGTAAGAGGTGCCATCGATGGCGGAGCTTCAGGAGTAGCAGTTGGAAGAAATGTTTGGGGTTCCAACAATCCAACACTGATGATAGAAGCGCTAAAGATGATTGTTCACGAAAATAAAGGTGTACAGGAAACAATAGCGGAGCTTAAACTTTAGTAGATAAAGGCGCTTCTTTTTGAGAGCTTTAGTTTATCATAGCATGGGAGAAATATCCGTAGAAGACATACCAAAACCTAAAGTTGGAGACGGTGAGGCCCTTATCAAGGTTGAAACTGCCGCGATATGTGCAACCGATCTAAGGATATTCAGAGGAGAAAAGATGGCTAAAGATGACACCGTGCTAGGGCATGAATTCGCGGGTAAAATAGTAGAAGTAGGAAATGTGGTCGAAGACATTAAGGTTGGTGACCGAGTCGGTTTCTATCCCGTTATAGCTGATGGAAGATGCGACTTCTGTCTAAAAGGTCTCAGAAACAGATGTGTCAACCGAAAGACAATAGGCATAGACCTAGACGGCGGTTTTGCCGAATATTTCTTAGCTCCAAAAGAAGCTGTTAGCTTAGGAAATATTGTCAAACTTCCTGATGATGTATCCTATGAAGAAGCTTCCCTACTTGAGCCGGTCTCAACTGTCGTAAACTCCGTGGAAAGGCTAGGTATAGGTTACGGAGACAATGTGCTGATAGTTGGGTCAGGACCGATGGGACTGTTGCACGTTATGATGTCTAAACTCAGAGGTGCAGCTAAAGTTATTGTTTCAGATTTGGTGGTAGAAAGGCTAGATGTCGCAAAAGGAATCGGAGCAACGGGCACAATCAACCCCAATAAGGCCGATCTAGCAAAAGAAATCAGAACGCTTACGGAAGGTTCAGGGATCAATGTGGCAATTCTCACAATAGGCATCCCTGGAGTTGTTGAACAACTACTTGAAATCTTGCAGCCTCAAGGCAAGATCAGTCTTTTTGCTGGGGGAGGGAAAACGTATACATCAAACTTGGACTTGAATAAAATACACTACAAGGAATTGACTTTGACCGCATCACAGAATGCGACACCAGATCAGTTCAAGAAAGGTCTAAAGATGATCGCTAGTAAAAATTTAGATGTCAAAAAGATAATAACACACACTTTTCCACTTAACAGCGCAATAGAGGCTTTCAATTTAAGAAGCGAGCTAAAAGCCCTGAAAGTTCTTCTAAAACCATAGATCATAGATGAGAAACTGTGTTCTGGCGGCAGACTTCGGAACAAGCTCACTCAAGCTAGGGTTATTTGACGATAAATGCCGATTAATTCACCTTGCTCCAGGAAGATACGCCTATAGGACATTTAGCAGGAAGCCCGGTTGGGTGGAACAAGATCCAGTTGAATGGTGGTTAGCCTTTAAGAAGGCGACGAAGGACACCTTCAAGAAGTCTGGTATAGGGAAAGAGGAAATTTCCTGCATCAACATAGGAGCTCACATGGGGCTTGTATCTCTAGACAGAAGAGGAAATCCAATCAGGCCTTCACCTCTGTTCTTTGACCAGAGAACAATTAAGCAGTGCGAAAAGATAAAGTGTTCTATGGACGAAAAAGAAATCTCGGAAATCTGTGGAAACCGGGTTTCAACAGTTCAGACGGCAACGCAGATTTTATGGTTGAAAGAAAACGAACCTAAAATATACGATAGAACACATAAATTTCTTATAACTCCAGGATATATTTCATACCTTCTAACAGACCAGTATTCCTATGATTGGACCCACTCTTCGTGGAGCCTTCTATTCAACATAAAAAAGAAATGTTGGTCAAAGAAAATGTTTGATGAACTTAAGATTTCCCCAGACAAATTTCCTGAAACATCGATATCATGTAAGCTTTTAGGGGAAGTAACCGCAAGAGCATCAAAGGAAACGGGCCTGAAGGCTGGTACACCTGTTATGGTTGGAGGATCAGACACTCCTTTGGCCGCGTTAGCCGAAGGAATAGTAGAAAGGGAGAAGGCTCTGATCACAGCGGGTTCCGTCTCAAGCATCATCACCTGTACGGATAAGCCAATTTTTTCAAACGTTCTATTGAACAGGTGCCATATCGTCCCTGATAGATGGTTGATGCAGGGAGCCATGAACGCGCACAGCAACATCTTCGAATGGCTCATCAACGAACTTTACAGGTCTCCAGGAGATGAAATCGCTACGAAAAGGCCGAATATTTTTGAAGTAGTAGAAAAAGAGATAGGCAATTCCCCACCTGGTTCCAACGGTCTAATATTCTTACCATTTTTGGCAGGTGAAAGATCACCTATATGGGATCCTTACGCTAGAGGCGTTATCTTTGGACTTACTTTCCACCATAAAAGAGGGGACATCATGAGATCAGCATACGAAGGTGCAACATATGCGGCAAGACACAATTTAGAAACCATTGAGAGCATGGGTACAACCATAAAGGAATTGAAGGTCGTTGGCGGAGGAGCCAAAAGCAAAATATGGAACCAGATAAAGGCCGACATATTGGGTAAGAGAATAATAGTCGAAAAAGCCGCAGATGCATCATTAATAGGCAGTGGAATCCTCGCCTGTTACGGCGCAGGTTGGTTCAGCGGCTTCGCTAAAACAAAATCCGTTGAACATGCTAAACAAATTTTTTTACCGAGACTCGAGTACAGTAAAAGATATGCAGAAATGTTCCGCATATACAAGAAACTCTATACCAGAATAAAAAGCTCATTTAGAGACATAAACAGACTGGAATAGAGACAATACAATGCTGTCACGTTCCCTTAACATATGTCATTAATCCAAAACCAAGCCAATTCCAGATACACTTGTAATATTTGCTAACAAAACTGTCTGAAGTCTAGAACTAAGAATTCTTAAAACGCCTTCAAAAAGAATAGAATGGTAACGCAAGAAGACTTTTATATTTTGGATTCGGTTATATAGTGTCATGAATACTGAAATGAGGATCCAAAATGTGGACAAGCTTATTTCTCATGGCAACTTGAAAGGGCGAAGGATTGTCGCAGAAATTCTTGAGGCGGGTCTTAAGGCAGCTGACCCATACAATAACGTTAGAAAGCTTATCCGAAAAGAAGGAAACAACCTCATAATAGGATGTAGGGAATATCAGCCAAAAGGCGACAAACAAAGTACTTACGTAACTTTTGACCTGAACAAGATAGGTAGCATCTACGTTGTTGGCGCCGCAAAAGGAGTTCAGAGGGCAGCAAAGGCCATAGAAGACATTCTTGGAGATCGACTAACTGGAGGACACGTTATTCCAAAAAAGGGTGATCAAAAAATATTGAAGAGAATTGGGGTGACCTTTGGAGCCCATCCTGTCCCAGATGCGGATTGCGTTAAAGGCAGCGAAAAGATATATGAAATAACACAAAAAGTGAAGAAGGGCGACCTTGTTTTCACGATCAGTGGCAACGGCGGCTCTTCCCTTCTCACACTGCCAGCTCCAGGCATAAGCATCGAAGATGTCAGGGAAGTGACATATAAAATGCAGATCGAACGAGGTGTACCTACACAGGACCTTAACACGATAAGAAACCACATAGATCTTTTAAAAGTTGGGAGACTTTCAATGTTGATGAAACCAGCCTTTCAAGTTCACATACTTATGTGGGATGCTGGCGATCCTCTGCCAACCAAAATGGGATCTTCTAGTTACGATAAACTTTTAACCCAGAACCTGTGGCTGCACGCACTTCCTGATCAGTCAACTTTTGCAGATGCTGTAAGAGTTATAGACAAGTGGGATGCTTGGAATGACATACCGCCTTCAATTAGACGACATCTTGAAACTGCGGATCCACGATACGAATCTCCAAAAAGGGAAGATTTTGAAAAATTATCTTTTAGGATATTTGGTATCCTACCTCGAAGAGGAGCTTTATTTGAGGCGAAAAAAAAGATTGAAGACCTAGGTTACAGACCTGTGGTCCTTACAGAATGGATGCAGGCTGAAGCTAAAGATGCTGGAAGGGTTGTAGCTCAGATAGCAAAGAACATCGAGAATACGAAGAGTCCGTTTACACCACCCTGTGTTCTCATGTCCACGGGAGAACTTCTTGTCACCGTCGGCGAAAATAACGGTATCGGAGGACGGAATCAGGAATTTCTTCTATCAGCCGCATTGGAAATTGTTGGAAGCAAGAAGATAGTCATGGGCGCTGTTGACACAGATGGCACAGACGGACCGGGGACACAGTTCATTAAAGGACATAGTAAAACACCCTGCTTGGCAGGAGGAATCGTTGACGGTTACACCATGGAATCGGCTTCCAAGAAAGGCATCGACATCGTCGATGAAATTAAAAGGCACAACACAACTATTCCGCTTTTAAAGCTAAATGACGGTGTAATCGCCAAACAGAGTGTAAGCTTAGGCGACCTCGCAATAACGTTTATATCCGATAGATAGCAAATTTTTGCTGAGGAGAAAGATTTGAGTTCAAAAATTAAGAGTATTTTTGCTAGGGAAATAATTTCGCCTAGAGGACACCCTGGAATTGAAACTAAGGTAACGACTGAAGACGGCTCAATTGGGGTAGGGACCGTTAACGCCGGAATTTCTGTCGGTGAACACGAAATCTTTTTTATACACGACGGTGGGAAAAGGTATGGCGGCCTCGGCCTAAGAAAGGCTGTCGATATAGTAAATAACGTAATCGCTCCAAAGCTTGTAGGCTTTGATGTAATAAACCAAAATGCTATAGACGATACAATGATCAAACTTGATGGGACACCTATGAAGACAAAACTTGGAGGAAACTCGATCGCAAGCGTTTCAGCAGCCACCCTTAAGGCTGCGGCGAACTACCTTGGAATTCCACTTTACAGACATATTGGGGGGGTATTCGCGGAGATATTACCTGTGCCGGGAGTCATTTCCTACATCGGTGGCACAAGATACGGTGGCGGTGAAAGAGCGGGCGACAAACCAAGCCTTTCATTTATAGTGTACGGATACAAGACTTTCTCTGAAGCATCATACGCCTGCTGGGAGGTAAAGAAGGAGTTTACAAGAATTGTTAATGAAAAGCTGGGACAGAGGACCCATGGAAATATCGGGTCTCTTCTTTTGATCAATAAATCAGAAAAAATTACGCACGACCGTCAGCTATGGGGGCTAATGGCCGACGCGATGGAAAATACAGGAAACAAGAACAAAATGGGAATACAGATGGACGTAGCCGCAAGCACATACTATGATAAGGGCAAGGGAAAATTTGTTGGCCTATTCTCAAAGGAGGATAAGACAAGAGAAGATCTGATAGAACTTTACAAGCAGTCAGTAAAGGATTACCCGTTCCTGGTGTTAGAGGACCCATTGGATGAGAATGATGTCGAAGGACACGCCCTACTTACCAGAGAACTCGGCATCCAGATCGTAGGTGACGACTTCTTCACTACTAATATTGAACGAGTAAAAAGAGGAATAGAAGCGAAAGCATGCAACACTGTTCTTCTCAAAGTAAACCAGATAGGGTCGATAACAGAAGCATTCGAGATGGTGGAGTATGCCTACAGACATGGCTACGCAATCATGCCATGTAGCAGTAGAGGGGAAGGAGCCGATATAGGCGATTATGCAGTAGGCCTCAATACGGGTCAAATGAGAGAAGGCGGACTTGATGAGACAGCAAACAGACTTCTTCAGATAGAAGGAGAACTCGGAGCCAGAGGACAGTTCCTAGGAAAATCCGCGTTTAAAACACGTTAGACCACTAGACAACTGAAAAATTTCACTATCCTACAGCATTCAGAACGTAGAAGCAAATTTGACTATATTGTTAAGAATGTACTTAACTGGTGACGATATTCGCTGAGCTTTTTTCAACTCATGACACAGCTTCAAATCTTTTAGCACTAACTTCTGTTCAGGAACTCTTCGGGACACTGGATATCCGCGTTAGGTAAGACAGCGACTTTAGGAATGTAATCGAAGCTTGACTTTAACTCTTCAATGACTTCCTTCCACGTCTTTATCCAAATAGTCTCACACCTAGAGAATGGCAAGAGTGGATCAGGGGTTTTGTATTCCGAAAAAACTATTACTTTACTGAATGATACGTCGCACGGAAAATTGTTTCCAGGGGCAAACTGCATTTTTCCAAACTTTCCATACAAATAGTGTGTGGTTTGGCCTTCAGGCGCCTGAGTTATAACGACCATTACACCATTCTTCTTTTTAAGGCGATGTTTCCAAGTAGTTAGCCCTATTGCTGCTTCATTAGCTTTCGTATAGGTGTTTGATACTATTACGTCAAGGTCATCAGGCACGCTTGGTGTTAGATAGTGTGTTTTCGCGTGTCTAACACCTTCAACAAACTCTTCTTGTAAATCTCCAGCAAAGACGTCGGTGTTCTCTCCGATTCCATTCACTAGAACATCTATCTTCATATCCATTCCAGCAATCTTTCCGGATTCGTCGATATCCGCCCTTGTAAGATTTTTTTCTATAAACCCCATATATGTATCCATGGGAGTGTTCTGCAGGTGCACTACGCAGTGGTTGTGATAAATCATATTATATGAAGCGATTCCGGGCAAAATTATTTTGGCTCCGCCCCCGTACCCGACCATAGGATGTGGAACAACCAGTCCGATTCCTATCTTCAGATCACAAGAATTGTACTCCGCGTCTATTTCAACAGGTGTACCTCTGCTAGTCACTCCAACCTTCTCGCAGTTGTTGAAGGGGCTATGATTATAGACCGGATATTTTTCTACGAAATCTTCACCGATTTTTTTTGAGAAGTCATATCTATACCATGCTCCATGGGTGCCACCGCCCATTATGAACCGAATACCATCGTCTGAAACTCCGGCCTTCTTTAACTCCTCAAAGATGAGGGGAATAATCTGATAAGCTCTTGTTGGCCTTGTCATATCGTCTACGACAATTACTACTTCTTTCTTGCCTTCAGCAAGTTTTGCAATAGGCTTTGAACCTATCGGCTCTCTAAGCGCTTTTTTGATGCCTTCTTCAGAAATTCTGGTTTTATAATATCCGTTCATTGGTAGAAACTTAACAGGCCAGTTTTCAGGAAATTCGAGACCTACCATCTTCTGACCGAACCACGCTAGCTCGGGAACTTCAAATCTGTTAAAGTTCAATTAAAAGCGACCTCATCTATTCTATAGTTACTAGCGCTTATATATCGTTCTACAAATTTTCCGAGCACATTTCAAGTGTCATTTCTGTTTGTTAAAACAATTTATCATCCTTCTTATGCTAAAAAATTAAACAAGATTAGAGATTAAGATTCAGATCGCAAAGTGTCAGAAAAGAAATAAATATTGGCACTTTTACTTCTATGTAGTGAAAATTTATTGAAAACATCTGAAGCTATAGCTCAAATTCTTAAATCAGAAGGAGTGAAGTTTGTGAGCTGTTTCCCACCAAACAAGCTCATAAACACTTCAGCTAGTCAGGGAATAAGGACGATATTAACTAGACAGGAGAGAGTCGCCGTCAATATTGCGGACGGATATACTAGGGTAAGCGGACACACGGGCGTCGCACTAGTTGCTGGAGGTGTAGGTGTAGAAAACGCCTTCTCAGGATTATCGCAAGCATATTCAGATCTTGTCCCAATGCTGATGATGGCCGATCAGTCACAATCTGCTTGGCTTGGTTCGAGACAGACCCAAGATTTAGACACGCTCTTCACGCTACATAAGGTAACAAAATGGGCTGAGAAGATAAATCAAGCGGAACGGGTATCCGAATTCATGAGGAGAGCTTTTACATATCTTAGATCAGGTAGACCGTCACCTGTATTTTTGGAGCTTCCGGAAGATGTCGCCGAAACAGAAGTGGATGTTAAAAGGTTCAACTACCAGCCTGTTGAGGGATGGAAGAGTGGTGGAAACCCTCAGGATGTTGAAAAAGCGTATAAAGCGCTTCAAGAAGCGAAAAACCCTCTTCTATATGTCGGCGAAGGGGTCTACTACGCCGGCGCATGGGATGAACTCCGAGAATTCGCTGAGCTCCTAAACATCCCTGTGATGACGACTTTGAAGGGTAAAGGTGTGTTTCCTGAAGACCACCCCCTCTCGTTAGGTGGTGGAGGTAGGACTGGAAGCAAAGTGGCAGCGCACTTCCTTAGGAAATCTGACCTCGTTTTTTCCATTGGGGCAAGCCTAACAGGGGGGTTGCAGGGAAACATCTTTGGAGCTCGCATACCGAAGGGTAAAATTATTGTGCAATCAACAATCGACGAATATGACATTAACAAAGATTACATGGCAGACCATGTGATAATGGGGGATTCCAAACTTGTTCTCAAACAACTGATTGAAGAAGCCAAGAGACATAGTATTAGCAAGAAAGGAAGAGAAAACATAGCAGATGAAATCGAATCCCTTAGAGAAGAATGGCTGAAGGAATGGATGCCCAAGCTGACCTCAAACAAGACACCAATCAGCCCATTCCGTCTAGTCTGGGACCTAATACATGCCCTAGACAGAAAGAACACGACAATAACCCATGATTCAGGCTCTCCAAGAGACCAGCTTGCTGCCTTCTACCAGGCACCAATTCCAAGAGGTTACCTAGGATGGGGACATCACAGCACTCTAGGATATTCACTTGGCGGAGCTATGGGAGCAAAACTCGCTAAGCCAGAGAGAACCGTCGTCAACGTCATGGGAGACGGAGCGTTTGGAATGGTTGGAATGGACTTCGAGACAGCCGTTAGGGAGAAAATACCGATTACAACAATTCTTCTCAACAATTCAGGGCTGGGGACATACTTTGCAGCTACTCCAACAACCTCAAAGCTGTCAGGCGACTATTCAGGAATAGCTGAAGCCCTTGGCGGATACACGGAAAAGGTCGAAAAACCTGACGAGATAACGCCCGCAATAAAAAGGGCTGTTGAAAGCAACAAGTCGGGAAGAGCAGCCCTCTTGGAAATCGTAAGCGGCGTGGACGTAGAATTGCAGACACGTTACTGGAACGACCTCTAAATAGGGACCACCGAAAACTATATCCATAATGCGCTGGAATTGAGGTTAAAGATATTTAAGTATCATCCTTAGGTCTAAAACTTTTCTAACACCTTCCACTTTAATGCTGTCTTCTCTATCTATCAATAAGGAATAAATGCCGACATTTTCAGCTCCCTCATAATCATTTCTAAGCGAATCGCCGACATAGAGCACCTCCGACGCAGAAAGATCCAATTTCTTTAGGGTTAAGAGAAAAATTTCTTTATCAGGTTTCAGAGATTTGAACGTGTCGATACCGACTTTTACATCAAAATTGTATTTCTGCTCTAAATCACTTTCATTTGCCAGCTTTAAAATCTGCTCTATATCATTTTCAAGACCATTTGATATGATCCCAATCTTTAAATTTCTCCTTCTAAGAGCGTCCAAAGTCGGCAATACATCTGGATAAAATGATAATTTGATTTTGCACCACCATTCCCTATCGATCACCTTTGCGATTTCAACCTTTTTCTTCTTTACTTTCAACTCGCTTAGGAATAAGTCGTTAAATTCGATCCAGAAACCTCTGGAGCTATGTAGGAACATTTTAACATTTTCTCTATCATTTGCCTTTTCATATGCTCCAACTATTTCCTCTTGGCTTCTTTTTAAACCAAAGGTCTGAAGAAAATTATCGTACATTTTGATGACTTGTGTGATCTCATTTCCTTTAATTAGAGTTCCTCCGAGATCAAACAGGACAGCTTTGATCATGCCACTCAGTCTATGATCTATTCCGTCTATTAAAACATATGAAATTAACCTACAACAAAAGGGTTTTACGGATAAAATTGATCGTGGCGATTCTTAAGTATATAGAGAGCGCTCCCCAAACATTTCCTCTTTTTATCCTGGAAGACATTTAATATCGAACCTGCACTAAAAATACGACTGTTGCCCCCTCTAGAAAAGGAATAAAAAAAGTAATTTTTTATTGTACCTTAACTTACTTTTCCAATGGGTATCACTGTTTTCCCATAGACTTCATTAAGTATTTCTGCTAGGGCCAAATATATGGCACTGAATCCACAGATTATGCCCTCGTAACCTGTGATCTGTCCTAAAATCGCATTTCCGGTCAGCTCTCCAGCTGTCAAGAGAAAGAAGAGGATAGCTAAGCTCGCGAAAACAAACTGCAGTCCACGATTCGTTTTCAGTGTCCCAAAGAACATGACAAAGGTGAACAGGCCCCACATGAAGAAGTAGGCGGCCATAGAACTGGTCGATACAACGCTTACTCCAGTGAGATTCTTTGGTAAAACAAGCAATAGTACAAGTGACCACCAGAATAAGCCGTACGAGCTGAACGCCACCATGCCGAACGTATTCCCTTTCCTGTATTCCATGGCGCCAACCATTAACTGAGCAAGACCACCGTAGGCTATGCCCATTGCAAGTATCATGCTGTCTAGTGGAAAGAAGCCGGCATTAGCCATATTAAGTAACACGGTTGTTAACCCAAAACCTAGAAGGCCCAAAGTAGCTGGATTTGCTAGTTTTTCGCTCATTTTGCTTGTCTCCCCATTTCCAATAATTTTTCTTATATAAATCTTCTCATTTTTCAGGCTCAGGAGCAACACCAAGGCTGCCTTTCAATGATTTAAAGCCTTTAGTCGATCTCAGGCACAAACTTTTGTAAAAGGGAACATCAAGCGATACCGTTAACTATATTGAATGACAAGGATCTTAAAAACTATATCATCGAAAAAGGATGCGTATATTGACATGGATCTGGTTATTCACGGTTCCTATAGGGATAATACTTTACCTGATAGTTGCAGGAATTCTATGACGCCGAAAAAAATAAGCAAAAGTTTGTAGACCTTTACACATATAATGTAAAACAACAAAAAATGTTCTTCTAAAAACATTTTTATTATAGACGTAAATACCCCTGTTTGTGCCAAAGCCAAAAGTCGACATGGATACGTGCATAGGTTGTGCCGCTTGCGTTGCTATCTGCCCTGACGTATTTGAACTACAGGATGATGGTAAATCTCACGTCAAGAATCCTGATGCATGCGATAAATGCGATTGCCAAGCATCAGTGGACAGCTGCCCAGTTTCGGCAATAACATTGGAATAAAAAATCAAGTCTAAATCTGAATTAATCTTTTTAATTACACATTCTTCAAAACCCTTATCACTTCATATAAAGAGGAAGATTGCTGCCAAATTCACTATCAACCCGAAAACATAGGTTGAAGTAACCTCAGGCGGACGCGCGTTAGGTAAGTAGAATAAATAAGGTAACCAAGAAGAATATGGAATACGTTGCTTGGAAAGGTTTAAGCCTCATTATTACCCTGATCATGTTCTCAAACACTATCCTGTCAACGACATAGCCTTTATCCTGAGATTAGCTGTGCTATATAATATACCTACGGCATGCAATAGAGCTACAGCAGGTTATATTATCCCAAGCCCCCTGTTGTTCTAAAAGGTAACTTTTTAATGTTTTAAACATGTCTTCTTTTTATGTAAGTCTTACATACTACTTTTTATATTAATCATTCAATTGGGGCAAGATGTTGAATATTTATTTTCTAAACAACTCTTAAACATTCCATAAAAATTTCAAAAAATGGCATCACGCCTTCTATTTATCTGGCTTCTGAGCTCGCCCACGAGGTATAGGGACCCGGTTACGCAGATTGTGTCAGTCTTTCCTGCTTCTTCCAATGCCTTTCTGTACGCCTCAGACGCATTATCGAATAAAAGTGAACGCACTTTTGTGTGCCTCTGCAGCTCGGATGGGTCGTGGGACATGTTTTTACCAAAATCAGTTGTGGCCTGGAATTTAGTGAAATAGAAGGTGTCTGCGACTTTGCCGATTGTGCTCAGCATCTCTCCGACGTTCTTGCCCTTCTTTGATGCAAAGACAACTTTGATTTTCTTGTTTTTATAGTTGTGCACAAGCGTTGACACGAGAGCTTCCATCTTCATCGGGTTGTGCGCACCGTCCAGTATCACTGTCGGTTTTCTGCCAACTATCTCGAACCTGCCGGGCAAGTGGATGTTACCCAGGGCTCTTCGTATCGAGCTCTCACTGATTTTGAAGTTGTGCTTTCTCAAAGACAGCGCGGCCGCAACAGAAAGTGACGCATTCCTTATTTGATATTCGCCAGAAGCTGACAAGGCCAAGTGCTTTAAAGCTTCGCGATCAAATTGAAAGTCAAAGATCATGGTGCTGTTACCGTATTTTACCAGCTTCCACTTGATCTCTCTATCGAGTAGGTAGAGCCTGCATATTGATTTTTTAGCCTTAGCTTTGGCGATTCTTACGACACTGGGCTTGCTCACCCCGCTCATTACGTCTATTCCCTGCTTGAATATTCCCACCTTTTCCCTTGCGATCTTCTCTACCGTGTTCCCCAGATATTCTGTGTGGTCGAGACCCACGTTCGTGAGCACCGTAACTAGTGGACTTATCACGTTTGTACCGTCGTACTCCCCCCCCATGCCCACCTCTATCACGGCTACGTCCACTTTTTCTCTTTTGAAGCATTCGAAGGTCAGGGCTATAAGCGCCTCGAAATAGGAGGGCCACCCATAACCCAATTCATCATGGACCTTTTCTATGAACGGCATGATGTAGTTCACCAACTCTACGAACATTTCAACCGGGATGAACTTGCCGTTGACCTGCATTCTTTCTCTCGCGTCCTCAAGGTGCGGAGAAACATGCAGACCTGTTTTGTATCCTGAATTCTTCAGTATAGCTGCCAGAATCATCGCGGTAGAGCCCTTGCCTGCGGTGCCTCCTATGTGCACAGTAGAGTATGCCTCTTGCGGATTACCCATTGCGTTAAGGAGCGCCCACATCCTGGCCAGCCCCGCATGCTTGTCCTTGTCCCGATCACGCTCCATGAGCGATTCAAGGTAGGCCATTGCGCCTCTGTAATTGTCAATCACAGAACACCACTTCGGTTAGTAGAGCAATCATTCGGCTGTTATATGCTCTTTTCCTTCCCTTTGCAGAGCGCCACAACCGCACTGCTGCTCTTAAGGTTTGCCTCGGAATGTTCGGATACGAATATAATAAATTCTAACTTATCTTTTATGCGTGTATTGCTAGAGAAAGCATTGATCGCAAATATCGGATGAACAACACCCAAATTACAAGATTTCACTGCAACACCCTTTCCCTTTTTGAAATCTAAATTGTTATAGGGTATGCAATTTGAATCGCTAAGGCCACTTCGTTAAAAATATAGATAAAGTAACAACTATTTGCCAAACTAACTCAGAAATTGTATATATACCAACTGTTGAAATGAGCTACGGGGACATAGTGATTTAATGGATTTAGAGAGAAGATTTGATCTTGTGAAAGCTCCTCCAACGGAAGAAATAATTACTGAAAAGGAACTGAGAGGACTTCTTGAAACCAACGAACATCCTGAACATTATATAGGATTCGAAATATCGGGATACCTACATCTTGGAACCCTGCTCATGTGCGGATTTAAGGTCAACGACCTGTCAGAAGCGGGCTTTAATACAAAGATCTACCTCGCTGACTGGCACAGCTTCATAAACAATAAGCTGGGCGGAAATTGGGAGAACATTATCAAGGCATCTAAATACTTTGGAGAAGCATTCAAATTCTTCTGCCCCAAAGCGAAGATTGTCCTAGGCTCAGACCTTTATCATGACAATAACGAATACTGGAAGGATCTAATAAGATTTTCTAAACACATCACACTGACTCGGGATAGGAGATGCCTCACGATCATGGGAAGAACCGAGGGTGAGAAGTTAGATCTGGCCCAATACTTTTACCCTCCACTGCAATCTGTAGACGTGAAATATATTGGACAGGACATGCCTCAGGGAGGAATGGACCAGAGGAAAGTTCATGTCTTGACGAGAGAAGTCTTCCCAAAGTTAAAATGGAAAAAGCCGATCCCATTACATAACCATCTCCTTATGGGACTTGCGGAGCCTCCAAGAGTGTCAACTAACGTGAAAATAGAAAAAGTGATAGCTGCGAAGATGAGTAAGAGCAAGCCGTGGACAGCGATCTTCATTCACGACTCAGACGAAGAAATCAAGCAAAAGCTTCTTAAAGCGTGGTGCCCTATAAAACAGGCAGAGTTTAACCCTATAATGGATATGGCCAGATATGTTATATTCCATGGGAAGAAGGATTTTATGATCGAGAGACCTGCAAAATATGGTGGAACGATAAATTTCTTCTCCTACGAAGAGCTTGCTAGAGCGTTCTGCCAAGGGAAAGTGCACCCTATGGACCTGAAGTTATCTGTTGCAAGGGAAATTTCAAAAATAATTGGACCGATAAGAGCGCATTTCGAAATACCTTCAAATCAAAGGTTACTGGAAGTTTTTAAAAGAACCTAAAATGGGAGACGATTACAGTTTATTACTCCTATTCAACTAAGACTATTTCCAGTGGTGAGGTTGGTCTCCATGGGAAAATTTGTCCAACCCCTCTTGAGACATAAAGAGTAGTTTTCTCGTTAAGTTTGAAGAGCCCACGCGTATAAAGGGAGTTGGAAAATCCTATTCCTGCTATTTCCACGCCACCGTGTGTATGGCCGGATAGTATTATTGTCCTCCCTGAAATGGATTCGGCTGCATTTGGGTCGTGAACGAGCACGATTCCCTCAGAATCGATCTGAGGATACTTCCTATCATCCCTCCAATCGAGACCATAAATCTTTCCAGCCAAACTCGAGGTTTCCGAATTAAAAAGAACATTGAATCCAAGGCCATCGAGAATTTTGGTCAAACCCTCTACCCTTTTACTCAAATGTTCATGGTTGCCCATAACAGCAAACTTCTGTTTAGCATCCAATGCTGAAAGACACCTTGATGCTGTCTCCATGTCTAAGGTATACTCGTCGACAGTATCGCCGCCTAACATTATGATATCGGGGTGTTCCCCATTGACAAGTCTGACTACATCGTTTTCTAGGCCACCTAATGCGTTAATGTGGAAGTCGGCTAAGAACGCGATCTTCTTACCTAAATTAACATCTAGATGTGTAACCTCTATTTTTCTTGTTTCAGGATACCCTATGCCAAAACCTACCGTAACTAGAGATGCAGTAGAAAGGTAAAACAACTGACGTCTTGTCAAATCTGTACGGCCATGCACTTTAACTCTAAATCCTAACTCTTTATGACAGGTTAAAAAAGATTGCACATTAAATCTGAAAATTAAAATATATGCTAAAATCAAGATAAATAGAATGAAGGTTTTCAACTACAAGGACGTAGAATCGAAGAATGCAGAGGAAGGCGCAGAGAACCTCAAAATCCGATGGCTGATCACAAAGGAGATAGGTGCAGAAAATTTTGCTATGAGGCTATTTGAAATGAAGAGCGGTGGAAGTAGTCCACATCATTCACATTCCTGGGAACACGAAGTGTTCATTTTGGAAGGGAAAGGCTCTGTCTACGGCGGTGGACAGGAGAGAAAGTTCAAGGAAGGCGATGTAATATTCATTCCAGCAAAAGAAGAACACCAGTTTAAGAACAGCGGAAAGAAGACGGTCAAGTTCATATGCCTTATACCTTACGCTAAGAAAAAATAGAAAAATGTCTATAGAGAATCTGATAAAGTATCAAAAAAATAATTGTTGCATAATGTGGACTGGGAATATACACTTAAAAAGTAGATATGGAAGTAATATGAATAGCAAATGTTATTCTGTTCGCCCTCAAACGATACACCAACCAGAACGGCCCCAGATTTAATAGCGCTTTATAATGAAAATCTTTTATGTATTGAATGACATATTTATGCGTGTGTGATGGACGAAGAATTTAACAGGCTATACGAGGAAATCTTCAAACGGTTAAAGTCAAAGTACAATGAAGAAGCAGTCAAGGGTATGGAGCGCTTTGGCATCAATGTAAAGAACACTTACGGCGTCCCTATTCCTGAACTGAGAAATATAGCTAAAGAAATTGGTAGAAATCATCCATTAGCTCAAAGTCTATGGTCTTCAGGAGTACATGAAGCAAAATTACTCGCTACCATGATCGAAGACCCTGAGATGGTCACAGAGGAGCAGATGGAGCAGTGGGTAAAAGATACAGATTCATGGGACATATGTGACGCATGCTGCGGAAACCTTTTCGACAAAACGCCCTTCGCCTACAGAAAAGCAGTCGAGTGGAGTTCAAGGAAGGAAGAGTATGTGAAGAGGGCAGGGTTCGTTTTAATGGCTGAACTTGTAGTTCACGACAAGAAAGCTAGCGACGAAAAATTCTTGGAATTTTTACCTCTGATTAAAAAGCAGTCTACAGATGAAAGAAATTTTGTGAGGAAAGCGGTTAATTGGGCGTTGAGACAAATAGGGAAGAGAAATTCGAACCTCAACGAGGCCTGCGTTAAAACTGCTAAAGAAATGAAAAAAATTAACTCAAAAAGCGCGAAATGGATAGCATCAGACGCCCTTATTGAGCTAACGAGCGAAAGCGTAAAACTAAGATTGCATCAGACAAAAAGCGTTTGATCCAATATTTTCTTTTTTTGTGGTTGTAATTATTATTGCTTTTGTCCGGCGTAGAAGAAAAAGCCTTACTTTATTAAATATGAAAAGGTGATGATTATGTACAGTAATTTAATCGCCTATAATGTAAGGCAGAGCTTTGCAAGGCCTGTTACAAAAAGGGTGCAAAGTAAGGAGATAATGATTGTTAAGTAAATATGTTGTTTTTATAAGCAAATTCTTAATTTAAGTCCAATAAAAGCTCGTTATTTAAAAACCTTTATAAAAATCAAAAATAGATTTTAACTCTCCGAAAATTGGCCATATTCCAATTTGCACTCTTGGGATAACCTAATACTTTTAGAAAATGTTAAAATTACCATGACGAAAGAGCCATTTTATTGGCACTGGAGATTAGGCATCAATTCCACCTTAATTTCACAACAATGTTCAAACTTCTTGTCAATATTACCTATATTACTTATTGCCTAGACATCTTTGAAATGTTCGATGATGATGTGTACTAAGATGCTCTCGACTCTGTTCTCGTTATAAAGAGATTTTTAGTCCCAGTCAAATGGAGCTGCAAGACAGATTGGAACATTGATAATAGTTGGTCGAGTACTTGAGAATCCCTCAAGGATAGCCTTTCGCAGTTTTTTAGGGTCTTCGACTTGAATTCCATTCACGCCGAAGGCTTCAGCAACTCTGTCGAAACGAATTTCCGAAGTTCTGCTAGCTATTATCCCATCTTCACCGCAAAATCTTCTTTGACCAACTGTCACAATACCCCAAGACCTATCATTGGCTACTACAGCAACGAAGGGTAGTTCCTGCCTGAGTGCTGCCTCCAATTCTGTGACCGTGAAACCAAATGACCCATCTCCTGATAGCAGAAGAACCCGTTTGTTAGGAAATACGAGTCTGGCTGCTATTGCCCCCGGAATCCCCCATCCAACTACTGCGCTTGCACCACAAGTAAGCCAGTTACCAGGGTATCTGTCATTAGCTAGTGCGATATGAGCCCATTGTCCTATGTTACCACCATCAATAAGAAATATCACATCTTCGTTCAGGAGTGGTCTAATAGCATCCACAATATGTCTGCCTGTCAGAGGAGTGTCTGATACAGATTCTTCGATCCATCGGGAATGGAACCGACGTGATCTTTCACGGGCTTCTTGTAGCCATTTAGTATGCGGGTTTCCACTGGCATGCTCAAACTGTTCTGCAATCTGTTTAAAGCCTTCAGGCAGACTTGCTAGTAGAGTAAGATTAGATTCAATCCCTTGCATAAGTTGACTGGGATCTGAGTCTATGCGTAATATCTGTGCATCAGCTTGAATTGCAGGCGATGATAAGAATCCAACTCGGTAGTCAACTCTAGCACCTGCCATGATAATCAAATCAGCATCAGCCAAGAGCCTAGGCTCCCCACTTGCTGCGCCGATAACGCCCATGAAATTTGGGTGAGGTCTATCAACGGAACCACGGTCCCAGATCGGGGTTACGATCGGTATTCCTGTGATTTCACTGAATTTGATCATCGCTTCCTGTGCATGTGCATAGAAGATACCTGTTCCAGCTACTAAAAGTGGTCGCTGAGAACCTTTAATGAGCTCAACGGCCTTCTTAACAAGATCAATACTTGCCAACGCTGAAGGCATTACCGATAAATCCTGAAATCCACTCTTCTTTTCTAGGGTTATGTCCACAGTAGCCTCCATAACGTGGATAGGTATTGTAAGATGGACCGGACCATATCGTCCAGATAACGCTGTCGCGAAAGCCTGTCTAATTGCAAACTGAAGATCTTCTATACGGTCGACCGCTCTCGCCAACTTGCAGACGGGAGAGGCAAGGCCAGGCTGGTTGAGCTCTTGGAAGACACCTTTTCCAGAGCCGTAACCACGTGCAGCACCTGTTATCAAAAGGACAGGAGCCCCATCAAAGTAGGCGTTGACAATCCCTGTCAAGGCATTGGAATGAGCTACACCACTGCTTACTGCACACACTCCAACTTTGCCCGTTAGCCTTGCGTATGTGTCAGCCATATATGCAGCTGCCTGCTCATTATGAGTGTCCACAACTCGAAGTCCTGCTTTCTTGCAAGCTACAAAGAATTGGTCCAAGCCATTTCCGCATAATGTCGAAATCCATCCCACCCCATTTCGTTTAAGTTCAGCAACTAAGAGGTCAGATCCTTTAAATTCCATAATTGAATCCTCAGACATCAACTGGTAGATTAATTAATAAGTCTTTCGTCTAAAAAATTGTAATATTTGACTAAAGCTATTATTAATTATCAATTTTAAATACTTTAATTTTTTTTAAAAAATTTAAATATTAGAATTCTTTAATGTAAGGATATGTCAGAAACTCAAAAAGTTCCGGAACCTCAAAATGTTTCTAGACGGAAATTTTTATACTATGGTATTGGAGGTGCAATAGTTATAGTTGCAGTAGGAGCAGGAGCTTACTATTTAACGCGTTCTACGTCAACTACAACAGGTACAACAGGTACAACTATCCCAACATCTGCAGCAACCAACATTTCCCCAACTACTACAGCAAGTTATCCGGCCCCAGCAGAGGATTCTATATATTTTGACATGTGGCCGTATCGTCCAGACTTGGTCGGCGCTAATGTAGCTCAATACGATTCAGAGTTTAATGATGTGGTCAATTACGCTGTCTTAGCGGGAGATTGGACAAGCCAAATTCAAGATAAACTTATTGCAGGATCGAAGGACCTTGATTGTGCCTACGTAGGCACTGCGAATGCAAATACATGGTACAACGCTGGCTGGATACGCGGTTTAGATGATTTGCAGGTTGAGACAGTAGCTGGCGTAGATGTGGCCTACAGTATAGACGACATAAAGAACGATTTGACGGCACCTGCATGGGATTGTCTGCTTGCTGGTTCGACTAAAAAGCCTTGTTATTTACCTTACTTCGAATCCGCTTTCGGAAACATTGTGACTAATGAGAAGCTATTGGAGGCAGGAGGTTATGCGGATACGACGGCCAAAACATCCACATATCCAAAAAGCTATGAGGAGCTATATGCTCAATGTCAGGACATGCAGAAGAAGGGGGTAGCAGATAGCCCACTTCTAAAACGGTGGGGTAACGAAAGTTGGGAGATGGCTATGGTAGCCCAAATAGAATCTCAAGCACGTGGTGATCCTGTATTTGACTCGAACGGTGATCCTTCATTCGATGTTAACACACCATACGGTGATATGCTAAAAGATTGGCAAATGATATACTCGACAAAGCTTTGCCCACAAGGTGTGCTGAATATGACGGAAGGGGACAATATCACTGAATTCGAAACTGGACTACACGCCTATAGTGAGCAACACACATACGATTTGTTCACCTTCCAAGATCCAGCTCAATCCAAAGTAGCTCCAAACTGTAGCATAGTACCACCTTTAACAACGAATTCGCCGATTGGCTATCTACTAGTTAATGGATTCTTCATTTCCAACATTAAAGAATCAGATCAAAGGCTTGCAAGGAAAAAAAGATTTGCAGAGTTCTATACCTACAAAGATAGTACAACCGGCACTTTCTACAGACCTAAGAACTTTATGACAAGTACAGGAGTTGGTTCACCATACCCGAAGGTAATGAGTGACCCAGACGTAATATCCTTTGTGACTGCTCATGTCTACAGGCCACAAGATGCAACGTCAATGGGTCAACTGTTGGCGACTGCTTGGATGCCAGAATATCTAAAGTACAGTTGGAATAGTGAATGGGTAACCGACCAGCAAACTATACTTCAACAATGTGTTCAAGGGACAATGACCGTCACTGATGCTATAAATGCGATGAGAACCGACGCTCAAAACCTAAAGAAGAAATACGGCGGAAATTACTAATACGACAGAGATACGTGAGAGGATTGTCGACTCAAAAGAAGAAATCCTCTTCATCTTCTTTTTTAACTGACGAAAAGTTTGCTTTAATGTTAGTTATTCCAATAATAGTTTTTGAACTCGTTTTAGTTGCTTATCCCCTTTCTTATTCCTTTTGGTTAAGCCTTAACAACATTATGTACGTTCACCGTTCTATCACATTTGTTGGCCCAAGTAACTATATAGCCGTAATCCTTGACCCCGGTTTCCTCGGCTACTTAGTTACCACACTGCGCATGACGTTTGACATAACTGTTCTGGTCATACTTGGAGGCCTTGGCATTGCCCTTTTACTAAATGAGACGTTTAAAGGTAGAACACTGCTCAGGATGCTCGTCCTACTGCCTTGGGCTGTATCTGAATATTGCACTGCGGTTATTTGGAGGTATCTATACAGTGAGAATTTAGGATTCTTCAATAGCTTTCTTTTAGCTACCGGAATCGTTAAAGAGAACTTTGTAATTTTGACTCCGCAATGGGCACCAGAATTTCTTTCCATTGCGTATGCATGGCACTACACACCGTTGATAGTATTCTTCATTCTAGCCGGTCTTCAAACAGTACCTGAGGATTTATATCGAGCAGCAAGGGTAGATGGGGCTGGTGCTATCAAGAGATTCCAAAAAATTACTTACCCTCATATTAGATATGCTATTATTATAAGCTTACTTTTGGCTTCAATGTCAGCTGCTATAGTAACAGATTCCGTAATTCTTCTTACTGGCGGTGGACCAGGAATCGCTACATCATCTCTTACATGGCACATCTATGAGTTGACCTTCAGAGACATGGAAGTAGGAATGGGTGCTGCGTACTCATATATACTTTTGGTAATCATGTTCATACTTGGAACGTCTTACTTCCAATTATTATTCAGAAAGAGAGGATGAATATGGTTAAGATAAGGCGGGTCATAATATATATTTTGGCCATAATCGTCGGCATTTGGAGCATTATTCCAATATATTGGTTCGTGAATTTGTCGCTTATGACGGAACAAGAGGTAGCAACGGTTCCAGTGCACTTTTGGCCTCACCAGCCCACTTTAGCGAATTACCTGAGGATGCTTGGATTTAACGCCACAGCGGCTGTAGGAAACCAGATAGTATCATTTGCGGCAAGTGGCTATGCACCAGCGATTAGATTAGGCCTAATCAACAGTGCAATAGTAGCTACCTGTATAACCGCTATAACCTTGGCAATTGCCGTTCCAACCGGGTACGCTTTTGGAAGATACAAGTTTAGAGGCAAAAACGGGCTATTGTTTACCTTGCTTATGTCAAGATCGCTGCCTGCAATTTGTATAGTGCTGCCGTTCTATATATTATTCCAGTCACTCGCTCTATTGGGAACATTACAGGGGCTCATTATCATATACACAAGCATCACCATACCTCTCATGACTTGGATTTTGATGGGTTATTTTGCGACGCTGCCAATTGAAGTAGAAAGAGCTGCAAGGGTAGACGGCGCCAGCCGTTTAAGTGCACTAAGAAGGGTTGTTATACCCATGGCTGCTGCTGGCATAGGCACAGTTGGTGTACTGACCTTCCTAATATCTTGGAATGAATTTCTGTACGCTTGGATAATGAACGCAGGGACCCCAGCCCAGACCCTTCCACCAGTTTTTCCAGCAATGCTCTTTCAAATCATTGATAATACAGGTCTAGCTGCTGCAACTATAATCAGTCTAATTCCAGTCATAATCATCGCACTACTTTTTGGGAGATACATAACCAGATTGAAGATTGTAGATCCTGTGATGGCTACGGGAGGATAAGGAGGGCTTGAATAAGGTTGAAAAAGTTTATAAGAAGAATTATAAAATTTGGTGGTGAAAGGAATTGGTTAAGGTAGTACTCGAAAATCTTACCAAGAAGTTTGGTAATCAACTTGTCGTAGATCAGGTGAACCTTGAAATTCAGGATAAAGAGTTCTTGGTCCTTCTTGGCCCATCAGGATGTGGTAAAACCACCACCTTGAATATGATCGCTGGACTTGAGCCTGTGACATCTGGGAACATCTACTTTGATGAAAATCTGATGAATGACATTCCAGCTGAAAAGAGAGACGTAGCTATGGTCTTCCAGAGCTACGCACTATATCCCACTATGAAAGTCTTTGACAATATAGCTTTCCCTCTTGTACTTAGAAAGATGTCCCGAAATGATATCACAACTCAAGTAAATATGGCTGCTGAGATGCTCCGTATAAAGAACCTTCTACCAAAGAAACCCTATGAATTGAGTGGTGGAGAAAGGCAAAGGGTTGCATTAGCCAGAGCCGTTGTAAGACATCCTAAAGTCTTCCTCTTGGATGAGCCTCTCTCAAACATCGATGCAAAGCTCAGGGTGTACATGAGAGCTGAATTGATCAGGCTTCAGAAAGAACTCAAGACCACGATGATATTTGTGACACATGACCAGGTCGAAGCAATGAGCATGGCTGACAGAATAGCTGTTATGGAGGGTGGCAAGTTAGTGCAGGTTTCCGATCCCCTTACGATCTTCGATCATCCTGTAGATCAGTTCGTAGCAGGCTTTTTAGGAACACCTCCAATGAACTTTATCGACTGCACATATCAAAAGAAAGGCGAAGAAAGCTACCTCCAGTTACCTACCGTAAAACTCAAGATAGACGCTGAAACAGCAAAAATCATTGAAGAGCAGACTAAAGGACAAGAGCTAATAATAGGTTCTAGGCCACAGGATATAAAGGTCTCCCAAGAGAAGGCTTCAGATGAAGACTTTGAAATAGAAATATACGCAGTAGAGCCTCTAGGGGCAGAGACTGTTATAGACATATGTTATGTCGCATGTGGCTTAGTCTTTAAGGCTTCTATGGCAGGAAGGTTCAAAGCCAAAATTGGAGATATGATGTGGGCTTCTCTTGACAAGGGGAGAATTCATATATTTGACAAAAGCACTCATAAGACACTAGTCTAATCGCTAACTTTCATTTATACATGTAAGTGCGCATTAGTAATAATCAAATATTTGATTAAAACAAATTCTTTTTAACATACAGAACCAAGGATCCCATATGGAAGGACAGTCAAGTTCTAAATTTGAATATGGTGTATTTGTAGAAAAAGATGTGATGATTCTTATGAGAGATCGTATAAAATTGGCTACGGATATTTATAGACCAGCAATCAATGGAAGTCTCGCTGATGGAAGATTTCCTACGATTTTGGTTAGAACCCCATACAATAAGGAATTCCGAACCCAAGCAGATCCAGGGCTTCCTGGGGAGGGCGAATTCTTTGCTAAAAGGGGATACGTTTACATAGTCCAAGATGTCCGTGGCCGACATAAATCAGAGGGAAAATTCTACATTTTCAAGGACGAAGGCCCAGACGGATATGATACAGTGGAGTGGATAGCAAAACAACCCTGGTCAAACGGAAAGGTTGGTACAACAGGAACCTCATACTTGTCTTGGGTACAATCGGCTATGGCTGTTTATAACCCCCCACATCTTTGCGCGATGATGCCAGATGAAGGCGCATGGAACGCATATATGAGTTCCTTTAGGCACAACGGTTGCTTTGAGATGCGGTTCATGGGTTGGGCGTTCTTCGGAGCGGCCTCCAGCAAGGAGGCTCAGGTTGATACTGTTGCATATGACGAGCTCAGCAATACAGACCTTCGAGAGTGGCTGAAAAGAATGCCCATCAAAGAGGGTTATAACCCTCTTGCCATTGTCCCTGCATATGAAAAGTGGTTTTTTGACATATTTACCCATGGTGAATACGACGAATATTGGAAACAGAAGGGGTTCGCCTTCCAAGAGTATGTAGATGAACACTCCGATGTTCCTATATATTGTACAGGGGGATGGTACGATTCCTACACCAGATCAACAACAGAAATGTTTACCGATCTTTCAGACAAGAAAAAGGGGCCTATAAGGATGCTGATGGGACCTTGGACACACGGACCAACAAACAAAGAGTTAAGCTACGCCGGCGACGTAGACTTCGGAAAAGACACCATCATCGACTGGCTTGATTTCAGGCTACGCTTCTTCGATAAATATCTAAAAGGCTTGGACAACGGTTTGGATAATGAGCCTCCTGTAAAGATCTTTGTTATGGGTGGAGGCAGAGGCATAAGGAACAAAAATGGCAGATTAGATCACGGAGGTAAATGGAGATTTGAGAATGAGTGGCCAATAAAACGAACCAGATATACTGAATACTATCTTCACAAAGGTATGAAATTGTCTACTTCTCCTCCGACAGAAAATGATACCACAGGAACGACTTTTATCTATGATCCTAACAATCCAGTACCCACAATAGGAGCGAACATTTCTTTTCTCATTTATTTTGAACGGACAGAAAGGTCAATAGATATTCTAGAGAGAACGATTCCTATAGTACGGGCAGGTGCACTAAACCAGATAGAAGGACCTGATATATTCGGTTGTACCAAACCCTATCTTCCACTAGCTTCACGACAAGATGTCCTTTCATTTTCTACACACCCTCTTGAGAAGGACTTAGAAGTTACAGGACCCATATCGGTTACGTTTTGGGTATCCTCTTCAGCTCCCGACACAGACTTCACCGCGAAACTGATCGATGTGCACCCTCAAAACGAAGATTACCCGTCCGGATACGCGATGAACATATCGGATAGCATAATGAGAGCGAGATTTTACAAGTCATGGGAGAAACAGGAGTTACTCCAATCAGGTAAGATCTACAAGTTACAATTCAAGCTATATCCAACCAGCAACTTATTCGCAGCCGGGCATATGATAAGATTTGACATTTCAAGCAGCAATTATCCAAGATTCGATTTGAATCCTAACACCGGAGAGCCCATCGGCCGCAGCACATACACACAACTAGCTAAGAACACGATTTATCATGACACGAACCATCCTTCACACATACTACTGCCGATCATACCAAAATAGAAGGAAAAAAATTCTTCACCTTTTCTTATTATATTAAGGGTTTTAGTAACATGCATAATGGCCAGTATGTACGTCTATAACCCCTTTCCTACATCTGAATATTAACTACCTGATAATCAGATAGAATATTACGCAAGGCTAAGGTCTTGGAAATAAAATTAAGGAATTATTACTGCTCTTCCTACGATCTTACCTTGTCTTAATTCGTCCAAGGCTTTGTTTACATCCTTGAGTTGATAACATTTTGATACAATTGGTTTGACTATACCAGCTTTGACTAGTTGCACTAGTTCTTCTAACTCCCAGCGCCTGTAACCGCCTTGAAACTCGACCTGAATCTTGTTCGTCATCAGATGATTGAAATTTGTCTGGAAAGATTTTGAGAGAACACCAAGGACGATGAGTCGTCCACCTGTATTTAACATCCGTAAAGAATTTTCAAGGGTTTTCTGTGAAGCCACGAATTCAAGGACCTTGCTTGCGCCTTTACGATCGGTCATCGCCTTAGTTTCTTTCACTACATCTTGTTTCAACCCATTGATTACGCCATGAGCACCTAGTTTCTTGGCTAACGCAAGTTTTTCTTCAGAGATGTCTACTACAAGAATTCGAGCCCCTGTAAGCTTAGCGACTTGTAATGCTAAAATACCTAAACCACCAAACCCGTAAACTACAATTGTATCTTCATAGTTGACTCCTGCGCTCTTTATCGCATGGTAGACAGTACCGCCTCCACAGGTCAGAGTAGCACCTTCTTCATAAGAGATACTCCTCGGGAGTTCTATCAAGTTCCTAGCTGGCATCTTAGCGTATTCCGCATAGCCTCCTTCAACATCGAAGCCACCCATAGTAGAGGCTGTACATTGTTCTTCAAGTCCAATACGACAGTTATGGCACCTTCCACATACATATTGGTAGTCGACAATAACTTTTGTGCCCTTCTTAAGCCAGTCAACCTCCCCGCCTACATCAATGACTTGACCTGCCATTTCGTGGCCCAGCGTAATCGGAAAATATCCTGGCTTCATAGTTCCATCCTGAAAATGTAGATCAGTATGACAGACCCCACAGGCCTTAATCTTTATCAAAGCATCGTGATTTCCAATCTTGGGAATATCAACTTCCACTAATTCTAAGGGCTTCCCAAATCTAACCAACCTTGCAGCCTTCATATCAATCGGATTCTTAATACACTTGTAATGATTGTTTAATAAACTTGTAAACCCATTAATTGCATTCACATTTATTTCCAGACTACTTTAGTCAAATTACACAAATTTTCATTATTTTGTCTTTTAGGATAGAACTTCTAATCCTTCTTGATAATATATTTCATATAGTTCTAAAAACATCTTCTGAATCCTATAATACAATAATAAAGCCCTCTGTAAATTATTTATCCTTTGATTGGGAATGAACCCATATATGATTGGTTCCTTTATCCGTCGTGCGATGGCAGCAAGTAATCTAATAGTCATCGATAATATTCCCCTAAATTTAGATTCTAAAGAGTTCCTTAGCACCCAGAAGCTTAGAAAGGTTCAAGAAAAAGAAGTAGAAGACCTTATAGAAAAGGGACGCCAACTAGTTGAACCCAAGGCGGTCTATTCGTTAATGAAGGTGGAAGCTATAGGTGATGATGAAGTCGACCTTGAAGGTGGATTTAAACTAGTGAGCATTGTTCTCGCGGACAGACTTACAGTCCATCAAACGATTGCTCCTCTGGTAATCACAATAGGACCAAAGCTAGAGGAACAGGCTTCACAGTACGGTAAAGTCAGTCTTCTAAAATCCTTTTTCCTAGAGAGGATAGGAGATTTTGCCCTAAGAAAAGCTCGTACTAATGTGGAAGCACAAATCTCACAACAGTTGGGTGCGAGGATTTCCAGGTTCGAACCAGGAGGTGGAACTGGTAAAATCTTTAACATCGAACAGCAAAAAGTTCTTTTCCAAATACTTGATCCTGTCAATAATATTAGGGTACGCCTTTTGCCGAGTTTGTTGATGATACCTAGGAAATCCTCATCAGGCGTTTACGCCTCCGTAGAGGAACACTTTTTCGATTGCCAATACTGTCCTGCCAAATGTGATTATAGAAAAGCTGCCTTCACAGGAGAATACCGTAGAATTAAGCAACAAAAAACATGTTAAAGACAAAAAAACTCCAGATGTAAAACTGGAATGATCGAAAAAAAAGTTACATTAAACTTTACTTTCATCAATCTTGATTTTATAACGTCAACATTTTATCCACCGCCTTTTTGGCCTTAAGGCGGATGTCTTGAGGAACCCTAATCTCGTATTTCATCTCCTCCAGCGACCAAAGGATTTTTTCTAAGGTCGTAAGTTTCATGTTAGGGCAAACCGCATTCTCTGAAGCGGGGTAAAAGGACTTATCGGGATTTTCCTTACGCAATCTATATAGTATGCCGACCTCCGTGCCAACGATTATTTCACTCGCTTTCGATTCCTTAGCGTACCTGCACATTCCCCCGGTTGACAGCACCCTGTCGGCTAAAGCGATCACCCCAGGCGAACATTCCGGGTGGACGTATACTTCGGCTTCCGGGTGAAGCTTCTTCTGCCTTTCGATATGTTCTGGAAGGATCTTGGCGTGCGTCGGACAATAACCGTACCATGGAATGATCTTCTTATCGGTCTTCGTGGAAACATATTGTGCTAAATATTTATCTGGGACAAATATGACCTCGGACCCGTCGACTGACTGCACAACCTTAACTGCGTTGGATGAAGTGCAGCATACGTCGCTTTCTGCCTTGACCTCTGCCGTTGTGTTAACGTAGCATACTACAGGCGCTTTAGGATATTTCTTTTTAAGCGTGCGTAGGCTTTCAGCCGAGATCATGTTAGCCATAGGGCATCCCGCATTGTTGTCAGGCATCAACACCGTTTTATTGGGAGAAAGTATAGAAGCGGTTTCGGCCATAAAATGTACTCCACAGAAAACTATAACATCTTCATCGCTTTTAGCTGCTTCCTGACTAAGCCCTAAAGAATCCCCTACATAGTTAGCTATATCTTGCACTTCATCTCGTTGATAGTTGTGGGCCACTATAACCGCATTTCTCTGCCTCTGAAGCTCCCTTATCCTATCTTGTAAATTACGCCCTTCCAATTTTCCACTGTAATTGCTTGTTATAAGTTGCCTATTAAAAAGTTAATATTATTACTCAAAGTTTAGGCAAATGGACAATATCATAAAAAGTATGATGAAGAAAAAAAATTTAAGTATGATGAAGATTCAACTAAGGCGTAGGTGTTGTACATGGTATCAGAAAAAGTGATGCGTTTTAAAGACAAAAATAAAGACCTAAATCAGCTATCTCAGCAGATTGAACAGCAACTAAAAACAGAAGGATATAAGACGCAGTCAACAAGTGCCCCACTTGGTTTGGTAATTCAGGCCCAAAAAGCGGGAATCCTGAGGGATATAATAAGCGCAGACAGAGCGTTCACCATACTCATAACTGGGCAGCCGAACGACTTCGCAGTACATGTTGGAATTGGGAAATGGATCCAGAACATCGCTGTAGCAGCGGTTGAGACAATACTTCTAACTTGGCTGTTTCTAGCTGTAGACGTTCCAGAAATGCTGTGGACACGTCATGTTGAAGGTACAATAGTAAAGGAGATAACTCAAATAATAGGCTGATCTAGGCCTTCACCTTTTTTTCACGGAGAGCTGTATGTAGTCAGACAACGAACTATCTCTTAGCGGTTGGGCAATAATAAAGACAAGGTATAAATTTAATCAACGCTATTTTCTTGTTGAAAGCAAAGTAATAGTTTGGTTCTTTATGCTTTCGGCCAGGGTAATACATTAAATGGATACAAAGGGCAAAAATGGACCTTAGAAACATTGACAGATAATATATGTAAGCAAGCTGCGCGAACTTTTTTTGATAGCGGAATTAAAAATTATACCGAACTTGCAGACATAATATCAAGAATAAAGGGTATAACAGATGAAGGGATTGATAGAACAGTAGATAGTTCAATATCAACTATTATGGAATTCAAATCGATTTTTGACAAAACACTTATACCGACTTTTTCCTGTTGACTCAAGTTAAATGCATAATTCTGTTCTTCCGAACTTTATGGAACGGAATAATAAAGATTTATAAACTCTAAAAAAGCAGGCAGTATATTTTAGGTGTTTTGTAATGTCAACAACAGCAATGTCGGGTGTGACTTCCTCAGGTCAACCCGTTTTGATCTTAAAGGAGGGCGCGTCCAAAACAAAGGGGAGGGACGCGCAAAAAAACAATATAATGGCCGCGAAGATAGTGGCTGAGCTAGTTAAGTCATCCCTAGGCCCACGTGGAATGGATAAAATGCTAGTGGGTGGCTTGGGCGATGTTACTATAACAAATGATGGAGCAACCATCCTCAAAAATCTCGACGTACAGCATCCTGCTGCGAAGGCGATGGTCGAGATTTCTAAGGCAACTGACAACGAAGTAGGTGACGGAACAACTTCCGCAGTAGTTTTAGCTGGCGCGCTTCTTGAGAGAGCTGAAGAGCTGATGGATAAGGATGTTCACCCTATGGTCATCGTTGACGGGTATATGAAGGCATTAGAAAAGGCTAGAGCCATCCTTAAGACGGTGGCTATTAAGGTGGGTCCAAGGGATAGGGATTGGCTTGTTAAGGTAGCTAAAACAAGCATGGATACGAAGATGGTTTCCTCAGAGGGGGAGTTTATGGCTTCGCTTGTCGTCGATGGTTTGCTTTCAGTTGCCGAAGATTACGATGGCAAGATCAGGGTGGACATAGATAATGTGAAGGTTGAGAAGAAGGCAGGAGGCTCTACAAGGGACAGTCAACTGATTAATGGGGTAGCCTTGGATAAGGAGGTTGTTCACAGCGGCATGCCTAAAAGTGTATCTGAAGCTAAGATCGCGTTACTTAATTTGCCGTTGGAAATAGAGAAGACAAAATACGATGCTAAGATTAATATTAATAATCCTGAGCAGATTAAGATGTTCCTTGACGAGGAAAACGAAATGCTCAAGGGTATGGTTGACAAAGTTGTTAAGTCAGGCGCAAACGTTCTAATCTGTCAGAAGGGCTTAGACGATATTGCTATGCATTATCTGGCTAAGGCGGGAATACTCTCTGTCAGAAGGGCAAGTGAGACTGAGATGAGAATGCTTGCAAGAGCCACCGACGGTAAAGTTATCCAAACCATAGAAGATTTGAACCCTGACCACCTTGGCTATGCGAAGCATGTCGAAGAGAGGAAGATCGAGTCGTCAAAATGGCTCTTTATTGAAGGATGCAAGAATCCCAAATCTGTGACGTTGTTCATCAGGGGGGGAACACAGAGGGTGGTGGAAGAATCTGAAAGGTCTATACACGACGCGCTGAGTGTTGTTAAAGATGTTATGATGGAGCCTTCAATCGTTTTAGGTGCTGGCGCTCCTGAAGCTGAGGTCGCTTCAAAACTGTTTGAATTTGCTCAAACTCTCTCAGGAAGGGTGCAGCTTGCAGTTCAAAAGTTTGCAGAGGCCATGGAAGTCATACCTTTGACTCTGGCTGAAAACGCTGGAATG
>JBEKIG010000003.1:0-191676 GCA_050011875.1 Nitrososphaeria archaeon
CCTTGTCTTTATCTTCTGCATGGCCTTAGGCAAGGTGGAGTATAGATATAGTGCTATTCTTAGAATTAGGGGAAGATCTGCTGTTCTAATTTTTGAACAGCGCACTTTTCATAAAAAATGTTATCCACCAAGTTATCCTGTCCTATGTTAAAGGCTTTTTTTGTCTGAAATCATGTGATCTTGCTCGAGATATTGTCGGACAATTTCCTCGTTTACGTCATTTATGGTTTTTAAATATATTATTGCTAATCCTTTAAAGTTTTATTTCCGTCTCAGGACTTATTTTTATAGGCTTATATGTGAACCTACTTTTCTAAGCGGATATTACAAACTTCTTAAACACTTTCTTTTTCTATTGCAATGCTTAAATGATTTGTCATTTTTCTGTAGAAACGGTTTTCTTATCAGATCAAGGCTACTTACTGAATGTTTGCCGCCTTGTAGAGAAACATCACATTTACGAAGCCGATGCTTTACAAATAGGGCCAGGAAAACATTTCAGTGTGGATCCAGCCTTTAGTGCAGGAATGGTTCATATAAGCACCAAAGACAACGCGTGAGGTGTTCAGCTACTGGATACTCCTTAGTTAACCAACGCGAGTCGAACTATACTAGATCCATCTCACCTTTATTTCCTTCACCAATCCAAGATGAGGGTCATCCGACAGACATGCGGCATCTAGAAGCTGAGCTGTAGCCGCGATCATGCTATCCGCCATTGAGATCCCATATTTCTGCCTTAGCTCAGCTGAACTCTTAGCAATGGCTTTGTCGACATCGACTATCTTGAAGTCCTTTTCCAAAAGTTGCGCCCTCAAGGCAGCGGTTTCGCGTCCTTCCTTGACGAGAGTAAGCCTATAGACTTCGTGCACTACGATGGATGAAATATACCTTTCCCTGTTCTTTCTTATTTCATCCTTGGTTCTCTGAAGAATCTTTTCGTCTTTGGAGTAGTAATGCTCAAAGAAGAACCTTGTATCATAAACGATCTTAGACATCTTCATCCCTAAGCCTGTCCAAGAGCCTCTTCATCTCCTGAGGGGTTGCGTATGAAGAGCCTGAGCCAGCAAGATCGACAGTCGATTTCTTAGGCCTTATGAGTATGCCTTCTTTTGTGTCGACGAACTCTAGCCTTGTCCCCTCCTCGATCTTATACTTGCGACGGAGCTTAGCTGGGATTGTTGTCTGGCCTTTTCTAGTTACTACTACTTCGTTTTCCAACTTATTCCACTGTAGTACTTTTACTGCGTACTACATATAAATATTTTCCAACCGCCCCCTTTAATTTGAATCACAGTTTGATTTTGAATCTGAGTCTCAGTAGTTGTCTGCGTTTCTGTAAAAGTCTGATTTTGTGCCTCGGTCTGTATCTGAGACTCTTCTTTTAAGCTTCCCTCAGGGCTAAAACATCTTTTTGTCGATGTTTACATCAACTTGAGGCTTTACTACTTTTAGGTTTATTAATTTGAACTAAGAATTCAAACAGAGGAAAACCTCATCTGATTATGTCCTATCTTCATATTTATAGAACTTTAAACCTCTGACTGGTTGTTTACCTTGTCTTTCAAAATCAAAATAGATGCAGTGAGATTTCTTCGAACATAATAACTTTGACAATAGCTTAGATCTTTGAAATATTTAAAAAGAAATCATTTGCGATTGTTTCCGGGCGGTTAAAGATGTGCTTTATAGCCTACGTCATTTCTTTTCCTTCTTGCCCGTCGTAAGCAATATGAGCGAGGTAACACTTATCGCCGTTCCTATCCCATATGCAAAGATAGTCGGTGAAGACAGGAGGACCCCTGTCAAAATGGTTGTTGGAGTTGAAGTTTTAATTGATGAAGTTTTAGTTGATGTTGAAATAGATGTCGTTGAAGTTGAAGTTGAAGTTCTTGTCGAAGTAGTTGTAAAGGTTGTAGTTGTAATAGGCAAGGTTATAATAGTTGTTGTAGTTAACGGACTTTGTTGGATAGCATCCATTATAATACCATTAACCCATGTAGTCCATGTAGCGTTGTAATTTCGTGTTGAAGAAACCGTTTGATAGTATGAACCCATCTCTCCAGAACGCCATGTATTATAAATCAAAAACCATGGAGAACTTAGATATTCAAGATTATGCCTATCCATTCCCCCCATAGTTATGAGCATATCGTTAGCGTTTGAAGTTGTAAGTGACGCATTTGCTGTACCAGATCCGATGACGCTTGAGCCGTCAAATATGCCTGTGGTATTATCGTAGTTCATTATCGCATAAAAGACCGCTTCATCAGCAACACCAGTGCCATTTAGATTCACTGTCACCGTTATAGAACCATGTGAACTCCATTGAGCGTAGAATCTTGTGCAATTGTCAGTGCCAAAATAATCATAACTATCTGCTGAAGCTCTCTTTACCCAAGTTAGAGAAGGACTTGATGTGACAGATTTTATATGGTTCGTCAAGCACTGTGTATCTAAAATCAGCAGTTCATAGTTCGCCGTGGTTGTAATGGAAACCGTTGGTGTAAGATTTAAATCATTAACGTCATACATACCTGAAGCATCTACTGAAATATTGTTTGAAATAACACTTCCAGATGGATAATAGGCATAATTACCAGACATTATGGTTCCGTTGGGTGTATCGTAATATGATATTGATATTGCGTTATTTCCTAATAACGTATTGTTAATGTTTAATCCGTTATCAGTTATATGTGCCGAAGTCGAAATATCTATCCCATAAATTGCAGTAGGTTCTAAAGTGTAAAAGATGTTGTTATGTATTATACAAATGTTCCAAGCGCCACCTGTTACACCATACTCGCTGAAACCGTTAAAGATGTTGTTTTCTATGGTGCCGTTTGTTACATCTTGGAGTGCTACATCAATATCTGAATCCGTGAAGTTATTGGAACAAATAACTAAGTTATTGACATAACCTTGCCCTGCATCCGCACTTATCCTTCCATCAATAGAGTTGCCGGTGACATTGATTAAATCAGCATGACTGATTCTCATGCCCCCTAAAAAATTGTTGTTTATGACAGAAACGTTATAATCAGGCGAATATGAACTACCAGCAGTAACATCTATTGCAGTATCTCCAGCACCTAATACTGTATTATTTTCTATGATGGAGTTGGTTACTGTACAGGAACCCAAAAGTATTGTGTCACCAGTAGCATTGATTATTGTATTTCCTGATATAGTAATATCATAGCATAAATAAGGAGGTGGACTTATACAGATAGATGTAACGCTGTTTAATATAATATTATTTTTAATCAGACCAACATTCGTAGACCTGTAAGTAACTCCTACTGTCTCATTGAATTTACATCTTTGGATTGTAATATTGTGATTCATTCCTCCTAAATCAAATCCGTCACCCCTATCAACAGTTAAATCTTGAAGAACAAAGTTAGATACGTTACCACTGCTGGCAAAAAATCCCTTATTACTGCCTGCATTCCATCTAATTATAGTCTGATTCATTCCTTGCCCTTCAATAGTCACGTTTGATTTGACAACTATATCAGAATCGATTGGATTCACCATATACGTTCCTTTAACGAGAATGGTTCCCCCAGATGTAGATAGAGAATTGATAGCGGTTTGCAGGTTAGCGAAATCAGCGGGTACAATCAAATATGGAGTTACAGTTGCCGTACCATTTTGTTTTACGGCATCCAACATTTCTGCCCAATTGGAGGAAACTGAAGTAAAATTCGCTTGGTATGTTTCAGTAGACGAAACTTTATAATATTCTGAAGTTAAATAATCATAAGATGAAAGTTGTGCTATGGATGTAAAAGGAGAAACTGCTGGTAATGAATTACTTTGACTGTTAGCTAAAGCAATTAGAATATCATTGGCATTTGTAGTGGTTATAGAGGCGTAAACTGGGTTAGATGAAGTTCCAGAAGTTATAGATGGTGAACCGTCAAAAGGAGACGTTGTATTTGCGTTTAAAATATCATAAACTGTGAATCCAAAATAGTTATAGTCTAAACTGGTTGTCACGTTAATATCATTAGTACCCGAAGAAGTCCATATCGCATAATATCTATAAAGAGTATAATACCCATTGTTAATAGATGCTCTCAAAGCAAAACTGAGAGTTGGACTACTTGTAACAGATACGACTGTTTTGCCCCCTGAAACTATATCAACGATGATGAGAGAATTATTTCCAGTTGTGGTTATGGAAATAGCTTTCCATTGAACATTAACCGTATCTACTTGATTATGCTTGTCGAAGGCAATATCGCCAACGAAAGCCTGAGCTGGAGAAGGAATGGGGGGAAAAGAACAAATAGAAAAAAGTATAGAAAAAAAGAAAAGAAACACTAAAACAATAGATATGATTTTTTTGTATCCTAACTTTTTCATTATATCATCATATTAAAAATTCTATTTAATATATATAAAATGAATTATATTATTTTATCAATGTATATACCTTAGCCAAAACCAACGTTAGATATGTAAATCCCCCGACATCTAACAATATCGGCCCATAGTTATCCTAACTCGCCAGCAAAAACATACACACACAAAAAAAGGTCTGTTCAGCTAAAGAAGACTAACAGCGCCACAATACCTTGCTCCGTCAAGAAGATTTTACCATCGCTTAGTTCGACAACATATCCTTTTTTCTTTAATCCGTTAAGTTACTCTAGGCTTGAATATACCTTTTCCTTAAGGATCACCTTTTTTGCAGAAGTCGCGTTGTACATGCAGAATAGTTCCTCAAGGAGTTCGATGTTTAATTTTGATCCTAAAGTTTCAAACATTTTGAAATCCCCATCTCGAGTCCTTTCGCCTTATAGATCATAGGCGAGATTATTGATTTTTGGAATGGAAAATAAAGAGTTAAAATCCTGCTAAGGCTGTTATTAAGATTCATTGAATAACATTTTAATTTGAAGTCATAAATGGTCTATTAGGACAGGCCCGGTTGGTTTATTTTTATTTTGTTGAATATTGAATTTGGTTGCAGCTTAATGTTTTTTGTAATACTTATTTTCTCAATACTTAGATACCTGCTTGAACATTTAGTCAAACAGCTTCACTATGATTTTCCATTGTATTCTTTTATCGTAAATTCTACACTACGCCAGCATTAAGGTAGGTGAAAAATGCTTTTTCTCTTGTCCTCATTGAGTTGTGTTCGAGCTGTGGGCATATAATATTCACGTCTGTTATCGTGATTTAAACGTGCGACTGCTGTTCTAAAAATTGATTTGGCATATTCTTGTTTTACAAATATTCCACTACCTAATATGATTCTAACTCTCTTCAAACAATTAGCCCTCCAAAATTCTACTATCGGAAGATAAGTCAAAAAGTCTATCTTTTGAACCTCCTTCTTGTCAAACAAATCTTTAATTGCAGCATACATTACGAACTTCCCCAAACTTAACTCCCTATATTCTTCAGCGAAAGACGTCTTTGCCATGTAGGCGGTTCCTTTATACTGTAAGATCATCGCGTAGGCAACAGGCTGGTTATTGAGTTCCAGGAACCAAATTTTTCGCTTTATGATTATAGTATTGTTGTTTGTTGATGATGATGACTTTAGGAACCATATTATAGAATCATCAACCGTTTGCCCTTGTCTAATTTTTTCTTTCCAACTCAGCTTTTCAATAGCTAGTATCTTGTCATATATAGCCTCTTCACTGTATTCATTATTGTTCTCAATTACCGTTAGTTTCCATTTACCTCCTTTATTCATTTTGTTTTCGATTTGTCTAAGTTTTCTCCTAAAATGACGGCCACATAATTTTTTATAGTCATCCCAAGAGCAACTAACTGAAATTACCCCATGATCCATGAACTGGTGTGATTGCTCAAAAAAGGGGATATTGTTTGACACACATATACGCTTCAAACCACGGAGATTTGGTGAGTCGCTATTCAAGTCTAAGACTATTAACTTGGAGTTTAATCTCTTAAGAACTAAGTGAAGTACAGTTTCCATAGTCATCGATTCATAATTTTCCTTTATGACAAAATTTGGGGAAGCCCAATATTCAGTGAGAAATCTAGCGTAGCGAATTCCAAGATTTCGCCTTAGAATCAGTGGGGCTAACCCGACAATTTCCCCATCAACTCTTACGATTACGATAGCGGGAATATGAGTTATGGAGGCATTTCGATCCATTGCGTTTCTTATGAACGGTAATTGCATGAAAGGATTTTCACCGTATTCTTTCAGAAAAACGTCCAAATCATTTTCATCTTCTGATAACTCCTCGGTATTAGTGATTATTCTTGCAGATACCTTCATCTGCTCACTCGCTTAATAATAGTAATAACTGGTTCTAATGAATATTTCGCTTGACGCTATATCTCGCTCAACCCAGCAGTCGTCGGGTGTTCATTGAAGTAGAACTACGTGAGCATCTTGATGAACAGGCTCCGCAAGGCAGTTCTGTTAAGCAGGGATTTATTGGAATTTAATTTAGAACTGCGTCGATCCTCCGAATGCCTGCTACTATTGCACCTCAGCCCCCTCTATTCTCACTTTATTACAAATAATACATGTAATAAGAAAATAATGCTTATGCGATTTGGAAAAATGTTCTAAACAAATTAGGTTTCTTAAAAAAAGATAGTTCAACGAATAGAATAACTGTTCATCCACATGTTTTAAGAAAGTTCTTTAGAACTAGGCTAGGTGCCGTTATCCCCGTTGACATTGTAGAAACTTTAATGGGGCATGAAGGGTATTTAACAGAGGTTTATAGGAAATATTCTTTCGAAGATTTAGGTAAGTTCTATCAGCAAGGAGAACACACTTTAACGGTCTTTGGTTCTGGAGAAGATGTTAACAAGCTGAGAGAGGAAATAAGCGAAAAAAACAAGGAGCTTCAAACACTAGTTAATTCTCTAGCCACAGAGAATATTAGCTAAAGAAATAGGGTTGAAGTGCTAGAAAAGGAGATTTCTAAGGTTTCAGAAATAGAGAAGATAGTTAAAGAACTCAAACAGAAAAGACTAGAGGTCAACTAATTTAAGGTTCTAAGACTGCTAAAAAAATGAAGGGATACAAACTGCACTTGTGCATGTCTAGAGTGAATAAGTCAACGTAATTTGTCCGCTGACCGTTTTGCCAGCTGTAAGGGAAAAACTGTTGTCGAAGATCATATAGTAGCTTTGGCCCGCTGGAATCGAAACGCTGATGTTTGCTGAAATAACCACACCGCTATTATAGTATGCACTTATCTGGTTACCGTTATACCAGCTATCAAACTGGGAGGTGCTCATGATATATACCTCGATGTCGTTTCCTAACTCTCCCGAAGCCGTTAAATTACCTGTTACCGTAACATTCATTACGTTGTAAGGGACTTTGAACGGTGCATAATCAAAATATCCCGCATCCACGGATGTTGAACCGTTAAAAAGGTAAACCGTAAAAGCAGTTACGATATTATTCCCATACGTGGTAGTGGTTGAATAGGTAATCAAGGAAGTTGTATTCAGAGGTGAAATTGTTGGAGTACTAGTTAAAGTCTGCGTTAAAGTACTAGTTGAAGTCTTTGTTAAAGTACTAGTTGAAGTCTTCGTTAAGGTACTAGTTGAAGTCTGCGTAAAAGTAACAGTTGAAATTTGCGTTAAAGTACTAGTTGAAGTCTGCGTAATAGATTGTGTAACAGTTTGTGAATTTGTTTCTGTTACGGTTTGAGATTTTTGACCATACAAATATCCAACTAAACTAGTTAAAACAACAACTGCTATAACAAGAGTACCTATTACTCCGTAAACAGTTTTAGATGACATGACTTTACCCTAATAAAAATATTAACTCAGATATTTAAGATTATAACTCTACACTGCAGTAAATTTAAATAAAAACAGAAGATATTTTAGAAATTTTATTTATAATGAAAGATATAATTTTGGAGGCGGTTAACTAGCCACACTCTATTTTTTTATTCTACAGCTAGTTCTGAAGGTGTGGTCCAATGATCAAAGCTGGGTTGAGGTTGGAAGTGCGATTTGGGAGGTAGATGTCGGTGTTTGATTGATGGTTATGTAATCGCTTAAGCATGGTGTCAGAGTAATAATATGTTTAGTTTTTGCTTGATCTGTTAGATTATGCTTGTTTCTATCAAGTTTAATCAATTAATCTAAATATTTAATTCAAATATAGAATATATGAAGAAAGTTAATAATTGTGCTGGGAGGGTTGAGAATATCAGGAATATTGCAATTACTAGAGGTTAGTAGTATTAGCTAGAACCGTTATTAATTATAATATATTATAATAACAACAACATATATGTGTGTTAGTTGAAAGAAGAGCAAGAACACAAATAACATATGACATAAAAGAGTTAATAAGTAAAAATAAAAGTGAATTAGAAGAAATTAAAAGAGCAGGAAAGATATTTAATAAAGCAATAAATAAGACTATCATAAGATTAAGATAAATAATCAAAAAAATAACAGTTAACTATTAACTTATACATCTTATTTTTTGGAAACTTCCCAAAAGGTTCAAAGGAAGCAACCTGCGCCCTAAGATTAACTTACACTACTCCATTTAAGTTAACGATATAAAAGTAGGGGGAATCAGTAAACTTTAATTTTGTTTAGCTTTTGGGGAGGTTTTATTTTTACGTAATAGGGCGACTGCCAAAAGCGCTACGACTGCCAGCAGAGGAATCCAAAGCAGCGGAAGGTATAGGTTCAAGCTTTCTTGTATAACGACGCCTCCAACAGGTAAAATTGTGGTCGTCGAAGTAGTCGTCGAAGTAGTCGTTGATGTAGCCTGTACAGCGTCTAACATTTCAATCCAAGGATAGGTTGGCGGTGTAGTAAAATTCGCTTGATAAGTTCCCGTTGATGATACAATATAATATTCCGAAGTTAAAGATTCATAGGAACTTGTATGATATATTAAAGTAAAAGGTGATACTGCACTTAACCCTCCAGATTCACTACCAGCCTCTGCGATAAGCATGTCATTAGCATTTGTTGTTGTTATAGAGGCGTAAACTGGATTAGACGAATTTCCATTAGTTTTAACTGTCGAGCCGTCGAAAGGAGATGCTGTATTAGCATTTAAAATATCATAAGCTATTACTGCAAAATAGTTATCGCTTGCGCTAGTTGTAACGTTAATAGCTATTGTACCATGAGATGACCAAACAGCGTAATATCTGTAAAGAATACTATTACCTGTGGAAGTTGAATCTCTTAAAGTAAAAGTAATACTCTGATTATCTGAAACAGACGAGACTGTTTTGGAAACAGTACCCACATCCAGAATTATGAGTGCATCGTTTGCAGTAGTAGTTAAGTTAATTACTTCACTTTGTATATTTACAGTGTCAATATATGTAGAACTGTCAATAACAATACTTCCTGTGGCGTGAGCTACATTTTCTCCGAAAAACGATGAAAAAGAAGTAAACATCGTTAAAACGAAAATGGACACTAAAACAATAGACGCTATTTTCTTATATCCTAACTTATATCCTGAAAACTTTTTTTCCATCATATCATCATCTCAACTATGTTAGCCAAATACTATCAGCTGAAAGAGATTAAAATAGGTTAATAAAGTTTACTAAATATGTAAAGGTTAGTTAAAAAAATGATTTCATATAAAAGCTGTGTGAACAATTTTGGAATATGTTAAGCCGAGGAAAGAGATAATTTCCGAATTTTTTTCCTTCTGTAGTTTGTGACATTGGCAGCAGCTTCCTGTCAGGAAATCAGCAATAGTGCATTAAACAGTTTAATGAGCTGTTTTTCGTGTTAGTCTACTATTGTCATTGAAGGGTTTACTGATAACTGTTAGGAAAGGGTTTTTTGCTTAGTCGGATCCGATTTTTACAAATTATGTTCGAAAAGACACCAACTATGATAGTTGTAAGACCTTCGTCGAGTAAGGTATGACACAAGTATTTCACTTTCCTGCCAGCAGAGGGGTACACTTACTTGAAGGAATATCTTGAAGAGTGGATCAGAACAAATGAAGGGTTAACTAGTTCAACTCTCAATATCAATGGCAAAATTTTAATGCCCGACATAAAATACACTATCTATTTTTTCACTAAAATGAATCTGAAAATGCTTTTTATCAATTAATCAATTAATTTAGTTAATCTCCAAATGAAGAATCCTACTGCACTTACTATGAATGATACGATTGTAAAAGTGTCCACTCTCAGCCAAGGCGTGAGATGTGACAAAGGGTAGGTCAACCATTTGGAATCATGAAACTGCAACGCCACCCCGTAAAGCCAGCCTAATAAGCCATATAAGAAAAGAAACTGCCCTGTTACATTGATAACAATCGTAGATTTGTCCACAATACTTTTCATACAGAAAGTTTTCGTCGACTTAACCTATAAATGTTTCTACTCTCTATTTTATATCTTCCTATCAATATAGGTAAGTCGAAAGAGGCTTCAATTTTAATACGATAGAAGCTGTGATCTTCGATTTTGATGGTGTGATAGCTGTCTAAATCCTAACCCCGCTAAACCCCTCTCAAGAATATATACTTAATTTAAAGTTCTTGGTTATTTCTTGCCGTTGTCGCTGTGCCTTGGGAAAGTGTACACTCTGATCCAGCCTTGGGTGCAGGAATAGTTCATATGAGCACCGAAGAGTGTCTCATAAATGTCTCGTTTTTGTCCCTTTCTACCATAGCGCTTTCTACTATAGCGCGCGCTAAGCCAAAAAATGGCTTTTTCTTTAACACGCGAGATTCAGACGGCCCAGCTTACATTCTCTTTGATAATTCTTGCGGGGATGCCAGCGACCAAACATGCGTTAGGCACATCTTTAGTGACTATTGCCCCTGTGGCCACCACAGCGCCGTCGCCTATCCTGACACCTTTCAAAATTGCGGCTCTACTACCAATCCAGACATGACAACCGATGAAGACTGGCTTGGAAACTGCGAAATCATCACGAATGATTCTATGGAAATCAGTGTCTCTTATTTCAACATCATATGAAATGTGTGAATTATCACCGACAGAAATGTGGTCCGCACACATAATCTTAGAATCCGAACCAACATGTATTTGGTCACCAAATTCTAAGGTTGCGCCTTCGGCGATGAGAATTTTAGTGCCGTACCCAACGCGAACGGACCCGTTGACTATCATTTTGCTGTTCTCACACATCTCGAATGTGCAGGGACTGTTGGACACAAAACTGGTCTCATAAATGCCTAGACTAAACATGCCTTTATTGACTATCCGAGCGCTTTTGTCAACCTCTACCGCTGCGTTTCCATTCACTAAGAAGCAGCTTAAACCTTTGCCGTTATCACCTGCTCTTGTCCGAGAATAAACATATCTGCTCTTAAGAAGTGTTCTCACGCCGATTCTATTAGAAATCATTTTTCTTAGTTTGACTACACTCACACGGTGTATTAACTTCTTGTCGGTTTTTAAGTTTTATAGTATTTGAGCATAGTGGTGGCGGGCCCGCTGCGCGCGTGGCTGTTCCTAAATTAGTTCGCGGAGTACTCTTGTGCTTCTGGATTTGTCTACTTTGTGAGTGTTTACGCGCGCGCTAACTCAGCTTAGTTGGCAACGCGGCTACAAGATTATTAATCGTATTTCTTGGCTGCCCGTCTCAGATTGTCCTACTCAGAGATAACACCTTCCTTGAATAGGCCCTCGTTAAGTGCATAAAGAATTGCTGCACTCTTGGAACATTCAATACTATATCCTGCTGTAAAAGAACATCTGAAAAGTTACCCTGAGATTTACCCCAGATTGAAAAAATTTGAGGAAACGTTTGATGAACTAAATGAGAAATTGCTTCAGAATAAGGAAGTGCTTCAGAAATATTTTAACCCTGAATTAGAAGGGCCTTTCAAGTTCATTTTCCAAGTACAACAACAATCTTAACTTCGACCATTACTATTATACATGATAACCTTATGAGGCGATAAAATGTGTTTTTTATGATTCCGATACGAATTTTCTAAAGTGCGCTCAGGCTCTACCTACCGTTTACATAGGCATTTCTCAGAACATGCTGTCATGCCATTGGCTTGTGCCCTGAGACAGAACTAAGATGCTGAATTAAATTACAAGTCTAGTAAGGTTAACTCAGGAGAAAGGTTTATAACTTAAAGACACTTTATTTTTTTATGGTCGTACGAAGATAAAAACAGAAGTGGAAACATGAATAGAAACGAAATAGACTGGAATAAACCTTCTCTGCGACGTTGGATGAATACCACGGCGAAAAGTAACACGCAGAGTGCCTACCGAAGTGTATATCAGGCTTGAGAGCAACACAGCTTATTGACGAATCAGTGGAGGACATGAAGAAAGACGTGAGGGAAGGAAGAGATGTAGTGAAGACGCGTATCCTAGCATTCTACAACTGGCTAGTGAAAGAGTTTCCTGTGCACCAAGGCGTCACGGGCACTGAATACGTGGTTATCCACAAGGGTCTTCACCCAAAAAGTACCGACATATTCTTGGGCGCAATAAGACGCTTCTACGCAACTTTTGACATCACGGTGAAACTGAAAGGAAGACAGCGACTTCTTAGGGCTAAAGTTTTCAACAGGCGAATTCAGCTTACGACACTTGACATTAAGGCTCTGCTAGATAATGCAAGAAGCCCCAGAGAACGAGACCTAATTCTGACGATGTTCCAGGGAGGAATGGACGTCAGCACTCTCTGCGGAATAACTTATGGTGACGTGACCGACGGTTTAGCAAAGAATGAGCACCCGATTATCTATTCTATTCTGCAGCTCGCGCGAATTTCGAATAGTAGTGGTAATTTTGAGAGTAGTTGAGGTGACCTTTGAGGAATTTCTCCAACTTAGGAAAACGTGGGATGATGCATTGTGCAGAAGTATTGATAATAACGTGTTTCTTACTTGGGAATGGTTGTCCAGTTGGTGGAGAATTTTCGGGAAAGAAAGAGACTTTCATCTCATCACGGTTGCCGATGGCGAAAGATTGTTGGCTGCAGCACCTCTAATGATTTCAGAGTACAATGTAAGTAGATTGAAACTACGCAAACTTGAATTCATCGGTAGTCCTGATTCAGATTATCATACTTTTCTGCTTACAGAAAAGAAGCTAGAGCATGTAAGAATGATGATTGAGTATACAGGCGAAAGAACAAACTGGGATTCTGTCGAATTTCACGAAATCCCTGAAGACTCGAATACAGCAGAGTTTCTAACAATGCTAAAAAAGCCCTTATTTAAAGCGAGAATGCAACATGTTTGCCCTTATTCGACTCTGCCAAACCAGTTTAATGATTATTTAATTAAGCTAGATAGAAAAGTTCGCGGTGAACTTCACAGATGTGAAAAGAGACTGAGAGAGGAAAACAATATAGGCTTCAGAATCTGCAATAAAATAACAGATGTAAGAGAAGCCATGAGGACTTTTATTGATTTGCATGAAAAGAGGTGGCGTTCGAAGAAGCAATCAGGGTCTTTCTCAAGCAAAAAAAATTTTGCAAACTTCCACCTAGAAGTCGCCCAATTGTTCGCTGAAAGAGGTTGGCTTTCTCTTAGCTTCACGACGGTGAACGACATGCCCGTTGCCTGTAGCTATGACTTCACATATGGACAAAAGCTTTACGGCTACTTGTCTGGCTTCGACCCTTCCTATGCCAAATACGGCATTGGAGATATCAACTTGATGTATCTAATTGAGCATTGCATTAAGAACAATCTGAGAGAGATTGATTTTATGAGAGGGGACGAACCATACAAGAAAAAGTGGAATACGAAAGTAAGGAGAAATCTCGAGTTTTGGACTGCCAAGAGGAGGTTTGTTCCCCTCTTCTACAACTTGATAAACAAGAACGACAATTTCGCTTTTCTGGTGGATCACTCATCCTTCATATCGTATATTAAAAGATCGCTTTTGTCGTGAACGTAGCCAGCAATAACCTTATAGCCTAACTGTTCAAAGAGTTTCACTCTTTCATTTTGAGGAGATATTCCGTCTTGATAAAGCTTCTTACTATTCGGTTTAGCTATTTGAGAATGTTGAGGTCCTTCTAGCTCTTCGGTTTCATCTAAATCGGGTTCTTCCACATATAGAGGGTCAATGCACCCAGTTCTAAGGTTAAATCTTGGGTGCTTGGTAAAATCGAAATCGTTATTATTAGATGGTCTTTCGTTCTCTGGAAGGTTTAGAAAAGCTAAATCGCAAAAAGGGACATCTAAACACTCTTTAGGAAGGTACTTTGGTAATGGATGTTCTAAAATCTCACTGAACTGTCTTATAGACCATTTACTACACGCACTACGGAAATATCAGAAGAAAGCTGGTTAAGCATTGAAGTTTATCGCGTTACATGAATAAGATTCCAGTGCTCTATTCTTAATTGCTCTTATCTAGCATTAGCCGTCTTTAAACGGCTAAAGTTTATTTTTTAAATTTTCTGCAAACGCTTGGGCTTTATTTAAATCCTCTTCGTTTGGTCTACCTTTGCTTATTCCTCCCAAGATGAAAGTGTCATAGCCTGGACAGTTAAACTCATCGATTATTGTTAAGCCTTTATTTTGCAGGGCAACCCGTAGGGCTTGATGACAGTTTGGAGTTCGTTTTTCATTTTGGTCTCCGCTTGTGGAAAAAATAAACGCTTTCTTATTGAGATTAGGCATGTTCGCTATCATTTCAAGTAAGCTTTTATGGTGTTTACCATAAAATATTCCTGAGCCAAAACCAACCAGATCGTATTCTGCAAGGTTTTTTGGGTCGAATGCACCGACTTTTCTTAGGTCCGCACCTAGAACATTCGTCATTACGTTTGCCACTTTTTCAGTGTTTCCATGATGAATAGAAACATAAATTATTATGGCTTTCATAATTTAGCATCATTTATAACCGGGTTACCTGTTGATTTATGTTTTTATTTGCACTTGTTCATATAATATTTTAACATTCTATAAAAGACTAATTTGGGATCATTCAACTATATAATTAGATTTCACTCATTTGTCCGATCTTCGATGAGACAGCTCTTCCTTGCTATGCTACAGCAAATATTCTTCCCACTCTAACGTTTGGGGTGACACATTCGATCAACCCCCTTGATTTTAGCTCTCAGAGTGCTCGACTGATGTTCGCGATGCTCGTATGCAGTTCTCTGGCCAGTATCGTCGGAGTCTTCGGAGTCTTAAGTTTCGTCAATACAGCCTTTCTGTTCTTACTGCGAGAGACATGCAAGAGTCCGAGTGTAAAAATGTATCTAAATATCTACCTTAAAATAAAAAGGTACTTAAAATCAAACATCTAGGATTAAAAAAGCACCTATAAGCTCGTAATGAGGATTAAAATATCATGTCTGAAGTTGGTAAATGTTTAGGTTTTAGGCATGGTGTTTCTATCCTTGCTTATTAATGGATTGATTTGTTTCTTTATCTCCAATATTAGTGTCCTTACTGTCCTTTGTGTCCTTTCGTTGTTTTTCTGCTTTATTTTCTTCTATTTTTTGTTGAGAGGACGCTATGGACACTAAGGACACTATATTTTGATGTTTAGGAGCATAATTATATCTTCTGCAAATATCAGCAATATCCTTTAAGCAAAAATGTCTAGCACGGTTTCCCTTATGTTCTGGTTTTGCTCTCATAGAGCTTAGAACCCTTCCCTCTATTGAAGGACTCTAAGAATCATAAAATTCCTTTTCATCATATTTGTCTGATGCTGGATTAAAGTATTCTTCTTTTACATTATTCTAAATAGACTTTAATATATTACATCTCACGTGAATGGAATTATTTGTATTACATTCTAATATATATAATATTATCATATTTCGTATTAGGTATAATCAAATTACATTAATATTTAATTAATCAAAAAAATAACAGTTAACTATTTATTTTAGTTTATGATCAATGGAAACCAACGACACCAGAAGAAGTAGAAACGAAAGATAAACTGGGAAAAGATAACCTCTCCTGCAACAGGAATGATGACTCTTAGGTCTTCAATGTCACTCATTACATGTTATAAATTGGGGAAGAAGGTTATAAACTCTTCCAAAGTTTTTTTGGTAGTCAACTACTACCTCTTGAAAGGGTTAGCTTGTAGCTGTCATCCACTACTCACGTAGGAGAAGCTTCACCTGACGTTACGATTGGCTCGTTGACGAAGAGCATGAGGTACTCAGACTTGCCAAGCACCTCGATGTTTCTGGAAGCATTAAAGTCAGCATGTAATTCAAAGCAGCAGTTGCCACAGCGAAAACGAAGCCCATGACGATTCTAACGGTGAATGTTGGGGTCTTCTTGCAAATTAGATAAAGTCAACCTATTATGCGTTAGTCTTCTTCAAAATCTTATATAAAATCTAAAATTGTAAAATATGCATATTTAGAAAACATTTTCAGCAATTCTACCATCGGTCGATTTCATTATCCTTGACAAAAGTAAGGTTATGTCCTTTGAAATAGACCCTAAAACCTTAGATCATTGGACCAAACCGCCAGAGCTAGTGATAGAATAAAAAAGAGGAATCACCAAGAAGCGTTCTCCTTCTCCTTAGCATAATATTCATGTTAAGCTTAAATAGTGTCTAGCTTATTCTTTAAATATTATGATAAAAGATTTCATAATAATCTTTTTCTATGAAAAAGTACAAATGAATGACCAAATAACATTTACGACATTTACTCATAATTCAGAATCTTGAAGAAGGTTCAGACGATGATATTGCCTAAGGTTCATTGGGATACACGCCGGAGGATGCCTTGCTTCTGGTTTTTCAATATGTCTTATGCTCCTTGGGCTTTTCTTAGGGTTTTGATTAGAATATGGAGGTATAAGGATTTTAGTGTTGTTTCTGATGATGGTATAGATACTCTTGTGGTATCTTATAGAGGGATGAGATTACATATTTCATATGAATATGCACTAAATTTTTTTTATGAGTGGAAAGACTTCTCTTCTGATTATATTATTGAAGGTTTCAGTTTAAAGGATAAGGTTGTGCTAGACGTTGGTGCAGGCTGCGGTGAGACTGCATTGTTTTTTCTCAGTCACGGGGCTAAGAAGGTTGTGTGCATCGAGAAGGATCATAAATGCTTTGATTTGCTAAAGAAAAACCTACAAGATGGTTTAAGAATTGAAGCTATAAACGAATCGTTTAAATTAGATCATCTAAGGCAGTTCAGATTCGACTTCGCAAAGATAGATATTGAGGGAGGAGAAAGTGAGTTGTTAAAACTTGACAAAATAAATTTCCCTCTTGCAATAGAAATACATGGTAAGGAAATGTTCTTTCGTTTCCACAAAAAATTTTGCGAGCTAAAGACTTTAAAGGCATGGAGAAATGAAACGAATCAATTAGTATTCATTTGCCAACAACAAAAGTAGATGGTTTTTTACCTATAACATACTTTGATTGGTGTTGATGGCTGATGATGGCTGATGATGGCTGATGATGACAGGTTATATACCCTTCTTATTCCCTTATTAAAGTTCTTAACCATGAGGTGTTCTTAAGAGTTCCTTATCTTCACCCTTATTTACCGTCTGTTCCCATCTGAACCGCTTAAGTTTCCTATCGTCTTAAATGTTCTTTAAGATTCTCTATGACACCGACGGTTTGTTTTATGATTACGATACGAATTTTCTGCCATTAAAGCAATATTATTCTGATATTGTTCACTGCCCCAGAACTGAAAATCATCAGAATCAAAAATGTCATTCTTTAAGACGATATCAGACTTCTCAGCTAAGAGCTTAAAGCTATCGAGAGTCTGAATGAAAAAATGATACTGGGCATCTATCCCGACCCAATCGACACCATGATGATTCCAAATGTATTCGGTTCTTTAAAAGGTCTGCTTACAATTACAAAGTGAGCATGCTTAGGTGCTATTGACCTAATTCTGGGAAACTTCTGTTTGATGAGCTTAACTCTAAAGTCTTTATCTGACTTACTATCTATCGTCTTAACTACTCTGGAAGGATAATGTTTTCAAGAGAAGCTTCAACCACGTTCTTCGACCAAATAAGAAGGGGCTAACAGCCAACTCGCAGCCCCTACATAGAACGTCACCGTCTAATGTGAACATGTTTCTCTGGATGCGCTTAAGATCTTTAGAGTTCAAAATATCCATATAGCTCTGCTTAAGCAGATTTCCCAAGACATGTTTTAGTCCGAAGTCCTGGGGGCATAAGACTACATCGCAGTTAGGGAGCATCACAAAGTCTGAATGAGTGAGGTGAGTGCAGTAGAAGAACCCTTTTTTATGGAAGCGCTTAGCTCCTCTCGATAGGCCTGCCCTCCCTATATTTTTAAAGTTATTGTTCATAATGGAGAATGCATCAATCCTTAAAGTTGTTAGAACCTCGGTTAAAGTTTCTCGGTACTCTTCCGTAATTGGGATCTTCGCGTTCCCCAAGTTGTCTGGAAGATGCAGGGTAAAGCGCTCTATGTTCAGCTTCGCAAGCCGTTTAACATCTTCAGGCTTTAATCCGACCAGAGTTGAGAAAATGTCGACTGGGTGCCCCCTTTCCCTCGCGTACTCTATCATATCCACCGCGCATGGGTTGATGAAAGGCTCGTTGAAACCTGAAAAGTCAAGTATAACATCATTCGGCACATTCGATAAAGCAGCTTTAAAATCTTCTAGCGAAAGAAACTTAACACCCTTATAGGCTTTCTGGTAGAACTCTTGAGGGCAGAAGTAGCAGTTCATAGTACAGAAACCTGCAGTTGAAATCTCTAACTCACCATTCACCATAAAACATCATTTCTTCCATATCATAACGTCTATTTCATTGGGGATGTTGAAGAATAGAAACTTCGTTAAATCGTGGGTTCTAATTTCGCAAGGATAGTTTCTAAGAATTTGTTCGTTTAGAACGTCTCTAATGGTTAATATGGAAGAAGGTGAATGGAAGAAGAACTGTAATCGACCTATTTCTTCAAGATCATTGTATGTTATTTCATTTTCTGGCATAATATCTATATGAAAATTATATAATTAACCTATTATTTTAGCTTTTTCATATATAATCTATAATTAACATAAACATAAGCTTTGAATAAAAAAATTAAACTTCCTATAGCCACCAATGTCCACACTGTTTCAGTACGAAAATAAATCGAACAATCACAACATGAAGGATGATGCTGGTATTGACTTTCAAAACAGTTATTTATAATTCAATTTATTAAATGTTTTATAAAGTTATTTAAATTTCTTTAAAATCTCTTTAAACTATATTTATAGAGTCTTTGAAAGTCTTTAAACTGTCCTTTAAATCCTTACGAATCGCACCTAGACGATCAATGACCACAAGAGGTAGCTTCACTTTGTCTGCAAATTCAAGAAAAGCATTATTATCAATAACATCATCTGAAAGAAGGATTCCTCCATCCTTCAAATAAGGCCACACAATATTATATTCATTTATCATGTTCTTGTAAGTGTGTCGTGAATCATGGATAAAAATGTCAATACTCTGTAACCCATCTAGCATCTTGGGTAATATTCTAGTGCTTTCTCCCAACATCAATGTCCACCTCGGCCTTAGCTCTTCTGGGATTACCCAGCCCAAACTTTTCCCCAAAGGCACAATTACACCCTCTCTATAGTGCAAGTCTATAGAATATAGTCCACCATTAGCATTAGCGTTTAATGCTTTTAAAATAAAAGCTGATGATATGCCATTGGCAACACCAGTTTCCACAACGATTTTTGGATCCAATCGTCTTATTAGTACATAAAGTAGTAAGCCGGATTCAAAACTAATAGGGCCTCCTGTGCCTTTGAGCTGTTTTATGCATGAATCAATATGTCGAAGAAAAATAGAGTCGTCTAACTCCTTTTTCAGTGTTACAACATTTGGTTCGGTAACGTTTGTTAGAATTTCTACCCCCTTTTCAAAGGATTCGTAGTTTCGTTCGTATTCGCTAATTCTTGAGCGATTTTTTTTTGACTCTCGCTGTTCAAAGGGCCTAAGGATAGCTCTATAAATAAGGTAAGGATGACGCAAGTAACGAATTTTACGTATATAGTTTTTCACTTTCTCAGCCATCATTGCATTGAACACTTGAAGTTAGGCTTTAAGGTTATCGCTTGATACGTTCACGACAAAAGAGTTAGCGATAGAATAAAAAACAGAGTGTGGCTAGTCGACCATTAGCCTTTTCTGTTTAAGTTCAATCTAGTAACACAACTAACCTTTTTGACCTTGATAAGTTAGTGGTTTTTTATCAAAAAGCCTATGGAGAAGATGGTTCTAAAATTGTCTCTTTTCTTTATTCATGTGGAGAATATGGGATAAAATATTGGTGTGAAGAGGGGCATCATTACATTCTTAAGAAAAAACTATGTAATGAGAGGCGTTATTGTCCGATTTGTGCGGATGCCTATAAACGTATGAAGGTAGGGCATGCTGTTGAAACGTTTAAGAAATTGCATGATCTTCACACTGGGCAGATCCATCCAACTCAGGCTGTGATTACTTTCCCTAAAGAGCCTTGGCGTGAGGTGGCTGGGAATGTTGATAAGGCTTTTGCTCTGGTTTAGTAGGTTTTAACAACGTTAAGAAGTGTCCTTAAGTATTACATCGCAATATTCAATCATTCTATTTTTATTAAGATACCATAGCTTGGGACGTTCTTTATCCATATCCAGTTTATATTCTTTTTCATGAGAATCGACATATTCCATTATTTTATTTTCTTCTTTAAAGATTTCAGGATACGTTTTTTGATAATCAGGATTGTATTCGCTATTTATAAAGTTTAAGAGTCTAATATATTCTCTTATTTCTTGAGAAACAGATTTAGTTTTTATATATTTATTATATCGCTTCTGGTCATCTTCTATATCTTCACCCTCTACAAAAATAAAAATAGCATAATATATTCTCTTGCATCATATCATTATTAAGACAACTTCCTAACCACTCACTTGATAGACAGAAACAGTTGGAGCAGCAGTAAAAGCCCCGAAGTTGATATGCATCCCTTGGCTCATTCTATAAGGAGCATTCCCAGCTATTCCAGTTCCCAAAGCTTTCAACCCTGAGGCTATTGTGTTACCAAAGTCATCTAGAATTGAAATACTTACGCCAGTGCCACCAGAACAGTTTATCAGAAAATCCGTGTTTGCCATGTAGTCTGTACTTGCAATAGGTGTAGCTACACCTTCCAAAGCAATATTTATTCCTATATGATATTGCCCACCCGATTGAACATAAAATGGCGTAGACTGTTTCCCAAATGAAAAACCAATCGTTTTCAATGATAATATATCTCCCGCAATTGTACCCTTTAAGTGCATTCCTGCATTTACCGCAGCGGCTTGTTGTGTATGAATAATTGTTACAACTTGTGCAGAATAACCACCAGTAATATGACTGCCAACATTTGCTGTTGCTGGATACCCAAGATTGTCTAAAACAATATCCGATCCATTCAAATAAATGTAGCTTCCTATGTCCGCAGTACCATAATTACTAATTCCTTCAATCACAGTAGGACCGTTACCATAAAAAGCTAAACCACTAGTAAAAGCATTGGAGTAACCACTTGGATTGCTTCCATCCATCTCTACCTTTCCCCCTCGCCAGCTGAATCCTTCATACCACTCCCATAGAAGAGCTTGAAAGGGGTATGTGCTACCACTAGCAAGTGCTCCATCTATCTCTACATGCTTCCAAGTAACAGGTTCAGAAGGCCCAGCATATCCGCCGACACATATCGCAGTCACTGGATTAGTGCCTTGAAGAGTGGCATTTACGCTCAACTGCATGTCCTCAAGAAAAACATCGTAGTATTCTAAATCTACAATACTGTAGGTTCCACTGATACCAGAAGTTCCAGTATAATTTCCACCTATAAGTAAAGATAAGTCTTTAAAGGTAAGCTTAGGTCCATACTCACCACCTATCCAACCTGTATAACCTGTAGTAATTGCTGACGGAACTTTTCCAGTAGGTTTAAAGCATATAGTTGTATTGCTTTTCCCGCTGCCTTGAAAAGTAGCCTGAAAAGAATGAGCTGTACCGGTTGGTAAAGTCCACGGAGTTAAGCAATTGTAGTCAGCTGGAAATATAGTAACTGTACCACCTCTTGCATACACCGAAGTGCCTAGAGTTGCCAAAGCGTTTATCACCGCCTGGAACACAGTAGAAGCATCTGTACTTGACGCACTAAAGTCTATTGCACCTGTTATTCCATTCTTTGCATTAATAGTAGAGCCATCTGCTGAAGGAAAGATAACGTATGATGAATCTGAGGCAAATGAACCATACTTGATAGGTATCTGTGGATCTACTGATTGCGCCTTAGAAACCCCCAACTGTTTTCCAATGATAAAAGATGTGCCTAAAGCGCCTCCCACACCTAAAGTTTTTAGCAACTTCCTTCTATCTATTTTTTCCAAACGCTATTCATAAGAATCAAATTTTCCCTATATTTAAACTTTTTATTAAGGTTATTTAAACCTTTCTAAAAAATTTCACAAATTTCTTCATTTTTTATTGTGAAAATTTATTAACTGACTATTTAATCATGAGATTATTACACATACTGAACCCTTTTTCCATCATATCATCATTAAGTTACTACTATGCAATTATAACTTTTGCGGTCTGTTTATTTTTTAACTATGGCTTTATCCTTCTCATGATTCGCAAATACTGCATGGGTTTCATTATTATATTGGCTCGCAATCATAGGTTGGTTTTCATAAATTAATCGGTTCGCAAATCACCTATGGTTTTCATAAGATGTTTGGCTCACACGAATCCAAATGGTTTTCACTTCTCGCTTGGCTCGCATTCGCAACATGGTTTTCGAATTGATTATGGCTCGCAAGGATTTATTGGTTTACATTTTATAGAAGGCTCGCATGGTTCTCATAATTAACTCGCTTTTATAATTTAGCGATGGTGTTAATCGAAATCGTTGGGTTCCAGGCGATTTCCCAGTAATTAGGTGTAGAATAGGTCGTGCCCCAAATGAGAAGAGTGTCGTTGCTTGCGTCGAATGAATAGTTTCCAGAAAGAAGGGTATTGTTGAAATACACGCTTTGCGGATTTCCTTGATTTCCATACCAGACTTTAACGAGAAAGCTGCTTCCGCTTAATCCAGTGACATTGAAACTCGTTATGTTATTATCTAAAGAGATTATCGTAAGATGTCAGATGTCTCCCATCTTATGTTTGGAGAAAATGTTTCACCTGTTTATAACTGCCAAAATCTTAGAGTCATTATTGATGTAAGTGAAGTTGTTAAAGTATATAGTTGGAGCAGAGAATCTTATGGTTACGTTATTTTGTAATTGAAAATAGTAGGTTAAAGTATCTAAACTAAAGACATAACTTAAATTAGCGTGAACTAAAGAGAAAGGAATTGATGATAGAAAGATAACTGATAACACTAGTATTGATATGAGATTTTTATGTTCGGGTTTAAAAAACCAAGCCCGCAGTTTCAATTAACTCACACACTTATATCTAAACTTTTTATTGTCTTCCGTTTCGATTTAGCAATTTGAGTGTAAATGGATAATAACTTGATTTTTGATGTAGGGACGCATAAAGGAGAAGATACTTCGTACTACTTATTCAAGGGATGCAAAGACATTATGAACGATATGTGGTAAATAACAATGGAGTCTGACTAAAAGCAAATACTTTTTTCCCCTTGTTTCTTACATATTGTTTAAACAAGAATTTTTGTGTTGTTTTACTACTGGCTATTGGACCTGTAAATAAAATTATCAAAAACTACACTATGATTTTTTTTTGTTGAAAGCTTCTGTGCGTACACCATTCTATATTGGCGATCAACTTTATCGATAGTAAAGCCTAGATCCCTTAATTTTTCTAACATTATGGAAAGACTATTTTCGCTTATGTCAGTATATTGAAATATAAGATGATCTATATTTTCTTTTAACTTTTCCCCACAGTTAAGTATTATGTCTACCTCACATCCTTTACAATTCATTTTCAATAAATCGATATGCTTATTCAATGCTTCTTGGCAACTAATTGTATTAACGTTTAAAGTGATAGAATTCGCAGGAATTTCATATAAAGAACCAAGCCCCGCAATAAATTTCGATACATGAAGTACTGATTCTCCGCTATTTTTAGAAATGGCTGAATTAATAGGTTTTATATTCGCTGTAGCATTATTAAGTGCTATATTAGATACCATCAATTCGAAATTATAAGGATTAGGCTCATAGACTTCAACAAATTCGGCTCCCTTTTTAATGAAATATACTGCTGTGTCCCCAATATAACCACCAATATCAACAATCTTTCCCTTTATTGGATAATAATCATAAAATTTTCTAGAGAAAATATCCACCAAAGACGTAAGGTCGTTTGAAATAGGGATTCTTGGCGACGGGAAAAGATTAAGCATGAATTTATAGGTCTCAGTATTCCCATAAATCGTAATGTTATAGTAATCATTAACCTTTGATATGTTTACTTTTCTATGACCATACCTTGAAGTCAAGAGAAAGAGCATTACATATAGGTGAGATATAATATTTGGATACAACTTGGCTTGTTTTAGAAGATCTCGTTTTATTGAGGGAGAAAATTTGTATACGTATAAAAGTTCACGTTTTGTTTTCAACGACAAACGTTAAAACAAAAGATTAATTGTAATCTGATTAATAGATTGTAGCGATATTCTAAACTTATCTATTAAAGATATGCCTTCAAGATAGAGCAGTTTCTTTTTTTCAATATTCCCTATAAGGTTTAACATTATTTTCATTTCCTAAATTTTTCACTAGACCTGGTAAAAAGTGTCTAATATATATATTGTGCGAGAAGATTGATATGGACTCCTTATAATATTCTAATTTTCTTTGAAAACTCAGGAGAGACCTTAGCGCCAAATGACGGTGTGCTAAATCCTCTCCTTGTTTTAGTGTTCACCCACCCATTTATGATTTATCAAGCGATTATTGTTATAAACCATAAAATTACGGTGCTTAACAGTTTAGCTGGGAACTGAGGGTAAGCAAGGGAAAATAGAGGAAACTGTTAAATCACTTCATGCAGGTAAAGTAATAAGGGGGGTATAGCGAAGATTTATAAGGAAATGGCTTTTTAGACCTTGTGAACATGGAAAACAAGGAAAACAACCTGAACAATGTGGTTGAACAAGGTGAATCTAAGAAAAACAGCTTGAACAATGCAGATGAACAAGACGTAACAGGTGAACAGGGGGAGGTGGGCATGGAGATGACCTTAGAACAGGTTAAGGCCGAAGTCTTGAAGCTTGTCGATGAAGGGGAAAACTACAGAGATATAGCGAAGATCAAATGGAATGTTAAAGGTGCGAAAAAGCATTTTTCAATAACCTGGATAAGCAACTTGGTGAAAAAACGGAATAACCCTCAGAGTAGCCTTCTGAAGTTAAGCGATGAAGAGCTGACGAAGAGGGCGTTTAAGCTGTTTGATGCAGGCAATGGACCTATAGCTGTCGTGGAGCAGTTAGATGCTTCACCTGATGAAGCGAAGACGCTGTACAATGAATATGTGGAGCTGAAGGCCCTAGACCTTTCTAAACCCTCTATTCCCCTACAGTTTAAGCAGTTTAAAGAGAGGCTTGACAGGCTAGATAACGGCTGGTACATTATACAGTCCTTAGTTGAAGCAGTTAACAAGGAAATACCGGAAATACTTTTACCTAAGAGAGAGCAAATAAAGGGAATTGATCTCTGCTTTCTATTTTTAGAGGCAAAAGAGGTGTGCCAACATGTTAACGAATCAAATAATAGATTGGTCTCACATAGATCATAGATTAATCTTTTCGATGAATGACTAATAATTTAATGTCTCACATAGATCATAGATCTATCGGGTGTAGTCAGAGGGCATTTGTCGAGGCAAAATTTAAAGAATGGAGTCTTAATAAGCATTATGGAGCCACACTGATAGTGTCATGTCAGTCTGGTTAACACTGAGAAGTATGTGAGGCTAAGTTATCACAACCCTATTCCCATAAAACTCCCTTATGTTATGCCTTAATGTAGCCAAAATATTCCCAAAAAAACTAGCCCGTCATATAAGGCATTTAATCGCCCTATTTTCTAAACGAAGATGTAATCAGATGTTCACTACTAAGACTTATATAAATCCCAAGCCCAAGGTTTCTCATCCCGTCACTAACATAATCTTCTTTCCATTTAGCAAACTTTTCAATTTTCTATCAAAAGCTAAATCTTTCAAGATATAATGTTAATGAAATTATTTGCCGTTTTATTTGTTTCATTTCCTGCAATAAATTGACTTCTTAAATATTATTAATTTATCTTCTGCCTCTCAAGTCAAAACAGCTCTCAATGGAGATCTAGTTTACGAATATGCTGAACCTTTAGCTTCATAGTAATCCAAATGCCTTTAACAATCTTGCAAGGTCACGACTATCTATTATACAATACATACTTATTTTTTTGTTTTTAATAAGAAACGTACTCTTGTTCTCAAGCAAGAAGATTTTAAGGGAAAAGCCCCAGACAATTATTTTTCAGTACTTCCAAAAGGTCTGCTCAGCTAAAGAAGGCTAACAGCGCAACAATACCTTCCCACGTCAAGAAGATTTTACCATTGTATAGTTCAACAACGTATCCTTTTTTCTTTAATTCGTTGATGTGCTCTAGGCTCGAGTAAACCTTTTCCTTTGGGACTGCCTTTTTTGCAGAAGTCGCGTTGTACATGCAGAATAGTTCCTCAAGGAGTTCGATGTTTAATTTTGATCCTAATATTTTGGTCATTTCGATATCCCCCTTTGGAGTCTAATTACATTAAAGATCGTAGGCGAGATTATTGATTTTTGGAATAGAAAATACAAAGTTAATCTTGTTAAAGCTGTTATTAAGATCCATTGGATAGCATTTTAATTTGAAAAAAAGTTCTACTATTGAAGAAAATGTTTTTTGAGTTCATTAAAACAGCTAAAAGCTACAGTGATTGTTGAAAAATATAGGGTGTCTGATTCTTTGCCTCATCTTCAAATCTATTACGTTTATAGGGTAAAATCATCGGTTCCATAGGTAGAATAATTAGAGTACAATGTTAAACCTTTTCATTGCATATTCTTTCAGAATTTTTGGATAGTCACCATATTTGGATTTATCATGTAATGTAAATTTGCTTAGAAAATCCTTAAAGTAGATTCTCGATGCTTCTTCAATATTTTTCGTATTGTATTCTTCTAGAATCCTATTTTGAACATATTTTTCAAAAGTTATTTTACTAGTAAGATCTTTCTCAAACAATTCGTACCAATATTTTCTGAAAAGTAGACGTTTTGGTGGTTTTACAGTACGTAAGTGAAAAGATAACGGTTTATCGATTGAAAGTCTTTTTGCATAATAAAACGGTATACGCATATATTCATAGCCATGGGGAATCTGTACGAAAACAGAACGTGGAGTATATTTCGAAAGCCAATGTTCAAATTCAAACGGTTCTACTAAATTCTGATGGTATAGATCTCCATCCAAGCAAATGTTAGACCAATAAATAGAATAGAATCTCTTGACATTAAGACTTCCAATCAATTCCCTTATGGTAGATGACATTTCTTCTTTTGCTATAAAGTCTCCATCCCATCTTAAAACCCATTTATAATTTGTAAGTTTAAATCCTTTATTTGATAAATTCACAATATTGTCTTCAAAATCGATAATATGATTTATTTTCAACCCCCATTTTTCTTTTATATCTTCGATGATTATTGCAGTATTATCTGTAGAACTGTCAATAATAACGTACTCGTTAACAAGGTCTTTTATACTCAAGAGAGAAGGTTCAATCCACCATTCCTCATTCTTAACTCTCACAAGAGCAGAGATACCTTCAAATTTGTCAGATAAAGTTGCTGAAGGGACAAGCCCACTTATACTACACAAATCCACAAGAAAATTCCTAATATTATCAGCCATTCTAGGTCCAATAAATTTTCTAACATTCTCTAAAAAATGGTCAGGATTAATGTGCATTTATTTTTACCTTAGAAACAAGTCAATTAGTTCGATGATCAATGGTTCTCCTCAAATATAATCGACAACCGATGCTTTATATATCCTCTTCCGAATTACTGGCAAAAGAATTTTAAACATTAATGGCAGCTTCTTTTTAATCTTTGGATAAGCGTATTCATATCCCATAAGGACTTTTGAATAGTATCTTTTGTAGAAATATCTTATAACTAGTTTGCCGCCAAAAGTTTTTTTGAAGAAACTTAATTCATATAGTGGATTCCTTTTATCATGTATTATAAAGCAGCCACCTAAATCAAATTCCTGATTTCCGCTCTCCTTTGCATATCTTATTGCCTCCCAGACCATTAATCTATTACCATGCCCGATTAACATTGCCGTTCTTCTATCAGATTCCAAATATTTTGATGCACCTATAAGCCAGTACATATGCTTCTTGTCTCTCAGATAAAATTGACCACCCAGTATTTTTCCATCGTATTCAGCAGTAAATAATATTCCATATTTGCGCATAAATTCAGGAGTTACATTATAGTCAGGTAAACCCTTTTCCGTTCTAAAGGAGTGATTTATTTCCAAGAAGGTGTCATAATCTTGACTTATCTTTACCTTTACTCCTTTTTTTATGGCGCTCTTAATTGACCACCTACACGATCCTTTGTCCATTTTTTTCCAGATCAAACCTATGCTTTGATTTAGATCAATAACTGAAGTCGTCAACACTCTTGAGTAAAAACCTTTTGCAACCGATCTATTAGGACATGCATGAAACATTATTTCATCGTAGCCACCAACGTCAAAGGGACTCTCAGCGAAAAATACATTTTTCTTTTTAAAGAGACCTATATTGGAATCGAATTCTAGCATAGAAACCTACAACAATTTACCGTCTTTGGAACCGTTATTTAAATGGATTACGGATTAGTCTTTCATTCTTCTTTGTCGTAAGGGTGGAGAAGTATTTGTTAGCCTCTTGATAGGTGTTCATGTCCCCTATATCGTACCAGATGCCGGTTAAAACGAAGCCCTGTACGGCTTCTTTCTTGCTGAGCCATTTGATGAAATTTCCTGGTGCGTCACAATCTAATCCACGATTTACATATTCATTCAGTCTGTGAAGTGTTCTTCTTGGAAACAGGTATAAGCAGGTTCCTATCAGAGTAGTTTTTGGTTCCTTTGGTTTCTCAGAAAAGTGCACTATCTTTCCTCCGGAACCTAATACCACAGCGGAATATCGTTTAACTAACTCAAAGTTTTCAAGGTTATAAAGTCCTACTAATGGAAGGTGCGAATGATTAAATTTCCAAACTAATCCCTTAAAGCTTGATGTGAAGATGTTGTCACCAGCGGCTATTAGGCAGTCATCGTCGATCTTTGGTGCCAGATTTGCCAACGCTCTTACTGCTCCTAGCTTTTCATTTTCAGATCTAGATGGTTCTACAACTAACCTGATATTTGTCAGCGACATTTGGGACAGATATTTTTCAAAATTCTCTTGAAATCTTATGTTAGTTGAGATAATTATTTCACTGACATTTATTTCAACTATCTTTTCAAGCAAATATTCGATGACTGGTTTACCAGCTACTGGAAGCAGAGGTTTAGGCTTGTCCTTTGTCAGCGGCCAAAGTCTGGTGCCGTAACCTCCTGCTAAAATTAGCGCCTTCATCTAACGCACAAAATTTATTTATAATTTATAAAAAGTTTCTAAAGTCGGTTAGTGCTAATTATTTGAACAGAAGAAGATATCCATTCATTAGCTTTCCTGAAAGTCGGAGTGGAGATAAAAAAAATATTCTTTAAGAAGCCAGTAATCCACGGCTCTATTCCAAGACTATTGAAGAAATTTGTGTAGACCCTATCGTAGTTTGTTGTCATGTCATTAAATCTCTAAAAAATATTTTCAATCGAATTATTTTCCAAGAAATCGCTATATGCTGCACCTTAAACCTAATCGTAGAAAAATTTCTAACCATTTTGAAAACGTGCGATAAGTTTTGATTCATAATCCAGAATAAATTTTAGAATTGGCCAAATAATCTTTATCTTTTTAAGCATCATCGTTAGATTTTCTATATCAATCGGATTAATCGCTCTAACTAAAGGCAAAAGAGTCAAGTAAACAAAAAGAAATAAAAGACTGTTGATCACCAAACTTGTTATATTACTTAATGTTAATTTATTGACTATCAGTAAAACTGGTACAGCCGAAATAAATGATGTCAAGTATATTTTTAATGATGCTTTAAAGTCTAAGGTGGTTCCAACTTTCTTTATTGCAATATTTAATTGATATAAAGTAGAAACTAGACCAGAAATGATTCCTGATATTATTAAGCCAGGTACGCCATAAAAAATGATTAGGATAAAGGCTAAAGGTAAAAAGACAAAAAAATTTATTGCATTGGCTTTAAAATATATCTTCGTTTCTCCAATCCCAGTGAACAAATCGATAAAGATAATGCTACCAAAGCCAGCGAAGAAGTAGGTCAAAAGACTAAGTTGAAGGTATAATGGAGCGAGTGGGAAATCTGGACCATACAAAATCTGGACAATCTGCTTCGAAAGAATTGCTATTATTAGTGCCGATGGAACTACTATCAAAGAAGAATACTTGATTGAGCGTTTAAAGATTCTTTTAAGTTCGTCGCTGCCGGAACTAACTTTCGAGTATGCAGGGAAGAGCACACCAAATGGAACGGTTAGGATAGTTAGCATTGACAACAACAGTGTTGCGACAGCATAGTTCCCGATTTCGGCGTTTGAACAAAAATGAGCTAATATGATTGTCTGAAACGGGGATATTATGAGACCGAACAAACCTGCAGCGTAGATGGGAATGCCATAGTTAAAAATAACTTTAGAATCGCTTGTTAAGCCATCTTTAGAAGGGTTACCGAGTTTCCTGTAAAATCGCATGAATAGGAGGCCACCCAAAACGCTGGCGACTATATATGATAAGACATGGCCGGTTAAAGCGCCAAAGATCCCTAGTCCGAGAAGGATAAGTAAAGGTGACAGAGCCGTTTTTACAGTTGCCTGAATAAAGGATGTTAGAGCTGTTCCCTCCATCTTATCTAACCCCATAAAAGCAGATCCTAGCGAATTGAAAATAGTCTGGAATATAATAAGAAGTGATGTAAATTTGATAAAAGGACTTAGTTCAATACGATTCGTAAAATAGATGGCTATGAAATTCGAAAAAACAAAGCATATGCAAAAAACTGTTACACCTATTATCAGCTTTAAGATAAAACCTGTTTTCAGAATACTGGCTGCAAGATCTTTTTTCCCTTCAGATCTATATTTTGCTGTAAACCTAGTTATAGCATAGTTTATTCCGAAATCTAAGGAGTTAACTAATAACTGAGGTGCAACTATTGCAAGGGAATAAAGTCCATAGTTATCTTGACCGAGTAATCGAGCAATGAGAATTGAGCCGACCGCTAGTATTAAGAGTGAAACGAAACTCCCTGAAAATAGAAAGAAACCGCCTCGAGCTGAATCTTCTGCTATTTCTTTTAGATTATCGGACATTGCCTTTCACTCAAATTAAGTAGATGTTTTTTCCAAATGGGTATATAAAGAGACTTAATTTTACCAAATTTTTCTCTTATGATTTCTGAACTATTGTCTGTTGGGAAATTAATGGATAATCCACCTAGGCTCTTGATACCATTGCAATTCGGAATAATTACTACCACCTTTGGAGTCAAAGGTTAATTTTCAACTTCGAGTTGTCACAAAGTTTAAAAGTATTTCAGAAGATTCTTCTACGCTTTTTTTTGTCGTATCAAGCTTAAAGGCATTCAAGATTTTGGCTAGTTTCTCATAAATTATGAGTTGTCTTTGTAGAGAAAGATAGTCAATACCATTTCTTCTTTTAATTAATTCTCTATATTCTGCAGTTATATATATTCTGGCTTTTGATTTTAAAGCCAAAGCATTTAAAAATCTAGATGAAAAAGACTTACAGTAATTTAGGTCATTGGTTGTTAAAGTAACCCAAACAATAAAATCTGGTACATATCTTTCAGCGATTACTATAAAACCCAGTAAGTTTGGAATGACAAAGCGCAGCAAGATTATTGGAATAACGGAAATAAATTCTATTAATTTCCATATAGGGAGAAATTTCTTGGGAATAGTTATTTGATAGTAAGGATTATCTTCTCCTTTAAAGATTGCAAATTTTCTAAGAAATCTTGCGATAACAGATGCTATAGTGTGACTTCCTCTCATCCATGAAAGCTTTGTTTTATACCCTTTACCTTGAAGGTTAGTCGCGAGTGTTCTAGCCAAAGAAGTCTTTCCAGATCCGTCAGGTCCAAAAAAGCAAATGATCGTCATTTTTTATTCGCATCGTCCTTAACTAGTAAATATTTCCAATTCCTATTTAGGAATTCTATTATAATTTTTTGTATTTCTTTGATTGTTTTATTGTCAATTCTAAGATAGAGAAGTTTGGAACAAAGTTTCTTTGAAATATTCAAAAGAACCGAACGTTGCATACCAATATAGTCAGGAGCAATTAATATATTCGTATAAAGTTCAGCACGGATATTCCTATTCATCCAATGCGTTAGGAGATCTTTTGTGTTCGTATCAAGGAAAATGATCAAATAAGATCCACCTAAATAGGATAGTTTTTGCATATAATTTATCGCAAAAGAAAGATCCTTAATAGGATATCCAATTGACCTTGCAAGGTACATATAATCTGATATTGCTGCCGGAAAATATTCCTCCACTATAACTATCCTTCCCCTCTTAATTGGGATAAAGATTTTTAAAAAGAAGAGGATGGACAGGCTTATTAAGTCAAGTGTTAACCATAACCTTAAAATTTTTTTCGTAAGTTCAGGTTTATTTTCTATTAATGTACGTATTGGGTAAGAATGTTCTTTATCCTTAACTAGCAGTTCAACTAAAAAGATATTTAAAAGATATGCTAACAGATGATTGGTTTTCAGGAAAGTTTTCCGAACCTTAAATCCATCAGATTTGAGTCTTGACTCAAGAAGTCGTATCTGAGTCGATTTTCCAACTCCTACTGTTCCAAGAAAGACTAAGACAGACATCTTATCAATAACATTTCCGGTTGTTCTAATTTTCAAGGAGAATCTTAGATAATTTCTGCACGATAGAATCTTCATTGAACCTTTCCAATGTTGAATTTCTGAGACTTAAGCCAATATTGGAAAGTTGTTCTCCAGACAATGGAAGTACATATTCAACTTTATCTACTAATCCATTTAAATTGTCAGGTTTAAAAACCATTTTTTCTGCAAAAGTTCCCTGGACAATTTCTGGAATACCTCCTACTTCAGAGACTATGGGAATAGTTCCCTTTAACATCGATTCTAGAACAGTATAAGATAAGGGTTCTTCCCAAATCGAAGTAAATAGTAATGCATTACTTATAGAATATAGTTTCGACATTTCTTCTCCATTTATTCGATCGAAAATTGATAACCTTCCTTCAAGTACTTTATCGCTCAATTTCAACAAAGTATCTTTTGCTTTTAAGTTAAAGGTATAGTTTGTGGTTGCAAGAAATAATTTCGTTTTCTTATGTTTTCCAAATACTTTTCCAAATGCGTTTAGAACCAAATGGAAGCCCTTAAAGTATCGATCACCACCCAAGTACAGGAATGCTGGATTTTCTATCTTTTTTTCAATTAAAGGGATATGTGGCAACGGGTTATAGGCAACTTTGATCTTGTTTTGAATTTCAGGTAGAACTAATCCAACAATCTGGCCTTGTCTTTTTGAAACACAAATCACTTTATCGGCGCCCATTATCCATAGTTTACTTAATCTATTAATTGGGGTCATAGAAGATGAGAGCAGCGCTTTGTATACATTATGCTTTTCAAGAATTTCGAATTCCATGCTTCTCCTAATATCATCTAATAATCCAAATTTAAAGTCTGATGCTGTACGACTAAAGACACCTGCACAATACGTAATAGGCTGGTAGTCATGAAGATGAACTAAAACTTTCTTGCCAAGTTTCTTTGCATTTGGAACAAGAGGATAAGCAAGTCTTGGTATATATGTGATATCATTGTTTTTTATAATTTTATTGAAAGAACCCAGTTTACTTGCTGTCATTAGATTTCTCCATAAGTGTATCTTCGTTGGAGTGTCTAAAATATCTGAGTAAATAAAATTGGCACCATCTGTCTTGTATGGTTCTTTTGTTCCTGTCAGTACAGTAATTTTTAAGTCATTGTTTGTCGCACTCAACAAGCTAAGTATTAAATAAGTGGCAAACTCAGCCCCTCCACCTTGCGGCCAATACTTTTCAGAAATTACAAGAATTTTGGTAGTCATCTAAATCATTTCAATTAATTTCACAATATCTTTTTCTTCTTGCCCATCGTAAGCAATATGAGCACGGTATATTTATCGCCGTTCCTATCTCATATGCAAAGATAGTCGGTGAAGACAGGATGACTCCTGTCAAAATGGGTGCTAATACTTTTACAAAACCTGAAATAGAAGTAGCAGAAGTTGTAGATGATGATGAAGTTGAAGTACTTACAGTTATTGCACTTGACCACAATTCAACATCTGATTCTGCTGTATTTCTCATATAGAGCCTACCCTCTATGACATATGTTCCAGCTTTTGGAGGAGTCCATATCCAACTATAACTTGTTGGTACATTTATTGCTGGAGGAAGACCTTGTGGTGGACCCTTCGCACCTGAAGCCGTCATATTATACCAATAAACTCCTACACCTAAAGTATTATTAACATAATAACTTAAATCAAAATATTGAAGAGCAATATTTGGACCCGTGCATACTCCTGTAACTGTCACATTAAATGTTGATTGTGAAAGTTGTTTAACCATTACTTTTACAAAACCTGAAATAGAAGTAGCAGAAGTTGTAGACGATGTTGAAGTTGAAGTAGTCGAAGTTGAAGTAGTCGAAGTTGAAGTTTTCGGAGTAGTTGAAGTAGTCGAAGTTGAAGTTTTCGGAGTAGTTGAAGTAGTCGAAGTTGAAGTTTTCGGAGTAGTTGAAGTAGTCGAAGTTGATCAAAGGAGTAGTTCCCTGAAAGGAGAACGTTGTTGAGATATACTCTTGTAGGTTTTCCTTGATTACCGCACCAAACTTTAACTAGATAACTATTACCATTTAGACCGGTGACATTAAATCCCGCAATATTATTGTTCAAAGAAATTATCGTTAAGTTGTCAGATGTCTCCCAACCTATGTTTGGAGAAAACGCCTGCAGTGTTGAGAGATGCCAAAATCTTATCGAATCACTATTTAGGTATGTGAAATTATCAAAGTATATAGTGGAAGGAGAAAATCTTATTGCTGCACCGTTCTGTAACTGAAAATAGTAGATTGAAGTGTCTAAGCTGTAAACATAGGCTGCCGTAGTTGTGATTGTCGATTTCACTGCGTCTAACATTTCAACCCAATTGGAATTAGCTGAGGTAAAATTCGCTTGATAAGTTCCCGTTGACGATACAATACGATATTCTGAAGTCATTGTATCATAAGAATCCATATGAACTATTGATGTAAAAGGTGATACTGCAGCCAAGTTAGTTAATCCGCCAGGACGACCTTCAACGTCTGCAATAAGCATGTCATTGGCATTTGTTGTAGCTTTTTGGGCGTAAACTGGATTAGACGAAGTTCCACTAGTTTTAATGGTTGAACCATCGAAAGGAGATGTTGTATTGGCATTTAAAATATCATAAAGTATCATTCCAAAATACTCATAACTCGAACTGGATGTGACATCAAAACCTATCGCACCATGCGATGACCAAACAGCGTAATATCTGTAAACATTATAACTGCCTGAAGAAGTTGAATTTTTTAAAGTTACAGTAATACCCTTATTATCTGTGACTGATGTAATTGTTTTCCCATAGGAACCTATATCCAATATTATAAGAGCATTATTTGCAGTCGTATTTAATCCGATTACATAACTTTTTGTATTACAAGTATCTTTTGAATTAATCTTGTCAAGAACAATAACGCCTGTGGCGTGAACTACATTTTCTCCGAAAAACAATGAAAAAGAAGTTAACATCGTTAAAACGAAAATGGACACTAAAACAATAGATACAGTTTTCTTATATCCTAACTTTCTAAGCATGCCAATTACACTAACTGAAATAAATATATTTAAACTTTTTATTAAGTTTATTTAAACCTTTCTAAAAAATTTCACCAATTTCTTCATTTTTTATTGTGAAAATTTATCAACTAACTATTTGGAATAATCTCATAGACATGACTACGGTCCTGCAGATACTGATAGTCTAATCTCTAGTATTTAAAGAACGTAGAGAATAATACAAATTGAGACCCAAATCCAAAAAATTTTTCTAAAATAGCACTTTGAGGATGATTTTCGAGTTCTGTCCTTCTGGTTTTACCAAGTTAAACGCCTTTTGGACACTACTAGTTAAACTTACTATTATGGTATGAAATGGTATCTTTGCAGTATCTTCTTTGGCCTTATTAGTCCATACTTAAACGATGCCAATTTCCTTTGATCAAATGTATATGGCGGAATTCTACCTAGTTTATATAGATTCAAAGAATTCGTATTATTTACAAAGTTTTCCATCGTTACCGCAGCACTAAATCCTACTTTTTTCAAGCAATCCACAACCCCCTCACTATATGTCCCAAAAGGATATGCAAATGTCATAAATTGTGATCTACTGTACTCTCTTACGAAAGAGTATGCTTCATAGAGTTCGTTTTGAAGTCTATCCGAAGCAAGTATGGGTAGGCTGACATGACAAAATCCATGACCGCCTATTTCAATGCCATATTCAACCATTTCCTTAAGTTCATCGTGGTTAAGCATAATTGGTAACTCTAAGGCTTTGGAAACATCGATACCTGAAGTATCCACTAGTTTTTTTATGAATAAATTTATACCTTCGATGTCTTCATTCAATAGTTTATTGATAAAATTTTGCTTAACTCTAATCTTATCGTTTATACTGTATATTATGGAAGTCCCAAATTGTGCGAGGTCTAGCTTTGTGGGTATATCCAAATGGTCGATTATAAATGCCAATTGCTCATACCATGGAATGGTCTTATACTTCACAAAGCTTGAGGGGACAAAGACTGTACATCTAATGCCATATTTACGCATTATTGGGAAAGCATACTTGTATACGCCTACATATCCATCGTCGAAGGTCAGAACTGCGATTCTCTTAGGTGATTCACCTCGACGGATCAAGCATAAAGCTTCTCCTAGTGGCAGTATCGAGTAGCCAACTTTCTTTAGATACTTTATTTGCATTTCAAGTATCTGACTTGGTAAAGGCTTCTCTTGCAACCAAGAGATTTCATTTTTTCCAATATTATGATACATCACAATAGCTAATGGGTCAATAGGGAAAAATTTGGCGAAATGATCAATAATACCCGCCTTATCGAATAAGATTAAAAAGGAGCTTAAGCTCATAAAAAATTATAGATAGCTTTCATTTGCCTTTTTTCTTGTAAATTTTAATCTTCAACTGGTTCATTTTATATTTTTTTCTTATATCGTCTATCAAAATTTTCAGGTAAGAAGCTTTAAATGAAGAATTCCTAAAACCCTTTTTTCCATCATATCATCAATAAGTTACTACTATGCAATTATAACTTTTATGGTATCGTCTTTAGAAATCTTCGCGAGAATATCTTGCAACAAATAAAAAATAAAAGGGACAATGGGAGGGAATACTCTAAGACCATATTTCCTTAGAACGTCTTCATGAAAGAAAACAGAGTTTGTCACAATATTAGTAGAAGGAGGATTCTTTTTCAAATTTAATAATTCATCACATTTCGGTAAATAGTTTGAATTTGTTCCGCATATAGGTGTGGTCCCAATTTTTTCTCAGCAAAGGCTCTTCCCCTTAGGCCTAGTTCTTTAGAAAATCCTTCATTTTCCACAATAGAGGTTATACTTTTGGTAAATTTATTGACGTCAAAAGGACTAACTGCAAACCCTGCTCCAGAGTCTTCTATCATCTCTTTAACTCCTCCGACGGCAAAACCTATGACAGGTTTTCCTAAAGAGAACGCTTCAGCAACCGTATATCCGAATGCTTCGAACCCTAGAACAGGCATAATTACAGCTCTGCATCTGCTAATAATCTCAACCTTTTCTTTGGATACAAAGCCATGATATATTATATTTTTATATTCTCTGGAGCTTTTTCTTACTTCTTCCTCTAATAGTCCTGCTCCCATGACATTAAAGGTTGTCTCTGGCAATCTCTGAGCCATATCTGATAGAAGATGAACACCCTTCTGATAATTTAATCTAGCACAGAAAGCAACTGCATTCCTTCCTCCATATTTGGGCTCCATGTTGATTAACTCCTCAGGAATAAGATTTGGCAGTGTATAGATTCTTTTAAGCTTCAGACTTTGTTCAATGGATTTAGCAAGCGACTTGCAAGGAGATATGACCGCTTTAGAGTTGCGAAGCAAAGAACGGAGGGAATAATGTAAATTGATTCCGTCAATTAATCTGCTTACCTTATTTTCTTTATACAATTCAGCAACTTTCATTAAGCATCTAATACAATGTGTTTGCACACCCAAATTGCTACATATAATTTGTTCTGGAAGCTTAACTGCCCACCCGCTAGGGCATACATACATCCAACTGTGGACCGTGGTTACAATGGGGATATCCATCTTCTTTGCGACATTGACTATGTTTCTAGGATATCTAGCATTAGCTACGTTAACATGGATGATATCCGGTTTTTCATCTTTCAGGACCTCTTCAAGTTTTTGCCTTAAAATTTCATCTCTAAAATCTCTTATAATAGGCGTCTTCAAACCGATTATGCCAACTATTCTATTATCTTCAGATGAACTGCCAAGTAAAATCCTAATCGCCTTATTCCCCAATATATCTTCATTTACTTTAGCTAGAAGTTCAACATAAAGTTCTTTGCCAAAAAGGCCTTTCCCAGAACCAAACCCAGAATCATCTATGACAGCAATTTTCATTTTTGTCTTATGCCTTAATTTTATTTACTATAAAACCTATTAATGTCAGATAAGTTCTTAAAGATCTTATTAGGAACATAAGAATAGGGAATGCTATTCTTTGAAGTCGCGAAAACACTCTATAATACCCTTTGTACCAATTATGTAGAACAATGACTGAGCCTAACGATAGGGTATAGGTTACAAAATAGAACCAGCCTTTGATGAATAAAGCTATCAATATCATAGGATTGGTGAAATAGAATAAGTATTCGAGCAATTGAGTTGTTGGACTCACTTTTAGAACCTGAATCATACTCCACCAGTTCGCTTTGATGTACTGTCTGATATATTTCTTAATATACCCCGGAAAAAGTGAAAAATTTTCTCCTTCGAGCACTGTTCCTTTTTTATTTTTAGAGTCAACATCTCTTCCCTCTAAGTGTACCTGCGTTATCGTTCCATCGACTATCATCGTATAACCATTCTTTCTCATTCTACTTCCAAGTTCCCAGTCCTCATGTATTGAAAGAGGTAATCCCATGTCTTCCCTAAAGAAACCAATTTTCGTTAGAACATCTTTTCTATAAGCAGTAACCAATAAAGCAGAGGAAATTGTTGTTTTTATTCCTAAGTATTTCATATGATTTAACTTATATTTCATTGATATTTTATTGATCCCTTCTGGGACACAAGGGAAAGTGACTGCAGCCACCTTACTATCTTCTGAAAATATGTTTAATGCATGTTCCAATGTCAAGGGATGTACTTTGACATCGTCTGGGAGTACCAGTTGTATCTCTCCTTTACTTTCGTTTATACCTTTATTCCAGGCTTTGGTTGCTATGTTTTCTTCTATATATAGAACTCGAATGTTGGAGAAAAGATTTGGATTCATTTCCAAAAATCCTTTAATCGCAGTTTGTGATTCGTTATCATTAAAATCACAAACTATTAGCATTTCCAAGCTCTTAGGATCGTACTCGATCGACGCCAATGATTCTAATGTCCTTATCAAAGTATCGCTACTATGATATGTTCTTATGATCAAGGAGACAAATGGAATCCAATTCTTTAGAGGTTTACCCATGTTGTTCAAATCAAATAACATAGTTGTTGGAAGACTGCCTCGGTAGATTTGATGATATCGTATAATATGCATCAATGTAGGTCATGAATTTTGTATCAGGCCTAAAATCGAACAAAAAATCTTCATAAACTTCATTCATCATTCTTTGCTTTAAAATAGTCATAACATATTTGTTCAAACGTCCCTTGGTCCCAACGGAAAGGACAAAATAAAGTGGATGTACAAGTACAGTAACCAGTTCAGATCTGTTAAGTTTCTTTTTTAAATCCTTCTTGAATCTCACATATCCTTCCTTAGCACCAAAGTTTCTTACGTAGTACAAGTCAAAATCAATAGGCGTTGGCATAACGAAAGTTTTAACTTGATAATTTGGAAAACCATAACCTTCCATATACTTAAGCCCTAGAGATTCCATGGTAACCCATGTGGCATCGCCGCGAAACCCAATAGTCGAGCCACAAGGTGTTACACCATTTATGTTTGCTACTCTTTCCTTCAAAAAGTTTAATTCGTTAGTAGAAGCAGGTAGTTTCGGATCATTTGTCGTATTGATAAGGTGCAGCCCCACTTCCCATCCTTCACTCTCGATTTGCCTAAGATAATTGCAATATTTTTCTGAGTTCAGAAGATCTGTTCGCACGAAAAAAGTTGATCTCACTTTATACTTACGTTCAAGTGCAATTACCTTAGATATACCCCACTTTAGATCCCAAACTGTATCAACATCATGCCTTAATCCTATGATCAAAATTCGGAAACTCCTTTATAAATCTTATTTTTGAACGCATTCAATGTTAAACCGATTATAAACGCATATGTCCTGACAGACCTTACTACGAATAATATAATCGGGTATCCAAAACGATCGTTATAACCATAGGTTTTATAATGACCCTTGAAAAAGCTCCAAAAAATTATTAAAACGAAAATTGATACAAAGTATGTCGATGAATAAAACCGATTGTTCAAAATTAAAATCAGAAGTAAAATTGGATTCATGAAGTAAAAAACGTACTCCAGTAACTGGCTTAAGGGGCTGACCTTTAAGACTTGAAGCATGCTCCACCAATGCTTTGTAGCATAGCCTTTGACATAATTTATTGACTTAGAAATTGGTGAACGTAATCCCATATACTTAACATCCTTCTTATCTAAGTGAAACTTTTGGGGGTCTTTTTTTCGATCTGTCAAATCGTATACATGGTTTAGGACAACTGTTCCGTCAATAACTACTCTGTACCCATGTTTTTCAAGTCTTGAACCAAGTTCCCAGTCTTCGTGAATCGAATTTGGTGGGCCCATATCTTCTCTATAGAACCCAACTTCTTCGAGTGCATCCATCCTAAACAGAGTACAGGGTGACACTGCATTTACACTAGTTTGTGCTCCAATAAATCTTCCATAATTTAACTTTTCATCTATACGTGGATACTTTGGCATTGCGGGAAATGCGACCGCAGCAATATGCTGATCGGATAAAATAATTTCTAAGGCTTTCTTAAGGCAATTTTTTTCAAGTAATGTATCATCGTCGACAAGCATAACAAATCTATCTGGGGAATGCCTTAATCCGTAGTTTCTTTCAATATCTGCATTGGGTGTTTCCAATAACTTTAAGTCCACATTCAAAGTACCTGTTTCTTTGACTTCATTTACGTATTTTTTAGCTTCATCGTCATTTGTGTCAGCAACAACAGTCGTACTTATTCTATCTCTGGGATAATCCAATTCAGCTATCGAATGCAGTACGAGTTTAAGTGCTTGCCCCGCATAAAATGTAGGTATGACTATGCAAACATGTGGGAGAACAGACACGTATGGCTCTTTTGGATTCTTTTCTATGTTTGCTGAATTATTTAGCAAATGATTCAAGATATTAACTCAAGAAAATAAATTATGTCCATGTTCAGTACATTGTTCTCCTTTCTGCCTGAACTTGATTAATATGAAGATAGACAACCTCGCATTTTTATAGGATCTTTTTATATATTTCGTATAATTTTTTAGAGACAACCTTTAGGGAATGAAATTCTAAAGCCCAGCGTTTCGTTAAGGTAACTTCTTTACGTTTCATCTCTTCGTCCAACATCATATCGAGTGTATATCTTGCAATATCTGGAGGAGAAAGATACGAAGGCATTGGAGGTAGATTTGGGTAGTACGGAAGTTTGTAGATGTTTTTATTCCAGAACGTCGAAATTGGTTTGCCTGCGGCCATGGCTTCTAGTTCAACAAGACCCAGTGCTCCGAATGCAAACTGTCCCCATACCACGGTGCTCTTTTTCAGATGATCGATGTATCCACCTCGCGATAACACCGGGAGCCATATTACCCTTTTATCATTTCTTAATTCTTCATAGAACCGAGGATAGTCAATACCCCACATTATTGTCTTTAGTCGGACTCTTTCGTCAAGTTTCCTTAATATCTTCCAAGCATCAAACGCTACCGATGTTTTTTTGGTTAATTCATCGTGCCTTGTAGGTAAGAAGACAGTAAATCTATCTTCATCTCCATGTTGGTTTTCATTTATCATAGGGTCTATTGGACATGGCATATAGCTTGAATGCTCACGAGAACCTTTCCAAAATAAATAGTTGATAAGGTCTGGTGTGCTGACTAAATTCCAATTTTCTCTGAACATTCCATAACATGTACGTGCCACTTGTCTACTACCCCATCCACCATACTTGTAGAACTTACGTAGTTCCACACCATGAAAATAGCGTATAACTTTAGCTCGGTTTAACTTCACTAGAATTGAATTTATGACACCCCCTCCTCCATGAAGATGGATGATTTCAAATTTATCCTTGTTTAGAAGACGTGCAATATCAAAATAATTTATTGGTCTTTCCATTCGAAAGCGACGAATATCTACATTAAGTGGGTTTCCAGAATCATATCCGTAAGTTAGCTTTCTCTCCCAATCATCCCTTGATGTGGAGGGCATAAAGAGAGAACTCTCTATTCCAAAGTATTTCTCTACACCGTAAGCTAGAAGATAAGGGACATTTACAGTATTGTAGAAATGTGCTACCTTCATATTGTGTTCTTAGCGAATATGTCTGTTTTTCTATTCTGCTGCAAGTTTTTTATTAAGTGTTTATTGAGTGAATGTTCTTTTGATTTCTCTAATACCAAAATGCTTTTTTCATTAAATAAGGTACTTAGTTCTTTTAAATCAATTACTCGCATTCAAAAAACCTACACGATAGAAAGTGACAATCAGAATAAGAATATTTTGAGTTCTTCTGAAACGTTATCATGCTCCTTTCTTATCGACAACATCCTCAAATACCAAGTTTTCATGCTTTCAGCCAGCTAATAGCACTTGCAAGATAGAGAGCATCGCAGTGTGCGCACACAGTAATCCTATTTCCTTGTCCTTTCATGTGAAGCTTTTTAACATTATCTAATGTCTTCGAGCTTAATACCTTATTGAGGCTTTGTTTAGATAAATCCCCTAGCTTGATTGAGCAATTGTAGTCCATATTACATAATGGAACATTTCCATCAGCCATAACTGCTATCTGTTCCCATAGATGTCTACAAGGAAAAGCGTAATTAGTCTTCAATTCTAATGACTTTGGTATTGCACCCATTGTTCTGTCAGGGCACACTTCACAGTTATCGGCATAACGTTCACTAAAACTCTTAAATGCCGCAACCTCGCCTATATTGTCACTAGTTATAGCCATATTGAACTGAATCAAAGGTTTCTTTCTCGAACTCCTATTTCTCGCTTCAATAAGATTGAGTGCATTCTTTATGACCATATTGAAATCGGCGCCTCTTCTAATCTTTTCGTAAGTTTTTTTAGTAACACCGTCAATGCTTATGACGATCAAATCTATCCCCGAAGACAGTAGTTTCCCGATCTTATCATCGGTTAAGAGGGTCGCATTAGTGAACATACTAACTATCAAATTTTTACTTTTGGCATATGCAATCCTATCGAATAGCAATGGATCTAGAAGTGGTTCGTTATAGAAATTTAGAGTAATATGTGTGATACCAAATAACGAACACTGGTCGATTATTTTTTTATATAGTGACATATCCATGACAGTGGTTCCCCTAGATTTCTGGCCTTGTCTCTCCAAAGTAGTAGGGCACATCCGGCATCTTAGGTTACATGCACTGCATGTTTCGATAAGCATTAATTTTGGCGTTGGAAATGAGTTTGACCTTATTTTGGCGATTTTCGAATATATTAAGGGATACATATGTCCGATAAACGGCATTTGAATCAATGAGAATACTTTTCGTTCAGTGATGAGTAATGACAGGGATTTTGTCAAGATTTAGGACTCTGTAATGGTTTGTTAAAGCGACTCTTTAATGTTAGGATTATTTCTTTAATGTTAGGATTATTGTTTGGCGGTAAATTTGGAAAATAAGTAGGTTTTCCTTTGGTTTTTCCAGCACAAAAATGCTCTTTCTGTCAAATAGAGTACTTACGCTTTTAGATTAATTATTTTCATTTAAAAAATCCAAACGGTGGGGAAGAATAAATTATAAAGGAAATCAAGATACTAATATTTTACGCTTAAAAGTTCTGAGAGCAGCATATTGATAGATCTTAGCTAATTCGTCTGAAACAGGATCGCTTTCCTTTATTTTGGACTTCGTTCTTAAATAACCAATAAAGTATGAAAAATCCTTTTTTCGAACGGTCTTATAGATAACCCACCAAAAAGGCAATCCATGGTAAGCGTCTGCAACCCCTTTCATTATTCCCCTGAAGTAGCTAACGTTCCTGAAGGTCCAGGACATTGCACAAGGGATAGGATATACATAATTTCCCATTGAGAGGGTTAACAGTATGTGATCAAAATCCCATGAGGCAAGTTTCCTAATATCTGATATGTTATTCAATTTGAGCCAATGATTTCCCTTATATAAGCGATTAGATCCCCAGAGCATGATTTTTATTTTATCCAAAGGAAAAGAATCATCGTTAAGCCCAATAGGTTCAAGAGTACCAGCAGTTATACAAAGTCTGGGGTCTTTATGGAAATATGGTATTAGCTTCTCAAAATATCTTTTTTCAATTACAACATCGGACTCTATTACTGCTACGTAGTCTATATTTGATGATGTTTCCTCCAGGGTTTTGTTAAGATGCCAATAGACATTATTAATATTCCACTTTCCCAGTTCAGAATATCTTTTAATGTTTATAATCGAGAAGTCTATTCCGCTCGGTTTAAGGATATTCTGAGCAATTTCTAAGCTTCTGTCTGTTGAATCATTGTTACCGATAATTACTTTTGAAGGTTTAACAGATTGTTTTAGCAAACTATCTAGCATGAAAGAAATTCTTTCTTCCTCATTAAATACAGGTGTCAGGACCGCTATCTTTGGTTCCATGCAAACCATTTGAATTTCTGATTTTAGTTATATCAGCCTTGTACTGATATTACTAAATGAGTATCACTCATGTATACGATGTCGCTGATTGATGATTGGTTCAATACCGCTTCCTGCTGCAGCCTTGCTATTGTTAGTATAAATAAGGCTTGTCCATAATCTCTAAATGTACTCTGCCCATCCAATATACTATATATTATCTGCCTTACAGGCTTGTATAGACCTAATGATATAGTGATATCATAATCACTGTACACTGTTATATTTTGTTTTAAGAGGCCTAAAAGGTCATTTGACTGTATATATGTATCATAAGGGTGTATGGTAGAGGAAACTTCAAAATTAGGGTGCTCTGTGGTAGCATATTCTGGGCTGTAGGATCCCAGAGCCACCATTGACGCTAGTAGAATAACAATTATTATGACTGGAAATATTTTAAACTTCTCTAAGGTCAGATCTATGGCAATTACGGATGATAGCATAGCTAAAAAGAATGCTACGGGCAACATGTATTGAGCCGATCCAGATCCGATCACGTAGCCTGAAAAAGCAAAAGCAATGAAAAGGATTGAAGATATCGCAGATGAAAAACCTAGGTTAATCTTCGCCCCACTTAAAACAGATTCAGTCGGTTTTTTTCTCAAAAAGAAAAATATGAGTGCCAGGGCAAGCGATGCTGCTATCGCGAATGGGACGGCCCATGCGTAAGAGAATATCCTAAAACTAGGATCACTGTAACCTGGAGCAATTAAACTGGTTATGGTAGTGCCTCCTATTACCTCTCCCGCTTTTCCACCCAGTAGCATACTAACAAAGCCGATGCCAGCATCATAGAGACTCTTCGCATCTCCAAGAACTAGGGTTGAAAGGTACAAGTTGAACCAGTACGCTGAAGTAATTAGAAGAGTTATCTTCAGCGCTTTATCCATACCCTTTATGCTGGTGAATTTCAAAAGGGGAATTAGGGAAGATACTACAAAAAGGCCTATTAGAGTTATTGGCGCTATCGGGTGAGCGAAGACGCCTACTATTATCGGCAATATCATTAGACTAATCGTTTTGCGGCTGGGCTGTACAGTGTTCATCATTAGAAGCAATAGAACAAGGAACATGTAAGGGAGAGGTAAACCTATTCTCCCTATCACGACAGATAAATTGGGTATTGATATTAAGAGCATAAGCCCAGGTAGAGATTTATCCGCCCCAATCTTTCTTAGTAGCACCCAAAACATGAGAAACGAGACAACTAATTGGACTGTGGGATAAATGATGTTAATTCCTGAAGTCGTCAGATTAGTTATTAAACCAAAGGGGACCATTAAAAGGTCATAAATGGGTATAAAATAATACAATCCTTCTGCTTCTGCTGAGGCGAAACCAGTTTGATATGCCGTTACGTTACCGCTTGTGTAGAGAGGTAATATGCTGAGAGTAGAAGGTGGATACATATGATTCCAGACGAAGAGGGAAATTGTAGGTGTCAGTACCGCTACAACCATAGCGAAAAGAAGTACGGAAAATTTCCCACGAAAGACTGTATAGACTACGAATAAACCTGATAACACACCCTCCATGATGAAGAAAATAATAGGCCTAACAGCTTCATTACCTATTGGTAAAACTGATGAGATAGCTGTGATAAGAGTCAGTAATATTACAATGATATCAAGTAGTTTAGCTGATCTTAAACTAATTCTCGGTTTAGACCTTCCCTTACCCCATAAACTGTAGATAAGAGTTGGAACTAACAGTAGTACAAGTACAATTCCTTCATACATGATGGCTTCTGTAAACGTTTTAGGTTGAAGTATAGACAATTAATTCCAAAGTCTCCTTATTTCTACATTCCACCTAATACTTTCTTCACTTATCATGGATTTCCTGGATGGTTTTTTTTATTTGCCTCTCAAGTTCGACTGCTTTGTCCTGAACTTTACTTCTATAGAATTGGTAGTTGCTCAACAACACGTTTTCTGCGTCAAGAAGGGAGGATGGTTGATGGACATCAAAGTAGACAGCACTGTCCCCTAGTACTGATTTCAATGCCAAAGTATTAGAAGCCAAAATAGGTTTTCCGCAGGCTAATGCTTCAAAAGACGAACATTGTGCGTCTAGGTCACTGGTTGTCGCCGATAGGACGAATTTACTGTTCAAGAGAATCCCCAAATAAGCCCCATAATCCAAATACCCAGTAAAAAAGACGTTTTTACCAATACCAAGTCTTCGAATCGAGGCAAGTATACGGGGTGGAGGTCGACCAGTCACAACTAATGGTATAGAAATTTGCAAACTATCCCACATGTGTATCAAGTCGTTAATTGGTTCGTCGGGGTGCCAGCTAGCAGGAAATAACGCATATTCATCTAATCCCAAATCCATTTTGCAATCTGTATCCTTAACTAACTCTTGTAAAGTATAAAATGGGTCATAGAGTACAGTGGCTTTTGGAGCTAGTTTTTTTGGGAGGAGGAAATAGTTTGTCTCGTTATGTAATAGAATCACGTCGACATATTCAAGAAGACCCTTGAAAGGGGCATTTAAAATGCCGTGCTTGCTGAATTCAAATTGTGCCGTCAGAAAGCCTGTATGCACATCGGCAATCAACTTGAAGCCCTTTTTGAAACTCTTCATCATTAAGACTGAAAGTAGTAAGGGTCCAGTCGGCAGTTGAACAACTACAGAATGCGGCTTAACTGTCTCTAGTTGGTCATTAATCTTCGCGGCTAAATCAATGTAGGGAGGGCTAGATCGTATTAGGCAGAGCTTAGCACCTAGTGCTTTTGCTAACAATATACTTCTTGTAGTAAGTACATTTAGAGCGAAAACAATTTTTCGCTGTTCCATTTTATCAAGCTTAGGTAATAACAACTAAGTGCTTTTTACTATTATAAATTGCATTATTGTCATATACTTGAATCACTACCCTCTCCTGCTGCAATCTCCTGAGTAGTACAAGTAAAATTGCTTCATACATGATGGCTTCTGTAAACGTTTCAGGTTGGAGTATAGCCAATTAATTTCAAAGTCTCCTTATTTCTATATTCCACCTAATACTTTCTTCACCGAATATTTCAGAGTCGATTTTCGAGAGAGGATGTTGCCTATTAAAAGCAAATACTTTCTTGAATCCTGCGAACTTCTAGCCAAGTTCGCTAAAATCTGGAGATGTGTATTCGTGCCAAGTTTTATTGGAAAGTCTCCTTCAAGCATCTTTTCTGAAGCCTTTCTTTCTATTAGAGCCCATCGACTTGTGTTCGTCTTCCCCATTTTTTCAAGGACGTGTGAATCATCCAAAGCTAGCGCATCGATCTTCAACCCTACAGAAACTAGTTCTCTCGAAAGGCCGATTTCAGAAAAAACAGCTCGTGTATCCGTCAAGCTATATTTTTGAAACAGCATTAAAGAATCATATATATCACTCAACTTAAGTTCAGCTTCTTTAACTAACGAATGTAAAACCCTTATGATTGCTTCCAGCATATCATCAGGCGTATGAATGGTTAATTTCCTATCCCCCAAGTTGATGCTCTTTTCTACCGTATATTTGAAAATCAGTTCCGGTTTAAGGTAGCTCACCCCTGCAACGGTCAGGTCAGTATGTAGGTCCAATATTATGGGGTTCCCTTTAATTATCAGGCCAGTGGCATATTTCTTCCTGGTATCGTCAATTAAGTAAAACCCGCTGTTCAACAAAAATGTGATTGTTTTAGGTAAGTCTTCCAGAGGGACAATAAAATCTGAATCTACGCCCACATAGCCGCTCGGACAGTAGGTCTTAAAGATCGCATATGATATATTGTGTCCGTCTAGGACAGATACCGCTCTCTCAACCATTTTGTCCCTATACCTTGCCAAAATTTTATCCTTCTCAACCATCGGACCCAGTTCGTTTAGAAGGCCTTGATTTCTCATTTCTCCTTTCATTGAGCTAAGGTACTTGTGCGCGGCAACATGGATCCTGTTCTTGGCCAATATATCTGAGAGAGCTTTAACGTTTTCGATCGGAATTTTAGGCGGAGGTGTGTTATGATATATGCTCCTGGTTATTTCAAGAGCTTCGAAACCTAGATTACTGGGCATTTTAATTGTACAACTTTTCAGAAATTTCTGTTGAAACCTTCTTCCAAGTGTAATCGTATCTTCTTTTTACCCCGTTAGGCTTTTCAAGCATGTCCGATATACTCTTCCCAACCTCATCGGCATCATAACCATGCACGATTCTAACGTTGTAATCGGCAAAATTATAGCCCCACGGTTTCGAAACAACAACGGGTAAGCCTATGCCAAGAGCTTCTGCGGTTACTATACTAAATGCCTCGTATAAGGATAGATTTGCAAAGAGACTTGAATTGCTCAAAAGTTCAAGATATTTTTTTCTCGGGAGAAAGTCATAATATTCAACTTGCAGTTGCAATCTCTTTGCCATTTCAAGGACGTTGGGAAGGTAGCTTCCATTCCCTACAATGCGGAAGGTAATCTTCTGTCCTAGCATCTGTTGAGCCTTTAAAATCGCTTTAGCTAACACATGAACCTGCTTGTATTCCTCTATCCTACCGGCGTACATCACCGAAGGTGTTTCTGGCTGTTTCCATCTATATAAGAAAGTATCATCTGAAATTCCATTTGGTATGATTATCGGTTCCACCTGAAAATCTCTTCGAAGTAGTTTTGATTCGAACAACGATACAGCATGTACCTTATCTGCTCGCTGAAGCGTTTTCCTTGCTAATGGTTTGTACAATTTCCACATCAGACGGGTTTGAGAATTACTTCCACCCTCATGATGGTGAGGTGAAACAATTAGTTTAGAGTCAAGGTGCAGGAGAGCATGAGAAAAGACGGTGACAGGCACCGTGAGCGCCCCAATATTATGCACGTGAACGACGTCCGCATCTATTTTTCGTAGCAAACCTGTTAGTTCCGGTGACGGGAAAAAATAATTGTTAGATGGGGCCACTCCAGCTATCCTAATAACTTCCACCCCATCGAATAAAATCTCTTGTTTAAGGGATCGATGGAGCCTTAAAGTCATAACGGTTACCTGATCACCCGATAGCGTAAGCTCCCGTGCCAAGTTTTCAATTACGTTTGAGAGTCCTCCACGGTATGGAGGAAATGAATGGCTGACTAAGAGAATTTTCAGACCTAATTACCCACTACGGACTCGTAGATCTTGATTGTCATTTCCGCAACCTTATCCCACGTGAACCTGTTCGCAAAGCGTCTCCCGTTTTGAGATAGCTTTGTTCTCAGATCTTGGTCTGAAATCAGGTTCTCTATGGCTTTTGACAAGGATTTCGGGTCACGTGGAGGTACAAGCAGCGCATCCTCTCCGTTTCTGGCAAGTGAAGGAAAACCCGAAATATTTGAGCTTATAACGCTGGTTTCCGCGACCATAGCTTCCAGCATAGAAATTGGACCCGCCTCATAGTCTGAAGACATGATAAAAATATCGGAAGCTCTATAATGGAGCTCAAGTTCATCGCGTGTGAGCCATCCCAAGAATTTTACTTTGTCATCGATCTTCAGCCTTATCGCCAGATTTATCAGGTTTGGTCTTAAGGGACCGTCTCCCCCTATCCTTACTTCAATCTTCTCTAAATACTCACCTTTGAGGAGTGACAATGCTTCAAGTAAAATATCGAGTTTCTTTCTTGCGATGTGCTGGCAAGAGGTAAAGAGCAGTATCCTATCATCCTTGATGCCTAGCATTTCTTTGGCCTTTCCTTTAGAAATTGGAGAGTACATGTTCCTCGGATCGACACCGTTCATTATTGTCACAAGTTTACTTACTCCCAACCTGTACTTTCTCGCGAGTTCATTTCTAACATGCAATGCGGGAGTAATTACTACCTTACTTGTAGCCAAAGACGCGTATTCCATCAGGAAACCAAATGACGTATAGAAAACCATGCGTTCGATATTCCTAAAGTGTGGGGAGCCAGCCAATATTGACGCGACTTCCGAATAGCTGGTGTCATGAATAGTTGTAACCTTATTCTGGGCCTTGATCAGCCCACCGACATAAGGCTCCTGGATGTGGACGACATCGTACTTATTTCCTTCGATGATCCCTATTATTTTTCTGGTGAATGAAGCAATGTCATAAGGAATTAGGAGGTCTCGTGATATGGGTTGACCCTCCCGGCTTATCATGGAGCTTTTTGGATCGATAAAGGTCACTTTCCCATTAGATTTTCCTGAATTCCCAAAGGAAATGACGTCGACGTCTACCCCAAGTTGTTCCAGTGAATTGACCAGGTTATACGTATGCGTGGCGACTCCACCGACGATAAATGGCGGATACTCTCTTCCGACGATTAGAACCCTAAGGTCCATCTGACGTTCAATTGTAGTTATTAGTTAATACAAGACTTGGTTGATGAGCGTATTTATGTTATTTTCGGGTTTAATCAAGAAAGTTTGTGAAAGTTTCTGAAAGTTACTGAAGGCTCTATTAGGTTTTGACGAAGCTGTGGTTATGGCGTATATGCTGTCTTCATATCTTTCCAGGTCTTCTATTGCCTGGTCTAAACTGACAATGCCTGAAGCGAGGATGTTGATGGCGATGATTTTGCTTTTCTTACCTACCTCTTTAATCGCATTTTCAACTCCATCCTTACTTTCTGTCATTTGATAACCCACCCTGTTAATTGGTGTCATAATATATTCTGGAAAATGACCACTTTTTGTGAGAGAATTGGACAAAGAACTAAAATTCCTAGTTTCTAAACCGAATCCGACATTGAACCTAGTATTCATGTGACGTTCTAAAGGCTTTATTGAATCCATAAGGTCAAATGCTATAAAAAGCTCAGTTAACACTTCATGTAATAAAATACCCTTGATGTTTTTTCTAGGCAAGATTTCAAAGTAGGGGATAAGCTCCGATTCAAGAAAAACGCCCGCTAACCTATCTAACTTCAGGGTCAAAAGTGATACAAGAGCGTCTGAAATAGACATTTTGGCGCTGAAGAAGTCCCTTAACTTAGATTTGATAAGCGCTGGCGTTCCGTCAACGTTGCTTTTTCTAACGTATGATTGTGAATAAGGCACAAGGATATAGTAGTTCATCCTTCCCAGAAGTGCTTTATCAGAATCATGGAAGTACGTTAGAAGCTCAAGATTGCTTTTGTGGCTCGAAAAAGTGAACCCTGTCGCACCGCCCTCTAAGGCCGCTCTAACTACATTAGCTTTATTCTCTAATTGACATTCTTTATCCTCCTCCTTAGCCTTTTCCTGACATAGATGACTGACTCCGATGAAAGCGTTATCCCCAAGTAAGAGTTCCCTGACCATTACATTTGTGCCTTCCGATAGAGTTCGTCAACTAAATACATTGTTTCACGCACATTCTCTAAACTGGTCAGAGGCTCTTCTGATGAACAAATAGTCTGTAGAAAATGCATGTTTTCTAGGGTATATTCGGGATCGCCGAGGTTAACTGGAGGCGTACTCTGATAGTAATTGGGCTTGTACAGCTCTAACCTCTTATTCCTTTTTTCGGGATAGTTCCCTATATATTCCACCCTAAGGTGATCTTCAGTAACCTCCAAAGTTCCCTTAGAACCCCTGATCATGATATAAGTTAAAGGCACCCTATGTTCAGGGCTTGACCATGTTGTCTCAACAAAAACATCGGCTCCTTTGGCAGTCTTCATGGTAAATTCAAAATAGTCATCTACATTTGTAAAAATCTTTTTGAAGTTAGATGATTTTACCGTGTCTATTTTTAACATCCAATTAAGAAGGTCTACTAGATGTATCCCTAAATCAAGCAACACACCCCTACCAATATTGTCGAATCTATCCGTACGTGTTAATATATCACTTGACTTTATGTAAGAAGATACATTTTCTATCTCGCCGATTTCACCTTCTGAAATTATATTTTTTGCATGCCTAAACGGCAGCGCAAACCTTTTCTGGAACCCCACCATAACCCTTTTGCTTGACCCTTTCTTGTTAATCAACGAGCTTAGCTGTCGTGAGTCAATTGTTGGCGGCTTTTCTACAAATATGTTTTCAACTTGAGACTCAAGCAGTCTAGAAACAATGTTATAATGTGAACCCGCTGGTGTAGTCACGTAAACCGTATCAGGATTATTTTTTCGCAGCATTTCATCCAAGTCCCTATAAAATTTGGTACACTTGATGATCCTTGACGCGCCAAAGGTAAGTAGGCGCCCTTTGTCAACGACGGCTTTGACACTTCCGGGCTTGAGCAGGTTAAGAATTCCACTGTGTAATGCGCCCATCTTTCCAAAACCTACAATGGATATATTGAAATCCTGATTCATGTAGCTTTTCCAGTTCTCAACTTCTTGGAGAATTTTTTCTGTTGACATAAAGTAACACGATATGGGTTTACTTACCGTTATGATTGTTGTTATTCGTAAACTTGTTCAGTCTTTCGATCATCCTGTATTCCATTCTTTTTATGTATAGTGCCATAATGGATAGTAGTAGTGATATTATTCCTACGCCACCTACCGTAACCCCCATTATTGCCCAGACGAAGTGATTCACTCCCAGAAATAGTAAACTAATCACAACATATGAAAGTATTATCACCGCGGGAAGAATGAAAAATGAACCTGCGGCTAGTATTACGAACGTCGGATTATATCTTAAGGCAAGACTTATTATATCCCTAAGTATGGTCAGTCCTTGAGTTTTACCGAGCTTTGCTTTTCCAAGTCTGGATCTATAGTTACCGTTTACATTTGTAATCTTTCTAGATGTAGTTGCCACATGAGCGGCCATTTCTACTTCCAGACTAAAGCCTCTGAACTCAAACCAGAGATCTTTTCCGACATCGGTTTTGAGCAGGTACATACCTGATAAAACGTCTTTCAATTCGGTTCCGAAAAGTAAGTTAAAGAAACCAGTTATGAACCCGTTACCTAGCCTGTTTAACAGGGGAATATTCTTTTTGCCTCCAATTCTCGCTACTATGACTTCATCATTATCCTCTGCAATTTTGATCATATTTTCTACGTCATTAGGATCATATGTGTTATCTCCGTCCATAACCAAAAGGTACTTGGTATCTACGAGTTGAAGGACCGATTTTATCGCGTCTGCTTTACCCTTCCCATCTTGAGCTACGACTTCAACACCTTTCAAGCGCGTTATCTCAGGTGTTCCGTCTGTGGAATGGCCATCTACGACTAGCATCTTTGTAAAGCCTTTTTGTTTAAGTTCGTCAATCACCTTGCCTATCGCTAAAGCTTCATTTAGAGTGGGTATGATGACCGTTATTTCATCCTTTGAGGGCGTTTGATGGTTTGTGATCATGATTTATGACTTTACAAACATTTTTTCTTTAGGACCGCAGGGAAGTGAATTTTCTCTTTAATGCCCCTAAACCTAAGCATATGCTCAAAAAGGAGAGTGAAAGTAAGACAGAATCTAGTCTTACGCCGAAGGGGGTGTAGCTCAGTACGAGCGCTATTAGCGGTACAATTGTCAGCGATATTCCCATAGATAACACTACCCTTTCAATTTGCGATAGCTCTTCTTTTTTGTGATATAGGATTTCAATCAACGTCGAACCTGGAATGTATAGTACGAAGATGGAGCCGAGTAAATATCGTATGTAGACGAATGGTCCAAGAGGCACATAAACTGTTATGATTGTAGATGCGACCAATGCCGACAGAGCCCAAAACCATGCAGAATATGAGCTGAACAGGTAGGATCTCAAGGTTGCCGGAGGTCTAGGGTCGTAAAGATGAATTAGCCCTTCCTGATTTAACGTATAGATCTTCTTGACTATCTCGTACTTTTTGATTTTCGTTGAATCAGAGAGAACCCTTATAGCTTCGCTTAACTTTGGTCCTTCATTTTTTCTGAAGAACTCTAAGATTTCGTTTGAACTTTCTGATTCTAAGCCGGAGCCGTTATGTTCAACCAAAGTTGGTTCCATTTTCCGCTATATTGTATTCCTTCTTTTTCCAAAGTCCACATCTCAAAAATTAGTTTTGCATCTGTCATGGGCTTACCGAAGGTTAATTTTATTGGTAAAGTAGTGTTTTGCTCTATTGGAAGGATGATTTCGTAAGACGAAATTATGGGGGCGTTCGCAGGCTGAGTAGCATTGACGATCGTATTAGAGCTTCCGAGCTTGACGTATACGATATAGTAGGTGGTCTGTGCTTCATAGTTGGCAACGTAAAGGTAGAGGTTGAGGGTTTCGTTGACCTGCGTACTGTTTGGGTAGTCGCTCATCTTCATCTCAGGCCCAAGAACTGCAATTTCTGAAAATGGCTCACTGATCCTTTCACCTAGTAGTGTCGAAGAGACTGCAAACATGCCTCCTACAACTATGAGAGCCAGCACTAGGGCTGTTACCTCATCGTCGATCAACTAGGCCTCACCCTCCAATTTGCTCGGTATTTCGCCCAACTACTCCACAATATTCTTGGTAGGTAGAGGTAAACGAACGCACATGTAACAGCAATAAATGCTATCGTCGAAACAAGCGAAACGTTTGTCGAGAGCGTCCTACTCTCGCCCTCCTTTATCAGGGACGGTATCGAACTATTTACGTTTTCAATTATTGATGAAGCCTGGGAAAGGAGAGAGCTATCCGAGCTGTTTCCCTCCGCTTGATCGATAAGCTGCAAAGCCATGTCAAGTTCCTGAGCTGGAAGGGTCACGTTTGCGCCCATTCTTTCTGCATCCTGGAGCCTAAAAAATGTGGACTTTACGTAATCCTTTAGTTTTAAAGCTTCCGTTGAATCATCCGTTTGGGCCTCCGTTCTAAATGACGAGAAAAAGGTATTTGAAAATAAAACTATAATCAATAAGAATACAAACAGCCTGCTTCTCATTTAAGTCATTGCCTAAATTTTTTTGCTTTGATTATCTGTTCTAGAACCGTAGAGCCAGCAGGTATAATGTCACGTTACTTAGACCATGAGCGAGCACGGGGGATATGAGACTGTTCGTCTTCATCATCAGATAACCAAATACGGAGGAAACCAGGAAAGCGGATAGGATTTCAAACGGATTAGACCATCCAATCTGAAACAAGGAAAAAATTATTGATGTAACGTAGATCGACTGACCTTGTGTAAGAAATCCTGTCATATGAGTCTGAATTATACCCCTGAACAATAACTCTTCAGTAAGGCCGACAAAGACTATCATGAAGATAGCGACGTAAACTATGTTCTGAAGAAGGTTCGGTCCTATGCTGTTTGCCTTCGGACTTAATACCAAATACTGGAAGAGCCCTAACAGTAACCCTGAGGCGATTCCTGCAAGCATCTGCCAGCTTAACTTGGTTGTACCCCTCCATAGTCCAACCTTATCTAATGATATCCTCCTGAACCATACATACAGCATTATGCCAGTAACCAGTATAGTATATGCTATAGGGAGAATCAGAGCCGAATCCAGTACTTGGACTGGAAATGGAAAAAGGACTATCTTGATTGCAAAAAGAATGCCGCACGCTTCGAGAACGATTCTGACATCTTCCCCTCTATTTCTCAATAATGCGCCAAAGAGTGGAAGAACAAGAAAGCCGCCAAAGGCTAACATGATACCATATAAGGCGTAGGCACTGCTCAAAAGGAATCCGTCAACGAAAGCGAGAACCATTACGATGTATGCAACCGATAAAAGCCTGATCCTTCTAAACTCGATGATGTATGATACAATCAGTCCGGTTGACACAAAAATAAGGTTAAAGAAAAAAAGGCTGTAAGGATATTTAAAGTAAAAGAACAGGCCCAAATAGGACAATACAGCCGCTATGGTAGACAGTGAGGTTGCTGTAATTATATCGTATGGAAATTCTAATTTGCTGCTAACCTTCAATTTTCTTACTTATCCATTTTACATTGTTAGACCATAAGGTTTAGAATTTCAAATAGGACTCTAAAAGAAAAAAGAATTACAAGCATTGAAGCAGGCGTCATCCAACTTTTTCTAAATTCCTCTATAATTTTCCTACTTGTACCATACGACGGATCAGCCAATTCAACGTAAATGACCGTAGCTAGCGCGAGAATGGTTATGACTAAACTGCCCTGGAAAAAAGTATTTCCAAATATTGCTGTCAACTGGGACCCATCTAATGTCGTTGTATTAAAAACCATCGTGCCTAGAAAGTTTGTGCTAAGCACCGTGGACAAGCCGTAAAGGTTAGAGTTTACCCTAAGTAAGCCTATTACAGCCAATAGAAGGATATAAAGACCTATGATGATCTGTGGCCGGCGATCTCCCATTAAAAACGCCATTTGATGTTCAGGATTTTAAACATTAATCTAGGACGTTGTTCTTAACTTTTACCGGTTATTATCCAGAGAATGTTTCTATTTGCTCTCCGGTATTGCGGATCCTGCTTCTTCATCCTTTACAGCTTTCATCTCTTTTTCTATTTCCTTTTCTATTTCTTCAATCGGCTTAGGTGGCGGTGTCGTGGCAAGCGTGTACCCTATCCATCCGACTACAGCTAGACCTCCCGCAATAATTAGGAAGCCTGTAATCTGAAGCACTATTATTGAAAATGAGTACATCAGGAATCCGTAAACAATTATTCCAACAATGCTTCCTAAAAGGAGCAGTGCCCCAATCAACTGATCTTTATTCATCTTCTATCGCCTATTTTGTATACGTATGAGGGTTTATAAAAATACCCCAATATATAGCAAAGCTCCTGTCGCTCGACCATAACGCAGCCTCCTTGTAGCCGCAACTAACGGCGTATTTTGATATCCTATACGCTGATTTTATGCCAAGCAGGTAATTTCTGTACACAAAGGAAGTAAGTTCGGTTATTTCCTTGACTATTCTTGTTATGGCATGCAGTAGTTCCATGCTCTTGAACCTTATCTCTAGCTTGGAGCTGAGTAGGAGCAGGCTCCTGTCCATCTTCTCTAACTTTCTCCACGCACCAGACCTTTTCGCCTTGGTTATTATTTTAGCGAGGTCAGCCCTTATCCTTCCGCTGGTGTTGAGGAGAAGTCCAGTATGTTCATTTATTTCATTATTTTCTCTTATGGTTTTATCTTTACCGTTAAACCCTTGCATACAATCTCAATTGCTTTCACAAAATGGTAAATAAGTTCTTGCTTGTATACTAATGGGAGATTTGGTCTATTTTGATGGGAAATATCATATTTTAGTTTACATTGAGAAATAAAATACAAGAAAAAAGACAGTTATGAGATACATTTCCAGCGGCTCAAGGCACTTTTTAGAGCTTTTAACCTATAAATTGTAGACCTGGGTTGTCAACATTCCAAGGGAGTTCTATGACTTCGAAGACTTCGATAGCGGGAAGTGGGACAACTACGACCTTATCATCCCAAAAAACGGCGAAATTAGATGAACTGCTTGAAACCAAACAAAGGTTGGGGAATATGTATGTAAGGATCAGCAGGATAACAAATTTTTTTAAATAACAAAGGTGGGCTAGCGATAACTACTTTTCATTTCTCTTCGAGCCATAGCCAGACGCAGGCAGCTAGGAGCCCTCCTATGATGGGAGCGGCCAAAAATAGCCAGAGCTGGTTCAAAGCAGTTCCCCCAACGATGACCGCTGGGCCAAGGCTTCGTGCAGGATTGACTGAGGCACCTGTGATAGGTATTCCTACAAGGTTAATTATTACCAGACTTAATCCGATGGATAGCCCAGCGAAACCCTTAGGAGCCTTCTCGCCAGTTGACCCGAAGAAGACCATCAGTAGGATAAAGGTCAGGACCATTTCAGCGATAAAACAGGATAACATGGAGAACCCCTCAATTGAAGCTTCCGCGTAACCGTTCTGCGCTAGGCCTACAGTTGCAAGGTTATACTGCGGATTTCCTGCAGCTATGTCGTAGAGCATTGCGGATGCGAATATCGCTCCAATACACTGCACCGCCACATAGGATACCGCACGTCTAACCTTCATCTTCCCAGCTGCCAACATCGATATCGAAACCGCTGGGTTTAGGTGGCATCCGGAGATACTTCCTATAGTGTATGCCATAGCAAGGTAGGAGAGGCCGAAGGCAAAGGCTGTTCCGATATAGTTTCCGCCTAGTAAAGAGGCAGCGCACCCTATGAAGACATACACGAAAGTACCCAAGAACTCAGCAAAATACATCTTTGTTTGACTTGGTTCACCCGTAACAGGACTTGGTTCGCTCATTGCATGATCTGTTTCGCTCATAACAAAACCTTCAGGAAAACATCACAAGACATCATTTCTACTTGCTCTCTGATGTTGCAGGACCTGCTTCTTCATCCTTTGTGGCTGGCATCTCTTTTTCTGCTTCCTTTTCTATTTCTTCGATCGGCTTTGGAGTAGGTGTTGTCACAAGCGTGTACCCTATCCAGCAGACTACAGCTAGACCTCCTGCAATGATTACGAAGCCTGTAATCTGAAGCACTATTACAGGAAATGAATACAAAAGGAAGCCATAAACAATTATCCCAACAATGCTTACAAAAAGGAGCAGTGCCCCGATCAACTGATCTCTATGCATATTCTATCACCTCTTTCATATACATGTGAGGGTTTATAAAAATACCCCAATATATAGCAAAGCTCCTATCGTTCGACCATAACGCAGCCTCCCTGTAACCACAACTAACAGCGTTTTTTGCTATCCTATACGCTGATTTTATGCCCAGCGGGTAATTTCTGTAAACTTCCTTCTTAGAAATTACGAATTAAGATATAGCGACACATAATGGACGACTATAGCTTAATATTCAAACTTTCTGGGCTGTGTTGATCCTATCCTTTGGACGTGTACTAGCCTTTTTTGGATTCGACTTCATAGCTTCCTACCTATTTCTTTAGAAAAGCTTTATTTGGAAGGACTTAAACCTCCATTAATTAGTATCGTTAAAGGGTTTTAGATTTGATGAAAAAAGCTCTTGTTACAGGTGGAGCAGGCTTCATAGGCAGCCATATTGTCGATGCCTTAATGTCTGATGGCCTCCGCGTTACTATATGTGATAATCTCAGCAGTGGGAAGCTTGATAATATCCAAAGAAACTTAGGGAAAGATTCTTGCACGTTCTTCAAAGGGGATATGTTAGAAGGGAGTGCTGTTTCATACGTTCTAAAAGGCTGTGATGTCGTGTGGCATCTTGCAGCTAATCCTGAAGTTAAGCTTAGCTCCACAAATCCTGACATTCATTATAAGCAGAACATCCTGGCTACATATAACCTACTCGAAGCCATAAGGAAGGATGGGAACGTCAAGATCCTTTGTTTTGCTTCTACCTCCACTGTTTATGGGGACGCCCTTCAGATTCCCACTCTTGAAGATTGTTCACCTTTGGAACCTGTCTCAGTTTATGGTGCCAGCAAGCTTGCCTGTGAAGCTCTAATATCCGCTTACGCCCACACTTACGGGTTTAATGCCATCATCTACCGTTTAGCTAACGTTGTCGGTCCAAGGAGTGAGCATGGAGTTATCTACGACTTCGTCAGGAAGCTTCAGGGGAACCCTAAGGAATTGGAGATCTTGGGTGATGGCGCTCAGACAAAATCATATCTTCATGTTAGAGACTGTGTCGAAGCAATGCAATATGGTCTAGATAATTCGAAAAAGCAGGTTGAAGTCTTCAACGTTGGTTCAGAGGACCAGATCAACGTTAAGGCTATAGCTGAGATAGTTATAGAAGAAATGGGCCTGAAAGGCGTTGAACTCAAGTTCACCGGCGGCGTTGACGGAGGCAGAGGCTGGATAGGTGATGTCAAGAATATGCTCCTAGATGTAGGTAAACTTAAAGCATTAGGTTGGAAACCTGAACTCAATAGTGAAAATGCTGTAAGGTCTGCTGCGAAAGACCTAATCAAGAAGATGGCGGTGGAGAGGAAGTCTCCTTAGTCCTCTAATTTCATTAAAATATGATTTTTCATCATCAAATTCACATTATAATGTGAGACATATTTCCAGCGGCTCAAGGCACTTTTTAGAGCTTTTAACCCATAAAATCTACAAGCAAGTCATAAGATGTCCTTGATAGTCTGAAAGGAAACGCATGTCTGCGTCTTCTGTATACCCCTCATCATCCTGAGCTTATCTATGACAAGTGTCCCTATTTCGCTCACTGACCCTGCACGCACCTTAATTATTATATCCCATTCCCCTGAAATCAGGGAGACCTCATAGACTTCAGGTATCTTCGCCATTTCTTCTGCGACGCTCCTCTGTGAAACGTTACTTTCCCCGCTGAAGCTGACTAGAATGAAAGCCGTCACTTCCTTCCCGATCTTATGGTAGTCTAGTAAGGCTGTAAACTTTTTTATTACACCGCTCCCTACAAGCCTCCTCATCCTCTCCTGAACCGTAGCACGAGGCATTCCCAGCTCGCTCGCCATTTCCACGACAGGCTTCCTACCATCATCGAGCAACTGAAGTAAGATTTTTCTGTCCTTGTCGTCCATCATATTAGCATAATGCTAATAAAAAGAGATATATATATTTTTTATCCGTTATATTGCCAAAGAATATGGTATAATGTTTTTAAGGGATGCAAAGTGTCGCTTTGTTCGTGCTGATTCAAAAAGGCGGAGAAGGAGAAAAAGGTTCGATTGAAATACCGAAATCGCTTGAGCAGATGACTACTGAAGAGTTGACTGAGAAATTCTTTTTGAGTAAGATATGCACTCAGACCCTGAAATCACTCACGGAAGGCTTCACTGAAGAGGGTTTCGAATGGTTTCTACCCGTAATATTCTCGAAGTCAACCGATCCCCTCTGGCCCGACCCAGGGGCGTCGATTGAGAAAAGGATTGAAACCGAGATATACGGTGTGACCGTCAGGACGACCCTGAGCATGATCATTCACAAGCTCGTCGCCTGCTCTCTAGCCTATCCGAAGTTCTTCGCCATTTCACCAAACGTAAGAATAGAGAAGAGGGAGAGGCGATCCACGGGACGGCACATATATGAATTCACACAGCTCGACTTTGAGACAAGAAACGCTTCCTCAGATGACATAAGAAGCTTGGTGGAGAGGATATTCTGCAGGGTGATCTGCGACCTTAAAAGCAAGCGCAAGGAGGAGCTGATGCACCTTGGAAGATATAATATAATAACCATTCCAGAGATTCCGTTCAAAGTTTACGATAGGGAAGAGTTAGAGGGTAAGTGGGGTAATGACTGGGAATCGATGCTACCTAAAGAAATACAGGCCCCAACCTGGGTTGTCAACATTCCAAGGGAGTTCTATGACTTCGAAGACTTCGATAGCGGGAAGTGGGACAACTACGACCTTATCCTGCCCAAAAACGGCGAAGTGCTATCAGGTGCAAGGAGGGAGTGGCAGTACGATAAGATTGTGAAGAAGATCGAAAGGGATGAAGTGAAGAAAGAAAATTATAAGATCCTTTTGGGGCTCGCAAAGGAAAATAGGCTCAGACCTTCAGCCGGAGCAGGCATAGGCATCGAAAGGCTTGTCAGCTGGATAGTGGGTGCAAAACACGTAGGTGAAGTGCAGCCATTTCCAAAGATACCTGGCGTAGTCTACGAACTATAGCTCTTTTATTAGATCGTAGCCTAAGGATAATGGACTACGGGTTCGGCAACACAGGGGTTAACGCGTCCTTCGTAACTGTAATGGATATGACGATAGATGGAAATCATATGATACTACTAAAAAATTTATCTTCCTTACTCATAAAATGTGATATTTTGCTAAAGTATTTATAAAAAGTTATAACAAAATCTTAGGAATCCTATATTAGTATATTAAAATCCTAAAAGCTTATATTAAGAGAAAAGTACTTTGTATAAGATGAAGATGGATATAATAGAAAATTTTAATGAAGCAGGAAGGTTCACAGGAAGATTATTTAAAAATATCGGCAACCTTGTGATACTGATAGTATTAGCAATCATACCCATAGTTGACTTTATCTTTCTTGGCTACTTAGGCAAGCTTATCAGGGAAGGAAGAAGTTTGGATGAACCGCCTAAACTATCAGATTACGGGAAACTTTTTGTTAACGGATTAAAAATAATCATCGCAGTAATCGTTTACGCGATTATACCGGCGATCATCTTAGGGGTGCTGGCGTTGCCCTTTATGCACACTTTCTCTCTCGGCTTCTTAGTCTCTCCCATGGCTTTTATAGGATCGATCTTTGCTTACGTAGTGATAGCGGTTGTAATATTCTTCGTCTTCTCGATATTTGGAGTAGCAGCGATAGGTAATATGATACGCAACGATAGATTCATGAAAATATTCGCTTTCGGGGAAGCCTGGGCGATAATATCTAAGACAGGGTTCGGAAAATACCTCACATGGCTTGTTCTTGTCTTTATCTTAGGACTAATAGGTTCAGCTTTCGGGGCGTTGAATTGGATCTTAGGAGCGATAGTCTCAGTCTTCATAGGAATCTTTGTAGTAAGGTCTTTTTCGACATTGCTCGATGAGGCGCTTGGACAAGCCACACAGCCTCCAGCGGTTACGGTTAATCCTCCAGCTCCTCCATCTCCTTGAGTGGAAGAAATCTAACAGTTGGAAACCATCCCGTAATTTATCGTTTTACGTTCAATGATATCAAAATTAATTGCAATGATATGTCCATTAATGAAATTAATAAAATATTCCTACCACACCTCATAACACTTAATTACCTCGCTGAAGACATTTTTTGAATGTGATATCGCCGTGAAATTAGTCGATGTCCTATCCCTTTCCTCTGTAGTCTTCCTTTGGGGCTCGACCTTCACGATAATCAAGCTTGCTCTGTTCAGCTTTGGCCTTCCTTCTCTGGAACCGTGCTCTAAAAGAAGTCCCAGCGACTAAAGCAGGTGCTTTCCTGTTCTTTATACCTGTAGTTTCAGTTGTGATCGCACATTTTGTCCTATTTGAACCCTTAGATATCTTTTTCATCATAGGCACCCTTCTTGTGATGGCTGGTGTTGCGGTAACAGAACTGTAGAAAAATGATTACGATGATAATAACACCAATCATTCCCAGAGCCTTTAACGTTTATATTGAAATAGAATGAAATATTTTCCTATAATTTTAAGGTTGTTGTCAAAAAATAGGGGAGGCTAAGTGGTCTTTAAACCCGTTCGCCTTTTTAGGCAAGGAAGAACATTCTCCTCTTTTTCTTAGCCTTATCTACAGGCATTAGGCCTTGTTCTTCCTCTATTTCGTCCATGTCTTTCCATGGCATGGTCTAGGCCCACTTTACAGTGCTATATAAATCTATAATAATATAACAAAAATTTAATGGATAGCAGAAAATATTATATTTTAAACGCTAAAAGGAGCGTCTATATCAGTTTATATATAGTCCGCTCTAATTTTGGTCACTAATTCATTAGTTTATTTTATTATAGTTCCCTTTTTCATAGACTACAGGTAACGTGACAAAGTGCTCATTTTAGTCTGAACGTACAAAGAGAATTGTAAGCCTCCTAACAAGTCAGGCCGACACAGGAATAACGGCGATGTCAGGTTGATTAGGGAATATATCCGTCTAAGCTTTCTATCAGAAAGGTAAAACGTATATACAAAGATTTTTTGGTAGCAACGGTCTGTGTGCATATTAATGGGGCTCCATTTTAAAGAGCTCCTTTATTATATCGGTCAATGCACACGGACCTATATTATTATTTGTAATATTTTAAGAATATCTGTTCCAATGTCTAAAGTTCTTGACTAACTATGGACTAGAACTATTCTGCGTGCACAGCGCAACTCCTGCAAGAACGACATTTTCGAATATGGTGAAGCTGTAGGTGAACCACCACCGTTTAAAAACGGTGGCTTTCCATAGGACGCTGAATGAAATTTAGAAGTGAATGAGGAACTTCTTGAGTTTGGCATGTCCTTCTATCATTTGAACTGTACTTTTAGTGGACTCATTGATTTGGTGATCTAATGCTCTAGATAGCAAAAGTGCGGTTATAAAGGATATAATGGAAACAAACACGCCCTCGACGACATTTATGGTGCCTAGATACCATATTATGCCCAGTGTTACTAAAGCGCCAACAACACTCATAATCGTAGATCTCACTATAAAATATAACCTTTGGGTCCAGCTTATTGACAAGAAAATCCTCATCAACTCTTTCTTCCCTTCTTCCGTCATCTGTTCCGAATCACTTATGTTCGTTACCATTTTGCTCTGTACACAGGAAAAAACTTCTGCTGAAAAAACTTTTTGTATCTCCTCCAGTACACCGTCAGCAAATTCAACATCGAAACTAGTTTGTGGCTCAGACTTCATTTTTTTCTCCGATGCAAATATCACCAATATGTCCTCTTTTATAAATTTCTCTTGTTATCCTAGCATAAAGAGGAAAAAATAGAATTCTTTTGATGCCGTTGTCAAATTAGCCCTCAAAAGAAAATTTCTATTTAAATACAAGAACGGAGCAGGGCGCGTTCTTCGTAACCTTTTCGGCAACATTACCCAGCGACAACATTGTAGAATGTGTGCTGTGGTAGCCTATTACTATAAGATCATATCCCTTTTCGGCTTCCTTAACAATTTCGCTCGCGGGGTCTCCGAAGACTATGGCGTAGTCGATCTTTTTAGATAATTTTTCGACATCTTCCCTTGTCTGGGATAGAACGTCCAGGGCTTCCTTTGTCATAAGGTCGCGCATGTTTCCTGGGATAGGTAGAATCGTGCCTTGAAGTTCACTGCTGTGTGTGGCGGCTGACGAAGAAATCATCGGCCCTACTACGGTCTGACCGGCGACGTAGAAAACGGTAATGTAGCTTTCGAAGAGGCCTGCAAGCTTTATGGCTAGAGATAGACACTTTTTGCTCTTCTCTGAACCGTCGAATGCGACAAGTATCTTTTCCATATGCTTCTGCCTGAGCTGTTTACCTCTGCTAAATAAGAACTTTACCTATTCCGTGCTCTGATCCCTCGACCTTCTTGGCAGGCTCGAACGCAATTCTTCGATCAGCGCCTTTCTTAGCGTTGTTTCAGATTTCTTTGTTTCTATAAGCCTCTGATGCATTACAGCTATTGCGAGTCTCCCAAACACTGATATCATGTAAACAAACTGCAGCGCTATAACTAGACCAAAGTATGGTTCACCCAGAGCGATGAGCACACCTCCCGTGATTGAACCGAAAAGGTATGACATACCGGTTGCAAAATTATACAATGAAGTGCATACACCCCTCTGGCCTCCCGGCGTTGAATCAAACATGTACGCCAGAACGCCTGTATCGTTCAGAGCCGAAAAGACCCCGCCGATAAGGTTTGCGATATATAGAAACATCATATCTGGGGAAAACGCGTACGCAAGAGGAAGGACCAGAAGGCCAGCCCTGGCAAAGACGAGAACAGGCACCCTACCTGCTCGATCGAACAGATGCCGGAAGACGTTCTGAGCTACAATATACGATACCATAGCCGATATCTGTATTAAGCCGAATTCGAGAACACCCGCATTATGGACTTCAGCAAGGGTCAGCCCTGTCAGAGGCCACATCAAGGACATGAAGAAACCGTAAAGAGAGCTCATGAGGACAAACTGGGTGAAAAGAGGGTTCGTTTTCGTAATCTTGATAAGGTCGCTGAAGAGCTGCGTTGACTCCTTTACGGGTTTCGTCTTAGGCTCCTTTATAAAATGGATTGAAATAGTCTGGAAGACTCCGAAGGCGATAGAAGCCAGGAACATGAACTGGAATCCAGACGCGCTTACACCAAAGATAAAATATACGGCGACAGAAGTGAATAGTGTGGCAATGAGGCTGCCGAAACCGTTGAGCAGGTTCAGCTTCGCCATGATCCCAGCCCTGTTCTCCATCGTCGTCGCCTCCCCGATAAGCACGAGGAAAGCCGGCGTCATCATCGCACCCGCAGCAGACTGGATCGATAACAGTAGCACAAATTCCTTGGGCGTCCGCACTAATAGAATAGGGACGAAGATTACGAAGTAGATCACGCTTGCAATGTAAAGGATCAGCTTCTTCTTCCCCAGCCTGTCCGTTAAACTGCCGAAAGGCAGTTGGAACACGTTTGGAACAACGTTCACTGCAGCCTGTAGGAGACCTAAGTCAATAGAATTAGCTCCCAAGTCTATCGCAAAAAGCGTCAGGAAAGGCCCTGAAAGTCCCACCGCTAAAGCCAAGAGTGTTGCCCTTACAAACAGTGGACGATAAAATGAGGTGCTCATTCAGAATCAGGGCTCAATTTTGCTTCCTTTTTGACTTATTTTCTAGGATCGAAGACGTGAGATTCGAGCACAAGGCACACGAATTTTCCTTCGAAAACCTTTTTTTCTTCAACGAATACTTCAACGCTTGCATAGCATCTGTTATTTTGATGCTTATATAATCGGGCTTTCGCTATCAAAGTGTCACCGACTTTCACAGGAGAAGTAAATTTAACTAACGCCTTTAAGAGGACAACGTTCGGATGGTTTACCGCGATCATAGCCGCGTAATCGGCGACCGAAAATGTGAAGCCACCATGAACCAACCCTTTTTCATCCGCCTTCATAAAATCCTCTGTCTTGAGGGAAACAATAGAACGCCTTCCAGGGATTAGGTCAAGACACCTTCCAGAAAAGCGCTCATCAATACTTTTATGAGTTCTCAGCATAAATGTGACACTCAACACTTTCCCTTAACTGGTTATAAAAAAGTTTATGGCCTTTTCGGAAGGGAAAAAAGAGAGGGAGAGGGATAAATCCAAGGTATTAATATATTCTTTAGTTACGAAGTCTAAAATTGGGATCATGAATATGCTTTAGTCTATTCCCAGAAGCTTTGCAGGTTTGTCCTTCACCATCTTTTCAACTTCTGACAGGGTAAAACCATTATCCAACATTAGGTGAATATATTGGCACATCCCTTCTATTGGATGAGGATTTCTTATCTGACCGAAATCGGTTGCCATTACACACTTATCTGTCCCAACCTTCCTTATCGATTCCACCAGATGTTGCACGGTGAACGACCTTTCCGGCTTATCTAAGCAGCCAAAGACGTCATGTTCCATGATAGCGCCCATTTCTGCCATCCTAACCTGATCCGATATCTGCCAGGGTGTGATGTAAAAGCCAGGATGTGTTATTAGTATCTTCTTGACCCCGGATTTCCTTGCCGACTTTATTAGAGCGAAGACTTCTTCCTTTGAAATGTGACCTGATCCGAGAATCAAGTCGTTTGCGGCAATAAGGTCAAGTATCTCGTAGACTTCCTGTTTTACTTCACCATCTTCTTGCAGAATGTTTATTCCTTCTATAGGTCCCAGGTCAGAGTTGGGGACAAACCTTGAAGCATCATATGAGGTTTGTCCTGCAACTTTGATATGATTCTGTGCATGGAAGGTTGGCATCCAAACTTCCCTCGCACCAAACCCTATCGCAGCCCTTACAGCCTTAGGGTTCAGTCCACCCACTGTATGATTTAGAACGATGCCGCCGAAGAACTTTACACATGAAACTTCAGCGCCTACGATCTGCGCTCTGTCCGCTGTGATCACAAAATGATTTTTCGACAATACCGCCCTGTACCCTACATCTACGGCACCTTTGGCGAATTCGATTTCGTTTAAGGATCTCAGAAATAGGTCGGGTGCAAGGTGGACATGCATTTCGCAGACGTTTTCAAGGAGAAGTCTGTCTTCCTTTGACACTTCAATGCTCATAATAATACGAATGTCTTGTTCTCAGTCAATTATTTATACTTTATAAACAAAAAAAAGCTTACTTGATTTTTTCGATGAATTCTTTGTGCAATGCCCTGACAGCTTTTGCACCATCTTCTTCTTTAACAACAAAGCTTATGTTAAGCTCACTCGAGCCCTGAGCTATCATCCTAACGTTCACCCCCGCGTCGGCTACGGCTCTGAACATTCTAGCCGCAACACCTGGGGTACCTTTCATGCCCTCTCCGACGGTCGCTACAACCGAAATGTCAGCTTCCATTTCCATTCTTTTAGCATTTTTACCAATTTCCGAATCGAGTGCCCCATGCGCTCGTTCTAGGTACTGCTTCTTCATGACGACGCTGATGTTGGATTCAGAAACGCTCTGTGAAATCATCATAACGTTTATTTTGGCATCAGCAAGTAAATCAAAGAATTTTGCAGCTGTCCCCGCTTCTCCCACCATTGAAGCGCCTCTAACTGTCAGCATGCCCGTGTCTTTTATAAGAGAAATGACTTTAACGATAGAATAGTTTGGTTTTGAAGCCTTACTCACGATCAACGTTCCATTGTGGGTCGGATTGAATGTGTTCTTCAGCCTGACAGGTATCTTCTTTTCTATTGCAGGTTCTAACGCTCTAGGATGCAGAGACTTGGCACCTATTACGGCCATCTCTAGAGCTTCATCATAGGTTATCTCTGGAAGCGTTTTGGCTTCGGGTACGATTTTTGGATCCGCTGTCATTATGCCGTTAACATCGCTCCATATCAAAACTTCATCAGCTTCTATCGCATTTGCTATAATCGTCGCAGTGTAATCACTGCCACCTCTACCGAATGTTGTAACAATCCCTTCCTTTGTAGCGCCCGCAAATCCGCCGACAACGGGAATAGATCCTCCATTTAGAAGAGGTTCTAGATTAGCCTTAATATTCTCCCTTGTTGCTTCCATTATTGGTGTCGCCTCCCCAAAACGATTGTTTGTCACAATACCTGCTTCCCCACCTGTAAATGATTTAGATTTGTAACCTGCGCTTAGTAGCGTCTCAGAAGCTATATCAGACGAATACCGTTCACCAAAACTTGTAACGTAATCAACGCTCCTTGATGTTGCCTCCTGTAGGTATAGGATTCCGTATAGAACATGCTCAAGTTCATAGTCCGCCTGGGACAAGCGTTCCTCAAGCTTATGGGGTATTTGGCCGACAGAATTCTTGGCAACCATCCGTTGGGTTTCTTTCAGATTGTTTAAAAACGCGTTCACCCATTTTTGGTCCCCCGACTCAGCTCTTTTCGTTGCTTCGAGCAGGTCATCGGTTACGCCTTTTAGCGCGGAGACGACTATGATAACCCTGTCATCCTTAAAGTTTGATAGCAGCTCTGATATCTTTTTGTATCCTGCATCCTTAACCGATGTACCGCCAAACTTCATTACATACTTCATTAAACTATCTCTCCAAGTAGCACAATCTATTGAGAAGCTCGGCTGTCAGTATCGCGTTACCCGCCGCCCCTCTTATTGTGTTATGACTCAAAAGGGTATATTGTAGGGATCTTGAGTCAAGGCCCCTCCTAACCCTTCCGATCACTACGCTCATTCCTGGAACGGTTCCAGCAAACCTATCGCGCCTAACCTGAGGCCTGTCTTTACCCTCCCTAACGATGAGAGGATGCTCAGGAGCCGAAGGCAGCTTAAAATCCTGTGGCAAGCCTTTGAAAGAGGACATCGTATTTTTCGCTTCTTCTACATCGATTTCTCCTTCCGTCTCTATGTACACGGATTCCGTGTGACCGTCGATCACGGAAACTCTATTGCAGGAGGCGGCGAGCAGCATAGGATTCTCAATTACAAAATTATCTCGAATGTTTCCGAGTATCTTCTTTGTTTCGTTGACAAGCTTTTCCTCTTCATCCTTGATGTAAGGTATGATATTGTCGATTATCTGGAGGCTGGAAACGCCTGGAAATCCTGCACCGCTGACAGCCTGCATCGTAGTAACTATTACCCTCTTAACCTTATACCTATCGTCTAAAGGTTTAAGAGACATTACAAGGCCGGTTGTTGTACAGTTCGGTTTTGTTACAATGAAACCCTTCCAACCCCTTTCCGTCCTTTGCCTTTTGATAAGCTCTAGATGGCTACTGTTTATTTCGGGTACCAACACCGGGACATCCCTTTCCATTCTGAAGGCGCTAGTGTTACTGACAATCGGATGCTTCTTCGCATATGCTCCTTCCTGCTCTTTAGCCGCATCTGAAGGAAGACAGCTGAAAATGAGCCCTACGAAATTCTGGGGAACCGATTCCTCGACCTGCATCCTCTGAATACGCTCTGGTGGATCATTTTCACCAATCCATTCAGCTGCTTCACCATAGAGTTTTCCAGCGGACTTCTTCCCTACTAGAAGTGAAACTTCAAACCATGGATGCGACTCTAGCAGGCGTATGTACTGTTGACCGACCATGCCTGTCGCGCCCAATACAGCGACACTGATCTTTGCCACTTTCTTTACACTTGTTTGCCTAAGATTAAAACCACTAACCTTTAATATACTTTACTTCAAAACTCAAGCATCCAACTTTTTCCTATGTCTAATATGTGATTAGATGATCATTGGACTACAGTATTATTGGCCGCTTTCCAGGCCGTGAGACCTCCGAGCATGTTATATACGTGACGGAAACCGTTGTTAGCTAGTATAGTTGAAGCTTGGGCACTCCTAGTTCCCGTACCACAGTAGACCAGGATATACGATTGAGGATCTAATTTACTAATATTCTCTTGTAGAGTGTTAATGGGGATACACATGGCTCCTTCGATGTGTCCGCTGTTAAATTCATCAAAGGTTCTAACGTCTAGAATAACTAAACCTGTAGTATTTCTTATCAATTCTTTAGCCTGTTCAACCGTAACATCCTGATAACCTTTTTTTCCTGACTGGACACTCGGCAGCCATACATAGGAATAATAGATTACCACGGAAAAAACTATAGCTACGATAACCAGGATAACTGCAAGACGCTTTTGATTTATTGAGAGCCCTGTCTTCATGCTCTATACCATCTGACTTCTATTAAAGATTCTTTGCTATAAACCTTAGTTTATAATCAAACCTTCTAGCGAAAAATGTTTTTTTTAGACGATTGACTTTACTTCCTTAAGGATTTTCACGTTATCATAGACAGTAATTGAAGTCAAAAGCACAAACCTGATATTATGCGATAATGGAATTGGTTAAAGGAAATATAAATGATCCTTCATAATTAAAACAGTAGATCTGATTACGCGATTTGATAACGATATCGTAGGCGTGTTAGACTCTCAACATGTTTAAATATCTAGCAACTGTTCCCTAAATCGGATTTGATGAAGACTGAAGCTTACCTTCAGTGTATAATACCGAGCTGTGGAAAAAAATATGACACCAAAGGAATAAGAACGACCTGCGATTGTGGCAACCTTCTAGACGTAAAATATAAGGGTAGGTTTTCAAGAAGGTTGGAAGATAAATTTTTTCAGAGAAGGAACCCGTTAGGTAACATCTTCAATGAAAGCGGCGTGTGGAGGTTCAGGGAACTCATCAACTTTACAGGATTTGATTCTGAAGATCACGAAAATTACAGTAAGGTCTTCGTGTCGTTCGATGGCGCAGAAGGGAGGACAAGACCTTATCAGATGACGAAGGTCGCAGAATATGTTGGAATGCCTAAAGAAAACGTCCTCTTTCAGCCTGAGGGACTTAATCCCAGCGGCTCCTTCAAAGATAACGGCATATCCACAGGTTTGACTCATGCAAAGATGATAGGGGTTAAGGAAGTAATATGTGCTTCAACAGGAAATACTTCAGCATCTCTTGCGATGTACGCGGCGAACGAGGGTATTAGAGCTGGAATATACATACCGAAGGAAGAGGTTGCACCGGGAAAGCTTGGTCAGGCTTTTCAGTTTAATGCAGACGTATATGAAGTAACAGGTAACTTCGATGACGCGCTCCAAGTTGTTCTGGAGAAGGGAAGAAGGGGAGCGTATGTTATGAACTCTGTTAACCCGTTCAGGCTAGAAGGCCAGAAGACGATGGTCTACAGGGTGCTGGAGTACCTTAACTGGGAGGCGCCTGATTGGCTTGTGTTCCCCCGCGGAAACATGGGGAACTGTTCGGCGTTTGGAAAAGCGGTCATTGAACTTTATGAGTGGGGATGGATAAAGAAGAAGCCGAGATTTGTTTCCGTCGACGCCGAAGGTTCTAAAACCTTCTTCACTCTCTTCAATGGCCTGTACAATGGAGAAAAATTGAGGTGGAACAATGGAGACGTTGATGAAGAGCTGATAGAAGACTACTATAATTATTTAGATAGAAGAGGGGTGAGGCCTAAGACAAACGCGACGGCGATACAGATAGGTAGACCTGTAAATATCAAGAAAGGTCTAAGAAGTCTGGACTTCACAGATGGAATCTCGGTGGAAGTTAATGATAAAGAAATGGAAGATGGTGTAGCTGTCGTCGGTAGCAACGGATTCGATTGCGAACAGGCTTCAGCCGCATGTATTGCAGCGATAAAAAAACTTGTTTTAGAAGGGACTATAAAGAAGGATGATAAGGTTGTCGGCATCCTAACTGGCAGGCTGAAGGACCCTCAGATGATTGTGAACTATCACGCCGACAAAGATAACAGATTCGCTAATCCTCCTAAAACAGTTAAGATCTGAAGACAACATTGTTGATTTGCTATTTGGAATTTACTGTTACAGTTACTTGTCGACCATCCTAGCACCTACGCCAGGTTTTGTGATGTAATAAGACGCTTCAACGTCAGCCCTGTTAAAGGCTTCGCACATTGACTTGCCTATCTCCGAACCATCGCAAACGCTGTTGTCAAAGAATGCAGCCATGCTTGGACCAGCACCGCTGATTGTCACACCGAGGGCGCCAGAACCGGATGCGGCCTCCTTAACATAGGAGTATCCTGGGATCAGCTTTGATCTTGCAGGTTCAACTACCGCATCACTGAGTGAGCAGCCGAAGAGCTTTAGATCTTTTAGAAATAAAGCAGCCACTACGGCGGAGGCGTTACCTACGTTGTGAACAAGCTGCGTCAGTTCGATTGATTTTGGTATGACTGCTCTAAACTGCTCCGTCTTCTTTGCGCCATAGGACAATTTGGGTGAGGAGATGCATATGCCGAGATGTTTAGGTGGATCAACTTTAATGACATCCATGGGTGTGTAGGACCTGACTATCGTGAAACCCCCTAACAGAGATGCTGAAACATTGTCAGCATGGGGTTTGCCAGCAGAAGCTACTTCCCCTAATGAAGCGTACCTGACAAGAGCGTTCTGGTCCAGGTTTAAAGAAAAAAGCGTATTTACGCCAAAAGCAACCGCACAAGCTGAAGCAGCACTACTTCCCATCCCCATGCCTACCGGTATCCCCTTGACGACTTTGACGTCTAAACCCCTTGTCAAATGGAAATCCCTCGCCATCGTAGACGCGACAATTCCAGCAGTGTTACCTTCCAATTGAATAGGTATCCTGTCGGAGTCTATTCCTTCAACAGAAACCTTCAGCCGCTCCCCTCCGACAGATATGGTAACCTTATCCTTTGGCGAAACTAATGCTAACGCAAAAACATCGAAGCCAGGGCCGACGTTGGCTGAAGATGCCGGTGCTTCGACAATTATCTTGTCTTGCCCAAACTTTAAGGCGGGCATTTATTTCTCTCAAGATAAAATAGGCATCATATTTAAACTTGCACGTGTTTATATTGGTAATGGAGGATAGAAACTATTTCTTATCTTTAAGCATAAGAGATGAGAGGTTTGGGTATTCAGAGACAAATCTTATCCTATAGGTGAAGTCAGGTTTTATCTGGCTAGACTGCTGGATAGCCCTTTGGATTTCCGTCTCATCTAAGCTTGTGTCAGCGATAAGGTTTTCGATAGAAGACCTGATCTGTAAGGAGACCTGTTCGCTAAGCCTTTCCTTAGAAAAATATTTTAGAATATCTTCGATTACAGCGATCTTCCCTAAAATTTCAACCTTTTCCATCGGTTCTTTGAACGCTTCCTCGGCTAAAACCTGCAGCCTTATCTTTATCTGGGCCAGTTCTCTGAGTATGACGATTATTTCGTCTTCTAGCCTTATCAATTCGTAAGAAGAAGAAGCCTTCTGAAGGTCGTTTAATGTAGATACATCGTGTATCCTGTTCAGGGAATCAAATAGTCTATCTACGCACTTTGTGACATTCTGAATATGTGCGATTACATCTTCCTGTAGCTGTGAATATTTCTCAGGTAACTTCTTTTCTAGGACGAATTTCCTATTTCCAGCTACAAATATCGATAAGGTTTTGAGAACTTCAATTGTGTCCTCTATCATCGATTATATCGCGCGGATATGCTTTAATAATCTTTGTAACCAAAGTTAATGAAAAATCGCTTCCATCGCAGAATTTATATAAGCTTATAGTTTCACCATCCTTAATCCACCTAAAACGAAATCAGGGGCCAATAGGTTACCTGAGACAACTTCAACGCCATATGATCTAAATACTTTATCGCCGGCACAAAAATCGATCCTGACATTATCATATACCATAGATGTGTCCAAAATAAAATCAAAGAGCTGAGCTTGATCGCTGAAACTAATTATTCCAGTCTCTTCCGACGTTGTGCCGAAGTAGCAGGTGCCAAGTTCTTCAGCTTCTGCGGCAAATGAACTTATCGGATCACATGTGAGGAGGACTATCACGTTATTTCTGAACTCTATCGCCCTCTGCTTAAACTTCCCCGTAGCATCTGCTATCTCTTTACGTATCCAGACACCAGAATGTCCTCCTTCATCTATACTGGAGAAGCTCGCCATGAGTGACACGTCTAAGGGTGGAAAAAGTGTGAACTCAGTATTAGCTTTCAGGAAGTTGATTTCATTCATCGCATAGAATGCCTTACTTCTATCAATTGAAGAACTCTGAACTCCAGTTTCGGTATTATATCCCATCTTCTCTATCTCCAACATAGCGAGCCTTGGCACCGCAAATATGAGATTTTTCAGAGTTGGACCAAGAATGTGTGACAGAAGCTTTGAACAATATCGGCTACTGATGAATCCAATATCAGGGACCAAGTATTTATAGCTCATCTTGGAAAGAAAGAATTCTTTCCAGTCTGGGGCTGTTATAAGCTTTCCCACCCTTTCTCCCGAAAGACAGGTGGTTATCCTAGAAGGATTGTATACGTTGAAGAATTGGGTGTTAAGGTCCAGTTCCTTCTGAAACTTTATACTTCTGGAAGCGTCATCGTATTCCCAAACCTTATCTTGATCTCTGTAGGTGCGTATGGTAAGAGACGCGCTTTGGAGCTTTGCATTGAAATCTAATGCTTCTATAAGCTCCGAGAACTGCTTCCGCTCTACTACGCTCAAATTCCGTCAGAAAGATGTAAAAGTGCCATGATATAATCTTTGACCAACACTTCGACCATACATCGTCAGGACTATCCTCTTGAATTCTTCGACAGCCCTCATGAAGCATGCATCCACTGTAAAGGAAAGGTTATTGTGAACTTTGAACCCTTTCCAACACTACTTTCTACGGTTATCCTTCCACCATGTGCCTCTATCAGTCTCTTACATATTGCAAGCCCTAATCCTGTACCCTTTGATTTAGTCGTAAAGAAGGGCTTAAAGAGTTTTTGTAAATTCTCCTCGGATATACCGACACCTGTATCTTCAACGCTAACTATTCCTTCTTTTTCAGTCTTTGACATTTTTATTTGCAGATGACCTCCCTCTGGCATAGCTTGGATCGCGTTCGTAATCAAGTTAGTAAACACCCTTGCCATAAAGGCTGAATCAACAAAAACTTCAGGGAAACCGTCTTGAACTTCAATTTTAAACGTGATATTATTCGGGATTTCAATTGTTAAAATAAGCGAGTTTAGAAGCTCCAGCAAGTTTGTTGGGGCAAAAGCCGGTTTAAGAGATCTCGCATAATCTTGGAGATCTGAGACCATCCTGCTCATGTACCCAATCTGCAAATCGATATCGTCTAGCATTTCCTTAATGTCTCGTTTCTCCTTATCCAAAAGCTGCAATGGCTTGATCTTATCTTTTGCGAGGAATGTCTTATATATAATGACCTGCAATGGAGAACGTAAGTCATGCCCTATCATGGACGCCATTTCGCCTATAGCAGCCAAACGCTCTGCTTCCTTCAACTGCTTTGTCCTCTCTTCCACCAATTCCTCAAGATGTTTCGAATAGCGTTCAAGTTCTTTCTCCATTCTTTTATGTTCTGTTATATCACGAAATATTCCCTGCATCACTTTTTTGCCTCCAATTTCGAAGATACTAGACTTGATCGAAACATCTTTGATTTCCCCCCCTTTGGTGATAATCTGCGATTCTAAGACTTGCCCTTCCATTTCTCCTAGATGCTGTTTAAAGGCTCGAGTAAATTTGCCTTCTACTTCCTTTTTGGGATGTAGTGTGATTCTACTCTGAAGCTTTCCAACGATTTCTGATCTTTCTTTGCCTACTAGCTTTTCTGCTTCTTTGTTGCAGTCAATTATCAGGCCAGTGCTTGCATCAGCTAAAAATATAGCGTCCATCGCTTTCTGGAACTGCGTTTTATACCTATTCTCTGAAATTTCAAGTTCATTTAAAGTCCTATAGTTTTCATAGGAGACTGCTACAAGTTCGGCGAAAGCAGAAACCAATAACAGGTCATTCCTATTAAAACCACCCGGCTTATTGCCTAAAATGATAAGACCTACGGGTGTTCCTTTAACACCTAAAGGAGATATTAGAATATTTTCGAGTTGAATATGCCCATCTGGTGGAGTTCCCACCTGAATATCCCTTTTTAAATTATTATTATAAATCGCTTTTTTTGGAAGGTGTAAATCTCTATGTATACCAGTAATAGCTTTTTCAACATCTTCTTTGGTAATATTCGGGTTTTGTTCGAAACCTAGAAATAAGATTTTTTCCTTTAAGCTTTTAGGACTTGCAAATGAGATATATCCATAAGACACACCCATCAAGCGCATACATGAATTGAAAATGAATTTTGCAGATTCCTCGAAATTAGGATATTTAAGGACTGCTTGCGCGCTTTCAAATAGAGTTAAGAATTCCTTCGATTTTTGTTGCGCCTCTTTTAAAGTAACTTCAAGGTTTTTTTCAGTATTTTTTCTTATTGTTATATCTCTTCCATAAAAGTTAATGTATCGCTTTTCAAGCACCATTTTCACATAAAATAGGTAAGTTCTTGAATTGTGTTCGATCTCAACACTTTTGACCTCTTCACTTTTACTAACTTCCAAGATCAAGTTCTTCCAGAAATCTGATGCATAGGATCCTACTTCTCCTACTATGTCCTTAATCAGTTCTTTGGTGGCTCTGTTCTCATATAGTACTGTGCCATCGATTCCTATGCGAAAAACGGGATTTGGGTTTTCTTCCGGAAAACTTGCATTGTCCTTAATTTGCTCTTCTTCTATCTTTTCCTTTGTTATATCAGATAAAGTGATTACCGATTTGCCATCATTAAGCATTCTCATTTCTGCTTTCACATATCTCAATTCACCACCCTGATTAGATATACGGTAAATTGATGTGCCACCTCCTTCAATCAAGTGCCTTCTAAAAGTCGTGTACACATTCTTTTGGTCTCCCTCGACTGGAAAAACCTTGGCTATTGTATGCTTCACGTTTTTGATTTCATCCAGATTGCAGCCAAGGATTCGAAAGGATTCAGGATTAGCATATATAATATCCACATCCTTTCCGACTAAGATGATACCATAAGGTGCAGCATCCAAGATAGATAGAAGGGTTTCTTTTTCCTTCTGCAGAGCCTTATCACCAAGCTTTGAATTATGCGTAGCCGATTGCATTTTAATCAAATACTAATCAATACATTTATTTTAACTTTATTTATTGTGATTATGCCTATAATATTAGTAAAGTTGCTAAAGCCGACTAGTAAATAAAAGATAATTGTATGTATTTAGGCATATAATGCAAGAGAAGTGTTTGTGATGGTGTTGAAGATTCTTCACATTCCTGCCTTCTTTGCGATTTCAGTCAGCTACAATCGGCTTCTGCAAAAGTAGTGTTTCCTTACACACTTATGTTTAGAATCAGCAAGGTTTATTTAAGCAATAAACTTCTCATCACTAGATCGACTTTCCAATGTGAGGCACAGTGATATCTAATGGCCAATTACACTTTGTTGGATGCAAAATATGATGGTAATGTAGTCAGACTATTTTATCTCTCTGATAAAGGTAAAATCGAGGAGTGGAATGAAGGAATAGAATATCACCCCTACTTCTACTCCCTTGAAGATTCAGATACAATAAGTAAAGTAAAGGATCTCGGCTGCAAGATAGCCCCGGACAGGAAGAAGGAACTTTTCTCAGATAAAGAGCTAGGCTATTATAGAATCGTTGGAAATGGGGCAGCGCTCGAAGAGGCGAGAAGTGTTTTAAATAAGGTCTGGGAAGATGATCTTCAAGTTGAGGAAAAATATGTCTTTGATAAAGGCGTAAGGTTCGGCGTTGCATACGACGATTTCGGTGAAAGCTTTCGGCCAGTCGGCGTCGATGCTAAAGTTTTCGAAGAAACTTTCGGTGATCTTGCGGATTCTGACTCGGTAAAGTACGATCTTGCCAAGAAATTCTTCAATATTATTGAGCAGCCACTTCCTGATATACCGGAGGAAGTCTCCAGACATTTCAGATATGATAGGGATAGAATGCTTCAAGCTTTATATCTTTCACGGATTACCAATAGTCCGATAACTTTTAGAAACGCTCCTCCAAGTAATTTCATTAAATCATTGTACTACCTATACCTGAAGAGCGAAGGGTATGTAATTCCTAAACCGGAAGAGTTGGCACGCGGTGAGAGCCCTAGAGGTGTCTATGGGAAAGCGGCGTTGGTGATGACGCCTGAGAAAGGTATATTCTTGAATACCTATGCTCTTGACTTCGAGTCACTCTACCCGAGTTGTATTGATGTCTATAATCTATCACATGAAACAGTAAATTGCGAACATAGTGAATGCCTGACAAATAAAGTACCTGGAGAGCAACATCATATCTGCACGAGAAGAAGAGGGAAATATTCCACTTTGATTGGGACACTCAAAGACCTCAGAATAAGATATTACAAAAAGAAAGGAAGAGAAGGAGACCCGAACACAAAGGTTATTTCTGAAGTTCTAAAGATGATACTGGTCATCTGCTATGGTGTTACGATAAGGATAAAAGGTCTCGCGAACCCCGCGCTCGCTGAATCCATAACGGCATACTCCAGAAATGCACTGAAAACTGCATGGAAATTTGCTCTCGAACAAAACCTAAGACCGGTCTACGGGGATACGGATTCCCTTTTTGTTGTAAACCCTTATGGTAAACAGCTGCAAACGTTGATTGACAGGGTAAGAAGTGAGCTCAGCCTCGACCTTGCTATAGACAAGAATTATAAGGTCTGCGTCTTCTCATCCGCTAAGAAGGCGTACCTTGGGATATACGAGAGCGGTAAGATCGATCCGAAGGGCCTTGTAGCCTTCAAGTCAAATACACCAAGATTTGTCAGAAACGTGCTCGAGGAAACAGCGATGGAGCTGGCCAAGATAAATACTCAAGATGATATCGCAGATGTTCGAAATAGAGTATATAAGATATTGGAAAGCAGGGAGAAAGATCTTCTTGCGAAGAGGTTTGAGGTCAAAGACATGGAATTTAATGTTATACTACATAAGAAGCCTTCAGAAATAGCTGGTTCAAACGTATTCGCGCAGACTTATCAATGCGCAATTCAGATGATCAATTCCGGAGTCAATTTGAGAAGGGGCCAAATTATTACCTTTGCAAAGGTGAAGGCCTTTAACTATCGTGGGAAAAAATTTACTGTTAAGCCAATAAACGCCGTTAAGAAGGAAGAAATCAACATAGCAGATTACATATCAAACTTGTACAGCATGATGGGCCAGATATTGGAGCCTTTAGGAATAAGTAAAAGCAACTCAGATAAAGGATATGACGTTCTTACAAAATGGTTTAAGGATGCGACGGACCAAACGTGATGCAGTTCCTTTAAAAAGAAAAAATCTTCGACGCAGGCAATCTACGTAGTAAAGGATCAACAGGATTTTTTTAGAACGTCAGCGGTTATGAATCTATGTGAATCTGCTCCGTGCATTAATCGGCCAGATAGCTTCTATTTCACCATTTCTAATCGCGTAGAATTTGTCGTGAAGATTTACGGTGGTACAGATGTGGCTAGGATACAGTTCGACCATGTCTCCAATTCTGAATTTATTTTTGGTCGCACCAAGATTTAAGACCCCATGTTCGTCGCTCGATACGTGGCATTCGACATGTTCCGAACCTTTTACCAGAGGCATTCCAGAGTCTGTTGAGCAAGCCTTTGTACCACAATCAACTACAACTCTGCCGGTTGAAGAAATACTGATCACCCTTGATAATACTGTTGCGGCCATATCAAACTCTGGGGCAGCGACCTTATATCTCCAATCCATCAGAGCGTAGGAACCGGCTTGAACTTCGTCAAGGACATTAAATTCGTATTTGTATGTTCCAGTTCCCGCACCGCTTACAACTTCAAGGTAGATGCCAGCATGTTCAAAGTCTTCTCTAAGAACTTTTATTTTGTCTATAACTTTCTTTACTTCTTTCATTTTCTTATCTTTCCCTATCGTATGTTCGGCCATTTGCAGGTGACCATCATAAGCTTGAATGCCTTTTAGCCTCACACCTTTTAGCAAAGAGATCACCTTAGCAAGATTCAATGCCTCCGAAGGTTCGACGCCACATCTGTTCATTCCAACGTTTACTTCTATTAAAACATCCATCTGTTTATTCTTCCTTTCAGACGATCGAGAAATAAGTCTGATGTTTTCTATATCATCGACTAAACACTTAATTTCAGAAAAGTTCAGAAGGTTGATCATCTTCTGAATCTTGGACTCTTGAACTATCTGATTTGTAAGAAGGATTTCACGGACGCCTGCATTTACTAATACCTCCGCCTCATTAAGTGTTTGACAGCAGACACCGGAAGCTCCATATTGTAATTCTCTCCAAGCTACCGCAGTGGACTTTGGTGTCTTGAAATGAGCCTTTAACTTCGTTTTCTTTCCTAACAGCCATTCTTTCATAACTGTTAAATTCTTTTCCATAATGTCCAAATCTATTATTAGAGCAGGTGTTTCGATATCCGTTATCTTCAACTTTGTTCCTATGATTTACATATTTTTAACTTATTAAAGATTCTTTATTAAAAGCTGAGCTCCTATTTTTCACTTTCATTCGTATAACATGACTTGGACAGGTGGTTTTTTATTGTCAGATCTTCTTTAAAAGCTCTTTAAGAGAATTTAAAACGTAAGTTACTAGTCTTTTTTTTCCTCAGCCTTATATTTAACTTCACTTCGGAGCACCAGAAGGAGAAAGCCTAGTTCATTGGATAAACACCAGCCAAATGGAACAAAGCGTATTGAAATGGGAGACAGGCATTAAAGCTAATCCCAGAACCCGTTATGTACATGTCTCCTTTGTACTTTTTTTAAAATATTATCAGCGATTACCTTCACTTTCTCACTATTCCCGTCATAAGTTTTGTTTAGCGCTTCCGGCTCTTCAAGTATCTCCTTTAACATGCTATGGCCAAATTAGTTTCTTATTATCTTTTTTCCATCCCCTATTTTTCCTTATCAACCTTTTCTCCGTTGAATTCCTGTTTTAGATAGACCCTTGAATTAGGCACCGTATCGTTGTATAGAACAACCCCTGGACCGACGATGCTGCTTGAGCCTATCTTAACCCCAGGCATTAACATAGCTCCCACTCCAATACATGACCCCTCACCCATCATCGCTCCCAGCTTCATTCTTCCAGTATCCTGTAGGATGTTATTAACGTAGACCTTTATCGTTTTTTTATCAAACCTAAGGTTTGCGGTTAACGTTCTGTCACCAAGAAGACAATTATCAGCTATTATGCTGTCTCCGACGTAGTTTGAGTGGAAAAAACATCCGTTCCCGATGTATGATCTGGTTATCTCTGTTGAAAATCCAATTGTACAACCACTCCCTATGTGTACGTGATCTCTTACAAGTGAATAGTTTCCTATAGTCGTTTTTGGCCCTATATAACACGGCCCCTTGATTATTGCACCTTCCAAGATTTGAACCTCATCTGAGATGAAGACGTTTCCATCCAGGGTAGCCTTTTTCGATATGCGAGCTGAACCGGATATCTTAGAAACTTTTAAACTATTTAGAAAATATTCCGCAGCCTCAATAATGTGCCATGGATACTTGATGGCGATCCATGGGCCGTCGTATTCTAAAACCTTCACTTTATAGCCCTTTTTTATAAGGCTGGTAAACGCACTTTCGTAAATATTGTCATCTGAGCTCTTCGTCTTTTCAATTTGATTAAGAAGTTTTTCTGGATCCCTGTGAAAGTGAACCACTATGTTGATGAGATTGCTTGGCTCGTTGCCTGGTCCTGGTTTTTCTGAGATACTTAGAAGTTCGTGCTTGGAGTTGACAACCAAATATCCGCCTGGAAAATATGAGTCGACTCTATGAGCTGCAATAGATGAATCATATCCATTGCTCTCAGCTTCTTCTATGATATTCTGGTATAAAGAAGAAGAAAAAATATCGTTGGGATTAACCACTAAAATTTCATCGTTCAAGATAGCGTCTTTGGCTTTCATAAGCGCATCAGCCATTCCAAAAGGGCCGTCTTGGATGAAGAAAACGGCTTTAACTTTGTTTCTTGAGAATATGGACTTGATCTTTTTAATGTTAGAAGAATTGCCTACGATCACAAAATCATTTAAACCGATCTTTCTAGCCTGTTCTATATGGTGTTCAAGCAAAGGTTTACCCAAGAAGTCAAGTAAACACTTGTCCTTCTTTATCGGAAACATCCTTTTACCTACTCCACCACATAAGAATATAATCTTCATTCCACCATTCTTCCTTCTAACAATTACGCCATCTCTAGCTATTTAGTGTTTTCCAGCTGGTATGATTTATGAAAAAATGGTTGATAGCAGCACGTATTCTCCAATAAACAATAAATATATTCATAACATACTTTAAATATAGCCAACTAACGTAATTAAATGAGTGTTGGATTTGAAAGCTGTTGGAAAAACTAGCAAGAACGCTGGAATAGAAATTTTTGGAATAGAAGAGCCTAAACTAGCTTCTGGTGACGTTTTAGTTGAAGTTAAAGCGACCGCAATCTGTGGCACAGACCTTCATTACTATCATTGGGACGGTTATGCCGAGAGGCACAACCCAGGTTTCCCGAGGGTTCTTGGACATGAATTCTGCGGCGATGTCGTCAAAGTTGGAGAAGATGTTAAGTCTCTGAAGGTTGGGGACAAAGTCGCTGCCGAGACACATATACCCTGCGGTACTTGTTACTTCTGTAGAACAGGCAAGATGCACATATGTAAAAACATGAAGATATTTGGTGTAGACACCTTATATGGATCTTTCGCATCACATACAGTCTTACCTGAAATAATAGCTGTCAAGGTCCCGGACGACATCAGTTACGAGGAAGGAGCTGTCTTAGAGCCTTTGGGGGTCGCTCTCCATGCAATCACAAAGGCTAATATCAAACCCGGAGACTCGGTTGTTATCACAGGATGTGGCCCAATAGGCTTATTTGCGCAACAGCTAGCCAAGGTTGCCGGTGCATCAAAGATCATTTCAACAGATCTTAAAGAATATAGGCTGGGTCTTTCAAAAAATGTTGGAGTTACTGAAGCAATCAACGTAGCAGCTGTTGACCCCGTCAAAAGAGTGAAAGAGCTGACAGGAGGAGAGGGAGCGAGTGTTGTCATCGAAATCTCTGGTTCAAATGTCGCTATAAAACAAGCCCTTGAGATGGCGTCGCTTACAGGAAGGGTGATACTTGTTGGAACAGCCCAGAAACCTACGGATATCGATACGACAAACATGTTGATATACAAGGAGATAGATCTCTCAGGAATCACAGGTAGGCTAATGTTCGACACATGGTATAGGGCAATAGAAATAGTATCAAACAGGTTAATTGATCTGCATTCCATCATAACTCATAAGCTATCCCTTGATGATGCTGAAAAAGCCTTTAATCTCTCTGATAAGGGTGAAGCTGGTAAAGTACTATTTATACCTTAGGTAGTTCCTTGAACATTCTGCTGCGGAACCTGTTGCATGTCCTATATGCTATAATCTTCATCTATATCCTGAACTTGTATAGGTTGAGATTTCGGGGTTCTCTTTATGAAGGCATAATATGATTTGAGGGCATCTTTAAAAGTCCATGGTTCAGTGAGATAGTATATGAATGCTGCTGCCAAAACATAGACCATAGGTGTTAGTGTGATTACATAGAAGCTGTACTGAGTCTTATTGCCGAGTAAGTATACTCCAACAAATCCGAAGAATCCTGCGAGGAACCACAGCGTAGGGATCAAGTATTTTTTATTTATTTTAAAGTAGATGTATGGAATAAAGACCAGCATTACTAAGGCCATAATATAAATTACAGGGTCGACTTTTGCTATAACATCCGGTTTGAAGTTCAGGGCAAATGGGTTCTGATTATAGAACCACCCCCAAGGAGTGGAGACCGGTGGACCTGTGGGCCTATTTGTAATATCCCATTTTGATCCATTTTCAACTTGGCTGACCCAGTTTTTAAAACCGTAATGTAGGATAAGAGGAATGTTGACAGAAACATATACAGCTGGAGAAACGATTAACGGGTATACGAAAGATTTTATAACATCGAACCTAATGACCAACATGTAGATAAGAAGTGCTATGACTGGGAAGACGCCAGTTAGTTTAGATGAAGCTGAAAGACCTAACGATACGGCTGAAAGGAAAAAATTATTTCTTAACGCCAACCACGCTGATAATGTTAGAAAGAAGGCTGCGTAAATGTCCAACATGGCTACAGAGGACATGGCCATGAAAATTGAATCAACGAATGCGAAGAGGAATATCAGAAAGACGATAAATAAGTTGTCTGTGAGTTTGTATACTATCAGGCATATGAGAACCAGCATGAGTGTTCCCAATATGATGCTGGGAATTCTCCATGAAATAGGTTTATCTCCTAAGGACAACATGGAAAAACCAATGATGTACTTTGCAAGGGGAGGATGTTCTGTGTTCATGTAGTTTTCAATCCCAGCAATATCGGGATACTTATAACCCGCTTGAATAAGCTCAATTCCCTGAATACTGTCCTTTATGGACTGCTCGTTCAGCGGCTTCTGCGTCACTACGTTGAGACAGAGTGTATTGTTGTACGTGGTGGGCAATATGTATCCTCCGTACTGGGCGTTGAGAGTACTGTTGAGACTTGGTATCATATTAGCAAGATCACTGGGATCATTGAAGAATATAGAGTAATGGTAATAGCCATCGGAAATATAGGATGGCTGGACATTGAACAATTCTCTTAGAATATTCTTTGATGAACTGGCGTACCAGCATTCGTCAGATACGTACCCTAGAGTGCCCTGCATGTTATTTGCAAGCGTGAAAGATTCATATGCAAAGGCTATTGTTAGGATAATCATCAACACTATCAGAATCTTTCGAGCCCTCTTAGATGAGAGCTTATCGAATATGTCCAAACGCATAGTTAACCTACCTCCAAATCACCATCTCACTAAAGAAGTAGTTCGCTGCAAAACCGAATAGGATACCGACCCCATCAGCGAGAATATAGTTTATTCCTAGATATAAAAGTATAGCAGATAGGATGTAGTTAATAAGAGCACCTAACGCGGTAACATTACATTTTATAAGCCGGTGCAAGAACCGCCCACTTCTCCTGTTCTTAAAAGTCCAAAAATCGTTTAATAAAAAGTTACTGAGGATTGAGGCCTCAATTGCTACGGCAAGCGCTAAGAGACCAGAAAGATTTATGGCCGAAACAAAAAGCCAGAGCACACCCAAGTTAACGAAAACCCCTGAAACACCAACTGCTCCAAATTTGAAGGCCCTAAAGTCAGAAAGCGTAACCAGCTGTTTTATGTAATCGATTATTTCGCTTGCCTTCATCTTGCTCTCTCCGGCCAACCGAGGTTTAAACGTGTAGGGGATTTCAGCCACCGTGCTGTACTTGCCCTTAACAAGTATTTCAATCAAAAGCTTGAACCCTCTAGTAGTAAGTGTTACGTTTTCGATGACGTTCTTTCTAAAGATAAAGTAACCTGACTGTGTATCTTTTACATTTCTAGTCTTCTTTAAAAGCAGGTGCGAAAGCCATATTGCACCTTTAGATATGATTCTTCTAACAAATGACCAGCCCTCGATCCTTCCACCCTCGATATATCTTGAAGCAATCACGATATCGGTACCGCTTTCTGCTTTCACAAACATACTTCTCAAGAGATCTGGAGGATGCTGGAGATCCGCGTCAATAACGCTAACAAAGTCACCTTCAGACACCTTAATACCGTCTAAAATCGCCGTTCCGAGACCCATCTTACCTTCCCTATGTACAACCTTGACTTTTTGATACCTTGAAGATATTTGGTCCGCAAGCTTTCCAGTGCCATCGGGGCTGTTATCGTCCACTATGATCAACTCGAAGTCCAACCCCTCCAATGAAGCAAAAACCTTACTTACGAGGTTCTCGAGGTTCTCCTTCTCATTGTATGTTGGCACTATTATAGAAAGCTTATTCACGTTTTGTCAGGGAGCTTTTTGACGAATATAAAAGTTTAATTAAGGATGTCAAAATTTATTTAAAAAAGTAGACATCAGAGTACAATTAAGGTAGAGGCTGAACCGATAAAGAAGTCTCGCCGACGTTATAACCAGACCACTTATGAGAACGTCTATAGAAAGAACATCACGAAGATAAGGTAGGACCAGAGTTATAGAAAGGATGAAGCCAAAGTTAAGTAGGCCTGCTGTAAAAGAATAAAATATAAGATAAGCGTTATAAACAGCTAGGTAGGTCAAACAGACATGGAGCACCCCCTTATCAGCTTCATAATTCCTGCACTTAATGAGGAAAAATATATAGGCTCGACTTTGACTTCGATACAAAAACAGGATTACAAGGGGGATTTTGAGATAGTTGTAGCAGATGGAATGAGTAAGGACAGAACGATTGAAGTGTCAAAGAAATATACTGAAAGGATAGTAACCGTCAACCGTAAAGGAGTGTCCGCTGGAAGGAATGAAGGAGCGAAGGCGGCCAAGGGGGGCATATACGTCTTCCTCGATGCAGACACCATCGCATGCCGAAACCTCTTAACCAACATCGCCAAGCATTTCAATAATAAGCAAGTTCTTGCTGGCACACCTAGGATACTTACAACTGAATACGGTAAGAATTTTATACTATATACTGCAGCAAATGAGATTGGAATGAATACATTATTCAAGATAAAGAGACCGATATTACCTGCCGTGTGCTTGGCTTGCAGGAAAGAAGCTTTTTGGGAGGTTGGAGGATTCAATGAGAAACTTAAAGTTGCTGAAGACCTAGAGTTCTCTTCGAAGATTAGAAAATTACCCGGCAAATTTGTTTACATGCGAAACACGTACGTTTATACTTCACCTCGAAGGTTAAAAAGTTGGGGCGTCGTTAGACAGCTGAGAGCCTGGCCCTTCGGATACATCTACATCAGATTAAGGAATAAGCAGCCGAGGTATGAGCCGATAAGATGAGAATAATTTATTGAAGTGGAACCAACACAAGGCATCGTCAATCTTCGCCAAAACTATATTATAATCTGATCTTTTAGCGCTATCAAAGATGTTTTTCGAGTTAAAAGGATGCTAGATTATCCAAACTCTCTGCTCTCAGTTGACCTTGGAAAAAGCGTTATAGGGATGGAGAAAAATAAATAAGACAGTTTAACAGTTTTCCCGAAAGTGTGCTGATTGATGGTTAAAGAGCAACATATTATTATGAAATTAGAAGACTTGTCTTCCACTATATTAAGCTTAGATCACGTGGACCACGTTATTCAAACAGCCTTTAAGGGTCACGTGAAGCTTGCCGCAGATCATATTTTAAACAGAGGGATGATAGGGCGTCTTGAAAAAACCGTTGGAAGTATAACGCGAAAGCTGAATTTAAAATTCTATGAGAGTAGATACCTTCCCTTACAGGAATCGATTATCGTTCGGACCAAATCTTATGCTACACTTTTAAATATCGCATTAAATTTTTTTGGTTTTGAGCGTGTACTAATAGGGTTTTCAGAAGATGAGACAGAGATTGCTATTGACTATATAAGAAGAACTTTAGGAGAATGGGAAGAATATGAAAAGAAATATTTTGCGACTACAATCGCAAAGGATGTCGTCGACGATTTTATTGCCGAAATGAAGATACCGATGTCCAAGAATTACAAACCACCCGGGTCGATGACCTCGAAGATAGGTGAAACCGTAGAAGGAAAGCTTAGGGCGGATGAGAGGATGTTGAGCTTTTTGGAGGCCGTAAAAGAGGAAGTTCAAGAAAACATATACTATCGCATGAGTATTAAGAAGAACAAGTTCGGCAACGATTATGCTCTTGGTCTGAGGTGGCTGAGGCACTTGGGTTACGTTCAGGTTTCAACAAACCCAGTTCTAGCCGCCGCAGCATATGTAGATGATCCCTCTCTTTGGGATGGCTTTAAAGGAGAAAGCTTTTGTCAGGATTTCAAAACGGTGGCAAAGGAGAACAGAAAATGGTTAGATGAACCAGAAGCGTTCGCCGACGAAATTGCAATGAAGGCCACTGAGATATGTGTCTTTCCTAACCTAGCAGTGTTCAGGCCTATTGCTATAGCCTCAAACTTTGTACACGGCATGGTTAGCTATCAGCTCAGCCCGAATGTTAGTGGAAGCAGTAAAGAGAGTGTTAAGGATGCTTTACATATATATTCTGATGCCTCTAATTTTCTCAGAAAATATGACGAATATCTTCTGTGGGGATATAACGATCTCGACATTGAAAAGATGCGACCAAACATTGTGTTCAAGGTCTCTGGAAACAATTCTTCTTCTATCGATACAACACACGATTTGGAGAGTTTGGGAATAGGCACGAACAACACCGAGACTTATACTGTCTCGCAGGAGACGACTCTAATAATTTCTAAAATAGAGGGTAGAGCGAAAGCTGTCAAAAAAGGGATTCATGTCGGAACATCTTATGAAACTACTATGTGTGGACGACTCAACGATTATTTACGTGAAAAACAGGCTAGAATAATGTTGGAAATGATGTATAACAAGACCAAAGACTTCTCTGCTATAGCACAACTAGCCAAAGATCTTGGTGTACAGGATGTAGGTGCTCTGTCTATCGAAAAGCTATTCGAGATATCTAGTGATCTCCGCTATCTTAGCTCATTAACGATTAAACCTTTCGTAAAACTTGCTATGGAGGCAGATATGTTCGGAGGAACTAAGGAAGAAGTGCAGGCATACTTATCAAGGCTGGAGGACGATATCTGTAAATGTGGAATAGCCGTTACACAAAGGGTTTATGAAGTCTTCTTTTTTCCGGAGAATAGGTCTAAGTGGCTAAATTACATCAGAGCCAGATACGAGCTGAATGAAGAGCAGACGGAGGAAGTTATAGCATTCATAGACATGCTTCCCGCTTCGAAGAGAAAACCTAGAGAGACATTTTTGACCCTGGCATCAAGTAACATGACTAATACAGAATTTCCAAACCATCAGACAAACGTCTTGAACGAGAGCAGGAAACCAGGTTTCAATTTAGAAGAATATCTGGACGCTGTTGTGAACAGAGTAGTTGAAGCTGAAACAATACACAGACTTTTTGAAGAATATGAAGCGAAGGATGAATGCAGAAAAGCCTTACAACTTACACCTGCTATTTTGAAAAAGCTCAAAGAGGTTGGGGTAAACGTGAAGTTCGGAGAAGATGGACTGACGCCTGAGGAATGGCCTAATTTTGGGGCTGTAATAAAAACTAAGAGCGAGTTCACAAGAGCTTATAATAATTTCAGGCAGGAAGCGGTTAGCTTTGTTAAAAAACAAAAAACACTTTATAGCACCATAAATTGATTGACAGCAATAAAAAAGTGGGAAGAACGGTGTCTTTAAAAGGAAATCTATCTGATAGGATTGTCTTTTATCTTTTGTACCAGAGAGATGGTATAATTTGAGTCTAGGTATTCGTCTAACTGTTCAAGGGCGTCAAATTCTTCTTTGGTTTTTTGGGCGGAGCTCTCAAAATTATAAAATCTACCACAGATTTTGCATTCCGTCTTAGTTAAAAGAACTATGTTATCTTTAATCCTGTTAAGCGTTATATCCGATCTTACTAACTTGAGAGATGCACCACACCCACATCTTTGTCGAAGAGCGTTCTTTAACGCCTTCCTTCTCTCGTGAGCACCACGCTCAGTAGATCTTAACAGCTCACTTCTATAAGCCCTGTATTGGGGGTCATCCGATATTATCGGAAATGATTGTTCGAGGTTATCTAGTGTTGTCATAATGTTATATGTGTCGTCCTCATAGATTTTTGGCCTCAATAGGTCGTCGGTCTGGAATTTTTGAATCGCCCACGTAGGGACATCATAGTCTAGAAGCTTCTCGAAATAGGTTAAGAGTTCCCACAGTGCACGCCCTACGTCTTTTCCAGCTCTACCCTTTAGTTTTGAGGTTGGTGGAAGGTTGACTACGATGTCGCACAATAAAACGTTGAAAACATGATCAAGGAAATCTTCTCTTCCACTATAATAGCTGCACCAGAATACATAGTACACGTGATCGATAAGTTTTCCGACAGACTTGACATATCTTTTAGAACTAAGAGAAAAATTTGGAGTGTTACGTCTACAGTTCGCATAAAAATGGTCGAATATTACTTCTGACGCTTTATTCAAATAATACTTTGAAGAGGATAAAAGTTGCTCATATAATCTTTCATCACAATCGTGTAGATCATTTAGCCAAGAGATAAAGTAAGATGATGAATGACAAATGCTATTAACATTAGATTTTGTAGGTTTCAGCGTAAGGTAATATGCTAGGCTATTCTTCCACCTTTCGCATCCTCTTATTAGCCTCTTTTGCTCATCAGACATTATTTTTTTATCGCAAGCCAGCAACTAAACGATCTTTAATAAACTTTTTGAAAACAGAAACATATAAGCGTTCAAAAATTAAAAATTAAATTACCTTAATTTTTGAAGGTTTTCAATTCAAAAGTTTTTATCGCCAGCTAAAATCAATTGGAACCATATTGCTAAAAACAGCGAAAGCCTACAGCAAAAGAAAGCTTTGAGAACTACATTGGCCACCTTTGCTCGCGATATTAGGGGGGGTCGTGTAAAGACATGCCTTCTAACATAGACAAGTATATCAGCATGATCTCTATATGCGAGCTCGCCTCTGACGAAATCGAAAAAGTCAAGGGAAAGATATTTAAGATAAAAGAGAAGATAGTGAAGTATCAAAAAAATTCTCAGATGAAGCTTGAGAGCAATAATTGGAGAGAGAATGCCCTGGCAGGATTTAGTTTAAGAACAAGGGTTAACCAAAGCCATAGAGGAAGAATGATATAGAAATCATATTTGGAATTAAGAATTAACTTACCCAACCCCAAATTTTTTAACTTTAATAAAAAGATATGTTTAGAATTTGGAGAGCATTCTATATTTCCTAATATCAGGGTCAGTGGAAAGAGCAGCTTCAAGAGAATTTGAATTAATTAGTCCAACAAGTATATCAGGTTCGGGTCTATTGGATGTCGCTCTAAAACCGTTTCGAGTAATTAATATATTCAAAGCGATAAGAGCCTTTACCGATTCATTAAGCTCTTCTTTACTAAAGGCCACAGGCCTCCCCAAAGTAAGCCTAAAAGAATTAAGTTCCGACGATAATTCACTGAACCAGAGATTTCCTAATTGTAAACTTAAGACTCTAACTATATCGCTCATAAAAAGTTCTTTATTATTTTTAGGCGCATTTAAAAAGGAAAAAGACATAACAACAAATACAAAGAAGGTGTTCTATAAACTTTAGGAAAAAATCATCTTCACTCTGTAATCTTTGGAGACATACTGGATTACGATTTATGCAATGGATATTTACCGTATTTTCTTGCCTCATCGACCATAGTGTATATGTTTTCTACTTTAACGTTCGCATGAAGCGAATTGCTCGATGTTAGGACGTAGCCGCCTCCCTTCGCTGCCTCGTCTATACATCTTCTAACGTCCTTTCTAACCGCTTCCTCATTCCCAAATGGTAGAACATTCCTACAGTCAACGTTTCCTGCGAGACAAATTCTGCTTCCATATCTTTCTTTTACATCTTTCAAACTCATCGCCCCCGGCTCAATAGGATGGAGACCTGTTATTCCCGTATTAACGATGTCGTCAAGAATTGGGTATAGATTTCCATCCGAATGCTTCATCAAGGGTATACCATGTTTCTTAGCGATATTTACTATCTCCTTCAGCTTTGGGAGTTCATATTCTCTGAAAAGTCTAGGGTTCATCATCGGACCTTTATTATCTGCGTAATCGTCTGTAACAAATAAAACATCGGTACCGGCTTCGATAAGGGATTTGGCAAACCCTTGACAGGTCTTTGAAATCTTGTCAAATAGCTTGCGGGCGAAGCTTGGGTTCTTGTAAAAGTCTATTGAAAGCTTGTCAATACCACCTCTAACTTGGAAAGCCATATGCCATCCGCTGTGACATTGAGCCGTTATTACAATATCCTCTCCCCTTATCCTTCTGATTGTTTTCTGCATCATTTCTACGACATCGGGATGGAAAGGATCCGGAGGCTCGTAATTATCTAGATCTTCTGGAGAATTTATCGTACCTCCTACAAAGTATGTAGTTTTGGATCGCTGATCCGTCTGCATTATTCTACCCCAGTGGTCTATGTACCTCTTCTCGTCGATAAACTTGGGTTTATAGTCCTTGGTGGTTAGTGAATAGTCTGACATTGCCGCAACCGCATCGAAGTCGATCTTCTTGCATGCTTCAAACATGGAAAGTCTATAATCTATAGACGACTGCCAGCTGTCGCTCCCCCCGGCCATATTTAATACTGTTCCAAGCTTCTTTCCCAAAATTGCTTCGACAATGGGTGGATCTGGACCTAAATCTGTTATCGGCACGCAATCTGGTTCCTTCAAATCAAGTGCTGCGAAGAATCGTTCCCGATGATTCATACAATTCACTTACCTATATGTTGCAATTATTCTTATAAGCTTTTAGCTAATCAGTAAGCCGATTCTGAACGTTGTTTGAGTGTTGATCTCAGCGAAACTTATAAATGAAAGCTTTTTAATGAAAAGTGAGCTTTAGAGATGTCGAAAAGATTGCACAAGGTTACGGTTTATCCAAAGGCTTCAATTATATATACAAATGATGAAGAAACATTATTCGAAGCTTTACTTAAAAATGGAATAGAGATCGGGGGCATATGTGGCGGAAAAGGATTGTGCGGCAAATGTTATGTTAAGGTAGCTAAAGGCGCGGTATCGCCTTTGACTAAGCAAGAGGAAAGATGGCAAAGGGTTCTCGATTCAGATAGTAGACTGTCCTGCCAGATTCGTATTCTATCGGATGCTGAAATAGAATTGAATCAGCAGTCAAGGGCTTCCGGAACCAAGATTCTTGTTTGGGGACGAGAAGTAAAATCAGAGCTAAAGCCGAATGTAACCAAGTGTAGGGTGGTGTTGAAGAAACCATCCCTAGAGGATCAAGAACCAGATCTTAACAGACTTCTCTTATATTTAGACATTGAAAGGTACGATAGCCTTATATTAAGAAAAGTTTCAAATGTATTGTGGAATTCTGATTTTGACGTCGACGTAGCTATTTTCGATGATGAACTAATCGATCTGTGTCCACATTTTGAGGCAGGTCACTTATACGGGATAGCTTTCGATATAGGTACAACAACCGTTGTTGGCTATTTACACGACCTAGAGGACGGAAAATTGTTAGCTATCAAATCTCACTACAATGAACAGATAAAATTTGGAGAAGACGTTATTAGCAGAATCGAGTTCGCAAACAGGAATGAAGAAAATCTGTCCAAGATGCATTCGGCGATAATTGAAACCGTAAACAGAATCATCTCTGAACTTTTAGAAGAGGCAAAAGTAGATTCCGAAAAGATCTACGATATTGTCTGTTCCGGCAACACCGTCATGTGCTCTTTTCTCCTAGGGAATAGTGCCTACTTCTCTTCACGTGTACCATATATTCCACCTTTCACTTTACCCACGAAATCTAAGACAAGGGACCTAAAGGTTATATCAAACGGAAACGCGTATCTTAGAACACTGCCTTCAATAAGTGCCTACGTTGGAGGAGATCTGGTGGCAGACATACTTGTTTCAGGAATACATAGATTTAAGGAACCTGCTGCTTTAGTCGACTTGGGAACAAATGCGGAAGTAGTCATTAAGACTGAAGACTGTTTCTTAGCATCTTCCTGCGCTGCTGGCCCCGCCCTTGAAGGATACAGCATAAGGAACGGCATGAGGGCGATGGAAGGAGCCATAGAGTCGGTGTCCATAAGCGAAGATAACAACGATGTCTTTTTCAAAACTATCGGTGGAACAGAACCTTTAGGTATATGCGGTTCAGGAATCGTTGAAGCGCTGGCATGGATGAAGATAAAAGGAATTGTTGATAGAACCGGAAGAATAGTTCTTGGATCAAGTAAAAAAATCATCAAAGAAAATAGCGAACTTCAGTTTATACTCTTCCAAGAGAAAGGAAAAAAAATAGTTATAACACAAAATGATATTCGGAAGCTCCAGTTAGCTAAAGCAGCAATCTTCTCCACGTTACTGACGCTGGCAAAGCTGGGAAAGGTTGACATCAGAGACTTCAAGAAATTCTTCGTCGCAGGTGCTTTTGGCACATACATCGAGCCTTTTTACGCTACAGTGATTGGTCTATTACCTGAACTACCCAATGACAGATATATCCAGATTGGAAATGGCTCTGGTGCAGGTGCAACAGCTCTGCTCTTGTCTAGAAATGAATGGAAGGAGGCAGACTCTATCGTTAAAAAAGTTAAAGTCGTCGAGCTCAACCTGATAAAGTTCTTTAAAGACGAATTCATCAACGCAACCTTTATCCCTCACAAAGATGAGACGTTATTCGACAAGACTCTGAGCTCGATTCGCCCCTTAGGTGGGAAACGAGATAGCGACTAACATTTGAATTTCCTTTTCACTGTTCAAACAAAAGACTTTTAATGGCTCACAGCTGTCCCTAATTCAGAGCCTAATGATACCTGTATTGCTTGTTACAGGAAAGGGAATAGCGGAAACGTGGGAAAAGTCTTTGAGCACGTTATGGAAAAACGGTATCAACATTAAGACCGAATATGATAAACCAAAAGATCCACCTAGCGTCGATGCTACAATGATTATGGTAGTAAGTGAACCTCTCTGTGAGCCAAGAATCCATCTATCTATTCCTTCTATGTTCAAGGACCTAGAGAAGTATAAACAAGAAGTGATTGAAGGCGTTCATGACCATTGGATTGACCCAAAAAGCGGAAAATGGACTTACACATACCATCAGAGACTGTTCAAATATCCCACACGAGAGGGATTCATCGACCAAATCGATTATTTAATCAACAAACTTGCAAGTGTCCCCTACACAAGAAGAGCTCAGGCAATAACTTGGAACCCTATGTTGGACCCTTCAACAGACGATCCCCCATGTCTTCAAAGAATATGGCTCAGATGCACCGAAGAAGATGGTCAGTTAAAATTAAATATGAACACTCATTGGAGATCAAGAGACGCCTACAAAGCAGCTTTCATGAACATTTTTGCTCTAACAGAACTACAGAAAAAAATTGCATCGATGCTCTCAAATAAGATCAAAAAGGCAATCGAAGTCGGACAGTACACGGATATTTCTGACTCATATCACATATACGGATCTTATTTAGACGACTTTAACAGCAGGTTCCTTAAGGCAATAGAATTAAGGGAATTTTATTCGGAGAACATACGCAATTCTCGAACCATAGCGAGTACACATCCTATTGTTCTAAAAGAGTTCGAGCAGGGCAAAATGGAACTGAAAAAAGAACTTAGATCCAAATAATCGACCATTTTTTACGTGAAAATATAAATTGCGCAATAAGTCGATTTTTATTAGACGTGGAAAGTAGACACCATCTAAATCGTTGTTTTATGCTCAAGTTATATAGTATTAACAGTGGAGAGATAGGGCATTTCATCTTCTAACGTTCACATACTTAATGTTGGAGTAGAATCTTCGAAATCTCACTAAGTAGCTATTCGCAAACTTTTAAAGGCATTCAGGTTTCTAAGTAGTCTTTAACCTTGAGCTTGCCAACCTTTTGCTGGTAACTCGGTAGAGTTTGTTCGACCTTCTTTAAAGGATCTCGATAAATATCATCCAATTTATCTTTCGCAGTCTCCAGATACCTTTTCTCGCTCTTGCCAAGTTTCAACCTTTGTTCTCCCATTATCAAAATTGAAGCCTTTATTCCACTGGAGATAGTTCTAGAAAGCTCGTCCCCTCCACCGACTATGGCTCCCCCTATTTCACAAGCTATTTCTGGAGATAGAACAAAAGCCTGAGGGTCAACATATTTGTCGGATTCAACTAAAATAGTCTTCAGTTCTTGCTGCATTCCAATTTTTATCGCTGTGTTCATAATTTTTGTGTCATAGTGGAGAATCTCCAAAAAAACTTCGGGACCGTAGCCGCCGAAAAGCCTAATGTTTTCAACCTGCTCATTTGACCAGAGATCACACACTCCACCGACAATATTTCCGACAAGACTCGAATGTGCGCAAGCAGCGGTCTTTCCTTCCAATGACATCGGGTAACCTGTTATTGCCTTAATAATTACATTTTCATAGGCGCAATCCTTTCCAGGTCCAACAGCACCCTCCTCGTACGCTACTAGACTTCTACATGCTGACATGGCCCTTACTATCGCTGCAAGAGAGTGGGGGATGACGTTGTCTCTGAGACCCCCTGCAAGCCTCATTGAAGTATTACCAAATGCGCAGGCACTGTCACCACCCGCGATAACATTCTTATTCCTGGCGATTTTAACGATTTCCCTCCACAATTTTTTCATATCATAAGTTGCCAAGTACCCTAATGCCGCGACAATTCCAAGAAGATCTTGCCTTATTACTGCGTAGTTAAAAAGTTCTTTTCCGCCTTCGGATTCTATCGAAAGGACATCAGCACCATTAGAAGCTACCTGCTCAAAAGCATCCATCATCCTATTAAATCCGCCTTCGTCGTTTTTTGGTTTGCCGAAATCCCTGATGTCTGGAACAGTTACTCTGAGAGCGAGTTGCATACCGTATTCTTTAGAATATGCATCTATCAGATTCTTCTGTAGTCTAGTTATTTCTCCTGGAAGAGTCGATTGCTGCATCTCAACATATGTCAATTCGGTTTCAAGCTGGAGTCTATCCACGCCTAAACTCGTTGCCCTCTTCAAAACCTGTTCAGTTATAGCTTTGAACTCTTCCTTCGAATCTTTGCCTACTCTTGGAAAATACTTGACCTCGGGTACAACACGCCCTTTTCCTATCTCTAAGCCATTGCCATATATCAGGGGATGGCGACTAAAACCAAAAACTAAGCTGTTTTTATCGAGCTCCACCCTGTTAAACTTCATACGGAGCCTGGCTCCTCCCCTTTCTTACTTTACCCACTGCTTGCAGAGTCTTACTCCTTCTACTGCGTTCGAGCCATAGCTGTCGGCGCCTATGCTCTTTGCAAATTCTTCGGTGACAGCCGCGCCCCCAATTATGACTTTAACCTTCTTCCTTAAACCAGCTTTCTTAAGCTCGTCTACAACGCTCTCCATTTCCACCATTGTTACCGTCAGTAGAGCTGACATTGCGACTATGTTAGGCTTATCTTTCTTAACAGCATCGACGAACGCTTCTGGGGAGACATCAGCACCCAAATCTATGACGTTAAACTCAGATGCTTCAAGCATCATTGAGACAATGTTCTTTCCTATATCGTGAAGGTCACCTCTAACAGTTCCTATAACAACTTTCCCAATTTTCTTAATCTTGACACCCTTCAGCTTGGGCTCAAGTAGCTTTGTTACTTCTTTTCCAATTTCTCCAGCAACTATGAGCTCGGATAGAAAATATTCGGACGCTTCGAACTTTTTACCTACGATCTCCATACCCTGAGCTATACTTTTGAGGATTACTTCTTGTGGATCAACACCCATCTCCATAGCCTTTAGAGTATTCTCTTTCGATTTGTCAAAGTCAAGGTTTACTATATTGTCGCGAATTGCTTCCAGAATCTCGTCTTTGTTCATGTCTTCTCGTCGTCTCATTTATCAAATCCATATTTAAGTTTTATCTGAAAAAGATTGAATGAATGAGGATTCCATTAAATATTTTTATTTTATTATCATCCCAGAACGCAAAGGGTCTTATTTTTATTTGAAAAAATTAAAGTGTAGATAGACTTTGATACTAAAGCGTATTATATGATTTTATAATTTCCGCGTGGTCTATTTTTCCATCCCCGTCTTGATCGTAGCCCTTAATTATCGAAGCATACCTTGATTGTCCGTTATAGAATTTTAGTGTCTCTTCTGACGGTTCTGTCAAACCAATTATGGCCGATTTTGTTCCGAGATGTCTAATACCAGCTATAATTATGATACACTTTTCAGGGTCATAGGGATTTTTGATCTTTGATATTAAAGCATCCGTCTCCCCCTGGTACACATTGCCATCTTGATCAATTAGACCTGACCAATAGTTTGGCTCCGCAAACTTTATAGGAAGATGCTTATTTATTTCGGATGTTATAATATTTGTTATAGGACCTCCTACTAAAATGAGGTTTTCATTATATAATCGTTCAGCTTTTATATCCGTATCTAAACGGATAATGAAATTCTTTAGATTATTTGAACATTTTCCAAGGAAAAATGATAATTCTGCTGCATAGTGACCGTCTCGTGCGACAGCCCTAAAAGGCCCATGCGGTTCAGGTGAACCTACAACGATGTACCCATTAAACGAGTCGTCTTTGCAGAATTCTTTGAAAAATAAAGGGAATTTGTTATATAAATGATAAATTTTTAAAGCTTCTTCCTTTGGTTCTTTAAATAGTATTGTAATTCCATTATTTGACAAGAGAACTTTTTTTGCTCTAGCGCCGCGGATATTCTGTTCTTCAACTATGTTTATTATGCCAGATGTTAATAGTTTTTTAATGTGATAGTAAACACTTTGTTCGTTTAATGAAAGTTCTCTGGCTATCTCTCTGGCATACTTTGGCTTGTCTTCGATAGAATGGATTATCTTCCAACTTATGTCATTTGATAATACTCTCGTAGGGGTTAAGTCAAAAAATACTGAAGTATGGGCAGTAAGATTCTTGTCTTCTTTTTGGTATGTTAAAAGTCCATCAACCATTTTAAGTCAAATTATAATATTTTATTTCTGCTTATAAGTTTTTATTGTCTTCACACCCAAAGAACGTATTAACGGAATACGAATATTAACAAATTAGACAGCGATGGTGGATTTATACAGCTTATATAGACTTTTAAACCATGTGCGGTATAATAGGTTACACAGGGGAAAATAGAGCGGCTTCAGTAATTTTTATGGCACTCAAACGATTAGAATATAGAGGATACGATTCCGCAGGAATTGCTACACTTGATGGAAATGGCAGGATCCAAATAAAGAAAGATATTGGACGCGTAGAAGAAATAAATAAAAAAATTGACCTTCAATCCATGGAAGGTACAATGGGAATTGGACATACTAGATGGGCTACACATGGGGGAGTCACACGTGCAAATGCTCATCCTCATATTTCAAATAATAGCAAGATCGTTGTTGTACATAATGGAATAGTTGAGAATTATCAAGAAATAAGAAAAATGCTTGAAGAAAATGGCTTCACCTTTTACAGTGAGACAGATACAGAAACGATACCCAATCTGATAGAATTAGAAATGCGAAAAGGAAAAAAATTTGAGAGTGCTGCAATTGATGCGATAAGACAACTTGAAGGATACTATGCAATTCTCGCTATGTGCGAGGGTGAAAGAAAAATAATTGCTGCCAGAAATGGTTCACCCCTTGTAGTAGGTGTCGGAAAAAAAGAGAGCTTTATTGCAAGTGACATACCTGCTTTTATAGAGCATACAAAAGATGTGATATATGTGTACGATAAAGACTTTATAACTATAGGCTCCGATAATGAAATTAAATTCTTTTCGTTGAAAGAAAATAAAGAAGTGACAAGACCTATACATAGTATAGATTGGAGTGTTGACCAGGCGCAAAAGGGTAATTTTGACCATTTTATGATGAAAGAAATATCAGAACAAGTGGATACAATTCAAAAGGCAGCGAATCAAGATATAAAAAACCTATTTGCTGTTGCGGATGCCATTAACAAAGCAAAAGGAGTGTTTTTAGTTGCCTGTGGTAGTTCGTACCATGCATGCCTTTCTGCGAGTTATATTTTTTCCAAAATCGTTAAGATGCATATAAATGTGGTATTAGCCTCAGAGTTCTCAAATTATGAACATTATCTTACTCCTGAAACACTTATAATAGCTGTCTCCCAGAGTGGAGAAACCATTGACGTCTTGGAGGCTGTCAGCACTGCAAGAAGAAAAAATAGTCAAGTTATGTCCGTAGTAAACGTAGTTGGTTCATCCCTCCACAGAGACTCAGATAGAGCTCTAATGCTAAATACAGGGCCAGAAATATGTGTCTTATCAACGAAGACTTATACGGCACAACTAGCTGTTCTTTCGCTTTTGGCGTATACTGTAGCAGGTAGGTATGAAGAGGGTCTATCTAATCTTAGATATCTTTGGAATTCGATCTACAACCTGACATCTGTAAGTACAAGAGAACATATAAAACAAATAGCTGATAAACTAAAAGACAAAGAGCACATATTCTTAGTTGGACGAGGACTGATGTACCCTACTGCGTTAGAGGCGGCATTAAAAATCAAGGAGGTATCATACATTCATGCTGAAGGTTTCAGTGGAGGAGAATTAAAACATGGAACAATCGCTCTGATAGAAGATGGTACACCGTGTATAGTTTTTTCTTCAAGAGAAACTGAGAAGGATATCGTATCAAACGCAATGGAAATCAAGGCAAGGGGAGGATATATTATAGGTGTTAATTCAAAGAATAATCCCATCTTTGACTTCTTCATAAAAACACCTGATTCAGATATTTTGGACCCTATAACACACATAGTCCCGATTCAAATTCTTGCATATCAACTGGCAGTACTCCGTGGTTATGATCCAGATAAACCGAGAAATCTTGCTAAATCGGTGACTGTAAAATAATTGAAAAACTATAGGTATCAACGCATAATAAAAAAAATAAAGTTAAAATAAATTTTCTTAATACCATTAAATGAGGAACATCCCTAGGTCTATTCACTGTAGTACGTTTGCCCATATTTCCAAGCTTCATCGAACATGGCAACAATGTTCTCAGGCGGCGTAAATGGTTGGATATTATGAACCGATGCTAGAACGTATCCTCCGTCTTTACCTAACTGATTTATTCTCAACCTAACTTCTTCTCGAACATCTGATGGTTGACTAAAAGGAAGAATATGCTGCGTGTCTATTGCGCCCCAAAAGGCGACCTTGTCTCCAAACTTCTCCTTTAGATCATTGCCATCCATCCCTTTTGCTGATACTTGGACAGGATTGATACCTGATACACCAGCATCAACAATGTCATCGATAAGGGAAGATATTGCCCCATCACTGTGAATTATTACCTTAGCTTTCGTTACACGTTTGAAGGCGTCAACGATTTTTATATGCTTGGGCTTAACGTACTTCCTATAAACTTGCGGCGATATTATGGCAGCTGTCTGAGCCCCTAGATCATCTCCAAAGAATACGAAATCGAGATAGTTGCCAATAGGTTTGACGTATTCTTCAATTAAACTAACCATTATACCCGCAACTTTTTCCATAATGGCATCAGCAATCTTAGGATGCAGTATCATATCAGCTAGAAACTGTTGATAGCCTCTGAGAAGCATCGAATGCGCAAAGGAGCCAACTATTACATATGGCAGACCTACAGCGTAGTCCTGTTTAGTAAGTCTTTCAGCCTGATCGATCATATCTTCGAGATCATAAGAGATGGTGTGTGAATCAGGCCAATTGAATTGCTCTATCTCTTCCATATCTTTTGCCTTTGAGAGTGGGCTACCATCCTTTGTCACATCATAATAATATCCTGTGAACCTCCTCTTAACACCCCATACATCTAGCATTTCTTTTGGATAGTTGAGCTCTTTTCCAGCAGATTTTGGATAGATATACCTCGTATCTACGTGAAATTTCCTAAGAACTTTTTCGTCTGGTCTAGACGACCCGCTAATCAAATCTAAAAGCCTGATTTTATCTACGTCTATCTTAAGATTTCTAAGAAGAGGTTTATATGCTTCAACATGTATCGTAGAAACTGTTCCACCCATATCGATAGGTATACGGTCAGGCTGTTCGTGGTTAAGTGCAGATAGAACTCTTTCTCTGGAGTTCAAAATTATCTATCGTCAACTATCTTTTATTAATTCTTTATATTTCTTTTGTGAGGACTAAAAAAACAATTCGTCTATTTCTAAGCATAAAAACAAAAGAAATTATTAGCTCGTATAATCTTATAAAAGCTTTTATACTCATTTTAGATATAATAATATTTAATGTCAGTAAAGTTGTTGAATGTTAAGGACGTTAAAATTATTAAAGCGCTTGGAGGACCCATAAAACCTATAATCTCCAACGAAACCACAAGTAAAAACCAGGACTTCGCGATGGGCGTCTTCAAACCCAAGGATGGGCTGTACCCTCATACCCACGTCAATTCAGAGGAAATTTACTTTGTTTTAGAAGGGAGAGGCACTGTTTTTGTCGGAAAAGAAAAGAAGGCTATGAAGATCTCTGAAGGAGACGTTGTGTACATACCTTCCGGCGTTGTGCATGGCGTTACAAATACGGGGAAGAAGAAGCTTCTGATAGCATTCTTTGTGTCACCAGGAAAGCAACACGCAGGCTTTAGCATAGGCAAGGATTGTGTTGTCTTCGAAGAAAAAATTCTGACACCTTAGAAAAAACATTGAATAAATAATGTTGATTAAGGCAAATGGATTTTAGAGCTTTTTTCACAACCCTTTCCTTTTTTGATACCATTTTTTCTAACTCTAGAGAGTATTTTAAATAACATTTCTGACTATAAAACAAAAAGATATAGCCAGGATTTTTACAGTGTAAGCTGGTAGAAATGTACCCCAACATGGTAGATGTCAGACAATACTTTGATGCACCTCCAGCGATAGACTATAAAAATGTACTACGAGAGGAACTGAAAAACGCTGATCTTAAATCAGTCGTGAAACCAGGTACAAGGGTCGCCATAACAGCTGGAAGTAGGGGAGTAACAAACATAGCTGATATTATAAAGACAGTTGTTGACGAGGTGAAGAAAGTTGGAGGGATTCCCTTTATCATACCTACAATGGGAAGCCACGGTGGCGCCACTTCTGAAGGCCAAGTCAGAGTGCTGAGCGACCTTGGTTTGACCGAGAGCTTTGCCGGCGCACCTATAGTGTCATCAATGGAGGTAAAAGAGGTCGCGAGACTCGACAACGGTAAACCTGTCTACGTTTCAAAACCTGCTCTTGAAGCTGATGCGATTATAGTTGTTGGCAGGGTTAAGTCCCATACGGATTTCAAGGACGAAGTCGAGAGCGGCCTTATGAAGATGATGGTTATCGGCCTAGGCAAGCAGAAGGGAGCACAGACATTCCATTCCAATGGAAGATATGGTTACCATAACTTGCTCGTACCAACTGCAAGGAAGATCATGGAAAATGCCCCAATCAAGCTTGGCATAGCCATCGTTGAGAACCAGTACCATGAGACAGCCCTGATAAAAGCGCTTAAACCTCATGAGATAGAAAGAGAAGAAAGAAAACTTCTTGCAAAATCAAAGGAATGGATAATGACGATCCCTTTCAACCAACTAGATCTGCTCATAGTGGAGAAGATGGGGAAGAACATCAGCGGTTCAGGGATGGACCCAAATGTTACAGGTAGATTTGCTTGGCCTGAAGAAAAACCAAAGGACCTACCCGACTTAAGAATGATTGTTACACTTGATCTAACTAAGGAAACCGAAGGAAACGCAATAGGCGTTGGACTAGCTGATATAATAACGAAAAGGCTATTTGATAAAATAAACTTCAACGACACATACATGAATTCTTTAACTGCCGGTATGATCGGGATAATCGCAGCCAAGATCCCTACTGTGATGCCAACAGATCAGGACGCCATAGGACTTGCACTGCGGCTCCTAGACAAGAAGAATGAAGAAGTTCGAGTTATACGTATTAAAAACACTCTTGAACTGGCTACATTCCAAGTATCAGAACCTCTAATCAACGAAGTTGAGAAAAATAAAAAACTTGAACTAACCGGTGAAATTGACGAGATGCAGTTCAATATTCTTGGAAATCTTATGTAGTAGATGCTTAAAGCTCTTTAAAAGGATACAGTTAAAAATCATCGGTATCTGTATTAGTATAGCTATCTTGCGGCATTTGTTACTCCGCTTACGTGAAAGCAGGACACAAGGTGCCCGACACCTTCAAGTTTTGGTTCCTTTGAGCGGCATAGGTCATCTGAATATGGACAGCGTGGACTAAACTTGCAGCCTTTTACGACCCCATTTGATCCTTCATGAATAACATTGTAATTTGACACATCGTATTTGTTTGACATGTAAAGAGATGGAACAGAGGATATAAGTAACTTTGTATAGGGATGAAGAGGATTGTTGAATACTTCGTTGCTTTCACCTATTTCCACAAGCTCTCCTAGATACATGACGCCCACTCTATTACTCACATAACTTACAACTGAGAGGTTGTGGGAAATGAACAAATAGGATAAGCCAATTTTTTTCTGGATTTCAGTAAGTAAGTTCAAGATCTGAGCCTGTACAGACACGTCGAGAGCCGAAGTCGGTTCGTCTAGGACAATAAATTCGGGTTCAGCTAAAATAGCTCTTGCGACAGCAACTCTCTGTTTCATCCCTCCACTTAAATGGTGTGGAAACATGTCTATGACGTCAGGTCTAAGGCCGACGTCTTCGACAACGCTCTTTATTCGGTCATGACAGTTCCCCTTATAACCGCTGCATTCGAGACCCTCTAACAAAATCTTGCCAATCTTCATCCTCGGATCTAGTGACGAGTCAGGGTTTTGGAAAACTACCTGCATTTTTCTTCTCGCTTCTTTGACGACTTTCTTCTTAGCTTTCAACAGATCTAAGTCCTTAAAGAGCACCCTACCAGAACTCGGCCGTTCCAACCAGAGGAGAAGCCTTCCGAGTGTGCTTTTACCACTGCCACTTTCACCAACAAGCCCGAAGACTTCTTTAGCTCGAATTGAAATATTGACTCCTTCGACAGCTTTAAGCACACTTGATTTAGTGGTTGAAACCTTAACGTCATAGAACTTTGATAGATTTTCTCCTCTAACGATTTCCACAAATGTCACCTCACTCTATTACAAGCTATAAGCCTCCCCTCTATTGGCACAAGTTCGGGTTCATCAAGCCTACAATACTCTTGCGCATACGGGCAGCGTGGACGAAACTTGCAACCTTCAGGAAGGTTAGACATGTCGGGTACGTTTCCTGGCAGTGGTTTAAGGACACCCTTTTGCCCTTTTGGAATACAGCTCATCAATGAGAGCGTGTAGGGGTGTTTTGGGTTGTTAAAGATGTCCTCTAAAGAGCCCATTTCAAGAATTCTTCCAGCGTACATTATCCCGATATAATTGCAGACTTCTGCGGCGACGCCCATGTCGTGTGTTATCAAGATCATCGATAGGCCTTTGCTTTCTGAAAGGTTTCTGATAAGCTTCAGTATCTGATCCTGTATCGTTACATCAAGTGCAGAAGTTGGTTCATCGGCTATTATTAGGCGAGGGCCAAGCGCTATAGCCATGGCTATAATTATTCTCTGTTTCATCCCTCCACTTAGCTGGTGTGGATAGTAGCCCATCCGCTTTCCTGCATCAGGTATTCCAACTATTTTTAGAAGGCCTAAGCTTCTATTATATGCTTCCGATTTAGAAAAACCGTGTGATGTGAAGACTTCCATTACCTGTTCTCCGACACGCATAACTGGGTTGAGTGCTGATCCTGGATCTTGGAAAATGATTGAGACTTCAGAGCCCCTCATCTTCCTAATCTCTTCTTCTTCGAGCTTAAGTAAATCCAGACCTTCAAGGAGGACTTCTCCTGTAATCTCTGCTGGACAAAGCCTGATAATTGAGAGACCTAAGGTGCTCTTGCCGCTTCCACTTTCCCCTACTATAGCGACCCTGTCGCCCTTCTTAAGGGTGAAGCTAACTCCATCAACAGCTCTTATTGTAGAACCACTTAGCTTATAGTTGACTTTCAGATTGCGAACATCGAGCAGAACCTTATTTGACTGCAATGACCTCACCTATTCTGTCTCCAATCCTGTTGAATGAAAATACTACAAGAAATACGGCAAGTCCTGGGAAAATAATTATGTGGGGAGCATAGAAAATATATGCACTCCCCGTACCCAGCATCGTCCCCCATTCGGGCTGGGGCGGTGGAATACCTATTCCTAAGAAACCAAGGCCTGAAATAAAAAGAATTGCGGTTCCAAGGTTCAAAGTAACCTGGGCGATCAGTGTGGGAGAAATATTTGGAATAATGTGTCTCGTCATTACTTTCATATTTCTGACGCCTAGCTGTTTTGCTGCCGAGACATATTCTAGTTCCTTCACCTGCAACGTCAACCCTCTAGCCATCCTTATAAATGATGGGATCATAGCCAAAGCTACTGAAACTATTACTGTAGTCAGGTTATTGCCCATGATTGCGATGAACATTATAGCAAGCAAGAAACCCGGCAGTGCCAGAAGGACGTCTGTTAGCCTTTGAATAACCATATCCACAGCGCCACCATAAAAACCGGAAAAAACTCCCCCGATTATTCCCACTGCAGCGCCTACTGCCGTAGCTGCGAACGCTATAGAGAGCGTCAACCTTGCGCCGTAGATAACTCTGCTCAAGATGTCTCTTCCTAGTTCATCGGTGCCAAATGGATGAGATAAACTGGGAGGCTGGCAGCTCTGCGAAAGATTTGTAGCTAAAGGATTGTAGGGTGCAATAAAGTTAGCAAATAAACCCATTGCTATGAAAGCTGACAATAAGAGCACGCAAACAAGGACCATCTTGTATCTTAGAACTTCCTTTATAGTCGAAATCATTTGAGATTCACCCGAGGGTCAACAACCGTATAGATGACGTCTACAGCAAGGTTAACCAGAGCATAAAAAAGGGCGAAAATGAATATGGAACCTTGCACCATAGGGTAGTCCCGGGACTCTATTGAATCGACAATCAACCTTCCGAGTCCGGGCCAAGCGAAGACATTTTCCACGATAACAGCCCCGCCGAGCAGGGCACCAAATTGTAGGCCGACTATGGTTATGACCGGGATTAACGCATTTCTAAGAATATGCTTGTAAAGCACAACCCTTTCACTTAAACCTTTTGATCTTGCTGTTATTACATAGTTCTTCTCCATCGTGTCAATTACACTGGCTTTGGTTATCTTTACGACAAAAGCCATCAGATAAAGTGCTATGGTAACAGTTGGCAAGATATAGTTTGCAGGGGAACCGGTTCCACCTGCTGGTAGAATATGTAAGCTTACGGCGAATATCATTATCAGTATCAACCCAAGCCAATAAATTGGCATCGAAATGCCAGCGATTGAAAAAGATGAAATTAATGTGTCGAAAAAGGTGTTTTTTCTTGATGCCGCAAAAACCCCTAATGGAATACCTAGAATGACCGCTAGGATGGTGCCTCCTAAGGCTAAGGAGAGCGTGTATGGAAACCTTGAAAGAACTTCTGTAAGAACGGGAGACCTTGTCCTTGCTGAGACACCCAGATTGAATGTAAATAGGTTGCTCATATAAATAAAATACTGTACATAAATGGGTTTATCAAGGCCAAGCTGTTGTCTAAGAGCTGCAACATCTTGTGGACTTGCCATAAGACCGGCTAGCACTCTAGCAGGGTCCCCTGGTATAAGCCTAACAAGAATGAAAAGGAATGTAACTAAACCTATCAGAGTGGGTATGAGAAGCAGGAGCCTTTTAAAAAAATAGGAGAGGGCTGACAGTATCGTACACCTGTCATCATGAAATTGTTACTTTTCTGATGTCAAATGTTTCATAGGGACTGATGATTAACCCATGAATTCTGCTACTTGTTACGATAACGAATTTTTGACTGTATAGGAATATCCATGGAGCATCATCCCATATGTCCTTCTGCGCGATAGCGTACATTTGGAGCCTATAGGTACTATTACTCGATTGCCTACCTTGTTCAAGAGCCCAATCTACAGTTGCGTTTTTGTAGAACATTGTGTTAAATTTGCCTGGTGCCCATTGTGATGAGTCGAATACTGGGTAGAGCATCTGATCTGCGTCTGGAACAGTCATAGCATATCCTATCAAGGTCAGATCCCAAGTGGTTGAAGTTGCGTTACCTCCCATCAGCTCGCTGACGAAGGTTGGCCAGTCCGGAGTAGATATTGTCACATTTATACCCACCTGTGCGAGCATGGACTGTATTGCTTCACCAACTTGTGTGTCAAAAAGGTATCTACCTGTAGGACACAGCATCTTCAACGTAAACCCGTTTGGATACCCTGCAGCCGCAAGTAGCTCTTTAGCTTTCGTAACGTTATATGTGTACTGTTGTTGTGGCGAATAGCCGAAAAACGTTTGCGGTACCGCGCTATTGTAAACTGTTCCCATGTTGAAGAGGACGTACTTGACTATGGAGTTCTTATCGATTGCGTAGTTTAGGGCTTGTCTGACTCTTACATCCTTGAGTGGACCTTTCTGTGTTTCTATGTTAACACAAAGCATTCTTGAACTGTTTGCCATTATTACATTGACGCCAGCTGTCGAGTTCAGTTTAAGAATGTCTGTTGGAGGAGGGGACAGTATCATATCTAGGTCTCCAGATAGCAACATAGCTTCCCTTGTCGTAGCATCTGGTACGATCACCCATGTGACTTGATCAAAAGCCGCAGGTCCACCCCAATATTGGTTAAACCTTGTAAAGGTTATATGATCGCCTTTAACCCATTCCTTGAACATAAAAGGCCCTGTACCCAGACCAGCAAGAGAGCTTTTAATACCTGCTTCACCGAGTTTTGCGTAAGATGTAGGCGAAATTATTGGAAACATCGAAGTAGCCATAATAAAGGGAGCGAATGGGTATTTTAGGTTGAATTGAACCGAATATGTACCTGTGATTTCTGTTGAATTAAGGCAGGCAATTGAACTTCTCAGAGGAACTGTTACGTTAGGGTTCAGAGCTCTATCAAACGAGAACTTGACAGCTGTCGCATTAAAGTCAGTGCCATCCTGGAACTTGATGTTCTTTCTTAGTTGGACATCAACTTTGAGACCGTCAGAGGATACTGTATAGCTTTCGGCGAGGAGGTTCACTACTTTTCCATTTTGGTCGTAGTAGAACAAAGGTTCAACTGCGAATTGAATCATGTTCTCAATGGTCGTTGTAGTTTGACCATCGGGATCTAAAGTATCAGGGTCTGTTCCTATACCTATCCGTAGGTTAGTCGAAGTTGAATTAGAGCTTGATGTTGGAATGGTCGACGTACTCGTGGAAGTCGAAGTAGATGCTGAGCTAGTTGTAGTGCTTGTTGAAGTTGGAGAGAAGGAAGTTGTGGTCTTCATCGTTCCCGAAAGGTAAATGGCTGAAACTCCAGCAATCACAATAACAACTGCTACTGCGATAACCAACATCTTATTCAAAGCTCTCATCTGCCTATTGGTTGACATTGTTTAGAACCCCCTCTTCGCGTGTATCGAACCTTCCTTGACGACGAGCCTAATGTTGTCCCTCTTCTGTAGTAGACCGATATCATCTAGAGGGTTACCATTAACTGCTATCAAGTCGGCAAACTTGCCTGCTTCAAGTGTCCCCGTCATGTTTGTAAGCCCACACGCTTGAGCGCCGGTCTTGGTTGCTGCAACTATCGCCTCCATGGGTGTGAAATTGCATTTTTCTACCAGCAGTTGTAGTTCCATAGCGTTGGTTCCGAACTTTAACATTGGGGTTCCAACGAAATCTGTTCCCGTAGCTATTTTGACTCCAAGTTTTTTTGCTGCAGAAATATTTTTTACATGGTCTTCGATTACTTCCATAGACTTTTTCAAACCCCATTCTGGAGTACCTGCTTCTCTGCCCTTTGCTATCAGCTGGTGAACGATAGATAACGTTGGAACAACGATCGCATCCTTTTCAACCATCATCTTCGCAGCTTCTTCATCGATGTATATTCCGTGCTCGATCGTTTTAACACCCGCAACGAGGGCGTTCTTGATTCCTCTCGCACCCTGTGCGTGAGAGGCTACGAATGTACCGACTTTCCTGGCTTCGTTTACTATTGCACCTATCTCCTCTACCGTGAATTGTTCGTCGTTTGGCTTGTCCCTCTCAGACATAACCCCTCCTGTGGAGCATATTTTTATGAAGTTCGCACCCTCTCTTAGCGCAAGTCTGGCAGCTCGCATGCATTCAGGGACACCATCGCAAATAATACTGCCCATACCCTGTTTATACTCACTCCTCTTTTTTGCTATCTCAAGAGGAAAGAAATGTTCGTCGCCATGGCCGAAGGTTTGAGTAAGCACCCTTCCCGATGCGACGATTCTAGGTCCCCTTGTTATACCGGCTTCAACCGCCATTCGAAGATATGGGCCGTTATTTCCTCCACAGTCTCTAACAGTTGTGAAACCTGCGTCAAGTAGATCCTGTATATCGTAAATAGCTTTTATGAGTAGAAGCTCTGTTGGTCTTATTATAGTTTCCTCTACGAATTTGTCAGTCCAGTGACCGGCGATATGCAGGTGTGAGTCGATCATGCCTGGCATAACGGTGAAATTTCCGGCATCTAAAACTTCTAGGGATGAATCCACACGCTTCGATATTGAATCAATTTTTCCATTGTTTATGACGACAAAGACATCGTGCAGAGGTTTATTACCAGTACCATCTATTAGCAGCCCAGATTTTATAGCGTATTTAGTGCTGTTTTTATCTGACATTTGTAAATCAGAGCTATTTAAGAATTGTATATAAACTTTTAAATGTTAATAAGATAAAAATTTTAATTTTTTGACGATTAAAGAAAAAAAATAAACTTTATGATACCCATCCTAGAAATTAACATGTTTAACTTAATATATTCCTGTCATCTACGAGTTAGACTAATATTGTGAAAGAGAATAATTATATCGCTAAAACCTAATCAGATACGTATATTACTCTGAGATCTTGAACATTTGTTCCAGTGCTACCTGTATAAATCAAGTCCTCAAGCCTTGCTAGAGCTTGGTACGAATTATGATCCTCTAACGCTTTATAGATGTCGACATCAAGCTCTCTAGCCCTCTTAACAGTAAATCCATCAGAAATGCCCCCGGCCACTTCGGTCGGCCCATCTGTGCCATCAGAGTCGACGCTCCCTACAGTTATTTTATCGCTTCCTTCTATCCTGGTTGCTGACGCTAAAGCAAATTCCTGATTGCGACCACCCTTAACATCTTTTCCTACATACTTGCCCATGGTCACAATCAATTCACCTCCCGATATAAGTGCACATGGGGATTTGAAGGGCCTTTTACGCTGTTCAACCTCACGTGCAATGCTCGCAAGTGTTCTAGCCGAATCCTTTGCTTCTGCACTTACTCTCTGAGCCAAGATCACGCTTCTTATCCCCATCTCCTCCGCCTTTCTCCTTGCACCCAGAAGCATATACTCGGCTGTCATGACAACATTTTTTCTAAAGTACACTTTAGAGAACTCTTCCCTGCTCGGAAGTTCATACCTCGGATCTGCCCTCTCAAATAGAGACTTTACTGAACGAGGAAGTTCGTCCCAAGCGCCATACTTTTTCACAATATTTATCGCGTCCTTGAATGTCGAGTAGGGTTCAGTATATGATAGTGTTTCTTCTGGCCAGAGTTCGTTAGTCAAAATATAGATGTATTTGGCTGGATAGACGTACATGTTTATTCTGCCTCCACCTAACATCGAGAGATGATGCCTTACAACATTTAACTCCCAAATAGGTATACCTCGATCATAATATAGTAGAAGATAAGTTTTGGCCAAATCTTCTATGCTGACCTCTGGCGGTGGCAGAGCACTTAACGAAGTTGCACCGCCAGATCCCACATATATTACAATATCGTCTTTGGTAGCTTTCTCAGCTATTTGCCTTATGCGTTCAGCGCCTTCCACTGAGTCTTCATCGGGTAGAGGATGGCCGGCAAAGGTTACTTCAATTTTCTTAAGGTCGCTGCATTCCCCTTTTTTTATATTTATGTGACCCTCCGTAAGTCTATTTCCCAACACTTCCTCGAATACCTTAGCCATCCTTTGGACAGCCTTCCCAGCACCTATAACGTAGATGTTCTTTACCTCTGAAAGATCGAAAACATCTGATCCTATCATCAGTTTCCCTTTCTTTATACGAACTATCTTACGCGTGTTAGGGTAAGGGTCCGCTGATCTTAATCCTTCCTCAAGAATTTGTATAACGATTTTGCGCCCTTCGATGTTTCCGTGTGAAGAAAGGATATTAGAATTCTTGATAGGGTTAGATAGACTTAAAGGTCCTTGGACCCTTGAAGGCATCATTTTTCAATTTCTAACAATGCTTATAAACTTTAGACGGAGGAGACGCAGAAAATAGTATCTGAAAATTCTATTTTCAGTGAAAGATAATCTTTAAAGTTTTTTTCGATTCATTTATCATATCATTTAAAGCCTCAAACGCTCTACCAACGTCTTCGTTTTTCACTAGAATAACAGTATCAGTATAAGAACTTGTAGTATCTTCAATGTTGACACCCGATGTGAAAAGCTTTTCATATATTGATATCGCACACCCGGGAACATCTGTAATATCCGGTGGACTGCCTACAATTATTGCCGCAAGTCCTTTCCGGAATTCTAACGAAGAGCCTTTACCTAAGAAGTCCCAAGCATCCATCGATTGATCTTCATCCATGATTATAGTTATGGCGGAAGTTCCTAAAGAAATATGTATAATAGATTGTAAGAATTTTCTTATGAATTCAGTAAATCTGATCATCATCGCTCTCGTCTTCTCGACAGTTATCTTTGCAACACCCGTTTTGACGGAAATGTCGCTGTCTGCTAATATCATAATAACATTCTTATTCATTTGTGGAATAGCCGGTTTGAACCTCTTAAGCGCTGTGACTATACTCTGATATTCAACATCATACCCCATTCTCCTGTCAACCATTGGCTTTATCATCCTAGCTATCGCGCTATAGTTGGAATATCCTCCTTTAATTGAAGCCTGAAGGAAAATGTCATTTGAAACTATATCTTTTACGCTTAAAGTTATGCTTTGACCAATATTGGTCATAATTATTTCCAATTGGACAAAAATAACCAAAAAATATATAAACTTATCTATTGGAAGCAAAAATCCTATGCCTAAAGAGAAAATAGTGCTAGCCTATTCTGGTGGTTTAGATACTTCCGTGATGATAAGGTGGTTACCAGAAAAGTACGGGTACGATGTTATAACCGTCATAGTTAACCTTGGTCAAAAAGAAGATTTCAAAACAATTGAAGAAAGAGCATATCAAATCGGTGCAATCAAACACTACACGATCGATGCACAGGACGAATTTGTTGACTCATATATCACAACGGCAATAAACGCCAATGGCCTTTATGAAGGGAAATACCCTCTTAGTACGGCTATTGGGAGACCTCTTATAGTAAAAAAACTCGTTGAGATTGCAGAAAAAGAGGGGGCGCAAGCTATCGCTCACGGATGCACTGGAAAAGGAAACGATCAAGTTAGGTTTGAAGTTACAGCAAAAGCGTTGAACTCGTCCCTTAAGATTATTGCACCAGTAAGGGAATGGAATCTGAGCAGGCAGGAGGAAATTGAATACGCTAAAGAACATGGCATAACGATTCAAAGAAGTGCGAAAAAATATAGCATAGACCAAAATTTGTGGGGAAGATCGATAGAAGGCGGCTCCCTTGAAGACCCAATGAGTGAACCAGAAGAAGACGTTTACGAATGGATTACACCGGCATCTAAGGCACCAATTACACCAGCCTATGCGGAGGTTGAATTTGAGGAAGGAAACCCCGTGTCATTAGATGGAAAAAAAAGAAGCTTAAAGGACATAGTATTCCTGCTTAACAAGCTTGCGGGAGAAAATGGTGTAGGCTTGATAGATCACATCGAAGATAGACTTGTCGGCATAAAAAGCAGAGAAGTTTACGAATGCCCTGCGGCTGTAACACTTATAGAGGCACATAAAGCTCTTGAAAAGATGGTTTTGACAAGACATGAACTAGCTTTTAAAGAGGCGGTCGATTCCGAATGGTCAAGACTCACCTATTTCGGTCTTTGGATGGATCCTCTGAGAGAAGATTTAGAGGCTTTTATTAAACATTCACAGAAGAGAGTTTATGGCAGAGTTAAGATTAAATTTTATAAGGGAAGTTTATCGATTGCGGGCCTTGAATCTCCTTACTCGCTCTATGATAAAGCACTCTCAACATACGGCATAGATTCAACCTTTGATCAAAAGGATTCAGCTGGATTCATTGAGATCTGGGGCCTCCAGTCAAGAATAGCGTCAGAGGTTCAAAGAAAAGCGGGAGCCAACAAATGAACGATTTGCTGAGAGGTAAACGGCTAGAGGAAATGAACGAGAAAGCTCTGAATTACACAGCTTCAATTGACTTTGATTCACCACTGCTCCCTTCAGTTATAAAAATAAACAAGGCACATACGATAGCCCTTTATGATGCAGGTGTTCTCAGTGGGCCTGACGCTTTAAGACTACTCAAGGGGTTGAACATAAAGGAGGAACTTCCAAAGGAATCGAGGCTTGAAGACGTACACATGTTTGTCGAGCAAAGGGTTAGGGAAAAAACTGGAGAAATAGGAGGCTATCTAAATTTAGGAAAAAGCAGGAACGACCAGGTGGCTACTGCCATAAAAATGGTGACAAGAGAATATATTATAGCTACTATGTCATCTCTTCTAAACCTGTCTGAAACCTTAGTGAACAAAGCTGAAAGGTCAACGGAAATGGTTATGCCTGTGTACACACATCTACAAGTAGCGCAACCAATAACATTCGCTCATTGGCTTCTAGCCTATGAAAGCATGATTTCGCGTGACATGAGCAGACTAAGTGAAAACTATAGAAGGGTAAACTCTTCGCCGATGGGTGCAGCAGCTTCAGCAGGCACAACCGTCAAAATCAACCGAAAGGAAGTGGCGGACTACCTCGGATTCGCATCCGTCGTAGGAAATTCGATCGATGCAGTAAGTTCAAGGGACACCCTACTTGAATTCATCTTCATTACTTCGTCGATAGCTCTTACTTTGAGCAGGCTCAGTGAAGACATAAACTTTATGTCAAACAACGAGACAGGCATTCTGATTGTACCAGACTCATATGCTTCAACAAGCAGTGCGATGCCTCAAAAGAAGAATTCAGTAGTGACAGAAATTGCGAGGGCATGCCCTGGGATAATCTTGGGCAACTTGGTAAGCACAATATGTGTCTATAAAGCGTTGCCGTCATCATACAATCTTGATCTACAAGAAATGACGCCAAAAATGTCTGAAAGTTACTTGCTTATCCAAACGACCATCGATGTAATGATAGGCTTAATAGAAGGCCTCAAATTCAACGAAAAAAGAAGTGAAAACATTCTTATAAAAAATTTTTCTACCGCAATGGAAACAGCTGAATATATTACAATAAAAATGGGAATACCATTTAGGGAAGCACATCATATATTAGGGGCTTATGTGAGGGAATGTTTAGAAAAAGAGTTAGAGCCTCTTTCCAAAGAAGCATACTCAGTATTTCTAAAAGAGCTCACTCCGTACAAAAAAAACGCAATCAATTTTAAAAAGTACAAGTCACTTTTGGACCCTAAACAAAGCGTCATCAAAAAGACTATATACGGGGGACCTAGTCCTTCGAATACAATAAAGATGGTGTCAGAAGGACGCTTGTATATTATTAAGTATAGGGAAAACATAAGAAAAGAGGCCGAACGATTAATTAAAGCGTCTTCAAAATTAGATCAAAAAGTTGCAGAAATAATTGGAGGTGAATCATCTTGAAAACCGTGTGTGAAACATGTGGCGGAGAAATAGAAGTCCCCGACGACGCTATTAAAGGCGAAATAGTTAGTTGCCCAGACTGTGGCACAGAATTTGAGGTTATCGAAATCAAGAACGGAGTCGCGTCGCTAAAGTCTGCAGAAGAAATAGGAGAAGATTGGGGAGAATAAGGAGCAAAATGCTTCTATCCATACTATATGACAGACTTCGATGGGAAGAAAAAGCTCTTGCTGAAGAAGCTAATAAGATGGGGCTTAACGTAGACTTGGTCGACGCGAAAACCTGCCCTCTAGAACTTGTCGGAAACGCCGTATCAAAGACTCCTTTTGGAGATGTGGTCTTGGAAAGGTGTATGAGCCACATGAGGGGGCTCTATTGTGCTGCGATACTTGAAAAGGAGAAGGTCGTCATCAACAGCTTTGATGTCCTTTCTATAACAAGTAATAAACTTCTAACAACATTAGCTTTAGATAAAGCTAAAATACCCACCCCAAGGACAGCGGCCGCTTTCTCACAGGAATCAGCACTTGAGCTAGCCGACAGAATGGGGTACCCTCTAGTAATAAAACCAATTGTGGGAAGCTGGGGGAAGATGATTGCCTGCCTAAGGGATAAACGCGAAGCGCAGGCCCTGTTTGAGACAAGGGAAATGCTTCATGAACCTCTTCAACAAATCTACTACCTGCAGGAATATATTCGAAGACCCCCAAGAGATATCAGAGCAATAGTCATAGGCGATAATCTCTTAACATCAATATTCAGATATCAGCCTGACGACGACTGGAGGACAAATGTCGCTCGCGGAGGTTATTCCGAATTGGCTTCACTTGATAAAGACCAGGAAGAGCTCATACTTAAGGCGGCCGATGCTGTCGGAGGCGGCGTGCTTGGAGTTGATGCAATGGAAAGTGAGAGAGGACTTCTCATACATGAAATAAATGGAAGTGTTGAGTTCAAGGGGGCTTCAAGTGTTTCCACAGTTAATATACCAAAGGCGATAGCAGGGTACGCGTTGGAAAAGGCGAAAAAATAATGGTGAAAGTGGGGATAATAGGAGCGTCTGGTTACGTTGGAGGAGAACTTCTTAGACTATTACTGATACATAACGGGGTTGAAGTCTCTCTAGCAACTTCGAGACAGCATGTGGGAGAATACGTCTTCAAAGTTCATCCCAATCTGAAGGGAACAACAAACCTTCAGTTTTCAGCAGATGATCCGATTACAGCTGCCTCAAAAGTGGACGTTGTTTTCTTATCTGCCCCACATGGTACCTCCTCTAAGATTGTACCGAAACTTATAGCAACAGGAACAAGGATAATCGACATGGGCGCGGACTTTAGGCTCAAGGATCCCAAAGCCTACGACAAATGGTATGGTTGGACTCATCCAGCCCCCGATCTTCTTAACAGATTTGTCTATGGATTACCTGAGCTTCATAGAGAAGAGCTAAAGTCTACAAAATACGTAGCTGTGCCAGGATGTATGGCCACATCATCTATTGTTAGCCTTGCTCCTTTGGCTAAGGCAGGATTAACCGAAAAAACTGTGATAGTGGATGCGAAGATAGGCTCTTCTGGCGCAGGGGGTAAACCATCTCTTTCAACACACTTTTCTGAACGGTTCGGAGTCGTGAGAGCGTATAAGCCTGTTGCGCATCGCCACACTGCTGAAATAGAACAAGAGTTAAAATATGTGTCGGGTAAAGAGACCGAAATTGGAATGACAGCACATGCTGTAAACATGGTGAGGGGAATACTTACGACCTCACATGTGATGAAGACATCTAGACCTGACGCGGCTACTGTTTGGAAGGCTTATAGAAACTTCTACAAGGACGAGCCATTTGTAAGGTTCATAATGGACAAGAAAGGCCTATACAAGTATCCGGACCCGAAGATAACCATTGGATCGAACTTTGCAGACGTAGGTTTTGAAATAGACCCCCATGTTGACCGAATTGTTGTATTTGGAGCTATTGACAACCTCATCAAGGGAGCAGCAGGAAACGCCGTGCAATCAATGAATATAATGATGGGCTTCGGCGAGAAAGAAGGATTGAACCTACCGGCACTGCACCCGGTGTAATTAAAATGGTAACTGTCGTGAAAGTGGGAGGCAGCCTCCTTAAACTTGGACCCCCTGAAAATATCCTTTCAGATTTCTGCAAAGCGCTGCAGGAAGAAAAGCTAGTTTTAGTCCATGGAGGGGGATTTGAAGTCACCGAGGTAGCTGAAAAGCTGGGAAAGAAGCAAGAGTTTGTCGTCTCTCCAGAGGGGATAAGAAGCAGATACACGGACAGGGAAACAGTGGATATATATACAATGGTTATGAAAGGAAAGATAAATTCTGAAATCGTACTCGCTCTTGAAGGGAAAGGAGTGAAAACCGTTGGAATAGCCGGATTCGATGGTAAACTTCTTGTAGCAGAAAGAAAGAAGAGACTCCTTACAGTAGACAGCAGAGGTAGAAGGGTGGCCTTAGAGGGAGGCTATACTGGAAAAATAATCAGTGTAAACAGCAACATACTTGAGACGCTCTTAAAAGAAGACTTCGTCCCCGTCGTATCGCCGATAGCCTTAGGAACAGAAGGCGAACCTCTAAACGTGGATGGAGACAGAGCCGCAGCGTATATTGCGGGCGGATTAAAAGCCGAAAGGGTCGTCTTCTTAACGGATGTCAATGGCGTCCTTATCGACGGACAGCTTGTCAAGGAACTTACTTTAGCGGACGCAAGTGCCAGCATCAGAAAGGTGGGTCACGGTATGGATAAAAAGATCCTTGCGGCCGTTGAAGCCATAGAACAGGGGGCGAAAGAGAGCATAATATCTTCAGGAAGCTTAGATAATCCCATAACGAACAGTTTAAGGGGGCAAAATAGGACGGTGATAAGGAAATGACGATGACATTCGATGAAATTAGAGCTTTAGAAGACGCACACATAGCACATACATACCAGAAGCTTCCAATTGCGATAGCAAGAGGAAAGGGCACTAGAATCTGGGACGTCAATGGGAAAGAGTACATAGACTATATGGGTGGCTATGGCGTTGCGATACTTGGGCAATCGTATCCTAAGGTTATTAACGCAATAAAGGAGCAGATTGACAGATTAATGATTTTGCACAGCTCATTGTACAACGAGCAAAGGGCACTGTTTGTTAAAAAACTCGTTTCAGTGAGTCCAAGTGGACTCGATATGGTGTACCTGTCAAACAGTGGAGCCGAAGCCCTTGAAGCCGCGTTGAAGATTGCTGTCAAATACTCTAAGAGAAAGAAGATACTCGCAATGAAGGGAGCCTATCATGGAAAAACTCTCGGCGCACTCTCACTGACATACGGAGAAAAATATCGGACATCATTCGATGAATTTGTATACAAGGGGGTTGAATTCGCCGAATTCGGTAATCTTGATGATGTTGAGAGGGAAAGAAATTTAGACGAATTCGCGGCCATATTTGTCGAGCCAGTTCAAGGTGAAGGAGGGATAAAAATACCTCCTGAGGGGTTCTTTAAAGGTTTGAGGGAGATAGCGGACAAGCATGGCTCGCTCTTGGTGGTTGATGAAGTTCAAAGCGGACTTGGTAGAACCGGTAAAATGTGGGCGCACCAGCATTGGGGAATAATACCTGACATAATGACCATAGGCAAAGGTATTGGAGGAGGTATCCCGATGGCTGCAACGATAGGTAAAACAGAATATTTGAGCACTTTAGAAGTTGGAGAGCACACAAGTACTATGGGAGGAAACCCAATAGCGTGCGCGGCGGGAAGGGCTGTGCTTGAATCCCTATACGATGACGGTGTAGTCGACAAAGCTAGAATATCAGGCGAATACCTCCAAAAAGAACTCAGAGAACAGGTTGGAAGTTCAAAGATTGTTAGAGAGCTGAGGGGAAAGGGGTTGATGATAGCTTTAGAGCTTAAGGTAAGGTTTCATGATATATTATTTAAAGCGATTGAATCGGGTCTGATTACGTTGTATTCAGGCAAGACCATACTCAGGCTACTTCCTCCACTGATTATAGATCAAGAGGACATCACCAAGGGAACGTCGATACTAAGAGAATCGTTAAATTGGTACGAAAATCAACATATTTAGAAGGAAAATGTTTTAAATAAGCCGCTTTTAAGGCTATGATATGGAATTTGATAGGATAGATGCTGCGATTATCGAATCACTGGAAGAGAATTCAAGGACTTCTTACATAGAAATAGGGAAAAAGGTTGGCCTATCTGAAGCAGCTGTCAGAAGAAGGATAAAGAAACTTTTAGAGGAGGGGATAATAAGAAAATTTACAATAGATGTGAAGGAAGAAGCTGCTCACGCGTTCACCCTGATAGCCGTCAATCCGTCGACTCCTACATTCGAAGTTTCGAAGTCCATAAAGGAGATTAAAGGAGTTAAACTGGTGTACGAAATAACAGGGCAATATGATATTTTAGCCTTCATAGGTGGACCCAATATTACGGAAGTCAACACGTACGTTGAAGAAATACGAAAAACGAATGGCGTACTTAGAACTAATACTGTAATTATTTTGAAGGAAGTTACCTAAAACACTGTAACAGATTATAACCTGAAGGTTTTAAAAATGGAACTTGAAGAAGACATTGAAAAGATCAAGGAAGATCAAGAAAGGGTGGGTTTTGGCCCACAGATTAACGGAAAGAGCACGTTGGAGGGAAGAAAAATTACTATTTTGGATAGCACGCTCAGGGAAGGGGAACAGTTTCCAGGATGCTCTTTCACAAACAGTGAGAGAATACAGATAGCGTGGACTCTAGATTTCCTCGGCGTAGATGCGATAGAAATAAGTCCGGTAATATCACGGCAGCACATGGAAGCATGTAAGAAGATCGTTAAAGCAGGGCTTAAGGCAACCATCGTAGCACATGGAAGAGCCCTGAAGAAGGACATAGATCAAGTGCTTGAATGTGATGCGGCATTCATGGCGATGTATCACTCCGTCTCCGACATACATCTGAAATACAAACTGCGAATCACCAGGGAGGAAGCGTTATCGAGAACATTAGAAGCTGTGGATTACGCTAAGGCGCATGGGCTCAGAATTAGAGTTACCCTAGAGGACGCTAGTAGGGCGGACCCGAGCTATATGGTAGCATTTGTGAAAGAACTGGAAAAAGCGCATGCCGATAGAATAAGTATACCGGATACGGTAGGAATTATGACACCAACGGGTATGTATAATTTGGTTAAAACCATCAAAAAAAGTGTTAACGTCCCACTTGACGTCCACTGCCACAATGATATGGGTCTGGCGCTGGCGAACTCTGTTGCAGGACTCGAAGCTGGAGCGGAGCAGATACATGTAACAGCAAATGGGTTGGGTGAAAGAGTTGGGATAGCCGATCTTTCTCAGGCATCAACTGTTTTAAAGCTTCTGTACGGTGCAGAAATAAAGATAAGATTCAATATGCTTTTCGACCTAGCAAAACTAATCGAGGAGTACACGAGCATACCTGTACCCACTTCGGCGCCTTTGGTAGGGGCAAACGCCTACAAACATAAAGCAGGGACACACATAGCCGCTGTATTAAGAAATCCCAAGACTTACGAACTGATTCCACCTAAAGTAGTAGGAAACAAAAGAAGGCTTGTCTTTGGCGGACTTCTTGGAAAGAACGGGGCAGAATTTTTGCTTAAGATGTTCGGTATAGAAGCGCCTGGCGAAAGTGGAAAGCTTGTATCAGGGCTAAAGGATCTTGGAATAGATCTGTTCGAACTCGAACTTACTGAAGAAATGGAAGAGTTACTGAAGCGTGGGGAGGAGCCCTAAATAGGATATAAGGATGTGAAGGCATTGTCCAAGATTTCTTTACTTTACGACGTCATAAGATGGGAGGAGAAGGCGTTGTACGAGGCAGGAAAGAAGCTCGGCGCAGAAATAGACATGATAGACATTAAGGAAGAGCTATTCGACATCTCGAAGCCGCTGGACAAAAAAATCGGCGACATCGTTCTCCAAAGAAGCGTCAGCTACTACAGGAATCTACATACGACGGCCTTCTTCGAATACAAGGGGAAAAGGGTCGTCAACTCTCTAAGCACGGCCACAATAACTGGAAATAAGATGTTCACCACTCTAGTGCTCCAGAGAAACAGGATACCAACTCCTAGAACAGTTGTGGCACTAACATCTGAAGCAGCTATGAAAGCTTTCAGAGAAGAATTTGGAGGAAAAGCTGTGCTTAAACCTGTGAGCGGTAGCTGGGGAAGGCTTATCGCACTTTTAAATGACGAGCCGGCAGCCCAAGCAGTATTTGAAGATAGAGATTATATGTATCCAATGTATCAGCTATACTATCTGCAGGAGTATGTCAAAAGGCCCCCCAGAGACCTAAGAATATTTGTAGTAGGAGAAGAGGTTATAGCGGGAATATACAGATATCAACCGGAAAGCGACTGGAGGACAAACACGGCTAGAGGAGGAAAGGCAGTCAAATGCGACATAACACCAGAAATTAGCGAATTAGCGATCAAGTCAGCCGAAGCCGTTGGGGGAGGAATATTCGGTGTCGACATGATGGAGTCACCGGATGGTCTAATAGTCCATGAAGTCAATAACACGACCGAATTCAAGAACACAGTTCCGGCGACAGGAATAGATATCCCCGGTTCAATTATAAAATACATGGTCAAAGAGGCTAGGGGATAGCAGCAAATGGACTACGTGGACCTCCTTTACGAGCTTGTTTCAATCTATTCTCCAAGCGGATGTGAATCGACGCTAGCGGACCGGATACGCGTATGGTTAACATCGGACCTGTCAGCAGACAGCTCTTACATAGATGCGGCTGGAAATGTCATAGGAATATATGAGGGAACCGAGCCTTCGATACTTCTCTGTGGACACCTAGACACTGTTGTAGGAGAGCTGCCCACGCAGCGTAATGAGCAGTTTATAAGTGGAAGAGGAGCGGTTGACGCTAAATCACCTATGGCAGCCTTTCTGTGCGCAGCTCATGAGTTAAAGGAGGGGTCTTTTCGGAACAAAATCATCGTAGCTGGGGTCGTGGGAGAGGAGGACACCGGCAATGGCATTAAAGAGCTCATCAGAGGAGGGTGTAGGCCATCATACGTGGTCTTTGGAGAACCCTGTTCGCTAACGAACATCGTTATAGGATACAGGGGAGGTTTACGTCTAAGCCTTAGTTTTGAGACTTCAAGTTATCACTCTAGTTCACCGTGGCTTGGTAAAAGTGCCGTGGATGCCGCGATAGAGCTATGGACATCAATAAAAAGATATAATGACGAAGCACAGAAAAAGGAAAAAAAATTTGGCACCATCAGCGCCTGTCTCACGAAGATATCGGGAGGGGAGTCCCACAACATGTCCCCATCGTCATGTAAAATGACGGTTGACGTAAGATTTCCACCTTCTGTCGAAAGTGAGGAGGTCGTCGAAAAAATAAAAGTAGAAGCCGAACACATATGTGAAGAGAAAATAGGTTTCAGAATGGAGGTCGAAGACTTCACACCAGCGTATACGGCACCTGTCAACAGCCAATTGGTTAAAGCATTCAAAGCTTCGATATTAAAGGTCAAGGGCAAAAACGCCATGCTTGTCAGGAAAACTGGCTCAGGCGACATGAACATTTACGGTAAAGAAGTTGGAGTACCATCAATAACATATGGTCCAGGTAATTCGAAACTCTCACATACACCTTACGAGAGGGTGGAAATCAGAGAATATTTGGACAGCATAGAAGTTCTAAAAGAAGCTATAATTAACGTGTGCGGAGAAAATAAATAGCCGTATCTGAAGCACATTGAAGCAACAATTGTTCTAAAAAGTTTATAACTCGTTTAGATTCTTAGACACCTGTATGAGTTCATCGCCTATCGGGAAGGAGCGTAAAGGTAATATATTCAATAAACATTTATTTGCTGTTAAAAAGCAATTATTGTGATTTAAATTGAATACAACGCTCGGTATAGATTTAGGTGGAACAAACGTTAGAGTCGCAATTGGCGTTAAGGACGGAAGAATTCTTGCAAAAGTTGTGAGGAAAACTGTGCGCGAGGGAGACGAGTACGCCATAAGCAGACAGATTATAGAAATGATCAAAGAACTACCCAAGCAACTATTAGATAATCTTGTAAATGTGAACATCGGTACAGTGGGACCTCTTGACCAGAAACTTGGCTCAATTTCGCCACCGAATCTACCCTTCAAGCGATCCTACCTTGTAGAGCCAATAGCTAGAGAACTGAATCTACCTATTAGAATGTACAACGACTGCGTAGTAGCCGTAATCGGTGAAAAATTCTTTGGCCAAGGCAGGGGAGTCGATAACGTAGTTTACGTCACGATAAGTAGTGGCATAGGTGGTGGAGTTTTTGCCAATGGCCACCTTCTCCTGGGTAAGGAGGGAAACGCTCACGAAATCGGGCACTTTACAATAGATCCAGAAGGTAGACTTACTTGCGGGTGTGGGAAGAGAGGGCATTGGGAAGCCTACTGCTCCGGCAGTAATATCACAAATTATGTGCGTCTAGTGGCTAGCACCTTCAAAGAAGATACGTTAAAGCAGAGTAGCCTTTATCAGAAATTAGACTCCTTGACAAGCAAAGACTTCTTTGACGCAGCAAAATCAGGTGATAGGTTCGCTTTATCCGTCTTAGAAAACGTGAGTAAATTCAACGCAATAGGATTCGCTAACGTAATAAACGCATACGACCCCGAGGTTATCGTCGTAGGAGGCTCTGTGGCATTAAATAATAAGGAACTCTTATTTGAACCGATAGAAAAAAAACTTGGCGATTACATGGTCAACCGGCTCCCCGAAATAAAGTTCACATCCTTGGGAGATGACGTTGGACTTTATGGAGCGATTGCAGCAGGATTCTACCTAGAAAAATGATTCCACGCTAAACAGCTGTGCAAGTGTTAAAACTTCTATGGTTCCCTATCCAAATATAATGAAATCTTAGAGAACCATTCGGGGACTTTGATATATTGAATCCTCCTGTAAGGAGTATAGGGTTTGATGTCTATAACAGGGGTGCCATCGTAAACATCTAAACCACTGACTTTAATGAATCGGCCGTCAAATTCGAGTGTTTTGACGATGCTTACACCCACAGGATTGGGTCTTTTCGGAGAATCGCTTGCGAAGACCCCGACCTCAGGAAGGATATCGGGTGGTAAACCGGCTTGTTGAAGATGACGGAATCTAATCTTGAGCGTACGTCCGGCCTCAACGCTAACTCTATCAAGAAAGGTAATCAGAATAAGATGTGGAAACCCTTCAATGGAATTCAGCCCTTCCCGGAAATCTTGGAACACTTCTATCCTGCCCACCACCGAACCTGATTTGGACAAATCTTCATCCTTAACGTCTGTGTGAACAACTCCAATAGGTGTTAAATCGAACATGTTGTTATAACCTTAGGCGGCGTTCTTTAAATCTTTTAGTTATCTGAAATAACGGGAACCAGATGACTTCAATCTGATGAAACTGTATTTTACTATCAAGCTATGTTTGAATTTCAAGAAAAAATCGTTGGACGAAATAAACGATAGGAAGCAGGTTGGAATCTACAGCCGACCATCTTTCCGCATCCTTTCAAACAGCGCATCAACGTCTTTGCATCTTAATATCAGAACAGTTTTCCCTGATATACCTAAGCTTGAAACCGTCTCTGAGTCTTCTAGTTTTTGCTTCTTTAACTCTAAAAAATAGAGGTCATCATATGGCAAGTTGAGGTGTTTTAGAACAGCTTCCTTTATCTTGCTAACTGTTGTAACGGAGTCGACATCCACTTTAACAATGTCTCGTGAAAAGACTGGCTTTTTTGAAGAATAGGAATTGGAATAGTCCACAGAAATTGTTAAGCCTGACATGCTAATCTAAAATGAGTAGCCTGTCTTTCTTGTAATTTCTTCCAACCTTTTTATCCTTTTTTCAGTTGTTGGGTGTGTACTGAAAAGTTCGAGCATTGAACTGCCCCTGAACGGGTTTGCGATCCATAAAGATGCAGTTGAAGGCGAAGTTTTTAGAGTAGCGCCGCGGCGTATCATCCCCTCTATCTTTGACAACGCACTTATCAGAGAAAGAGGTTTCTTGGTTAGAATCGCACTCGCCTCATCAGCATAATACTCTCTGTTTCTGGATATTGCTAACCGAACAAATGACGCAGCTAAAGGTGCTACTATCACCGCCCCAAGAGCAGTCGCGCCACTCCCTTTTCTACCGCCGCCTCCCGAAAGCATTAACATCATGATAATCATGCCGATATACGAGATGGCTGTCGCAATAGATGCGGCGACTGTTGCAACCAGCATATCTTTGTGAACAACGTGCCCTATTTCATGGCCTAACACTGCCTCGACTTCGCTGTCATTCATGATATTTAACAGACCAGTTGTCGCGGCCACTATTGCATGGTCCTTATTTCTTCCGGTTGCAAAAGCATTGGGTTGCGGGCTATCAACTATAGCAATTTTAGGTTTTGGTATTTTAGCTTCATATGCTAACTTGGCAACTATCGCGTGAAGTCTGGGAGCTTCATTTTCATCAACTATATGGGCGTGAGTAGATGCCATAACCATCTTGTCGCTGGCAAAATACATGACAAAATTGATGCCGACGGCCATCAACAAAAACAACCCTGCTATTTCAATCCCTCCGATGATATACCCTAACGCTACAAATATACCGCCTAGCACCGCAAATAACAATGTGAGCTTAAGATATGTACTTAAACTACTTCCAAACGAGAGGCTCATAGATATCAGTTTAAGAGGCATCTTTAAAACAAGATATAAATGTTACTAAAAACGATATAAAAAGGGTTTAGAAGTTATTGCTGCCATTTCCAAATCTAGAGAGTTTCCATATTTAACTTAATACGGTTCTAAAATTCGGATTTAAACCATTAAAAAGTTTGTCGGTTCAGTTTCTTAAAAAATTAAGAACATAAGAGTTTATCAGACCCTTGTACGTCAATTATTTATATTGTACACGATAATGGTGCTTGTTGGGATACAGGCTAATATTCTTTGATCTCGACGGCACATTAATAACATGCAGAAGCAGCTGGCAGCTTATCCATCAAAGATTTGGCACCTTGGATCAAGCGAAAAAATCTCTTGAAGAGTATCGGAGCGGAAAGATCTCGTATCAAGAATTTATGGTTAAGGATACGTCCTCTTGGCTGAACAAAAGGGGGAGAATACGCCTCAAAGAAATAGAGGAGATCTTGTCAAAATATAGGTTTAAAAGTGGAGTGAAAGATGTGATACTAAACCTTAGAGAAAAAGGCCTTAGTGTGATAATAGTAACAGCTGGACTAAACCTACTAGCAGAAAAGGTTGGGAAAGAGCTTGGTGCGGATGTCGTTCTATCGAATAGGCTTCGGGTAGACAGTCAAAACTTTCTAGCAGGTGGAGGCTTGGATATCGTTGATCCCCTAAAAAAAGACATGTTATTAAAAAAGGTCTCAGAAGAGCGGAGGGTCCCTTTAAGGGAAACTGTAGCTGTCGGGGATACCGTATACGACTTGACTATGCTACAAGCAGCGGGTTTAGGGTTGTACTTTGGAAAAGTTAGGGATATAAAACATTCCAATATTAAACCAATTCGAAACTTTTACGAAATACTTGATTTTATTAAATGAAACTGGTCAATTCACGTCTGTTCTCAGTCGCAAAACACTGAGAGGCTAAAACAGAACTTACTTTCATTTCCCCTTCAAAAAGATAGTGATAATGCTTTTGTATATCACTTTATAATGGTTTTACAATAATTTTCAAGATTCTATTTAATAATTATCTAAGAAAGAAAACTATATAACGGCATGACCAGTAGTTCCTTCGAAGATTATGGAAAAAACTACTGTATATACTCTACCGAAGTTGCCATATGGCTACTCAGATTTAGCGCCAAACATATCGGAGGAGCAGTTGAGAATACACCACACAAAACACCATCAAGGATACGTCAATAACATAAATGCGGCTTTCGAAAAACTGGATAAGGCAATAAAAGAAGGCACGGACATCGACAGGAAAGCGTTCTGGAAAGATGTGTCCTTCAACTTGGGCGGACATGTTCTACATTCCCTATTCTGGCCAAATATGGCACCGGCGGGCAAGGGGGGTGGAAGTCCTGGTGGAAAACTTGCCGACCACATAAATGTTAGCTTTGGAAGCCTTGAAAGGTTCAAAAAAGAATTTACACAGACAGCGAATACTGTAGAAGGCTCTGGATGGGCAGCGCTCACCTTTTCTCCAGAATCCAACAGACTTGCTATCATGCAGATAGAGAAACATAATGTTAATGTTTTCCCAAATCACTCCATACTGATGGTTCTTGATGTCTGGGAACACGCATACTACATTGACTACAAGAATGAAAGATCCAAGTTCGTGGAAGCATTTTGGAACGTCGTAAACTGGAATGAAGTAAGCAAAAGACTTGAGAAATTGATTTAAAAAATATTTCCACCCAATCCCTTTTTATTTTATTAATCAGATCAGTCTTTTATTTCCAACTATGTTCAATTGAAATTGTCGCTCCCTTACCTTTGAAAAAGCTTTGTCCATTTCGCATCTAAGAGCTTTTATTTCAACATTCCTTTTATATTTTGTTCCTTTAGAATGTTCTTTAATTTTATTTAATATTTGCTATAAATCCATGCGTCACGTCAGCAATTGATCGAATAAGTGGATGCCTGATTTTTGAGGGATCTTTAATTTTTTCTAACCTGTGCACTCTAAAGTACATGGGTGGGTGAGCCTCCAAACTTAACCATTCCTGGATTCGGTAGGACCGCATTCGTTCCAAAATAAGCCTCTTGAAACCTATCTTCTGGAGAGCTTCTGCTAGAACCTGCGGTTGCTGGATTACAATAGCCGAAATAAGGTCGGCTCTGGCTTCAAGACATTTTGCTACGGAAAAGAAGATGGCTGAGATAGCCCAAAAGTATATGAAGAAAAGTAAGAGGGATGAAACAAAGGGTATAAACACAAAGAAGTAGACAAGGTACTGAATTGCATTTAGGCCATACAGTAAAAGCGGGTCTCGTCCTTTTAAATGTCCGAACTCGTGACCTAAGACGCTTACGATCTCAGCTTCTTCGAGCTGAACAAGAAGACCTGTCGTAATCATGACGAGTCCGCGACTTGGGCTAGGCCCTGACGCAGACGCGTTAGGGAGTAAAGTATTTGCAACAACAATTTTAGGCATCTTGAATCCAAATTTGTCCGCTGTAGTTTTGACCATCTGGTAGACGTTTACTTTTTTAGAAGACAAATCCTCTGGCCTGCAATATAGTCCGTATTTGGCAAAGATCTCGTTAACTGTTTGGCAGTCAATTTCTCCATCTTTTAAAACCGTCTTCTCGTATACTTCACGCTTGAGTGCAATTAGCTGTTCTTTTGTAAATTTTTTCCTGATCATATCAGCTTCCTGTGAAGGTAAGTGATATTCAAGAAAATGGATGGTGGGATTGCGCTCTGTTATTCGCCAATCCCCTACCCTGCCGACAATTTTGCTCGAGTAAAGGACAACGACCAATTGAATACCTAAAAAAGGAATCAGGGCGTAACTTCCTAAAAACGCGAAAACCACTATACCGACGCCAATGAACAGAATTAGAATGAGAATCTGTGTCTCCATTAATAGCCGGTTAAGAGACCTTTCTTTTCCAGTAACACGTTCTGGAACTATCTTTTCACCCTCCCCCCATGCGAAAAATAAAGTGCTCTTTCTAATTTGCTCTTCAAAAAGGTCGATCGCGATTTCGACGTCTTCTTTTTCTTCAATAATCTTTTCTTCCGTCACCGTGTCGTCATAGGTCTTTATAATGATCTGTATAGGCTCACTAGCTATAATCTTCTCGTCAAACTTCTGCCCACTTTTCGGAACTGTAAAGCTGTAGGAAAGGTAAGGATCACCATCAGTTGTATCCTTTAAGACGTTTTCGAACATCTTTTCCTGGGGTAGAATGTATCTTTGATATATGAAATCCAAAAGATTTATTCTAAGGTTAGGAGATATTTTTGTTCCAACTGTGTAGGTAAAAGTTCTTTCGGTCATCCTTATGTTATGTACACTTCTTTATGTGTTTATAAATTTTGACTTTAGGGTCCCTTAAATGGAATCTTTGCAATTGTGATTATTGACGATTATCAAGATGTTAAACAGTCTTAAGAACAATAACGCCTTAAAAATTTCGTCATAAATTAGCTCTTTTTTTCATTTTGACTTTAACAAATTTCTTAATTCTAGACTTGATCGTTAAGTGTTCCGGACACGGGGCAATCCTTTTTTTGTTCTAGAAAATCTTTTAGGTAGGAACAATAAACCGTCAAATAATAGCCCGGTGGTGCAGCGGCCAAGCACAGCGGCCTCTGGAGCCGCAAACACCAGTTCGAATCTGGTCCGGGCTACCACATCACCCTTTGATCTATTTTGGATTTCAAAGTTGTTTTGTGGGATAGTATTAATACCAGTATTAACACCGATTAGTTTCTCTATGAGTTTAGAACAACTTAATTTGTTTTCTTGTGCGATATTCATTAATGCTCTATGAACTTTGTTTGAAACAATAATATGAGTATAACCCAGTTTAGTCATTGCTTTCCATCGGTTTTATCAAGAAACATCCTCTGCTAAAAATATTTCCTTATTAATAAACAAAGATTCTAATGCGGTTTCACATATGCATGAAATTTCTAAGATTATACAACTTATATTAATGATAAACTTGGTTTAATTAAAGCTAATTAAATTGATCTTTTTATCCACAATATTGATCGTTTCATATTTATATAATAAACAGGCTTACATTTTTAAGCATAAGACTTAACAATCATCACATATGTGATGAAGATGTTCTACGATCCAAGTATGGTTAAAAAAAAGGACGGTGCTGAAGCAAGGGCACAAAGGATGAGATGGTTGTTAAACTTCATTAGGGAACATCCTGAAGGAACACCTCAAAAAAGACTAACTGCGATAACCTCCCTTAATTTAGGATTATCTCCAGAAAAAATAGAAGAATATTTAGATCAATTTATCAGCCTTAATTTAGTTGAAATACGACTTGGAACTATTTATCCTCTCACAGAGGAGGTCAAAGAAGAAAAAAATGTAGAGAAAAAAGGCGATTCATGTATAACATTAATTTGATAATTTCTAATACTCTTCTCATGTTCAATAATTTCTATTTATCTTACTTTATTATGAAATAACATCATATTGTTTGTATATATTTGTGTGTGTTTATGGCTTGGGGTACCCCCCCCTCGCCTAATAGAGAACTCCTACTACTATTACTACTACTCCTACTATCTATCTAAAAAACAAATTTTTCTCGATATTTATAAAATCATAATGTGCTATTATCCATAACTTTTCTTTATAATCATCACATTTGAACCATTTTGAGACCTTCTCGTTAATATGAATTAGATTTAGGGGTTGCAACAACACATAAATTAATAACATGCCTGCAAATGAAACATAAAAAGAAAAAGATGCAACTGATTCTATTACGTTATTTGAAAAAAGTGCATTGGAAAAACCTAATAGAAAAGGTGTTGATATTGTAAACATAATAAATAAAAAAGGGAAAAACATAATCCACATTATTTTACTATTAACATTCTTATCAGTACTCACCATAAAAATAGAGTTTATGATGATATAAAATAATCCAAAATTAAAAAAATTATATATTAAAGGTAATGTGAAAAATGCGATAATTATTTTTTGTTCAATGACGTATTGGGTTTGAGTTAAGAAAAGTATACTCCCAGCAAATAAGGCTATGGATATGAAAAATATGCAAACATAATATCCAGATTTAGTCAAATTGTCAATTATTTTCAATGCTATTTTTTTTCGCCCACTCTTGAAAGATACGTGGACAGAGTGTCTTATCACCATTGATGATATATATACCAATGTATAAAGAGGAACCAATAAAGTTAAAATTCTCAGAGCCAATGGAACAATTGGCAACAAGAATGCAAAAGTTATTAACAAAAAGCATGTTATACATAATAGAACGTAATACAAACCTTTTATTAATTGATTGAATCTTCCCATCATAAGACTATAATATTTTGAATAACAAACAATATATAAAATTATCAAGTTCTGTCATATGTTGCAAATAGCTTAAAAGACTAATTAACGAGTTCATAGAAATAATTTTTAAAATAAAAAGAAAAGATTTTGAACGAAGAAAAATAGTAGAGAGAGAAAATGAGATTAAGGATACAAGTGTTATAATGATAGATTATAATAAAGGAAATCCTTCGCATATACACTGTAAAATATGTGATAACCAATGGCGTGAAGGAGACAAAGATTTACAAGAAAAATTTGATATAGAATTATGTTTCATCCCGTGTAATTAGTTTAAAATGCAAGAACTGTAATAGGAAGGTTGATTTACATTAATGAGATATGTTTTATAATCTTGATTAAAGAACATTTCAGTATGCTTTAAGAACGACCTGAAGTAACAAATAAAAATGCTATTAACCCTATTGCTATAAATAATAATAAATAATAATGCTATTTCTTTTAAGACATCTGGAGATAAAGCTCTTGAAGTCCTTGAAGAACTTGCTGGGTGATCATTAGGAATTTGTCTAATAGCTGCACTAATGGCAAGGCTTTGGTATAATATTTCAACGGGTTTAGCTTATTCCTTCCGAATTTGTATCTTGATCGGGACACGTGAGGATAGAAGACTATGAAAAGCCATGACAATACGGGATAGAAGTCAAAGTAATGAAGTTGAAACATTTTTTTAATCCGATAGAACTGTTCATCCATGGTTGTGTTCAGTTCCTCCTTGGATGGCAGATTTCTTCCTTGCATGCGAGCTCCTGCGATCTTTGACATAAATGCACTTATCTCGCCATCTTTTCCTTTCATTAAGGCTTCCTCAACTGTTTTCCAATCATCCCTTATCTTTTGGATAGTTGTTAGAACCTGCTTCAAATCCTCCATGGAACTGGACATCTTCCAGCGTTCTATTAGCTCTTGATGCAGCTCTTTCTCCTGCTCCTCCTTTATGCTTACTTCTCTATATTTATTCAACCAGTCACCCGAAGTATATTCTTTGAATTCAGGGTATTTCTCAAGTATCGCAATATCATGAAAAAACTTTTCGTTCATTATGAGGTAGATCTTCCACGCCTCATGTCTCAACTTTGTCACTTCTTCCTCGGTCATTATTCCATGCCATATCGCCCAAGACTTGAGGGCAATTTCAATGCTCTGCTCCAGATAAAAGACAGATTGGCAATAGTGTTTACCTTCCAGAAGGTATTTAGATGCTTCTAAATCACTCTTGGAGATATTTAACAAGTTCGTGGCTGTTCTTGTTCGCTTATCCATTGCATGATGCCATGATCCCAAATCACCCACGGATATTTAAGAATGATAGAACAGATTACGTGTCTAAGACCTTCAATTTTGCTTTGTCATATATTTTAACAAGAAGCCCAAGACCTTATAGTCCGCTTTTAACTCCCCATTTTTAACTAACTCTTTTTATCGTCTCTATCCTCTTGAAAATATTGAAAATAGTTCTGAATAATAAATTTAATAATATACGCCTGATAAAAATGCGCATGAAAAACTCAGAAGGAAAAAAAGGGGGAAATGTCCTGAATATGGAACGAAAAATAGTAAAATTGACGTCGGTTTCTTCTGTGTTTAGAGAAGCAGCGTCTACAGAAGTAGACATCAAGAACATCGAGGTAAACTACCGCGGAGTCTTCCAGAAGACACTTGCACGAAGGATATGCAAGCCCATCGTTTATGCCGCAAAGGAGGAAGGCAAGACTGGGTTCGGTTACGGAAGGTACAGTGATGCTCCCGAACGAGATGGGGTTCCCTGTAAATACTTCGCAGTAGTTGCGGACCTTACCGAGGAGGATCTCGAGGCAGAAGCTGGCGGGAAGGTAGAACCCAACGACGTTGACGTCAGTATCGTAGTTGACGATACCATGACTAAGGGAGTGGAACCATGGGCTTACTCGGGCATACGCCCGATCAGCGAGAAAGTTAAAACAGGAGGTACGCTGCTTGTTGTTTCCGAACGAAACCCTCTAGAGCTCCTAAAGAATGTCGAGAAGAAGAAATTTCCGTACAAGATTGCCGTCGTACCTGGTATGCACAGCTTTTCGGGATTATGGGTATACAAGGACGATCTTACAGATGTGCGTGTTCTGGGTGCATTGGCGCGTGTTGATTCAGACATCGTCAGTTTGCAGTCGATAAAGAAAGTAGTTGGAGAGCAGCAAGGCGAGGAAAGGGTCAGAGCTGTGGAAGATGGTTACAACTCGGTCGTTATCAAGAGCATTGCACCTGGCGAAGGCATCGTCTGGCCGTACAAACTTCCAGAACTTCCAAAGTGGCATGAATTCCAAGAAGGGATCGTCGTAAAGCCGGTCAAGAGAGGCGGAAGAAACGAGGACTACAAGCGGTTTACAACCAGGACTATGCGTCCTGTCATCAGATTCGACAAGTGCATAAAATGCGATCGCTGCTGGTACACATGTCCTGACGAGTGCTTCGATCCGACTCCTGAAGGGTTATTTGACGTGAACTACAACTACTGTGTTGGGTGTGGCAGGTGCGCTGAGGTATGCCCTGTGCCCAATACGATCGTGATGATCGATGAACTAAAATTCGACACCAACGAAAGTCCTTATCAGAAGTTCAAAGAAAGCAAAGATGCATACACCAACTGGGCTGAGGAGAAGAAAGGCAAGACAAGGGTCAACTACCCATTCGTCACCGGAACGGGGTTGTCAGTAGAGGAGGCTAAGACGAAAAGTGAGGAGAAGAGGTAGATAGAGATATGACACTAGTTGAAAAGAAGCTGGTTCAAAAGCAGAGGGAAGATCTACTGACAGGGTGCGAGGCTGTCGCTCATGCTGTGATGCTCGCTGACGTGGATGTGATAGCTGCCTATCCAATTCGACCTTATACGGAGGTGATGGATGCCGTCTCCAAGTTGATAGCTGACGGCAAGTTCGAGGCGGAGTACATCATCGCTGAAGGCGAACATTCTCAGTTCGAAATCGTGAAACATGCTTCTGCCGTAGGAGCACGAGTCTTCGCGGGAAGTAGTGGGACTGGGTGGATGTATGCAATGGAAGCACTTGCAGTGACGGCATCAGATAGACTGCCTGTGGTAGCACTCGTTGGAAATAGAGCGCTAGATGATCCGGGCGCATTCGGAGTTGAGCACAACGATGCGCTTGCCGTCCGAGACCTTGGATGGCTGCTCGTCTGGGCTGCGACTGCGCAGGAAGCTCTTGATACTACGTTACTTCTGTATAGAATAGCAGAGGATCCACAAGTGATGTTCCCCGCTGCTCTCGCGATGGATGGGGGATTTCTCACACACTCGCAACATATGGTCAGGATACCCTCCAAGGAGCTCGTTAACAAGTTCCTTCCCCCTTACAGTCTTGGTGATCGAAGACTGCACCCCGACAACCCGATATCTATCGCACCTCAGGCAAATGAGGACTGGGTCATAGAAATTCGTAAGCAGAATGCAGAAGCAACCAAACAAGTTCCAGCCGTTGTCAACAAAGCATACAAAGAATTCGAGGAAGTCTTCAATCGTGATCTAGGGAATCCATGGCTCGAGGAATACATGATGGAGGATGCTGACGTGACAATTCTTGGTATGGGCACACTCGCTATAACTGCTAAAGCAGCTGTGAAGCGACTGAGGAAACGCGGTCTAAAAGTTGGAGTGGTTCGCCCGAAGTGGTTCAGACCATTTCCAACAGAACTTCTGAAGAAGATACTTTCTCCGGTCGGCGCGGTCGCAGTAGTAGACCGTGACTTTGCATACGGCTCTCCCTTCTACTCAGGTGTCCTGTATAGTGAAATACGATCAACCCTGTACGGTTCGAGGAACCGTCCAACGATAACAAACTTCATAGCAGGATTAGGAGGTAGAGAGATTTCTATAGCGGAAGTCATCAAGATGATTGAAGCGACTTACAAGGCAAAAGAGGAAGGGGTCGATGACTACGTGCAATGGGTAGGAGTGAGGGAGTAGTAGGTGGTTAGAATATGACAGATGAAATCGTCTTCGAAAAGATCAGGGGAATACACAACGTACTCAGGGAAGAGTTCTACTCTTCAGGGCACAGGACCTGTGAGGGTTGCGAGCCTGCGATGGTAATGAGGATGTTCAGCAAGGCAGCTGGACCTCGCACTATTGCGCTAGGCACTACAGGATGCATGTATGTTGCTAATACTGCATACATGACCACACCCTGGGTCATTCCGTGGATGCACGCGCAACTCGGAGCAGGCGGCTCGTCGGCCCTAGGGACTTCAGCAGGCCTTAGAGCGTTGATGAAGAAAGGAAAGATTCCCAAGGAGAAGATCAACACCATAGCCTTCTGCGGTGACTTAGGCGGAGCTGATATGGGTCTTGCCGCAATCTCCTCGGCTCTTCAGACCGACTATGACCTCTTGATAATTCTCTACGATAACGAGTCCGCTGCCAACACGGACATTCAGGCCACGGGAATGACCACGTGGGGCGCTCAGACAACATTCACGCCGACCGGGTCGGTGAAAAGGATCATGCAGAATAGGTGGAAGAAGAATGTTGCTCCGATGCTTGCTGCCGGTCATCCGAACGTGAAGTACATCGCAACCGCAATCGCATCCTACCCTCCTTTGGACCTCCTCAACAAAGTCAGGAAGGCCCTCTCGGTCGGGGGGCCGACCTTCATCCATACACTTGCCCCTTGTCCCAAGGGCTGGGACTATCACCCACGCTATTCCGACAAGCTAGGGGAGCTGGCGGCGAGGACGGGTATCTTCCCTGTCTACGAAATTGAGAACGGGGTAGCTAGGCTGACCTACAAACCACCAACGCCCAGAGTTCCAGTCCGGGAATATCTTGAGATGCAGGGTAGATTTGCGCACTTCAAGGACGAAGACTTTCAATACGTGCAGAGCCACGTTGACGCGATGTGGGAAGACTGGGAATTGCCGGGGATAGTTCCCATAAAGGATGGTCGCATCAAATCTTAGGTTGTCGTAACTCGAATCAGTAGTGACCGACGCATCCAGAATGGTACACCAGCGGTAGCCTTGAAGGTTGCACTGGTGTCGGTGATGTAAATGCTCCACGCAAGGGAGTTACGTGACAATGGGGGGAAAAAGATATTTCGGCGGCTCTGGAAAATTAAGCTTTATGAGAGAAAGATATTCCTTTATGTATTTGGCATCTTGATCGTCGTTTATTAAAAAAAATTGAACGAACTTCAAACAGTTACATCTTGGACTAAAGCTCATGTGTCAGGTTACCCATAAATATAACCTACCAGTACCTGTTAAGACACTTTTTGACCTGTCTGGTATGAGTTTAGCGGGACGTGGAAACGTTCACTTTAGGGAAAAACACCTATTCTGCTGGTATGGCGACCATTGAGAACAGGATTAATGTTTTCCTTTTATCTATCACCTTTTCCATGTCACCTCTTGCAATTGTGGATATATTGCAATTTATTAAAGGGTTTTTCAGAATCCAACCAAAATGTACTCCTAATGTTGCACAAATTATACCAAATTTAAGATGAGGCCGTTTGTAGGCATCTTGTTCACTAAAGATCCAATGGGCTCTGAAGAATGGTTTAAGCCCCCTAGGCATTCCATGGCGCATATTAGCAATCGGTATCTTTTGCTTGGCTCTTGGTCTTGTCATCTTCATTTTAGGGGCAGTAATAGTAAATTATAATAATCCTTTAAACCCCTCTGCTCTCCTTCTACTAGGAGGGTTAGTCGGAATGATAATTGGTGGATTATTTATGGCATTTGGTTTCATACTAACCGTTTATGGTACTCTAAAATATATTTTCAGTAAATCATTAGTCTCTAATTAAGAGATTAACTAAATATCAAATTTGACGAGTTCTTCCCTAAAAATAAATATTATTAAATTTCCTGCAATAAAACTTTAAACTCGTCCTTTTTCTCACCCATCTGTTTAAGTGTTGGCTAAACTAAGTTTATTATAAGCACAAAATCCTAAATACAAAGTTAGAAAGAAAGAATTGATGTGGGAGGAAAGTGCAAGAAAACCAATCCCAATGAGAGTAAAACGTGCAGTCTACCTAAGAGCTAAGGGAAGATGTAAAAAATGTCATATTAATTTAAAAATGGAGGAAGGTGATTTCCATCACACTAATTAGTTTCCAGAACTCTTTAATACGCTATTATTGGCATCAACCCTTAGGCTTCATTTTGCAGGAGACGTAGAAGGCATCAGAAAAGTGTGCATAATCTAAAAAAGAATATATATAAACGAAAGTGCAATAAATCGAAGTTAAAAGGTTTGGACTATTTTCTGGAAATATACAATTAAAAAAAAGAGATCAAGAATTTATATTAAAGTTTTTCATAATAAATAATGTAGGAATACCGATAGGTAAATGAGCCAAAATAAGACCGTTGAAGTGAAGGTACGAATTCCGAGAACATATTTGAGTTTCTTAAAGGCTGGTGCGATTTCTTTAATGAAGACATGGATGATGAGCTTGAAGCGTCGATTATAGCTGGTGCTAGCAGTCTCATTAATCAGTTCGAACCCGATCGAGCTGATAAGCTGAGAGAAGCGTATAAACTCAATGAATGTTAGGGGAACTTTCCCTCTTTTTTTCCTATTTAATAATAACGATTTTACCGATATTTTTTATCGGCGATTGTGCTTTGGTCTATGGGTGCGTCCCCTTCGACGTCGATTTCTACCTTTAGTCATTGACTCAGAGGGTTGTCGTGCCTCTTTATTACGTTTAGTTAAATCCATTGACTGATTTTATTCTGTCATCGATAGATGTTATTTTGTCATTGACTTTTTGTTATGCTGTCATCGATTTATTGATATTTTGGTAAATGCATGATGTCATTCTTTTCAATCATATGAAATAAATCTCTCGTAGTATTCTTTAAAAGCTTCTTTCAATAATGATAACAGATCGAGGAAGAGGGTAATGTATGATCTGGATAAAGGGAATAGGAGCTTTCATTGCAATAGAGGGAGCCGCGAACATCTGGTACTGGTGGGACGACAAACATCCCTGGTACTTTCAAGTAGGAAGATTGCTGAGAACTGTCTTCGGTATTGTATTAGTTGTCTTGGGTTAAGCGAAAAATTATGATGCAGGAAATTTCCTGGCGGGAGATAATGAGCTGAAGGTGAGATCATATGTTACAGTTATTATTCTTGAATAGAAAGATTTTTAATGAAGTTATGATGATTGATTATTAGAATGGATCAATATACAGAACCAGATTATAGTAGTATTGGATTAGTTACTATTGATACACAAAATGATTTCTCATTAAAAGGAGCAGTTTATGAAATCAAAGGAACCTATGAAGTAATTCCAAATATGGTTAAAGTTTTGAATAAATTCAGAGAAAAGAATAAACTGATAATGCATGTCGTTAGGATATATAAAAAAGATGGCTCTAATGTTGATATTTGTAGAAAAAAGAAGGTGGAAGAAGGGTTAAAAGTAATTGCTCCAAATTCCATAGGCTCTGAATTAGTCAAGGAATTGAAGCCAAACACCGTTAGATTAGATGCTGAAAAATTATTGAAGGGTGAAATTCAGAAAATTGCCCAAAATGAATTTGTAATTTATAAATCTAGATGGGGCGCATTTTACAAAACTCCATTAGAAACTTTTCTTAAAGAAAAAGGGGTTATAACATTAGTTTTTACGGGATGTAATTTTCCAAATTGTCCAAGAACATCAATATATGAAGCTAGTGAAAGAGATTTTAAACTGGTTGTAATAGAAGATGCTATATCTGGTATATATGATAAGGGTGTTGAGGAATTGAAAAATATTTGCTGTGAAGTTATAGGAACGGAAGGTTTCTTAAAGAAATTCAGTGACAAGTCTTTATAGGAACATATTGTGTTTGACGGTATCAAGGGATCTGCGAAATGCTGATAAATCAGATAAAGATAAAGGTACAAGCTCGTTATAGACTTTCTATCCTATTCAACAATTAATATTTTTAGCTCATCTTTATCTTATATCTCTTTTAGTCTTTGTGGGCTATAGTCGGTGTAATGTCTTGCCAACACACTCTTAGGAACCCTATTACAGAAGGCATCAACATGCCAATCGGGAACCTACCTTCCCATTCCAGAACAGCATCGAAACATAGAAGTTAAGAAATCTCTATTTGATTGAAGAATAAGGGCTTCTTTAAATAGGAGGATCACTATCAAAAAACCGATAGATATGTGTCTTAACAGATTTTATACCGTTAAAGGAGGCTATCTCACTAAGAGCATAAGCTATCAATGGCTTAGACAACTAAGAAGCTATAGAAACAGCTAACCAATCTTATTTGTGATTTTAGACAACTAGTTGATGAACGTGAACATTAAGCTGCAAATATTCAAGATGAAAGAAGCAAGTGGAACTTCTCTGGCACAACGCTATCGCTGCGCAGTAGTTGATTTGGACAGGCCTGAAAAGTATCCCTCAAACTTTGTTTGCATGCTGCCAGCGCAAATAGGCTCAGATAAGGATAGTGCTTTTGTGAAGCTTTTTGGAGACAAAAGCATAGAACTGGCTAGTCAACTGTTGACGGATGCGCTTGAGACAGAGACTGATGTTGAAACTAAAGCTGAAATTGGAAGAAGATTGAAGATAATTAAATCCCCTGGTGTCAATCAGGTCGAATGCAGTGTTTGCGGAAAACTGTTCAAACCTACACGCAGAAGAGGGTTCAGGCAAAAAATTTGTCCCGAATGCAGAAAAAGAATCTATGTGGACGAAAGTGCAATAAATCGAAGTTAAAAGGTTTGGACTATTTTCTGGAAATATACAATTAAAAAAAGAAATCAAGAATTAATATTACCAGTTCAATTAGTACCAGGAAATAGATATTATATAAAGATTAAAACTGAATCTTATAGCTATTTATTTAATATGTTTCCGAGTATATAAATAGACTATCTAACTTATTCAACAATTAATATTTTTAGCTCAGCTTTATCTTATATATAATGGAATAGAATATGATTAATTGTTCTCTTGAAGGGACGCATCTGACCGTGTATTTCTTAGGGTAATTTGAACTCTTTAGCCCAATCCATTTTAAAATACTTGCCGTAAAATATCCTGACGAATTTTATGAAATTCGCAATACTCCTTTCTTCAGATTTCCTTGTCATTATAATGTCTTGTATGTCTTTAAATGAGGCAGTTTCAGGTTTAACATATTTTGGAACATATTTATAATAAATTTCATAATTATCTATAGTTCTTTGCGGCAAAATTATAAACCTCACTGGAGCATCGCCCAACCTGGCCATTCCATGGAATCAAATCGTGGTCTCCCTCTACAACAGAGCTTGATGGTCAACCTCACCTAATTTTCCTTGGCATGGACAAGCAGGATGTCTTTCCCCAAATTTAAGAAATCGTTTGAATTCTTAGTTCAAATTAATAAAGCTAAACGATATTCTTATTTTTGCCTTTGCAACTATAGGACAATCACTTACATAAAATCGCACAGTCAGGTGCATCCTAGGACATTGGCGGGTGCTGTCTTTGACTGCGTCTGCTCATTTATGCTGCAGTCCACCGTTTGCATGGGCATAATTTGGCACAAATGCCCCTGTCAATGGCAGTGAGAAGTGGTGTCCTGCAGTTGCATTTTTTTGTCTGTTGGCTGCACCTGACTGCACCTTGCTGCACCTTTGATTGCACCCTACTGCACCCTGATGCACCTGCCATTGCACCTAAAGTTGCACCTGCTAGTCTTCAATTATGGGTTCCAAGTTACTCGTCTGGTAAGTTATGACTCTCCTTCTAAACATCAACCAGCTAGAACCAGCTTCCCTTCATTTAACATTCTTACCAAATACTCTGTTGCACCTAAGAAAAGTAAATATATTATAAAATTGCCTTTAAATTGCCTTTAGATTGCCTTTAAATTGCCTTTAAATCATCAAAAACTTTATAAAATGTGAGATATTATATAAATTGATGGGAAAAGTCTTTCACATATGTGAGCAATTTCAAGGAGATAAGTTGTAATGAATGACGATAAGGGGATAGAAGAGGTGATTAAGGAGCTTATCTCCCTTTCTAAGAGAACTCCGCTACGAGGCGAGGATCAAGAAAGGGCCAAGGAACTTATGATACTCCTCAAAGAACATGGTTACACAAATGGGCAGATAAGCAAACTCCTCGAAGGAAAATTAAGCGAGAGGACCATAAAATCTTATACAAAAAAAGTTACAGTTAAAGATTCAAGTTCAAAGGATGAAGCTATAAGTCTTCTGTCAAAGGCCGTTCAGGAGAACCTGACCCTTGAAGACATAGAACAAACCGTTGGCGTCATAGAGGATCTTAGAGCTAAAGGTTTAGGCGTAAGAGATGTAATAACCTTCCTCGAAGAAGTAAAAAGTTCCGGCATGGATACTAAAATAGTTCTTCATGCGTTCAGCAACCTTAAGCAGTCTGGGTTATCCGTCAAGCAGTTGTCTGAAACCTTGGGGTACATACAAAACCTTCAAAAACAGGGGTTCGCTTTAGTCGAACTCGAAAAACTTCTTAAGGCATGCGAAAACTATGGTGGATACAACCAAGTTTTGGATGCAATAACAGCATACCGTTCGGTTGAAGAAATGAAAGGAAAATATGAATGGCTGGTTTCCGAAATTACAAAGTTTGAAAATCAGAAAAGCGAATTAGGAACTGAAATAGATTGGCTCCAGAAGAAGGAAGCAGAAATAAAAGCCCCAATAGACCTCTATCAAAGACTATTGAAAATGGGATATGATATGCCTGTTCTAAAGAAGCTCGAGGAATCCACAGCCAAGTGGGGAACTCTAGAAAAAGTGCTTGAAGCCACAAACTCCTACGCTACCTTACAGGACTTGAAAAGGGATATAGCGAATGAAGATTCTAAATTCAAAGAAAAACAGTTGGCCTATGCAAACCTTCAAACCGTCATTTCAATGTGCAGCGATCTCCTCTATAGGTACAAATACGATGTTCCATTCATAACAAATATTTATAGAATAGCTAAGCAGTACGGTGAACCCTCAGAAGTCTTGAGAGCTCTTGAAATGTATGGGGATAAAGCAACCATAGAAGACAAAATAAGCTTGTTGGAAAAAAGGAAAAATGAGCTTGAACCTGAAGTTAAAAGTCTAGAGGAAAAGGTTGTTGAAATAAAAGGTCAAGTGCCCGCGTTAGAGGAACAAAAGAAGGATATCCTAGAGCAGGTCGAGTTTGCAAATGCGATCGAGATTCTAATTAGAGACCCGAGAGGAATTGCAGAATACTTTCTGAAAACGCTTGCAAAGAGATTTAATGATGCACTGGAAAAAAGGGCAAAAGGGTTAACATTCGCCTCCCAGGCTGACCTAATGATGGCCAAGCAAGAACTGATCAAAAGTATTATAGATACGGTCACAATGGATGCTCTACAAAAGGCGAAGTTAGCTGCAGAAGTTAGGAAATATGAAGCCGAAATTAAGAGGCTCAGTTCTGAGGTTAAGAAAAGAGATAATGCAGTCAAGGAAATTGATGAAAACCTGTTCTCAAGGCTTAGAGGTTTGTATGGTTTCCAAATTTCATGTCCGAAATGTTCCCAAGATAGTCTCCATCGTCCTGTGGCGGAAGATTGGGAAAGCCTCCTTCAAAAGGGATATCTCACATTTAAATGTGTCCCATGCGGAGAAACCTCAAATCTTACCCTTAATGACATTTACCTGAACGTACTCAAAAATGGTTTCTATAGTTTGAAGAGGTATTAGAAATCATCTGGTCGCAAGCGGTCCAAAAAACTATAATGTTAAAGAATTTATGTAAGGATTTTTATTGATATGTTTAAATCAAACTTATTCAAATTACAACATTAGAGTTGGTCTTTTTGGAAGACTTAATTATATCAAGTTCCGCATTCCAGAACAACGGACGTATACCTAAGAAATATACTTGTGATGGAGAGGACGTGAATCCTCCGCTTAAAATAGAAGGAGTACCAGAAAATGCTAAAAGTCTTGCGTTAATCGTGGACGATCCGGATGCGCCTATGGGAACCTGGGTTCACTGGGTTGTATGGGACATCTCCAATGTGTCGGAAATCAAGGAGAATAGTGTTCCAGGAATTGAAGGCGAAAACAGTTTTGGAAGACATAAATATGGTGGACCATGTCCACCTTCAGGAACCCATAGATACTTCTTTAAAGTCTACGCTTTAGATACGTGGCTTAACATTCCTGCTAAATCAAAAAAGAAGGATGTAGAGGGATCTTTGGAAGGACATATTCTTGCAAAGGGGGAGATGATAGGGCTTTATAGCAGAAGCTAGTATCTTTGTCAATGTAAAGAATTCAATCCTACAATGTCTTAGGATAAGTTCTATTTATTGCCACAGCTAATAGAAGTACAGGTTAGTTTCTGCAACATATTTAACTTGACTTAATGTTACATACTCTATTCTTTTGCGAGGATTACTTCCGTTGATTTTATTATTACCTTTACTTTATCTCCCTTCTTTATCTTAAGGTCTTCAACTGCTTCTTTGGTAATAACAGATGTAACTGTAGCAGGAACTTCAATCTTCACCTTTACCTTTGCGGTGATTACACCTATTTCAACATCTTCTACTTTTCCCTCAAACTGGTTTCTTGCGCTTAATTTCAATTATATCGCCAATTATTTATTGAAGTTAAGGCATATAAAAGCGTTTATACAATTATCAATTTTTAAATAGAGCTTCCTGCAATGTTATAGATGATTTGTATGGATTTAGCGAAACAAAAGTGTGTACCGTGCGAAGGTGGGACACCACCCATGTCGAGGGCTGAAGCAGAGAAATATATTCCAGAAATTCCAGGTTGGATATTGTATGATGATCACATAGAGAAAGAATATAAATTCAGCAGTTATCTAGATGGTCTAGAGTTTACATATAGGCTCGGCAAAACTGCCGAAGAACAGGATCATCACCCCGATATCCTAATTAGGTGGAAGCGTGTTAAGGTCACTTTGACGACGCACGCTATCAAGGGTTTGAGTGCCAATGATTTTATTATGGCCGCGAAAGCTGAGAAAATCTTTAGTGGGAAAGATGTGTAACTAACCCTTTTCCATGCCAGCGCTTCAAACTTTTTAGGGAAATAACCTTCTAGAGTCCTTTAGGATATTAAAAAAGGATGAGTCACCAGTTCTCTGCTAGCACTTCGTAGAATGCCTGTGGATGTTTGCATGCGGGGCATACCTTCGGAGCTTCCGTACCTACGTAGGTGTACCCACAATTTCTACAGTGCCAGATTACCGGTTTTTCCCTTTTAAAGAATGAACCTGATTGCACAATTTTCAATAGCGCTCTGTATCGCCTTTCATGAAACTGCTCCACTTCAGCGACTTCCGTAAACGATTTTGCTACATTCAGAAAGCCTTCTTCCTGCGCAATCTTGGAAAACGAAGGATACAAAGTGCCCCACTCCAATTTTTCACCTTCAGCCGCTGCCAGTAGGTTATCGGCGACCCTACCTAAAACTCCTGCAGGATAAGATGCCGTGATTTCTACTGCACCGCCCTGTAGAAAGCTGAAGAATATTTTGGCGTGCTCCTTCTCGTTGTCCGCGGTTTCCAAGAAGATTGCGGAAACCTGTTCAAGACCCTCACTGCGAGCAGCGCTCGCAAAGTAGGTGTAACGGTTTCTTGCTTGAGACTCTCCAGCAAATGCCGCTAGGAGATTCTTTTCTGTTCTGCTCCCTTTAAATTCCATATTCTTTTCCTCTGCTCGGAGCCTATTCTATTTTAATTATATTAATTTTTTGTAATTAAGGCGTTTATACGGTTCATCATGGATTCCCGTCTATCATCATCATCTGTAGCGCTTCTTCTCTTTTCGCCTGTGAAGTTTCAAAAATTCCTCTGGCTGTGCTTGAGACCGTTTCCACATTGGGCATGGTAACTCCCCTCATTTCAAGACAAAGGTGTCTAGCCTTTACTAACACGAAAACGCCTTTTGCATTCAACTTTGTAAGTAGATAGTCTGCTATCTGCTCGGAGAAATTTTCCTGCACCTGCAACCTCAGCGAAAAGAACTTGACCACCCTAGGAATCTTTGATAGCCCCACAATCTTTTCCCCTGGTATGTACGCTACCGAGACATCACCAAAGATGGGTAACATGTGATGGGCGCAAACGGAGTAGAAAGGTATCTTTTTTACCGCGATTATATCATTGTATCCCGTGTTACTGAATAAAGTCATCTTCGGCTCATTCCTTTCATCCATACCCGAAAAAAGTTCTAGGTACATCTTAGCAACCCGTCTCGGTGTATTTCTGTAGGTCTCAGACCCCTTTTCTACGCCGATTTCATCCAATATGGTTCTAACAGCCTGCTCTAACCTGTCTTCGCTCGAGCAGGGTTTCATCTACTCCCAGTACTCCGCGTAATTCTTCAGGGATTCCCAGACTCTGACCTTCTCCAAGTTGTTTACATCAGCCTTCTTCAGTTCTCTGAATATCGTCTTTGCAATGTTCTCAGAAGTTGTGTCGTTTCCCATGACATCATTTAGGTGCTTATGGTCGTATTTATCAACTATGATTCTGAGAGCTTGTTTTAAATCAATAAAATCGGCGCCTACAAGTATTCCGTTACCATCAAGCTGATTTCCTATAATGAAAACCTCAACCTTATATGAATGACCATGCAGGTTCCTACACTTACCTGGATGACCGGGAATTATGTGCGAAGCATCAAAGCTATCCTCAACCCTTACTCTGAACATAAAGATGTTAACAAATCAGTAATATTTATATTTACAAATGCAAGTGAATTTTAATAAAAAATAATCACTTAAACGACATCGTGTACCTTTTTTGATTCTTAAGAAACAAGTTACATATACTTGCTTATCTTCTTTGCGACATGATCTAATTCTTCGTGACTTTGTCCCTGAATTCTTTGAGTCTGACGGAACATCTGCTCTCCAGATCTAGGAATTATGTGTACGTGTAAATGGGGTACGCGCTGGCCTGCGGCAATTCCGTTTCTTTGGGTTATCACAATTCCTTCTGCGTTAATTCCTTTCTTTACAGCGATCGCAACCCTTTTGACTATTTTGAACAAAATTGCAATCTCTTCGTCGGAAATGTCAAAAATAGTTTCTATGTGCTTTTTAGGGATAACGAGTGTATGCCCTTCACTTATGGGGTTTATGTCTAGGAAAGCTATCGCAAATTCATCCTCGTAAATCCAATTGGCTGGCTCTTCTTTCTTAACCAATTTACAAAATGTGCAGGTACTATTTGACATAATTTCACCTTATTGTCTATGATGTGAAGCTGTATTTGACTTTTTTTCTTTGGAGAGAATCGGTAGTTATTTATTGGAGCGATATCGATTTATCATCCAGTTCCTAGAAAGGAAAATGAGGAGACTTCTAAAACATTTCGACATCAATGTGAATACATAGAGTTAAACTTTTAAGAAAATAAATAAAAATTATATATCACTATATAAAAGATAATTTATGTCAAAGGATTTGGTCTGTGGTATGGAAGTTGACGAAAAGACATCTAAGTTGAAGTCCAAATATAAGGATAAAACATATTATTTCTGTTCATCGGCGTGCAAACTGAAATTTGATAAAAGCCCAGAAAGGTATGTTAGATAAGATATTAAAGGCAAATTTTATAGAAAAATGCGTAAAGAAAGTTGATTTGGATATAATTCTTATATATCTTATATAAAAGTTGTTTACTATGGAAATAGTCGATAAGATTCCCATTGAACTGGACGCGGGGGAGATAATTAGAACTCAAAAGTTGGGCAAGGTGAGGGAGGCCGAAGTCAATGCTCTCGTCGAAAGAGCAGCCCCACTTATTGAACCTAGAGCCGTCTATTCTTTAAAAGAAGTTACAAGGGTAGGAGATGATGAAGTTCAGCTAGAAGGGGGACACACCTTCAAAAGCCAAGTACTTGCAGATAATTTAAAACAAGGGCAGACTGTTGCCGTGTATGCTGTGACGATCGGGCCAAAACTTGAAAAAAATGCTTCTGAAGTAGCTAAAAACAGCATTCTCCAATCGTTCGTTTTTGAAAAGATCGCTGACTTTGCTGTATCGAAAGCGCGGGACTATTTGAAAGGTTTGATTGAGAGCGAGCTCGGTGGGAAGGTATCAAGCTTTGGGCCGGGAACGGGTACGGGAATCCTTTTCGATATAAAACAACAAAAGGTTCTCTTCAAGATACTTGATCCTATGAAGAGCATAGGTGTACAGCTTTCTCCTAGCTATTTAATGATACCGAGGAAGTCGGTTTCAGGGGTTTTTGCGTTAACAGAAGAGGAATATGTCGCGTGCCAGTACTGCCCTAAAAAGTGCGATGGTAGGAGGACGGCGTTTATCGGGCAGTATCGAAGCGTCAATTGTGAACATAGTCGGTCCTAGAAGTATTTTTTGAGCCTTTGAGCCATGTCTTCAGGAGTATCGTACGATTCGCCTTCCATCATTATCGTTTGAAGCCCCCAAAGGTCGCTGACAAAGGGTTCTTTGTATCCCGCACGTCCCACAATTCTTAAACCCAGACGGAAGTAATTATCCGAATCTTCACCTAGGGGTCCTGAATATAACAGCATGTTAAAATTTGATAGCCCTTCGTCCTGATAGAAGCTAAGAACGTTTGACACCCCTTTTGTGAACGTTTCAAAGTCTTCTTTGTTCAGGTCCAGAAGACTTGAACGCTTCCTGCTTACAGACCAAACCTCATATGTATTTGAAGGGGCGAAAGGAGTGAACCAAGCAGTTTCACCAACAGCCCCAATATAGCGTTCGCTTTTTTCTTCTTCTTTGATCAAATCTAACCAAAAGTTATTTTTGTAACGCGAATAGTATTCTTGACTTTTTCCCAATAGTTCCCGTAGCAAATTAAACGATAGGTCACTCACGACGATCTGTATGTGAGGGTGAATAACCGTAGAACCTGATAATGGCAGATAATTTTCGATGAAACAGGCGTAGAATGTTCTATCGTACGTGAGGGAAAGCCTTTTGATATACTCCTGTCCGGCTTTGAAAGCGTTGCTCATCTTTTCTGGCGCAAGCTCTTTAGGTTGGAGGTAGTGTTCCTTACTTAGGACAACTATCGCGTTGTTTTCCATATGGGCAAACAGGCCAGGAAAAAGTACTGCATCGCCGACCTGTATCTTCCCCTCTTCAATGATTTCAGGTTGGAATTTCGGTGTTGACAGCTCAAGTTTTTCTGGACAGAAAGGGCAGCTCGCCCTCGTTTTTTCAGCGACTTCAGCGATTTCACGTAAATCTGATTCGAAAAGCTTTTTGACATATTGAAACCTACCTCTGGTTATTACGGTGCTGCGGCCTGTGAGTGGGTCATATCTATGTTCTACGACCTGCTCTTCAGATTCAAAGTTCTTCAGTGGTGAACGAAATTTTGCATATCTAATTTCATTTCTAAACTCCAAACATATCAGATAAAAGCATTGTATCTTATCTCATATAAAAGTGTAGCTTCAGATGAGAGAGAGATAACTGTTCAGCTTTTAGATTTCCAGCTCACATTTTTTAACTATTGATATCGCTTCCCCAAGCCTTCAGGACTGGGCTCTTGCCGCTGCCCCCGCAGACGTAATTTTTTCAGCCGTAGAAATACTAAAATTGCAATAGGGTAGGGTCAAAGCTACTTCTGATATTTTTCTATCGCTTCTAGAGCTGCAAGCTTTTTACCCATCAGCGCTTCAAGGAGCGCGCCACCGCCGGAACTCACGTAAGAAATCTTGTTGTAGAGACCTAACCTACTTAGTGCCGCTATCGTGTGACCTCCACCCGCAACGGTAAAAGCGTTTGAGGCAATTGCTGATTCGAATATCGCTTTGGTTCCTTTAATGAATTCGTCGTTTTCGTAAACACCCATAGGTCCGTGCATCAAAATAGCCTTAGCACCACGTAATATGTTCTGATAAATTGCAATCGTCTTCTCTCCAATATCAGATATTTCGTATTTGTTTGGAAGGTTGATCATTTGTATCTCCACTCTTCTTCCGTTAGCATTGACAGCAAAGTCGATTGGCACAGATATTTTGTCACCATATTTATCGAGGATACTTTTGGCTCTTGGAACCATTTCTAATAGACCTTTATCGGAAAGGGTCTTCTTGTTCGACGGCCCTATGTCAAGACCTTTGGCAGCGAGAAAGAGCTGTGATACAAGGCCACCTGTTATTATGTGGTCAGCACGATCATTCGATAGCACGTAATCGATTATTTCAACCCCTTCTTTGACCTTAGAACCTCCCAGAATGTAGACGATAGGTCTGTTGTCTACAGAGCGTATTCTTTCAAGGGCTTTAATTTCCCTTTCCATAATTCTGCCCAAAACAGTGGGCATCACAACTGTGAAACCGACAATTGAGACATGTGACCTGTGTGCGGCTGCAAAAGCGTCTATAACGAACACGTCAGCTAGTGGAGCTAAAGTTCGAACCAGCAAAGATTTCGACTGTTCTTCTATGGCCTTTTTTTCGGTTTCTTCAGATAGGCTGCGCACATTTTCAAGAACCAAAATCTCACCCGGCTTTAGAGCTTTTACCGCGTTAACCGCCTTCTCTCCTACGACTTCATTAACGTATATCACCTTCTCTTTCAATATCTCTGACAGACGCTGAGCGTGTTGCTTTAACGTCGTGTAATCCGGATCTCCGAGTCTACCTTGATGTGCAAGTACAACAACTTTAGCCCCTTTGTCAGCAAGTTCTTTGATCGTTATCGAATGAAGTCTTATCCGTTCATCGTCCAAGAGCTTCTTAGTAGAAGGGTCTACGGTTGAATTAAAATCAACTCTTACGATAGCGGTCTTATTCTTGAAATCGAAATCGTCCATCGTCTTATACATGTCTCTCAGTCCCGAAAATCCATGATCCTTTTTATTCAAAAGAAATTAGTACGCTCCATCTTTCTTTGCTATGTACTTTAACAGGTCCACTAATCTACAGGAGTATCCCCATTCATTGTCGTACCAAGAAAGTGTCTTAAGGAAATGTCCTTCCATAACCATTGTGCAGTCTCCGTCCACAACGGATGAATGCCGGTTTCCTCTGACATCGGATGATACAATCGGCTCCATCGTGAACTCAAGTATTCCTTTAAGGTAGGTTTCTGAAGCTTCCTTAAAAGCGGCGTTGACAGAGTCTTTCGTTACTTCCTTGTTCACTAAACATACGAGATCATTGATTGAACAGTCTGGAACAGGCACCCTTAGAGACAGGCCATCGAGTTTACCTTTTAGATGTGGCATCACTTCTCCTATGGCCTTTGCAGCACCAGTTGTGGTTGGAATGATGTTCACCGCCGCCGCTCTTGCGCGCCTCAAATCCTTGTGTGGTAAATCCAAGACCCTCTGATCGTTTGTATAAGCATGACATGTCGTCATGAAACCTTTCTCTAACCCAAACTTATCATCTATAACCTTCACAACAGGAGCTAAACAGTTTGTCGTACAAGAAGCGTTAGATATGATATTATGTTTTACAGGGTCGTATAGCTTGTCGTTTACACCCATTACAAATGTCTGGTCAGGGTTCTTAGCTGGTGCAGATATTATAACTTTCTTTGCACCTGCCGCAAAATGTTTTGAAGCACCTTCCCTGTCTGTAAATAGGCCGGTAGACTCTATCACGTAGTCTACACCTAATGACCTCCAGGGAAGCTGAGAAGGATCTTTAACGCTAAATACTTTAATCTTTTTTCCGTTGACGACTATAGAGTCAGCCTCGGCCTTGACTTCGTTCTCAAGTTTACCAAAGTTGGAGTCATACTTCAATAGATGCGCTAGCGTAGTTGAATCGGTTATGTCGTTTGTCGCTACAATTTCGAAGTTATCCTGGAATATTTTATCGCCCAAACCAGCTCTAAAGAACAGCCTTCCAATTCTTCCGAAACCATTTATTCCTACCTTAATCATACATTATCGAATGCAGGTAAAATATTGCCCATATAAAAGAATTAACTATTTCTAGCAACTGAGGTAAATAATATAGATTTATATGATTCCGGTGGGAAGATTATGCGTGCTCTTTAAGGTAAAGTCATTGGAGGAATTGGCGAAGCTGGTCGTAGCCTCAAAGTCAACTGAAATCATGCAGTTCTATGGGGGAATATTCGTTTCAGGAACAGATAAAATGAAATACTATTTCACATTCGGCGACCCTGAGGAGATAAGCGAATTTATGGACGTCTATTTCACAGAGGGAGAAGAAATGGGGGGAAAGTTCTTGAAGTTTCCCGTTGCAGGCGGTGATGGCAAGATCGCTCCCGCGCAGGGGATAGAAGGTTCGGACGTCTTCATTCCCTTTATATATGTTGACGATAAGGTGGACTATAGGGATTTCCCCAAAGCTTCACCGCTCCTTGTGAAAACCAAGAGCTTTGAAGACCTTCTAAGATCGGCTCTTGGTTGGCCAACAGTAAGAGGTACCTTCCTGCTATACACTTGGAAACATGACGGTAGTAATGTCTACACTCTGAAGCTCACACAAAGAATTTTTGATAAATGCAGAAGAATATATTTTACCTATCTCACTGACAAAGAATTTTCAGGGAATTTCATAAAATATAGGGTTACAAACATCGAAGAATGGAAGGCGTGCAAAGACATTATCGAGCCAAAGTGGGTCTATTTTCCGATTATTAGAATGGAAGAAGGCTTTAATGAGCTCTCCAAAATTCTTTAGCATTCAACCTAAGGCTTTCTTCACCCAAATGTAGATAGTTGCACGCTCAAACTTCTTTTTTCTAAAAAACCCAAGAGCTCTGCGATTAGTTCAGAAGCCCCTTTCACTTAAATCAAATAAAGTTGCATTTACTTTTCAAAGATCTGGCGTAGATCTGGAATCTCCAATTATTACCTTATTTCAACTTCAACGGGAAATTCCTTATTATTTATTGCGTCAGCGGTATAATAATATATTTAATCAGCTGGAGGACAGACAAAAAAAGAAAAAAGAAAGAAGAAAGTTATCTTTTCTCTTTCTTCAAGATCTATTCTTTCGTTAAGAGCCTTTTTAGTTCAGAAAGGCTTGACAGTATCAGTTTTTGTTCAACACTTGCTACAAGCTTCTTTGTTGTTACAACTGTGTCAGGGTTGACCGATACACTGTCTATTCCGTTCTCAACAAGGAATTTTGTTATCTCAGGGTACACCGATGGAGCTTGTCCACATATGCTTACTGTAACGTTGTTTTCGTGTGCAACCTTAATCAGGTGGGCGATTGACCTTAGCACTGCCGGATCTCTTTCATCAAAGTATCCCAGATTGCCTAGTATGCCGCTGTCTCTATCCGCACCAAGGGTCAGCTGTGTAAGGTCGTTTGATCCAATGCTGAAACCATCGCAGAGTTTACTAAATTCGTCTGCTAGCACCACTATTGAAGGTACTTCTGCCATTAACCAGAGTTTGAAATCTTTACTTCTTTTAAGGCCTTCTTCACTCATTATTTTTACCGCCTTCTCGACTTCCCATGTCGTTCTAACGAAGGGTAGCATGAGCCAAACGTTCTTGAGACCCATTTCATCTCTTACTTTCTTCATAGCTTTGCATTCTAGTCTAAAGCCCGGTTCGTACTCTGGACTGATGTACCTTGAGACACCTCTCCATCCAATCATCGGGTTGTTTTCTTTAGGCTCATATTTCTCGCCACCTTTTAGAGCCGCATATTCGTTTGTTTTGAAGTCGCTCATTCTTACAACAATTGGTCTCGGGTACACCGCGCCCGCCACCTTAGCTATGCCCTCCGCGAGTTTGTCAACAAAAACCTGTGACCTTCCCTGCTCAATAAGTGACAGCGGGTGTTCACCCACCCAATCTGCGACGATGAACTCAATTCTCATAAGTCCTATTCCATCGAATGGTAGATCCTTGTATTCGTCTGCTTTTCCAGGGTCTCCAAGGTTCATGTACACTTTTGTTCCAGTAATCGGTACAGCATTTGCTATTACCGCTGTAGCTGCTACAGCTTCACCTTTCACTTCAGGCTTTTCCTCCTCTATTATTCCCTCATAGATTATTCCTAGAGCTCCGTCCATTGAAACTTCCTGTCCCGTTTTCAGTACTTCAGTTGCTCCCTTAGTGCCTACGACGCAGGGCACACCTAGTTCCCTTGAGACTATTGCAGCGTGAGCGGTCATACCTCCACCGTTTGTTATGATCCCCGCCGCTTTTCTCATAGCAGGAACCCAGTCGGGAGCGGTCATTTCAGTAACTAGAATCTCACCTTCCTTGAAGTTTGCGATGTCCTTTACGTCCATTATAATATTGACCTTTCCTGAAGATCTACCTGGTGAAGCACCTAGTCCCCTTATCAAGACTTTCGCTGTCGATGCTTTGACTTTGGCGACCTCTGCTGTAGTCACCTTCGAAGACCATACAGTCTCAGGCCTAGCTTGAACAATATAGAGTTTGTTTGTGTCCGTGTCAAGAGCCCATTCAATATCCATGGGTCTGCCATAGTGTTTTTCTATAAGGTCAGCATCTTTACCTAATTCGATTACTTGTTCGTCAGACAGGCATGGTAGGTTCTGTAGATTCTTTGGAACTTCGACCTCTTTGCTGAATCCATCTATACCTTTTCCTTTTATTGTCATCAGGTTCTTCTGAGAGATATTCGCCTCAAGTATTTTGAAGCTACCCTTCTCCACCACCCATCTGTCTGGGTCAACATGACCTTGAACAACAGACTCCCCTACACCCCAATCACCTTCGATTATAATCGCGTTCCTGTCTCCTGTCACCGGATTTAGCGTGAACATCACACCTGCGGTCTTGCTGTTGATCATCTTTTGCACACCGACTGAAAGCTTTACTTTAAAGTGATCGAACCCTTTTTCAACCCTATACGAGATTGCTCTCGGCGTAAAAAGTGAGCTGATGCATTTCTTTACGCTTTCTACGAGAGCGTCTCTTCCTTGTACAAACAGGTAGGTGTCTTGTTGTCCCGCAAACGACGCCGTCGGAAGGTCTTCGGCTGTAGCGCTACTCCTAACCGCTACCTCCGGATTGTTGATCCCTATCTTCTTTCCCAACGCTCTATAGTGTTCCATAAGTCCGTCTTCTAGAACCTTTGGAAATTCGCACGATTCGATCAGAGCACGGATCTTCTTCGATGTTTCAGTGAGCTTTTCTAGGTCATTAGTATCCACTCCTGACAGCAGTCCTACAATCTTTGGTGCAAGATTGGAAGCTTCGATAAAACAATCGTATCCCGTTGAAGTCAGAGCAAATCCTGGTGGAACCGGTATTCCAGCGTTTACCATTTCACCCAGGCTTGAATTCTTTCCTCCAACAAGCGCTACGTCTTCCCTCCTAAGTTCCTCAAAATCTAAATAAAATTTTTCTTTTCTGGACATTCTATATCATCGGTTTTGGCTCAAAATAACTGATATATAAACATCTTATTTTTTCAGTCCGATCTTTGAAGAAGATCGCTTCTACTGGAGGACGTTCATCGAATCGCCTATGGAATGATCTAGAGCTCCATTTCACTGAAAATTTTTGTAGCGGAATACAAGAAGAAGACCGTTACTATGATAGCGTAGACGATGGAAAAAAGCGTCAGGATCAAGATATAGAGATCTGATAGATTAAGTATTTGGACGATAAAGGAAGGAATAAGAATTGGTAGTGAAATCAGCACGAAAAAAAGCATTCCCATCATGTATACGTATGGTGTGAATAACTTCCTTTTTACAGTCCAGATACCGTAGAAGGTGCCTAAGGCGGAGTTGGATAAAGAGAGAAGAACAGAGGATAGTATCAAGCCTATGCTTAGGTAACCTGTCCATAACGAGCCTATTATGAGGGCGATCGCCAACATGGGAAGATAGAGTAGCAGTTGCCAAAGGAAGACACTAAAAACATAGGATTTTACCTTGCAAGAAAAGGTCTTCAAGATCCAGAAATAGTCACCGAATTCGGTTATCCACAGCTGTGCAAGAATAATCGGGAAAAAGATCGGTATGAAAAGTATTACGAAAGAATTCATTTGAATGCTCTGGAATTCGAGTGCCTTTGAAGTTATAAAAAGGTAAGGAAGGTTTAAAAAAATGAATGTCAATAGAAGGCCGTACAGATCTCCGAAACGTAATGTTCTTACAAGTGATTCCTTAACGTGGAATAAAACTGTACTTTTTGGAGCCTGTTCAAGGGACACTGGTATTGAAAAACGATTCATCTGCTTCAGGAGATTCTGCTGCTGTTGTACCTGATATCTGAAGCTCGTGTCAAACGCGGCTCTTAATGGAATAACCTGTGCGTAAGGAATAAAGTTCAGCGAAGATGCTTTTTGCCATAGAAAAAGAGAGAAAATAATCCAAAAGCATACTGAAATCACAGGGGCAACAGCCAAGATTCCTACAGGGTTGGCTAACAATTCTTGAGCAGAACCTACTGGAGAAATCAGATTAGCTACGTATGGTACACTGTGATATATCAGTAGAAAAGGTATCGGAGCACAGAATGCGATCAGGACAGCCGTAACCAAAACTCTAACCAGGCTGCGATTGTAGAAGATTATTAAAACCTTAAAACTATTTTCTAATACAACTGAAATGCCTAAAATAATAAAGATTAACATAAAAAAGAGAATATAAAGAACCTTCAACAATAAAATGATAACAATAAATGAGATAAAAAAAGGGAGGCAGAGTATGAAGAGAATAAGGGTGAGATCGTACAAGGTCTTTGCCACGAAGAACTGCCGCGCATTTATGGGCGCAGAAAAAATGAAATCTCTCTCATAGTCGATAACACTTATCTGGCTTATCAAGGAATAGAAAAGGAAAAGAACAGGAAGAAGATAGAGAACAGGATACTGCAAGACAATTTGAACTAGTATGTCCTTAGATGAGCCGTTTCCACTCAAAATTAGGGGGATGATCCCTAACCCGGACAACGAATATAATAGAAATAGCAGGAGGGCGGCTTTAGACCTCCTAAATGAACCGAATGACGCAACAAGTCTCATTAAATAAATTTCTTTTATTGCCAAAATTGTCTACAACCTTCTTAGACGACTTAAGAAACTCTTCTTCTGTTTCGACGGTGATTCAGTATTTTCCTGAACAATAGATTCCTTCGTCAAAGAAAGGAAAAGCTGTTCAAGAGTAGTATCTTTACCCGCGTGTGCAAGATCTCTGAGCTCTTGCAGGTTCCCTGTTGCAACATTCTTTCCCCTACTTATTATTGCGACCCTATCACAGAATCTTTCTGCAAGGTCTAATAGATGTGTAGATAAGAGAACGGAGCAACCTGATTCTACAAGTTCTTTTATTATCGACTTCAGTTCAAATTGACCCTCAGGATCAATGCCTATAAAGGGCTCATCCAAAAGCAGAATTTTAGGATCTTCCAAAAGAGTTGACGAGAAGACGAGTTTCTGTTTCATACCCTTCGATAGGGAAGTGATAAGGCTTTTCTTCTTTTCAAAAAGATTGAATTTACTAAATAGCTCGTCAATCCTTTTCCTTAAGACATCTTCAGGAATGTTTCTTATTCGACCAACATAATACAGAAATTCATAAGAATTCAAGTACTCAGGAATAGTCGCGGCCTCTGGGACGTAGCCTAAATAACTCTTATATTTAGAAACTTCTTTGTCTATGTCATATCCTACAACATTTACAGTACCCTGATCTTTCTTCACTAAACCTAGGATTATCTTAATGGTTGTGGTCTTCCCTGACCCATTAGGACCGATAAGTCCTAGGACTTCACCCTTATTCATGTACAAAGATAAACCGTTTAATGCCGGCACTCCATCATATGCTTTCCACAGGTTATAAACGTAAAGTGTCGCAAATGTAGGGTCGTATTTTTCGAATATGTTATTTAACATGACGCCACTTGCTACGACTCGAAATATAAAAAATCTTGTGGCGTGTTAATTTTACCTTATTCAAGGAATTTTATACATCTGAGCTACGAAATCTCTTAATGTTTTTCGAACTACTCCTTTACTTCCACGAATAGGTTAGGGTCAATTTCTTTGAGCATACCCAAGATTTCCTCGATTGCAAGAATAGAACCTTTTAGGTTCCAGCTTATTTTTTCTATTGAAGCTTTATTGAGTTCAGGTTCGATGGATATTATTGAAACAAACTTTTCTTTGATAACGTAATATTCATAACTGTGCATTCTAACCTGATAACCGCTATCAACCAATTTTTTTCTGAGAAGAATACGTTTTTCCAGAAATTTAAAAGGGGAGGACATCAAAGTTATTTTCATTTGAATTAATATTTAAGCATTGCACAAAAATATTTCAGTTTATAATATTTATTGCAATTATAATCGAATTCTTTAAAAAATATTGGGGCTGCGATCATGAAAGCTAACGGACTTTAAGCACAATGATCTTGGATTATTCTTGTTAACAACAGACTCATAAATTTCCAAAACAAAACATTTCACAAATATTAGGAAATTGAATATGTCAATCTAAAGAAATAATATATATTATCTGTTTATAACATTGTACTGGATTAAAACGGAACATTGATGCTGGAGAATTATGGCAAATCAATGGAACAAATAGGGGGATAAAATTGAATGAGATATCTTTAGATCTGAGCCCCTATGACCTCTTCAACGCCGATTATTGCTTTACAAGCGGGCAGATTTTTGGATGGAAAAAGATAAATGGATACTGGTATGGAGTCACAAAGTGTAAGCTTCTTAAAATTTATCAAAAAGAGAATACCCTCTTAATTGATTCAGAAGATGATATAAAAGAGAAGGAGGTTGTTGATTTTCTTAGATTGGAGGACCATAAAAACGATATTGATAGAAAAATCGCTCTAAACCAATTTATGTCTGGCGCGATATCAAGATTTTCAGCAGTTAGGATCCTTAAACAAGACCCAGCCGAGACGATAATAAGCTATATCTGTGCACAAAATAAAAACATACCTGCAATAGAGAAGATGATATATGAGCTTTCTAGAATGTTTGGTTCCAAGAAGGAAATGGATTCAATATCATTCTATACACTTCCTAATTTTAGTAAAATTTCAAATTTGTGTTTAAAAGATCTTTTGACAGCGGGACTCGGATATAGAGCAAAATACCTCTTGGAGACGGGGAGGAGAATTCAAGGAGATAATACTCTCATCGATGAAATAGCTAACATGGAATATCATGAAGCTTGGAAGAAGATGGCTTTTGGAGAAATGAAGCTTTCTGGGGTCGGTCCAAAGGTCGCCGATTGCATACTGCTTTATGGCTTTGGTAAAATGGAAGCGTTTCCGATAGACATCTGGATATCAAGAACATACGCAACAGCAATGGAGGGCCTAATAGACGATGAGAATCTTGACTTCTTCCGAAACATGATCTACGCGAAAAAGAATCCAGGTAAAAGACTTTATTTGGAACTCGGTGACTCAGCTAGAAAGGTTTTCGGTAAATATGCGGGTTACGCACAGCTATACATGTATATGTATAGACGGAACTATTTTAGATATCTTTAACTGAAATAAAGTTGAGAGCGGATCTTGAAGCGAGCCTGGCAATTCTAATCGGATCAGGGATAGCACCTTGCAGAGTGAACTTGTCAACGACGTACTTCGCATCTTCAACGCTTATTCCTGAACACCTAAGGAAAACATGCTTACCGGTATGTAGTGTAACAAGCGTTCTATCTCCAAGTTTCCTGTACAGTTCTATCTTTTCAGGTTCGTCAGGAAAATGATGTCTCAAATGTTCCTCTAAACCTTCAGAGGGCCTGTAAGTAATTGAGATAATCGGAATCCCTATGGAAGCGAACAGGTTGTCGATGTCGACTATATTGAATAGGCTAACGACGCTTCCTCCAATCATAATAACGTTCACATCTTTTCTTTCTAACTGCTTAAACATTTCAACTATCGATTCAGTGACATCGTCTCCACCTAAAGTTGCTTTCCCAAATACGAATCCGTCAATAACGAGATCGGATCTCATGACAACCCCCGACAAAACTGAAAAAGCAAGCGAGCCCTTTCTAAAGCTCTCTGCAACACCAAAACAACGGATCGCCTTTTTCTGGTAATGTACACGCATTGAAATAATAAAAAATGCATGCAATATAAAACGGTTTGCTCTACTGTTATAATTCCCTTAAATAAGAAAATAAATAGTCTAAGAACCCACACATTACTTTTTCTCATTGTAGAAATTCATATATAGACGCGCTATCTCCCCGTAGTCGAGAGATATGCAAGGATACTGTGTTAAATGTAAGACAAAAAGGGAAATAAAGAACCCCACGCAAGTCACTCTTAAGAATGACAAACCAGCGGTCAAGGGCACCTGCCCTGAATGCGGAACCTCAATGTTCGTAATGGGAAAGAAGCTCTAAAAACCCTTCCCCTTTTCTTTTTGTAAATCAATAGAAACATTTTATGCTACTTTTTGATAATAAGAAAGCAGACAACAGTTTATAAAGGTGGGAAATGCTGTGGAAAACGTATCAGGTGTTGATGTTGTCAAAGATTAGAGTCGCTTTAATAGGAATCGGAAATTGTGCATCGTCCTTTGTTCAAGGTCTTAGCTATTATTCGAAATGTAAAAAGCAAGAAGATTGCAAAGGATTGAAGAACTTTTGTTTAGGAGGATTCTATCCCTCAGACATTCAGATCGCAGCAGCTTTGGATGTGGATAAAACTAAAGTCGGTAAAAGTTTAGAAAAGGCGATTTTTTCTGGCCCTAACAACACGCCAAAACTTTCTGACGTACCTGACATGAATGTTAGAGTCGAGAAGGGCCCAGTTTTAGATGGTATCGGAGAGAGTCTTAAATCAGTCGTTCAGATAGACGATAAACCTGTATCTGACGTAATCAATGTATTAAGACAAAGTAAATCGGAAATATTAGTTAATCTGCTTCCAAGTGGGGCAGTTAAAGCAACTAAATGGTATGCCGAGCAGGCCGTTAAAGCGGGGTGTGCATTCGTTAACGCTACACCAGTTTTTATAGCAGGCGATAATGAATGGGCCCAACTTTTTAGTAATGCAGGATTACCTTTGGTAGGTGATGATCTGATAGACCAGTTCGGAGCTACGACACTCCACAAGACCCTCTTGAGTCTGCTTACAAAAAATGGTGTGAGAACAACAGAGACATATCAACTTGATGTAGGCGGTGGCACCGAATCACTTGACACAATGGAAAGGACAAAGGAAACTAAAAGGACCATTAAGACCAAGGCTATTGAAGCATCATTACCCTACAAGGCTGAAGTGGTCGCGGGGTCAACTGATTATGTTGAATTCCTTCAAAATAAGAGGGACAGCTATTTCTGGCTGAGGGGAACATACTTCTGCGATACACCACTTCTGATCGATTTAAAGCTTTCAACAGTTGACGGACCAAACGCTGGTTCAGTGCTATTCGATGTTGTAAGAGCGACAAAGATTGCGATTGCAAAGAGCGTCAAAGGAACTGTGCTGCCGATATCAGCCTACGCTTTTAAGAACCCTCCAAAGCAGGTTCCTCTCGAAAAAGCAGAGGAAATGTTCCTCAAGTTCGTTGATTAAATAACGAATGAAAAAATTGAAGCATAAGAAAGCTTAATTTAACATTTTTCTCATCAAATAAGCATCTCCTCCATCAGGGTAGTATTGTGAGATGGTTTCGACTAAAACGAAATTATTCTTTTTATAAAAGTTTATTGCCGCAACATTAGACACATTCACCTGCAGTTCCAAATATCCCACTTTCTTTCTAAGATCTTCTACGGCGTAATCAACCAGCATCTGGCCTATTCCTCTTCTTCTATAATCGGGTAAAACAGCTATTGACACGATCGAACCCTTACCGCCAGAAACCGAATATGCAACATATCCCGTAATACGGCCGCCATCATCTACAACAATAAAGCCCTCAGGATAATTCTTAAGCAGAAAATAGAACATATAGCGTGAGAAAGGTTTGGAAAAAGAAGCGATCTCTACCTTCTCAACTTCGTCTAAATCGCTTAAAGAACACCTTCTAAGAAGCAGATGTATCATATTATGAACTTAATTTCCCCCTTTTAAATCAATCGGTAAAAGATTTTATGAAATAAAACTAATCAGAAAAATGTCACTAAAAGGTCCATTTACTCAAAAAGGAGAAATAGTTGCACTAGCCTTTAGCTCGGAAGCAGATAAAACTAATTAAACCCCCTTTCTGATTAAAATGATAAAATGCCCCAAAAGGTCATATATTACCCGCATCCAAGAATGTATCTCACTATTCTTGCGGTTTTATTATTTATAATAGCTATATTATTTTTCTTCGGAGTCATAGGAATCGCCTTCAACAAAATCGGTCTCAGTTCGGGTGTTGTAATAATTATACTTATTGGAACCCTTTTGGGAAGTACGGTCAACATACCGTTATTCAAGATGCGATCAACTATCCCCATTGTTAGAACACAAGAAGTCAATTTCTATGGGCTAACATTTAAAATCCCCACAATCAGCGAGGGAATAAACTACACGACTATCTCAATAAATCTTGGGGGGGCAATAATACCGATCATCGTCAGCACATATATTTTGATAAAGAACCCTGACTCACTATTATTCGGAGTAGTTAGTATAACTATAGTTACTCTTATAACCCATCTGGTCGCAAAACCTAGACCAGGAATAGGAATAGTGTCACCCGCATTTGTATCACCGATCGTCGCCGCCCTAACAGCTTTACTTCTCCCTATACCCTCGCTACATCGACCGATCGTTGCTTACGTAGGAGGAGTGATTGGTACCCTTATCGGTGCCGACCTAACTAATCTACATAAAATAAGTGTACTAGGTGCACCGGTGGCAAGTATAGGGGGAGCGGGAACTTTTGACGGCATATTCTTAAGTGGAATTCTTGCAGCTATACTTGCTTAAGTTAATTAAATTAAACATAAACCTGAAACTTGATATGATTTCTGATCTTCTTAGATAATGCATTGAGAAGGTTTTATTCTTAATTTTTTTATATCCATTTTTAATCTTTACGCAATACTTTTTTCCTTTTCAACATTTTTTAATATCTCAAGCAATGTTGTTTGTCAAGTTCATGTTTCAAGTTTCTTTACAGGATCACTTTCTTCATCATTTCTTCTCCTTAAAATTGAGCCATTTACAAACAGGAATGCTTTACTTTTTTCTTTATAGGATATTTCTTCATTTATTATCAAAAAAATAGGGGTTAGAGAATATAGTGTTTCTTTCGTTTTTTCTCTTCTATTACGGGTGTTAAACCCATTTCTTCTTCAATTGCATCTACGTCTTTCCATGGCATGTTAAATCGCTGTGTCCATACCGCAAAGAGAACTGCTATTTACATGTTTTTTTTACATTTATTGATTAATTAATAAAAAAATTTGCACAATATAACAGATATAGAACGAGCAGTAATAAACAAAGATTAGCAGACGAATACCATGATAATATCTAAAAAAGTGATCACCTCTGACCACCACTTAATATCCGTCGATATTAGCGTCTTTGACTAGCTAAAAAAACCGTTTTACGTTTAAGGGCATTAAATCCATATAAACATAAAAATTAAAGTTGACTTTATATTTGTTAAATCTATTTAGACAAGTCGAAAAGCTTCTGTTTGAGCTTCGCGGCCTCTAACACATCTATTGCATCACCACCTTCCCTATACTGCTCCAATGCTTTCTCACAGTAGGGCAGGCCCTGTTTAGCCTTTAATTTCATGTCCGTTTGCTGAGCTAGGATATTTTTTACGACCTCCAGATACCAATCTCCACTCATCTTGAAGTCTTCAAGGTTCTTGTAGCATTCAGCAAGCCACTTGCAGTATTCAACCTTTTCCAGAAGAGGTTTACTTTTGTCGTTAACCTCTTTTTCCAAGAGTGAAATAGCGCCTCTATATTCTCCGCGATGTATTAGGCTAACAATGTCAGGTAGGCTCAAAGAGGTACCACACAGTATTATATCATCGATATAAATAAAAACTTTTATTAAATAACAAAGGAGTCCGCTCTAAATTATAAAGATTTTAGATTGCAAGATCTTTTGCGATTTTTAACATGGTAATATCCTTCTCAGAGAGAACTCTCTTACCACCAGTTAACGTGCGCGTGCATATTTCTCCGTTGTCTATTCCAACCATGACATTCTTCTTGCTGTCTAACAGACTTTCGACCGCTTTGCTGCCGAATAGGGTTGCCAGAACCCTTGAACGCACTGTAGGGGAGCCTCCCCGCTGAATGTAACCTAAAGAAGAGAATCTAACTTCGGCGTCGATAACGCTCTTAAGCTCTTCGGCAAGAAAATAGCCGTTTGCAGCTCCTTCTGCCATAACAATAATCGTTGAAACTTTCCCCATATTCTTCATCTTGTTGTATTCCTTTGCTAGATCACTAAGCTTAAACGGTATTTCTGGGATGAGTATGAACTCGGCCCCTGCAGCAAATCCGACGGTAACTGCTATAAATCCGCTTCCCCTTCCCATCACTTCAACTACGAAAAGCCTTTCTAGAGATATTGCTGTGTCCCTGATTTTATCGATCGCCTCAAGAGCCGTGTTGACTGCCGTGTCAAACCCTATAGTTTCCTCTGTCCCCAGTATGTCGTTATCTATCGACGCAGGAATACACACCGTGGAAACATCCGATTTCCTAGAAATTTGCTCTGCTGCCCTAAATGTCCCATCTCCACCTATAGCTATAAGATGGTCTAGTCCAATTTCATTCAAGTTCTTTGCTGCGAGCTCGATTCCTTCACTTGACTTTATTTCCTCACATCTTGCTGTCTTAAGAATCGTCCCGCCAAGGTTTATTATGCCCCCAACACTCCTCGATGTTAAGTGTTCGAAGTCGTTCTCCAACAGTCCTCTATAACCCCTTTTTATGCCTATTACCTTTACATCATTTGCAAGTAGGGACCTAACACAGCATCTTATAGCCGCGTTCATACCGGGAGCGTCTCCTCCTGGTGTAATTATACCGACTGTAGTTTTTGTCATGCTACAAAACAGCTTGAGAAGAACTGTTATTAAGCTTATTCTTAGTGGAACTCGGAGGAAATAGTTCTTTTTTCATCCCCAAAATCCACTATAATTTTTATTAGTTTCTCCGTTCCAGCAATCTTTTCTACACCCAAAACGGATCCAACCCTAAGATCGAATTTTCAGAAACTTCAACAGGATACTCCTGACCCATATTTTTGACAACGAACGATGATGCTAAAAAGATTACTACATCAAAGCAACACGCCAATATGTCTTAAGCTGGAAGAAAATAGCTTAAAGAAACTTGCAAAGGTGAGATAAGCTAAAATAGATAGCTTTCCTACAGCAACATATAAGTTTAAGAACTTGCAGCAGCAGACGAATACTTATGCCTTCAAAAGAGGATTTGTTATCGGGTAAAAGAATAAGGGGATCGAAACCTATCGGTATCGAGAGTATTGTAAGTCTGATAGAAGGCTTTGATAGGTCAGGAGCATATAATGCAGGAAGATTAGCTGAATCGTGTAGACTATATGAACGGATGATAAAGAACAAGACGACGATAGCACTGACTCTAGCCGGCGCTTTCACACCAACTGGACTTGGAGGATACATAAACTTGGCAATAGAAAAAGGTCTTATCGATGTCATAATATCAACTGGTTCAAATTTGTATCATGATATCCACCTTGCTCTGGATCTACCTATTTATCAGGGCACATCTAACGTCGACGATCAAATTCTTCTGAAAGAAGGAATAGTCAGAATATATGACCTCTTCCTTCCAGATGAGACATTATTCGAGTCGGACAAGTTTATACAGGATGCTGTAAAAGAATATGGCTTTAAGGCTAAAGGACCCATATCTACCGCGGAGCTACATTACATCCTCGGTAAGAAATTGCTCGAAACTGCGCCCAGAACTGATGAGTCGATCCTTGCTACTGCTGCAAAATATAATGTGCCAGTATACACATCTTCCCCGGGAGATTCCAGCATTGGAATGAACACGGCTAAACTGAAGTTAGAAGATAAGGGCGTTACTATAGATCCAGATATAGATGTTCTAGAAACATCCGCAATAATCTACAACAGCAACAAGAACGGAGTTATAGTTCTAGGCGGAGGGTCTCCTAAGAATTTCTACTTCCAGACACAACCAATGTTAGAACAGATACTTAATATCAGAAAGGGAGGACATGATTACGTCATTCAATTATCTGTGGACGTCCCTCAGTATGGAGGACTTTCGGGTGCAACTTTACAGGAGGCGGTATCATGGGGAAAAATCAGACCAAGGGAAGTAGTTAACAAGGTTACTGTCTATGCGGATATTACGATCGCTGCGCCTTTATTGTTCTCTTATGTTCTGGCAAAGAACTACAAAGAGGAGCCAAAGAGAATTTATCTCCGCAGGGAAAGCTGGTTGCAAAAGCTAAAGGATGATTTCCAAGAGCGCACCAAATGAGAGGATTAAAAAAGTAATTTAACGCTTTCAGCATTGAACCATTTCATAGAAGGAAACTGAAAATGATTGACAGGGCTGTCTATAAGATGATCATTCTCATTGGATTGGTCAGCATGATGGGGGACATCATCTACGAAGGAGGATAAGGTGCTGTGCCTGATTATCTGAGGTTCTTGTGCTCCGCCGCATTCCTTGTCGTAATAATATCTGGACTCGGATACTTCGTAGGTTACGCTTTAGGTCTGTCAAAGTATATGTTCTTTCCAGATACTGAAAGAGGAAGGCCCATAATTACGTCCGCGTCTAAAAGATTCAGTTTCTTCGCCGCGAGACCGACTGTATACATGATTCTATTGTCAATCCCCCATTCGGCCGCCAACTTGACAACTGAGCCTAAAGCTATGCCAAGGTCCAACAACGGATATATACAATTAGGTCCAGAGAAATCAGCTTTAGCTTTTTTTTCCACCTTACTGAAGTCTTTGCAAGTAGCATAGCCACATCCGCTACAATTTAGACCTCGTGCATTTGAACCCTTGACTCCAATTAGAATCACAGAAACACTTTTGCGCACGTTATCAGCATCTCTTTTAAACCAAGAAACATTTCTCTCATCAGATAACGAAACTAGTTTCTCTGCGATCTGCTCTTTTTCTTCTTCTGTTACCAGACAAATTGATACGTCGTCTCTACCTATGGCCTTTGGTGCAGTCCTAGCGGCTAAAGCGATCTGTTCTGCTACATCCCTAACAGCCTTATTCTTGAACTCCTCAAAATCTATTGGCATATCCACCTTATACTATTTTTCACCTTTTTTAGTTTTTTTGCCTAAAAGACCTTTTACAGAAGATATTTTGACGGGGGCAAGAAAAAAATATTCTAAATATGTGTGAATCAATTTTGATTATAACCGATTTATTGAGGCTCTATTGTGGCTGGTGGTTTACTTGAGATACAGTAACTTATCGAAGAGACGTTATTGACCTCGTTTGTGATCCGAGCACTCATTCTGTCTAGAACCTTTGAAGGCAACTTAACCCAATCGGCTGTCATACCATCTTTTGAAGTCACAACCTTTACTGTTACAATATATCCATATAGCCTTGAATCACCAAGCACAGCGACCGCTCTATCATCACCTACGTAAGCAAAAGCTTGCCATATCCTATTATATATCCCAGAAACTTTCAGTTCTTCTTCGACTATGACACTTGCTTCCCTGCATATCCTAAGCTTTTCTTTGGTGACTTCACCGATAATTCTTACAGAAAGACCAGGGCCAGGGAAAGGATGGCGTTTGACAATAGTGTCCGGTAGTCCTAGAACAGTTGCCGCTTTCCTAACTTCATCTTTGTACAAGAAACGCAAAGGCTCGATGAGATAGTAGGAAAGCTCTAAGGGGAGACCGCCAACATTGTGATGGGTCTTGATTGTAGAGGCAAGTCCTCCTGTTTTAGCGCTTTCGATAACGTCAGGGTACAGTGTCCCTTGAGCAAGGTACTTGAGTGGGCCCTCCTTCTTCGACACTTCTTTAAAAACTTCTATGAACGTTGCACCGACAACTTTTCTCTTTTCTTCTGGATCCGTTACACCTTTCAATCTATTTAGAAAAGTTTCAGAAGCATCAACGTACACAGGATTCAATCCGAGCTGCTTGAGAGAACTAATAACTGCTTCAGATTCATCCTTTCTAAGTAGACCGTTATTCACGAAGACGCATACAAGGTTATTTTTAGCGATCTTTTTGACAAGTATAGCTGTGACGGTTGAATCTAATCCTCCACTAACGGCACATATTACTTTGCTACCATCGTAGTTAGACGCTATGTTTTCTAGCGTCTGCTTTATAAAAGAAGAGGGTTTCCAGCTAGGTCTGCAACAACAGATCCTGAAAAGAAAATTCTTCAATATTTTTTTACCTTCAACGGTGTGAACTACCTCCGGATGGAACTGCACTCCAAAGATTTTCTCAGTTCGATCCGAAAAAGCTGCATACCTAGCGTTTCTTGTTTGGGCTAGTTCAATAAACTCTGTAGGTAGACGGATAACTTGATCACCGTGGCTCATCCAAACAGTTGTTCGTTGCTTAACGCCATATAGTAATTGGCCAGCTATGATCACATCAAGAAATGTTCGACCATATTCTCTGAGCGCCCCTTTTGATATAACACCGCCAAATTGTGATGCAATAAGTTGATGTCCGTAACAGATTCCTAGAATCGGCAAGCCAAAAGAATAAATAGTCTTGTCTATCTTAGGTGAATTCTCTTCATATATACTTGATGGGCCTCCTGAGAATATAATTCCTTTCAAATTGGGAATATTCTTTAGCGCCCCGGGGGCTTTATCACAGGTTATTACTTCACTATAAACTTTCAGTTCTCTTATTCTTCTACCAATTAAGTGAGCATATTGACCGCCAAAATCTATCACAGCAATAGAATCGGAAACATTATCCGTCTTAGCCATGTGCCCTATGTTGCAAAGGTTGTATATTAAAATTTGTCATCAAAGCAGATTTTTTAAACACAAGAACATCCTTGAGAGGAAATCTTAACCTACTTGAATAATCAAAAATAAACATAAATATCAACATCTAGAAGTTAAGTATGGTAAAAATAATGAAGGCTGCAGTATTTCATGCACCGTCAGATATAAGAATAGAGGATAAGCCTATACCTTCTGTAACTGGAAAAGAGATCCTAGTAAGAGTAAAGGCGGCGGCGATCTGTGGAACAGACCTCAGAATATATAAAGGTACAAAGAAGATTAAAACCCCTAGAATAATTGGACACGAATTCGCTGGTGACATAGAGAAGGTGGGAGATGGAACAGAATTTAGAAAAGGAGACAGGGTTACAGTATATCCGGTAATATCCTGTGGTAAATGTTACGCTTGCATGATGGGGAGGCCTAACATATGCATCCAGCGACCGACAATAGGCTATGATTACGATGGCGGCTTTGCAGAATACGTTAAGATCCCCTCAAATGCTATAGATACGAATTCGGTTACAAGGCTGCCAGATTCGATTTCATATGAAGAGGCAGCAATAACTGAGCCCTTAGCAGCCTGTTTGAACGGTGTTTTAAGATTAGACGTAAAACAAGGTGAACATGTGTGGGTCGTGGGTGCAGGTCCAATAGGGTTAATGCACGTTCAACTTGTGAGACTGGCTGGCGCAAGTAAGGTAATGGTTAGTGAAGTGAATGAGTTTAGAGCGGATAAGGCAGCGAAACTTGGGGCGGATGTTGTAATAAACCCTGTAAAAGAAGACGTATTCCAAAGAATAATGAAGGAGACAGGGGGAATAGGAGCAGACAAGATCATAATTGCAGCGGGAGTACCGAAATTGATCGAAGACTCTTTTAAGGCTGCGAGAAAGGGCGCCAGAATCGTTATCTTTGCTGGGTCACCTGATGGCTCGTTTATAACGCTTGACCCCAACATTATCCATTATAAAGAAATCGATCTTACAGGGTCGTCGGCGTCAACACCTTATCTACACAAAAAGGCTATTGAGCTCGTCTGCAGCGGCAGAATAGATCTGAAATCTCTTATAACACATAGACTTAGGCTAGAAGATATAGTCAAGGGCCTTGTGATGAAAGAAATGGTAGAAGGGTTGAAGACGTTAATAATACCGTGACAAAATATTTATCTACATCCGTTTTAATTCTACAATATTATGAAAACTAAATTAGATGATCTGAAGGAGGAGTGTATTCAGATATCGCAGGAAGCTTACAGAAGGGGTCTGATATCTGCCACAGGTGGAAACATCAGCGCTAGACTTCCAGGAGAAGAGACAGTTATAATCAAAAGGACAGGTGCCTCTTTTAGAAACCTCAAACTGAACGACATTATTACAATTGACTTGAACGGAAATGTTGTTGAAGGACAAGGTAAGCCATCGAAGGAAATCAATCTTCATCTTGGAATTTACAAGGTTAGAAGCGAAGTCAACGCAGTCTTCCACTTACACTCGATAGCGGCAACAGCATTTGCTACAGCAGGTAAAGAGGTCCCTTTAGTAACCACTCAAGCATATAAAATACTTGGGAAATGTCCATTAGTTGGGTATGGGCCACCCGGTTCATTAGAGCTCGCCGAGAAGAATAAGGAAGTCTTTAAAGATAAGACCATAAAAGTAGCGGTACTTCAAAGCCATGGCACCACAGCTGTAGGCCGTGACCTAGAAGAAGCTTACAATTATGCGGACTTACTTGAGGCAACAGCCCAGATTGCTCTATTCTGTAGCCTGATAGGAAAACCTATGCCGATTCCCTACTGATTACTTTATGTCATACCTGATGGGAATAGACGTAGGGACAAGTAGTACCAAGAGTGAGATCTTTAGCCTTGACGGAAAGTCTATTTCAACAGGGCAGAAGGAGTATTCTCTACTTTATCCCGCCATAGGCCTTGTTGAAGAAGATCCGGAAATAGGCTGGTGGAATGCGCTTAGGTCAACTGTAAAAGAAGCCCTGAAGACTTCTCGAATATCCCCAAAAGATGTAGTCGGAGTCTGCGTCAGTGGAACAAACGCTTGTGTGCCCGTAGGAAAAGGTGGTGAAGCTCTTATGAACGCGATTATGCAGCTTGACAACAGAAGTTCTTTATGCGCAAATAAAATGAAGAATGTTATAGGAGAGGACAGGGTGTTCAAGATAACAGGAAATAGGATTGCACCAGGCACCTTTATGGCACCCACAATACTTTGGATCAAAGAGAATTACCCCGCACTTTTCAATAAAGTGCACAAGTTTCTGGTTCCAACAGGATTTGCAACGATGAAACTTACAGGCAATTACACAATAGACTGGTCAAGATGCTCTACAACCCTTTTATACGATATTAGAAAAGGCAAGAAGTGGTCAGAAGAGATCTGTAATTTATTGGATATACCAATAGATAAATTGCCTGAACCTCATATATCAACTGATGTCATCGGCGAAGTCTCAGCTAAAGCATCAGAAGAGACAGGACTCGCGGCAGGTACTCCGGTAGTAGCGGGTTGCATGGACACTGTAGGTGCTGCCATTGGGTCAGCAGTGTTAGACTCAGGTGATACATTTTACACCCTCGGCACATTGGGGAGACTCTGCTTCTGCCTTAGTAAACCGCAATTCGATATGAGATACATCAACGTTTGCCACGCTATTGAGAACAGATGGCTTGCTATGGGATTGATGCATGGAGGAGGTTTAGCATTAAGATGGTTCAGGGACGAGTTCGGATCATTTGAGGTCACTGAAGCGCAGAAGATAGGAAGATCGCCTTATGAGATTATTGATGAGGAAGCTGCGGAAGTGTCAGCGGGTTCAAGGAACATCATATTCTTACCATATATGTCGGGTGAAAGAAGTCCTATCTGGAATCCTAAGGCAAGGGGAGTTTTCTTTGGTTTTACTGCTCAGCATAAAAGAAGCGATTTTATTAGAGCAATCGAAGAAGGAGTAGCATATAGCCTCCGCCATAACCTGGAAATATTTGAAGACATTGGTTTCAAAGTTGACAAAATGAGGATGGGCGGGGGAGGTGCGAGAAGTATGCTGTGGAGGCAGATTATTTCGGATGTAACAGGTAAGAAAATAGAGATAACTCAAAATTTGGCCACTGAAAACATTGGAGATGCTCTAATAGCAGGATTAGGTGTCAAAGTGTTTCGGAGCATCGATGATGTCAGAAGGATAGTTAAGGTTGAAGAGGAAATAGAGCCGAATATGGAAAATTACAAGCTGTATACAAAGATGTTTGGCATCTACAAAAATCTCTATGAGCATTTAAAAGAGGATTTCGAGGACCTTGTCTTATAACAGACCAACTTCATCGGCTTCTCTTTGATAGGTAGTAATCTATTTTTCTTCTATTACAAAAACACAGTTTATTGTTTAAGCTTCTCTAAGTACTTAAGAGCTTCGTCGACCGCCCCTTTCTTGTCTGTCAAACCGAGACTGTTTCCTGCAACCTCCAATGCGGCTGTGAATGAAATAGCGTCATTTGCTGAGATAACTCCAACATGGCCGATCCTCAACATCGAATCCCTGTGTTCGTAGAGACCTTTAGCCAGCTGGATATTGAACTGTTCTTTTAACCTCGCGTGCAGGTCTCCAGCTCTATTATTGGGCACATAGAAAGCAGTTACCGTGTTAGCCCTATGACCTTCTTCTGCAACTATCCTGAAACCTAACGCCTCAACGCCCGCTCTTATCGCGTTAGCAACCATCTTGTGTCTTAGCCACCTCTTTTCTAAGCCTTCTTCCTTTAGTTCTATCAAAGCTTCCCTTAAAGCTACAATAAGATTGACAGCCGGTGTCGCAAGATATAAAATAGGATTCTCCATTATCTTCTTCCACCTAAGTAAATCCATGTAATATGATTGAATAGGCACTTTCCTATTCACCATCACTTCAAGCACCTTCTTCGATACTACAGACAACGACAACCCTGGAGGGGCAGCTATCGCCTTCTGCGAGCCTGTTAAAGCTACATCAACACCCCAATCATCGAAATAAAATTCAACCCCACCAACGCCGGTCACCGAATCAACAACGCTCAAAACTCCATGACTCTTAGCTATAGCCGCAATATCTTTAACAGAATTTATTACACCGACGGATGTATCGACGTGGGTGACAAAGAGAGCTTTATATCTGCTATGTGACATCTTCTCATCTATTTCTTCCAAACTCGGCACTCTTCCAAGCTCAGGTTTAACGACATCGACTTTAGCCTGATGGATACCTGCTATAGTTCCAAAACGCTCTCCAAAATGACCGGTGTCTATAACGAGCACTCTATCGCCCGGTTCAAGAAGACTTACTACAATTGACTCCATCATAAGGGTCGCTGAACCCGTCAGTATGAAAGGGAAACCTTCTTTAGTTTGAAACAAATACTTGGTGAGCTCAAGTGCCTCCGAATACATTTTGACGAATTCAGGATCTACATGGTTTCTCTGCGGCTGACCCAGAGCGCTTAAAACTTTTGACGGGACCATCGTTGGACCAGGAGTAAGTAATAATTCTTCGCCCATAATTTATCCATCAGAATGGTCTATATAATTATTTAAGTCAACAATTATAATTAAGACCCTCTCCTCGAATCGTCTTAGATTTTCTTGACTCTATTAATATCGCTGACACGTTCGCCTTTAAACCGCTGTAAGAAAAGCAAACGTCCAATTAATATTGCCTACTTATTGCAGGACATAAAGTGAAGTATTACGATAGGAAAAAAAATAGGTACGCCTCCTATCTGGTTTCAGGCGCTTCACTCTTACTGCGTAGGACCACTACAGCTAATATCACTATAAGCATAGACGAGATTATTACTGTCAAAATTACGTTCTGTCTAATTTGGATGATGATGGGCACAAAGAGTAAGCTTATCAGATTCATTACTTTAATCATCGGATTAAGTGCTGGTCCTGCCGTGTCCTTAAGGGGGTCACCTACGGTGTCTCCTATAATTGATGCTTTGTGTTCTTCCGAGCCTTTTCCTCCGTAGAATCCGTCCTCAATCTTCTTCTTCGCATTATCCCACGCTGCTCCCGTATTAGCCATAAACACTGCAAGAAGTTGTCCGACAAGGATAACTCCAGCTAAGAATGCTCCGAGAGCTAAATCTCCCAGCACCAGTCCTGCAAGGATTGGAGCTAGAATTCCAAGAAGAGCGAGACCAATTAGCTCCCTTTGTGCCGCTGACGTGACTATTGACACGACCTTAGCATAATCAGGTAAAACCGTTCCTTCCATGACTCCGGGTATCTTGAACTGTTTTCTGACTTCTTCAATTATCTTTGAAGCGGTCCTTCCAACAGCTCTTATACAAATTGAACTGAAGAGAAATGGTAAAGAACCGCCCACCAACAAGCCTACTAACACTATTGGACTAGTTATGTCGATTGTTATAAACTCACCAAGACCTACTGCTTCAGCGTATGATGCAAAAAGTGCTATCGCTGCAATTACTGCAGAAGCTATAGCGATAACCTTTGTAACAGCCTTTGTAGTATTGCCAGCTTGATCAAGGGCCGCTAGAGCGCTATTCGTCTTTTCATCCGCTCCGGCCATCTCAGCTAAACCCCCTGCATTGTCAACAATCGGACCGAACGTGTCCATTGAGATAGTGTTTCCTGTAAGCGTTAGCATTCCAATACCAGTTAACGCGACACCGTACATCACGAAGATCGCCCCAGCCCCAGTCCAGAATATCACCGAAGCTACAACAGTCACCGCTATGACCAGTAACACCCAGACGGTACTTTCAAATCCTAACGCCAGCCCGTTTAGCAGCAGCGGTGCCGCTCCTGTTTGAGCTGATCTGGCTATTTGATCCACAGGTTTTCTATCTGGGCTTGTGAAGTAGTTAGTTAACTTGTTAAAGCTTATGGCAAGCAGTATTCCGACTGCAGTCGAAAGAAAAACCCTCAAATCACCAACATAAAATTGCGCCAATATCAAAAAGCTTGCGCCCGATATGACTGATGATACATCATATGACAAGTCCATCGCTTTAAAGGCGTTCCCTTTTGTCAGACTGTCAGGCCATAGAGTAACCAGATAGGTTCCTACTATGGTACTAATAACACCTATTGCTCTTACCAGTAATGGAAAGATAATCCACTTAAATTCAAACGGTTTTATCGCGAGGCCAAGAAGCATCGTCGACACCATTGTTACTTCGTATGATTCAAAAATGTCAGCGGCCATTCCTGCACAGTCACCCACATTATCTCCAACTAGGTCTGCTACTACAGCAGCGTTTCTTGGATCGTCCTCAGGTATACCTTTCTCGACCTTTCCTACCAAGTCTGCTCCAACGTCAGCAGCTTTTGTGTATATACCTCCGCCTACTCTCATAAAGAGCGCTAAAAGTGTTCCACCGAAGCCGAAACCTAATAGGACTTCCGGAGCATTTTTAAGATAGATCAAAAATATAAAAGTCCCTCCAAGTAGCCCCAGCCCGTCAGTCAACATACCAGTGACTGTGCCTGATCGATATGCGACCTTCAACGAATCTTTAAAGCTCTTCCCCGCGGCAACAGTTGTTCTTATATTTCCTTGCACAGCCATGTTCATGCCCAAGAATCCTACCATCGCTGAAAAGAAGGCGCCCATCAAGAAAGCAGCTGCTCTGCCAAGAGATATTGAAAAAGGCCAACCCGCTAGAGCCGCGGACAGATACAAAAAAATCGCTAAAACACCTATTAATAAGATTATTGACTTAAATTGCCTTCGTAGGTAAGCGTTAGCCCCCTGTTTCACACCATTCCATATTTCAAGAATTTTGCCAGAGCCTTTAGACTGCTTTAAAACCTGCCTTGAGAGGAGGAACGCATACAATAACGCACCGAGGGCAACGATTATTATTGTGTAAAGTGCTGTCTGTTCAAACGGTGAAGGTACCTGAGACATACGGTCACAGACAGAGCTGAGAAAAAAGGGATATTTATACATATAATGCTTGTATTGTCGAAAAAAATCTTCTATAATATTACAATTCTAACCAATTTCCCCTAGGCGGTTCTATAGATCTATATTCGCCCTTTTCTTTAAAAATTTTCGAACATTGTCCATATTGGGCAGACCACCTCTTGTTCCATGCGTCGCAACCTTAATGGCAGCAGCCGAGCTTCCCAACATGATCGCCTTGTCCAATGCGATCCCTTTAACTATCCCGCATATAAAACCTGCTGTGAATACGTCGCCAGCGCCTGAAGTGTCCACTGCTTCAGCTTGAAAAACTGGGATAACAGATTTTTTGCCGTGATCAAATAAATGGTATTGTCGTTTTTTTCTTATTACAATAATTGAGGGACCTAACGCAAGAATATTTTCTATTATTCCAGCTATATCTTTACCGCCGGCTATTAGACAGGCTTCTTTTGAAGTTGAGAGAAAGATGTCTGTATAACCCAAAACTCTCCTTTGGACTTCTCGGAACTCTTCCATCGTATTCCAGAGAGATTCTCTTGTATTGGGATCATAAGAAACTTTAACCCCCTTACTTCTAGCTGTCTCTAAGATTCTAATCACAGTCTCACGAGTCTTATTCTTTCTCAACATCGCCTCTGAGAAATGAAGCATTTTTGTACGTGATAAATATTCTTCTTTAACATCATCTGGCGATAGCATTGTTTCCGGATCTGAAAATCCCGGAAACCTATAAAAGATGTAATGACGCTCTCCTTTTTCGTCAACATTGTAGAAAGCTATTCCCGTAGCAAGCTTTTCAACTTTTTTAACGCATGAGACATCAACCCCTTCTTTTTTGAAATCCTTGAGAATAAAGGTTCCAAATTCGTCGTCGCCGACGCACCCTAAGAAACCGGTTTTCAAACCGAGCCTTGAAGCAGCGACTAATATGTTTGAAACAGATCCTCCAGCATACGGAATAAAAGATTTAACTCCGCTTAATGGGACACCAGTGTTTGAAGGGGCGAAGTCTATGATTGCAGACCCGAGACCTACAAGATCTAAGCCCATGCTTTAAAGTTTATACATATACTGCTTAATAAACAAAAAATTTACCAACCGTACAAATAAAGGTTTATACAGAAAACTCTTCAGCAGCTCCGCAGAAAATATAGCAAAAAAATTATTGATATTGAAAAACTTTTTCTAAACAAACGTTGACACCTTATTGCCAATTGCCTTTAATCAAATGCCCCATATGCAGGGATGATCTTAGCGTAGATAGCGGTAGCGATGATAATACCATATTGTTCTGTCCAAAATGCTTCTATTTTTTTAAAAGCAAGGAAAAAAGAATCGAGAAAGCTTACCTCAAGCTCCTTGTAGAATACGATAAAAAAGGTTCCCAAATAAAGGAAATATTTAAACCAACAGAAGATGGAGCAATCGTCAGAAATATAGAAGATATCAGAAATGAAGTAGAGAAATTTGGGAATAAATTTGATGATTTGAAACCTACAATACGGAACCTGTTGGAAGATAAAAAAGGATATGTTGTGAACTACAGGTTCTTCCCTGAGCAAACACCCGAAGATGGACCGAAAGTAACCGACATTATTCAAGGAAAATACGGTCATTGGATAGAGGTGAATGTTTTTAAAAGGTTCTTTAAATTCCAAGCTGAAGCCATAGAAGAAATTTTGGAGGGAAGAAACGTCGTTCTCGTTGCCCCAACGGGAAGTGGTAAGACGGAAGCATTTGCGATACCTGCCCTCATTATGACCAGGGACCGTGCAGATAAAATTGGTTCTATGAATACAGATAAACAAAAAACTTTTGCTTTGCTAATCTATCCTACGAAGGCTCTAGCGCACGATCAGAAGCCTAGAATAGAGAAACTGGCGGAAGGACTGGGGTTGATCGTAGGAGTTTTTGATGGCGATACAAAAAAAGAAGAAAGAGAAAGACTCTACGATCATCCTCCCGATATCTTGATAACCAATTTTGACATAATACATCTTCATCTATTGCTAAACACCAGATTTTCTGGCCTCTTTAAGACGGCAAAAATAATCGTTGTAGATGAAGTTCATAATTATATCGGAAGCTTCGGATCCCATATTCATTATATAGTAAGAAGACTTGAGAGATTCACAGGACCCCTTCAGATAATAGCATCATCCGCAACTGTTTATAACCCAAAGGAATTTTGCGAAAAACTTTTTCATAGAAGATTTAGCGTCGTCGAAGAAGTTGAGGGTAAACATGGGCAGACGCATTTCCTAATAATTTATCCGTCCATCGTATCTGGAATAGTTTTAAGAGTTAATGCTCTAAAACTGATGACACGTGATAAGTTTAAGGTTCTATCCTTCTCCAACGGCCACCTGGATGCTGAACTACTCCTACGATATGCCAGGAAAGAAGGAGTCAACGCGGAGATACATAGAGCTGGTCTAACAAAAGAGTTCAGGGAAAGTGTTGAAAAAAGATTCAAAGAGGGGAATACAAACGCAATTATTTCAACACCCACCCTTGAGCTTGGAATAGATATAGGTCATGTCGATGCGATAATTTCAGATATAGTCAATGTAACCAAGCTGACACAGAGGGCAGGAAGAGCGGGTAGAAGAGGACAGGAAAGTATAATCCTGTTAGTTCTCAGGGAAGACGATCCTATCAGCTCATACTATAGAAATCATCCTGACGAATATTTTGCCGACATTTCTGCATGTTATGTTGATCCACTGAATTCTCTTGTGAGAGAAAAACAAATTCTATCGGCGATATGTGATAGAGCACTGGAATCCGACGAAGAATTATACGAGGTCGATATCGTCAACAAGCTGGAATCAGATGGTAAGGTTTTAACTAGCAGAGGGCACACCTATCCAACTAAAGAAGGGAAAAAGGTAGCCTTAGGTGCCAACATTAGGGGAGCGGGGGGGTCAATAGAAATCTTTTGCAACGGCCAGAACATAGGCTTCAGAGAAACAGCTGTTGGAATTACTGAGCTGCATCCTAACGCAATATATCTACATGGTGGCGAAAACTATCTAAGCAAAGAACTCAAACATGTGGGGGAAAAATGGTTCGCAAATCTTGAAAAACTGCCAAGAGGTTACCCCTATTACACGAAGTCTCTTGGAACAGTTATGCCCACTGTAACAAAGATCAAAGAAACAAGACAGGTTTATGGGTTAAAGGTTTCATTCTGCGACCTTAAGATTAACAAGATAGTATTTGGCTACATCCAGAACAAAATAGGTGAAAAAGGAAAAGGAGAACAAATACTTTTAGAGACGCCGATAGAATATGAATATGAGACCAAAGGTTTTGTGTTTAAAGCACCGGTGCCTTTGAATTTTAGAAAAAAGTCGAAAGAAGAGCCTGCAGTCGATGGAGACTTTTTAGCAAGTAGCTATCACGCGACAGAACACGTTATAATAGAAGGATCTAACATGATTACTGGAGGTGGAGCGAAAGACATGGGCGGAGTTTCAATGGGAGCTACGGGTATGATCTTCGTTTACGATGGATCAGAAGGAGGAAATGGTGCATCAAAGCTCCTTTATGATAGATTAGAGGACGCTTTTAGAAGAGGAAAGAAGATTCTGGAAGAATGTACGTGCACAAATGAAAGTGGATGTCCGAGGTGCACATATTCATACCAATGCGGCAACAACAACAAAATGTTACACAAACTCGGCGCTCTAGAAGTATTTGAAAGAACGTTGTCTAAAGAGACTAGTGAACCGGACTTCGATCTATATGACAAAACTATTGTTTAGAAAAAAATCCGCTACATTTAAGACGGAAGTCTACGTCATTTCCACACAGCTCGCATGCAGATTGCAAGATATGATTTTAAAATCGGAGAATATTTAAGAACAAAGAATGTATTATTTGGTTGGCGAGGCAAAAAGGGTTGAGCAGAACCATAGAACACTTGAAGAACAATTTCACCTTGATATCAAGCCTTAATACGAACAGCACAGAACTTGCGATTGCCTCAGAGGAAGCGGGAGTAGATGCTATTGAAGTACATTTAAACATCGAGGACGCCGCTTCAACCGTTAGATTTGGCGGAATAGATCTCGAAGAGACAGCAATTAGGGAGATAATCGGTTCAGTAAAGATACCTGTCGGAGTCTGGATAGGGGAAATGCCTATGGTAAATAAAGATGAATGGGAAAAAATTGTCGGCACGGGATTAGATTATGTCAAGATGTTAGCTCATCACATGCCCTCGTATGTCCATAATGATGAGAGGCTTAGGAAAATCGTTTCAGTCGGTAGCGGCTATGTTACGGAATTAATTGAGATACTATCCCATGATAACAAAGTAAGCGTCATTGAAGCCTCGATCATGACACCGCAAGTATTCAGATTACCTTTAACCCTTTACGACCTATCTAACTATACACTCATCAGAAAGTTATCTTCAAAACCTGTAATCGTACCCTCACAGAAATATATTGAGCCAGCAGACTTGAAGATGCTCAAAAAGATCGGAATCGAAGGAATTGTCGTAAATAGCATAGTTACAGGCACAACACCATTAAGTTATAGGGAACTGCTACCTGAATATAGGAACGCTGTAAACGAACTTTAAAAAAATGAACGACAAAAGTAGTATCAGGGAGTTTAAGAAACTATAAAAAAGGCAGAGTAGTAGATATTAAGATAATTTATGACAAGGAAAGCTATCATTCTTGGTGCAGCGGGAAGAGATTTTCACAACTTCAACGTCTACTTCAGAAATAACAAGCAATACAGAGTGATAGCTTTTACGGCGACACAAATACCTTACATCTCTAACCGAAGGTATCCTCCAAGTGTATCAGGAAAGAGATATCCAAGAGGCATACCCATATACGATGAAGAAAAAATGGCCGACCTTATCGAAAGGAAGCGGATATGCGATGTATTTTTTTCTTACAGTGACGTTTCCCACGAACATGTAATGCACATCGCATCAAAAGCTCTGGCAAAAGGAGCATCATTCCATCTTCTTGGACCAAAGGACACGATGTTAAAATCAAAGAAAAAGGTGATTTCTGTAGTAGCAACTAGAACAGGTTCAGGTAAAAGCACTATTTCTAGATATATTGCATCCGTTATAAAATCGGTCAGAAAAAAACCTGTTGTAGTGAGGCACCCTATGCCATACGGCGACTTGGAGGCGATAGTACAAAGGTTTGAGAGGTTTGAAGACTTCGAAAAATATAATGTCACAATTGAAGAAAGGGAAGAATACGAACAGCATATGGACGAGGGAACAATAGTTTTTGCTGGCATAGACTACTATAGGATTTTAAAAGCTGCAGAAAAGGAGGGAGATGTCATTATTTGGGACGGCGGCAACAACGATATGCCCTTCTATTATCCTACTTTGAATATATGTGTGGCAGATCCTCTAAGGGTGGATGATGCACTTACAAGTTACCCCGGGGAAGTCAACTTAAGATCAGCCGACGTAATAGCAATAAATAAAGTAAATGCTTCACCAAAGGCAAAAGTAGAAAGACTTGAAGAAATATGTAGAAGAGAAAATCCCACAGCCATGATCGTTAAAACTTCTTCAGAAGTCAGACTTGATAGACCTGAACTAGTTGAAGGGAAGAAGGTTCTAGTAATCGAAGACGGACCCACTGTAACTCATGGCGGCCTACCCGAAGCCGCAGGCGCCTTCATTTCAAGAAAATATGGAGCTACTCTTGTAGACCCCAAAAAAAGCGCTGTCGGCACCATCAAGCAAGCTTACTTTAATTTTAGTCATATTGGAACCGTTCTACCGGCTTTAGGATATAGTAGGCAACAGTTGAAGGATCTCGAAGAAACTATATCAAGAATCGAATGCGATGCCGTAGTATTAGGAACACCGTCAAACCTCTCCCGCGTAGTTAAGATAATTCAGCCCGTAGCAAGAGTCTACTTTGAAGCAAAGGAAGTTGACGGCAACAAACTGAGAGAAAAGTTAATTAATATTTTAGAGAACTAAAAGAATAGATGGAAAAAGTCTTCTCAGCGAAAAGACCGGTGACCGGAAAAGGAAGGATGTATCATATAAGAGTCGCCCCAAAGGAAGTTGGAAGATACGTTCTTCTTATAGGAGATCCTGACAGAGTAAAGATTATAGCCGAATATCTTGATGGCTCTCAAATTATTAGCGAACATAGGGAGTTCGCTGTTCATAATGGCTACCTTGAAGGTGAACTTGTTACAGTATGCTCAACCGGCATAGGTGGCCCGTCTACGGCGATTGCTTTGGAAGAACTGGCAGAATGTGGTGCAAGAACCTTCATCAGGGTTGGTAGCTGTGGTGCAATACAAGATCATATTAATTTGGGGGATTTAATTATAGTCACTTCAGCAGTTAGGCTCGATGGAACAAGTAAAACGTATATCTTCCCAGAGTATCCTGCTGTCGCATCGTATGAAGTTTTACAGGCTTTAATTAAGACATGTGTGGAAGGAAAATATAGACACCATATAGGAATTGCTGCTTCAACGGATTCTTTCTACGTTGGGCAATCAAGACCAGGTTTTAAAAACTATCTTCCGAGAAAGCCAGCAGAATTAATTGATGTTTTAAAAAAAGTTAATGTCCTATGCTTTGAAATGGAGACGTCAACGCTGTTTACTCTAGCAACCATGTATCAGCTTAGAGCAGGCTGTATTCTTACAGCATTTGCAAACAGAATTACCGATGAATTCGGTGTAAGAGGAGAAGAAGAATCCTCGAAGGTTGCAGTGGATTCTATTAGGCGTTTAATCAGGGAAAATCTTTAACGATCACTTTTTGCTAGTAAAGATTTAGCTAAGCTCAGCAGAGTGCTGCCTTCTATAGTGCCGAAACTTCCTCTCGAGCAGTCTCTCTCCGTAAACCTACAAATCTTTTCATGCTTGGGATCCGATGATGCTAAGATAAAAGGAACCGGATCGTCGCTGTGACCTTTTAAGACGCAGGGTGTAGCATGATCCGAAGAAACTATTAGCAAAGTTTCTCCAAGATTAAGTTTATTCTTCAACACTCCGAAAAAATTCTGGTCTATGGCTTCAATAACTTTCTTCTTTGCCACGTAGTCACCGTCGTGACCAGGCTCATCAGGTCCCTTGAGATGAACGTAAACTAGACCGTATTCGTTTAATAGCTCCAGAGACTTTGCAGCCTTGACACCGAAATCGGATGGTGAACCAATTGAGAGGACATCTGCTTTCAATGTCTTAGCTATTCCTATTTCAACGGGCATGTCAGCGACAATCACAGATTTAAGCCCATAGTATTCCTCAAGCGATCTAAACCGTGGAAAGGAGCTTCCAGCATCTCTCAGCAATATCATATTAGCTGCAAGTTTTCCTTCCATACGCCGTTTTTCATTAAGTTCATGACCATTTAGCACCTTGAAGACCCTGTCGGTAAATTCGTTGACGAGGTCAGCTGAAACCTTCGCTTCTTTGACATTTTTCAGAGGTTCGCACTTTGCCACTCTAAGATCCTTGTTCGATGGAACCACTACGCCCATACCATGAACTTTCACATAAGCTGGATCAGTGTTGGAGATCTCATCTGAAAGCTTAATATTGTCTGCTTTAAATAAAACGACGCATCTATGACCTATTGTTGACCTAACAATTACGTGCTTTTTAAGATCAGTAAGTTTAACTTCACTGTTTATGATTTTAGACAGAGTATGAGATTCTTCTGATGAAAGAGAACGTGCAACTCTCCTATCAATTATTCTGAAATCATCTTCTATCGTAGCAAAGTTTCCCCTTAACGCGAGATCTCCGTCTTTGAAATCAAGACCGCATCCAAGTGCTTCAACCACCCCCCTGCCAACGTAGCCTTCATTAACCTTGTAACCGAGCATGCTATAAACTGCAATATCTGATTCAGGGGCGATTCCCTTGCCTACTGTATATACCAAGCCACCAACGGATTTTCTTGCAAAGTAATCTAGGTTCGGTGTTGAAGCGGATTCCAGCGTTGTAGTATAATTAAGTTGGGGAATAGGCCTATCACCTACTCCATCCAATATCACAAATAGAATATTTTTCATGCGACTGTCGTCCCCGCCTATCGACAGCTTCCAAAATAAATCTTTTAAGCTTTAATACTCACAATAATGTGATATGCTAAAACTTGTCCAATAAAAACTGTTTTTGATTAGGAAGCCCCTTATTTTTGGTATGTTCCGTAACTTGATGGCGTATATCTTGGCTGCGCAGAAGGCTTTTGTTGGACAGTCTGAGGCTGCGGTGCAGGTGTTGTTGGAGGTTTAGGCTTCTTTATGCGGTAGTACAGTGTCCCAATCTTCCCTTCAAAATCGCTTAAAATACTGTCGAAGGCCGCGAAAGCTTCTGCCGGTGAACTGAATGGGCTAAAGTAAGGATATGTGGCTTCTGGAGTAACCGTTTTTGTCGACATATAGTGGAAATGATCACTCTGCTGCAGGAAGCGCCAGAGCTTAGTTACGCCGGCATCATTGATCTCTTTAACGATTGGTTCAAGACGATATAACCGATCAAAGGTGATTCTTTGCATCGAGTTGTCGAGCCAGGCAGTACAGTCCTTCTCTGCATCAGCCCATGAAATTGTAGCAGTTTCTGGAACATTTATCGAACCCGACGAGGGATTTGAAGCAACGACCTCACTGGGCGTGGACCAGTTGAGGTTGCCTGCCTTGGCAACTTCTTTAGGAATGTTCTTAAGAAGATCGAATATGCCTGTCTCAGCCCAATGATGTTCCCCGAAGGTTTCGATATCAAGAGAAATTAGTATCACATCTCCGCCGGTTCTAGACAGCCACGCTGCATATTTGTCCGCAGTAAGAGGGTATTCTCCCCAATTCTTTAGAGAAAAACGGAACCCAATATCGTCTGAAAGAATGCAGTGTCTAAGAAGCAGCTTTATATTTTCTGCACCGACAGTAGAATATACGTAGGTTGGAGAACGCCCTTCTAGAAGCTTGGGAACACCTTCTGTTAGAACACCTTGGAAGCCGAGGGACTCCGCTGCCTTTGATATACCGTTGTTGTAGATGAGTTCTGTGTTCTCGAAGACTTTGACCTCGTAGCCAAAAACTTGCTTAATAAGTTCCTTGTGCTCCTTCACTTGGGCTGCAAATTCGTTTAAACCTAAACTTGAAAGGGAAGATAGTGAATGATAATATGTACCGCCCAACAGCTCGACGCTGCCTGAAGTAATAAAACTTTTTAATTTCTCAACAAGTTGTGGCTCATAGAGAGCTGCCTGATGGAGAAACATGCCGCTCATACCCAAGGACAGCTTGAAAGGTTTGTCAGATGAAGAGTTCCCTTTAATTATTTCAGAAAGAATATCAAACGTGGGATTATAGCATTTCTTAGAAACTCTCCCAAAAATTTCTCTGTTAAGCTTGTCGTCAAAATATCGATCTATTAAAGACTCTCCCGCAGCAATTCTCTTCACTCTTTCGTAAGGGAACATGCGGTTCAGTCTTCTTGGCTGATGAATTTCTAACACTAGCACTATGTCTGTCATTTCAACATTAATCCTAAAGTTCTACTAATAAAGTTTATGGACAGTCGAACCGATAATTTCGTGTTCATTGAACGTAAGTCACAATTAAGGATATGACTTCAAATAAGCATCTATTACAAATTCTTATTAAAAGGATTTAATAACCTTAGAGGGATAAGTTTGAAGCTTGCAATGTTTTGCTGGGAATTTCCACCCCGAATTGTTGGGGGACTTGGCTCTTATATTTCAGAAATAACACCTAAGATTATTTCAAAAGGACACGATATTACAGTCTTTACGTTTAATGACGGTAAACTTAAAACCCACGACGTGTTTAAAGGTATTGAAGTTCACCGACCGGAGGTTGTTGATATGACAGACGTATTTCCTTCAGTTGTGAGCGAAGATATTGCGAGATGGGGTAGTGGAACGGAATTTTTTTCGGAAGTTATGACGAGCAACATTTTAAGTTCAGCAAAACTGATCAACCAGCTTGTCAAATTTGATAACAGGGAATTTAATTTGATAGTCGCTCATGACTGGCTTTCTTTTATGGGTGGAATAATTTCAAAGAGAGAACTCAAACTGCCACTTGTGACCCACTTCCATTCCACGGAAAAGGGTAGAAGTGTCGGCGATGGATCAAAAACTATTGTAGAACTTGAAACCATCGGCGGAAAAATCGCCGACAAGGTGATTACCGTGTCTTGCGCCATGATAGAAGATCTAGCGCACATCTACGTGCCTATCGAAAAGATAAACGTCGTATATAACGGCGTGGATCCTCACAAATATGATCCGACTTCGATACCAAACGATGTCGCGCAGATCGTTAGAAAAAGATATAACATAAAGGATGATGAGACAATGCTGCTTTTTGTTGGCAGATTAGTTCCAGTTAAAGGTGTAGATAAACTCATCTACGCTATGGAGCATGTTAACGAGAAATACCCGAAAGCCAAGCTTGTAATCGTTGGCACATCCGACAATGAACAATACTACTCAAATCTAATATCAAATCTAAAATTGGATAAAATCGTTATCCCAAGATTTGAGTTCATAAGTGAGGAAGAAAGAATAATTCACTACGCTGCCTGCGATATGGCCATTTTCCCGAGCCTATATGAACCGTTCGGGATAGTAGCACTAGAGGCCATGAGCATGGAAAAACCCGTCATCGTAGGAGCTAGAGGAATTTCTGGCCTTAGAGAAATAGTCCTTCCGTCAGGGCCAGATCAGTGTGGCGTCCACGTTAACCCATATGATCCAGCAGATATAGCATGGGGGATAGGTGTCCTACTGAGCGATATGACTAAGTCAAAACAGTTTGGAGTTAACGGCAGAAAAAGGGTTCTAGCAAATTTTACGTGGGACAAAGTAGCGGATGATACTATAAAAGTATACAAACAGTTAGTTAAGTAGGTGCAGGGATACGGGAGAAATTAGAAAGGACTACTTTGTCGATAGGTGGGTCGTAATAGAGCCTGGAAGAGCTAAAAGACCTTCAGACTTTAAGGTTCCGAGAGAAGAGAAGGAGGAAGGGGTCTGTTTTTTTTGCCCAGGAAACGAAAATCTAACTCCTCCGTCGATATATACGATAATATATGAAAACAACATGTACATAAAGAAACAGGACAGTGAAGAAGAGAGAGTCAAAAATTGGACTGTCAGAGTTTTTCCCAACAAGTACCCTATAGTCTCACCCGAACCAGAAGCTGAACATACCAACTACCCGATAGAGAGCGAGCCCGCATATGGACATCACTATATTGTTGTTCCAACACCAAACCACGATGATAAATTCATAAATTTTTCTAAAGAGCAATGGTCAGGACTGATTAACATTTTAAACGATATGGTGCAATACTTGTACGGTAACAAAGTTAAGGGTGTCGGATACATTTCGATCTTTATAAATAATGGAAAAGAGGCGGGCGCATCAATAAAGCATCCACATGTACAGATAGTTACAACCCAAAACATTCCTCCTCTAATATTAAGTGAAATATCAAGCATAGAAAGGCATCCGACGTTTGGAAGGTGCCTACACTGTAATATTATCAGATCTGAAACCGGTGGTCCAAGAAATATCTACACTTCAAAGTACTTTATAGCCATCACACCATGGGCTTCCTTTAATCCCTACGAATTCTGGATATATCCAATAAAACATGAGACAAAATTTTCTGAAATAAGCTCAGACAAAGTCGACGACCTAGCACAGATGCTAAAGATCATGATGGGGGCCCTAGGTGCAACAGTCGGCGATGTCCCATTTAATCTAGTTTTCCATATATCTCCTGAAAAAAGGACAACGAAACAGCTGCATTGGCACATAGAAGTGTATCCTAGGCTTACAACGTATGCAGGATTGGAACTGGGGTCAGGCATATATGTCAACCCCGTGCCACCAGAGCAGGCATGCGTCGTCCTAGGTGTTGCGGCTAGGAAGGAGCATGCGAAGATGTACGGCATAGAATAAGGGATGACCGTAGTCCTCAGGCGATAAAAGGAAATCTAGTCGTATTAGCCAAACGCGTTCATCCCCACAGAAGCCACTCTCTGAGGTAGGGGTTTGATGACAAAAATTTAGGTTATAGAATATTCTGTGTTTAAAAATGAATAAATCATCTGATCTGACACCATTTTTTAAATGCAGATTACGGGCACATTTTCAAAAAGAGAGTCATGAATTTATTTATTATTCCTCTCATTTATTGCACCCTTGTATAAATCTAAAGTTTTTTCAGCGATGATAGACCACGAAAATTCTTTCTCAATACTTTCTCTACCCTTCTCTTTCAAATGTTCTGCTAGACCACGGTCAGAAAGAACCCTGTCGACACCCCAGAAGATCGAAGACGGGTTCTGCGGAAAGACCTTTATTCCGTTCTCCTCATGACTAATAATTTCGGACAAACCGTCGATACCACTTGCAACGACAGGAACACCGGCAGCCATCCCCTCTAAAGCAACTATTCCAAATGGCTCGTATATGGAGGGGACGACAAGGACGTCCGTGCTCTTCATCAGTTTGACCATTTCTACATCTGAGAGAAACCCAGTAAAAATAACCCTATTTGAAACTCCTAGACGTGAGGCTTCGGATTCCAGGTAGCTTCTGGATGGACCATCCCCTACAATTAATAGCTTGGCGTTATATTTACTCAAAATCTGTGGCATCGCTCTAATAAGGTATTCGCAGCCTTTTTGAGCTGTTAGTCTCCCTACAAAAAGGATCATCTGTTCCTTCCAGTATACGCCGTAGCTTTCCCTGGTTTTTGACACTTCAACATTAATATTTAGCCTCTCAGAATCAATACCGTTTGGAATAACACTTATCTTACTGGGATTTATGCTGAACTTCTGCATCGCATCGTTCTTCATCGAATTACTACACACTATTATTTTTGAAGAATCGTATGAGCCCCACCATTCAATACTTTCGATCATCATAGATTCTAACGTCTTCGAACCCAGGCTCCTTCTAAATTCTAGGCTATGAAATGTTAAAACAAAAATAGAGGAAGTGTAGAGTTTAGCTTCACTAGCCGAAGGGACAACCATCCAATCATGACCATGAACGATATCGAAGGAACCATAATCTTTGATCAGCTGAGCAATTTTCTTGCTGAAGAAATGATTCATTAAATATATCCAATTGTAGAAATTTGGTGCCGGAATTTGTATCTGTGTACGAACTACATGGATTCCATCCCTTGTTTCAGTAAGTTGACTTCCATGTGTCTCTGGAGTTATCACTGTAACATCGACGCCTTTCTTTACAAGAAATTTTGAAAGCTCATTAACGTGTCTAGCTATGCCACCGATAATATTAGGTGGATACTCCCAAGATAGCATCAAAACACGCAATTTTAGTCACCTGAATCTCATTTATGAAAACAAATTTTCCTTCGTGTCATAGTTACGTAATTGATAGGAAACCTCTTTTTTTCAGGTTGAGAGGACTCTACATGCTGGTAGGTGCACGATTTCCTAGCGCTTGGCCGCTTGTGCCCGCAGTTTCCCTCCATAAAAATCTCTATTTCATTTATAGCGTTAATCACGTTCAACCAACCTATTTTTGGCTCTGATTGATCTCCTATCCCTAGCGCTAAAACATATTCTGGTAGATAGGGTAGAATTAAATACGGTAACCTGTATCCTTCTCCATCGGCCATAACAGCTATGTCCGTATCTTCCACAACTTAAGTTAAGTAAAGGCAACATAAATAATTTACATAATCTCTTTAAGATTCGCAACTAAAGAGGGAGTATATCCAGATAACCTAATTCTTTTAGAGCCTTTTCTTTAGGTAATCGATATTCTTTGTCTTCGAAGGGTCTACTTTATTCATTACAGCAAGATATACCGTCGATACGTCCAATAGGTAAAAGTAGGATATTATGTGGTCAAGAAGTGTCAGATCCTCTGGATAAAGCTCCATTATGTTAGAAGGATCGCATTCTCTTAAATCTGCGAGGGAAACAGCATCCTTTGTCATATTTACGATCAAATCGTAGTTGTACTAGATATAAAATTTCTTTCTAAAATAAAAAATATGATAGAGTCTAGCATGCCTCATTGCTTGCAATATATTTTAGGTCTTTGTATCTTTGGGTTTAAGCCTTTTTGGATACAATGATGTCGCATGTAGAAACGTTTCTTATAATCCCCTCAGGTGTTTGTATTGCTTCTGTTCCTAAATTGCATTCTTTTATAAAGAATTTGCCTTCTCCAAATCTGT